>CAMWHE010000090.1 GCA_947173955.1 uncultured Bacteroidales bacterium | reverse complement strand
GTGGCGAAAGCCTTGCCGTGGTCGCCGGCGTTGCAGTCGACGATGTCAAGATACTCCATGCGGCTGAAATAGTGCTTGGCGGCATAAGCTGTGAAGACGCCTGACACTCCGGGGTCGAAGCCGCAGCCGAGTATGGCTGTCAGGCCGGCCTTCTCGAAGCGCTCGCGGTAGGCCCACTGCCAGGAGTATTCGAAGTGAGCCTCGTCCTTGGGCTCATAGTTGGCTGTATCGAGATAGTTGACGCCGCATTCGAGGCAGGCATCCATGATGGTGAGGTCCTGATAGGGGAGCGCCACATTGATGACGAGCTCCGGCTTGTGGCGGCGGAAGAGCTCGACGAGCTGCGGGACGCTGTCGGCGTCGACGGTATCGGTCGTGATGCGGTCGGAGCCGATCGCCTTAGCTACGGCGTCACACTTGGAGCGTGTGCGCGAGGCGATCACGATCTCTGAGAATACTTGCGGATTCTGAGCGCACTTGTGGGCCACTACCGTGCCTACGCCACCTGCGCCTATGATTATTACTTTTGCCATTTTTATGGTAAGAAACGATTGTTTATGGAGTGAAACGGATCAGATTGAAAGACGACGCAGTGTGCTGAGCAGCTCGCGGTTGATAGGCTTGTCGTTCTTGATGGCCTTGGTGAAGGGCACATAGACGATCTCATCATTCTTGATGCCGATCATGACGTTGCGCTGATCGTCCATCAGGGCGTCGATCGCTGCGGCTCCCATGCGGGAGGCGAGGATGCGGTCGTGGGCTGTCGGCGAGCCGCCGCGCTGCAGGTGGCCGAGGATGGAGACACGCACATCATAGCCGGGATACTCCTTCTTGACACGTTCGGCCAGCCCCATCGCTCCGCCTGTGACGGGGCTCTCGGCTACAAGCACGATCGACGAGTTCTTGCTCTTGCGGAAGCCGTTCTGGATGAGCTCGGCGAGCTGGTCGACCTCGGTCGAGATTTCCGGGATGATAGCTGCCTCGGCGCCGGCGGCTATAGCGCCGTTGAGGGCGAGGAAGCCGGCGTCGCGGCCCATTACCTCGATGAAGAAGAGGCGCTCATGGCTCGTCGCCGTGTCGCGGATTTTGTCGACACACTCCATGATGGTATTGAGAGCCGTGTCATAGCCGATGGTCGTGTCGGTGCCGTAGAGGTCATTGTCGATTGTACCGGGGAGACCTATGATGGGGAAATTGAATTCGTTGGCAAAGATGCGGGCGCCCGTCAGAGAGCCGTCGCCGCCGATCACGACGAGAGCGTCGATCTCCTGCCGGCGGAGTACGTCGTAGGCGAGCTGGCGCCCCTCCGGAGTCTCAAACTCCTTGCAGCGCGCTGTCTTGAGGATGGTGCCGCCCATCTGTATGATGTTGGAGACATTCTGTGTGCGGAATTCCACGATTTCATCGGTGATCAGGCCGCGATAGCCGCGATAGATGCCTTTGACCCGAAAGCCGCTGAAGATAGCTGCGCGCGTGACGGCGCGGATAGCCGCGTTCATGCCGGGAGCATCGCCGCCCGACGTCAGGATTCCGATACATTTGATTTCTGCCATAGTGTCGATTTGTTAAGGTGTTTTATGTTTCTGTATTTGGGATATAAAGATACATCAAAAAAAACAGAAATGACATATATTAACATTTCTTTACTAAAACCACACTTCATCGGGAACGCTCCGGCCCGAAATGCAGGAGCGAAAGAGATGAAGATCTCCTTCGCTCCTTATGATTCCAAGCCTGTGAGGAGGCCTCACGATTTCCGCCGAGATCAGAGTACGCCCTGAGCCATCATGGCGCGGGCTACCTTCATGAAGCCGGCCACATTGGCACCCTTCACATAGTTGATATAGCCGCCGGGCTCCGTGCCATGCTCCACGCACTGGGCGTGGATGTCGGCCATGATATTCTTGAGCTTGGCGTCGACTTCCTCGGCTGTCCATGAGAGCTTCTGGGAGTTCTGGGCCATCTCGAGGCCCGAAACGGCCACACCGCCTGCGTTGGCTGCCTTGCCGGGAGCATATAGGATCTTGGCATTGAGGAATTCGCGGATAGCCTCGGGGGTGCTGGGCATATTGGCACCCTCGCTTACGGCTATACAGCCCCCTGCGAGCAGGGCGCGGGCATCGTCGCCGTCGATCTCGTTCTGCGTGGCCGATGGCATCGCTATGTCACACTTGACGTGGTGCCAGGGGCGTTCGCCGGGGTAGTATTTGACCAGTTCGGGATATTCCTCGGCCACTTCGCTGATGCGGCCGCGATAGATATTCTTGAGTTCGAAGATATAGTCGAGCATGGCGGGAGTGATGCCGTCGGGCACGTGGATAAAGCCGGAGCTGTCAGACATCGACACGACGACTGCGCCAAGCTCCAGGAGCTTCTTGGCCGTGTAAGTAGCCACATTGCCCGAGCCTGAGATAGCCACACGCTTCCCCTTGATGGCGATGCCGCGGGTGGCGAGCATATTGAGCAGGAAGTAGCAGTTGCCGTAGCCTGTGGCCTCGGGGCGGATCAGCGAGCCGCCGAATTCGCGTCCCTTGCCGGTGAATGTGCCGGTAAACTCGCGCGCCATCTTCTTGTAATAGCCATACATATAGCCCACTTCACG
>CAMWHE010000089.1 GCA_947173955.1 uncultured Bacteroidales bacterium | reverse complement strand
GTTTTATCATATATTTGGAAATCAAAAGACTAAACAGATTTATAACTTGACTCTCACTCTCCGACATATCGCCAACCGGTTCATGGCCACACTCCACGATGACGCCGGGACGGCCTCGCAGACGGTCGACTATGACGGGTTCGGGCTCCCTGTCCGCACCGTGGCCGATGTGGCCGGCGGAGGGCAGACATCCACGGCCGTGGAATATGACGCCCTCGACCGCCCGGTGCGCCAGTATCTCCCCGTGCCATGCTCCGGCGGCGTTGCGCAAGACCCCAAGACCTATTACGGCGACAACTTTCCCTACCGCACGACAACCTACCGCCCGCTGCGCACCGACGCTCCGCTGAGCGTCATCGCCGAGGGCGCGCTGATGCAGTCGCACCCCGCCACGGTCGAATACCTCTGCAACACCACTTCGGGGGACGCCTCGCTCCGCTGCCGCCGCTACCGCCTTGGCAGCTCTGCCACCTCGGAGACCGTGACCCTCTCGGGCAACTATCCAGCGGGAGCGCTCGACGTCACACGCTCGACCGACCCCGACGGCCACCGTGTCCTGACCTTCACCGACTGGCGCGGTTTCAAGATCCTCGAGCGCCGCATTGTGGATGCCGCCAAATCGGAGTTCGCCGACACCTACTGGCTCTACGACCCGATGGGGCGCGTCCGCGTCATCATCCAGCCCGAGGGCTCCGGTCTGATGACGGCCACCGGCTCGTCGTGGACCAACAGCTCCACACCGTTGAAGCAGTACGCCTTCATCAGCCGCTACGACCGCCGAGGCAACTGCATCTACTCCCTCACCCCCGGCGGCGGCCCCGTCCGCATGGCCTACGACCCTCTCAACCGTCTGGCATTCAGACATACCGAGGCAATAGCCGACGATAACGAGGAGTGCGAGTTTTTCCTTTACGACCCGATAGGCCGACCGGCTGTCAGCGGTCTGTGCTACAATGTATTCTCTTATAGGGGCGAGCCTGACGCACTGCCTGCGATGACGGCCACGTTCGATGGCGGCAGCAGTGGCGTGGCCGGAAGCGGATATGTGGTCTCCTCGGATGTCTCCGCCAAGCTTTCGGGCGCTTGGACTACTCTGGTAAGCTATTATGACGATTATTCCTGTCTGTCGCTCGCCGGCTTCGAGCAGCTGCGTACCAAAGCCGCTGCGTTTGACGCCACCAACGCCAAAGGCTCTCTGACAGCCACACGGACGACTGTTTACAAGGGCTTACAGGGCAGCTATTCATCACTGTCGGGAGCAAGCGCCCTGCATGCCGTCTATGGCTATGACAAAGAGGGGCGCGTCACGTCGCAGGCCGAAACTACGATACTGACAGGCACTACCGTGACTACCGACAACACGTACACGCGTCAGGGACGCCCGCTGAGCAGTACCATAGCCGTCGCCACCCCCGACTCTACCTATACCCTCTACACATCGACCGCCTACGATGCCACGGGGGCGCCCGTCCGTCAGACCGCAGCGATGAAGAGCGGACTGTGGCTGCCGACACCCATACCTCGGCAACCATCCTCCTCGGTGACTTACAGTTATACTTCGCTTGGACAACCTGAAACGATAAACTACGGCGTCGGCAACAAGGTAAGCTACGACTACAACCTGCGTGGACAGGTCAGAGAGATCGCCTCCAACGGGTTCACGCAGGAACTGTGGTATGAGGACGGGGGTACCCATCCGTGCTACAACGGCAACATATCGCGCATGAAAGTCGACAATGTGACGACCGACTATGTCTACGACTCGCTCAACCGCCTGACCTCCAGCACCGCAACAGATGGCTACAATACCGCCTACGAATACGACCAAAACTCGTCGGCGACCAAGATTGAGCGGTACGGTATGACCTCTGACGGTTCTGTCGGACTTGTCGACGACATGAAGATGAGCTATGACGGAAACAGGCTTATAAAAATTACCGACGCGGCGGATCCTGTGATACTGGAGCAGTCGCTCGACTTCCCCAAGTCGTCGGCAACGCTCTCCTACGACTCCGAGGGACGGCTATACAGCGACTCAAGCCGCGACATCGAGAAAATCACGTACGCGCCCAACGATATGCCGATGACCATATTCGGTCAACATGGCTTGATAAAGACTCAGTACGCTTACGCGGCTGACGGACGGAAACTTTCGGTGGCGTACGGGCACAATTATACCTCGTCAATTACCGATACACGCTACTATGTCGGCCCGATCGAATTTGTCAAGAGTTCGGGCAAAGATGCCAGACTGACAGTTGACCGCGTCAACCTGCCGTGGGGGTACTTCCGCGCTGACGGATGGGATAATGTCAACCTTACAGACTATCAAGGAAATATCCGTGCCATAGCATCCGGGTCATTTATTGTGGACCATATAGACTACTACCCCTACGGCCTGCCCAAAGCATCCGCACCCGGCAGCGTATCCCGTTATAAATACAGCAGCAAAGAGTTCGAGACCCGCGGCGGCCTCGACTTCTATGACTTCGACGCACGCCTGCAGCTCCCCACCACCGGCCTCTTCTCCCGCCCCGACCCCAAAGCCTTCAAAACGCCCCGCCGCCACCCCTACCACAACTGGGCCCCCAACCCCAACATGCGAGTCCTGGGTCGTATACCCCACACCG
>CAMWHE010000088.1 GCA_947173955.1 uncultured Bacteroidales bacterium | reverse complement strand
TGCGTCGTACCGAGAAGGAGTGGACATCAACGGGTTACAGAGTAAACTCCGTGGAGGAAAACTACTACTCGCGCACCGGCAGCCCATCGCGCACCGTCCGCACACGCTATTTCAACGAGAGCAAGGACATCTATTCCGCCCCGGGCTTCTACTTCAACGGCTCGCTGTTACCCTCGGGCAAAACGTTCTATCCTCTGGGCAGTTCGACAAGCTGCGGCGACGAGTCTGTTACAGCCACGACCCTTACCTCGGAATATGCCACCGGAATAAATATGCAGGAGGCCGCGATGATGGGCGTACGCCGTCTCCCCTGGGCCGAGAGGTGGGTAGTGCGCACCTCCGCAGGATCCGACTCACTGTTCCGTCACTACCATTACTCGTTCCGCACTGTCGGCGGCAAGCGTTTCATGCGTCCCGATGCGGTAACGGTCGAGGTCATCCCCTCCGGCAATTCATCAAAACCGGCATTGGATGTTTTCCGTACAGATACCGTCTCCGTGCAGCGCTATGAGGTGTACGACGCGCGGGGGCGCATCCGGGAGATGACCGATGCTGCCGGGCGCTACATCAAAGCCTCTTGGGATACCTGTTACGATTACCTAACCTTACTGTCGCTCCCCGATGTCGGGCAGACCACGACCTATACCTACAGGCCGCTGGTCGGCTGCACTTCCATCACCTCCCCGTCGGGGCGCAAGCGGCAGTTCGGCTACGTGGCCGGACGGCTCGCATCCGAGCGCAACACTGCCGGCCAGACCGTAGCCACCTACTCCTACCGCCTCTTTGGCGACGGCTCCGACAGCGCTGACCCCGCCAACCGGTTCACGGCGACTCTCCACGACGACTCCGGCGAGGCCTCGCAGACCGTTGACTATGACGGCTTCGGCCTGCCTGTCCGCACCGTGGCCGATGTGGCCGGCGGAGGTCAGACCTCCACGGCTGTGGAATACGACGCCCTCGACCGACCCGTGCGGCAGTATCTCCCCGTGCCATGCTCAGGCGGCGTTGCGCAAGACCCCAAAACTTACTACGGCGACAACTTTCCCTACCGCACGACAACCTACCGCCCGCTGCGCACCGACGCTCCGCTGAGCGTCATCGCCGAGGGCGCGCTGATGCAGTCGCACCCCGCCACGGTCGAATACCTCTGCAACACCACTTCGGGGGACGCCTCGCTCCGCTGCCGCCGCTACCGCCTTGGCAGCTCTGCCACCTCGGAGACCGTGACCCTCTCGGGCAACTATCCAGCGGGAGCGCTCGACGTCACACGCTCGACCGACCCCGACGGCCACCGTGTCCTGACCTTCACCGACTGGCGCGGTTTCAAGATCCTCGAGCGCCGCATTGTGGATGCCGCCAAATCGGAGTTCGCCGACACCTACTGGCTCTACGACCCGATGGGGCGCGTCCGCGTCATCATCCAGCCCGAGGGCTCCGGTCTGATGACGGCCACCGGCTCGTCGTGGACCAACAGCTCCACACCGTTGAAGCAGTACGCCTTCATCAGCCGCTACGACCGCCGAGGCAACTGCATCTACTCCCTCACCCCCGGCGGCGGCCCCGTCCGCATGGCCTACGATCCGCTCAACCGTCTGGCCCTGCGACAGACAGCCTCGATGGCCGAACGCGGCGAAGCCGAGTTCATGCTCTACGACCCCGTCGGCTGCCCCGCCGTCACAGGCATCATGCAGGGCAACATCCCCGCTGACGGCCTCGCCACCCTGGCCACCGTCACCTTCGCAGGCTCTGAAACCGGCATCTGCGGCAGCGGATACGTCGCATCCTCCCAGTCGCTTAACAACCTCCTGTCGGACGCCACCCTCACCACCGCCACCTATTATGACAGCTACGCCTGCGCACACTTCGAAGGCTTCGAGGATTTATATTTTAGCTTTTCCATTAATTCTTCCTATGCCAAGGGATTGAAAACAGCAGAAAAAGTTGCCGTATATAATTCAGATAACCGCATATCTGACTATCGGTATACTATCTATGCTTACGACCAGGAGGGGCGCGTGGCAGCTTCCGTAGCGTCGCCCATTATTCAGAACGAAATAACCATTGCCCGCTACGAATATTCGCGTCAAGGTCATCTGACGAAGTCGATTACCAGCGTCGAGTTCCCGGATACCACTTATACTCTCTATCAATATAACACGCTTGACGCCACCGGTAACATACTGAAAGCAGAGGCCTCGATGTCGCCCGGCAAGGTGAACCATCTTCAGCTCGGCCAGTCAATTATCACCCATAGTTACAATTCGTTGGGTTTGCTTTCAGAAACGATACTCATGCCCGTCTTGAGCCGGAAAAACACTTATACCTACAACCTGCGGGGACAGCTGAAGAGCATCGGCACTCCGGGGTTTGTACAAACACTTAATTCCGACGAGGGGCCAGCGCCCTGCTTCAACGGCAACATATCGTCTTATGGCTTTGGCTACGAGTATGATGCTGCCTCAGGCTCGGTCTGGGAAACCGACATGGTCGCATTTCAATATGATGGACTCAACCGGCTAACAGCCAGCGTGTCGACCGACGGCTACAACACGTTATACGATTATGACCATAACTCCTCACCCGTCGAAATCAAACGGTGGGGCATGACCTCCGACGGCTCTGTCGGCCTGGTCGACGATATGTCGATGCTGTATGACGGCAACCGCCTTGCCCTCGCCGAAGACGTGGCCGACCGCGTAGTTCTTGAAAACTCGCTTGATTTCGACTCGGAAGACGGCGTCTCTTTCTACGAATATGACAACGACGGCCGAATGGTATCAGATAGCGGCTCCGGCATCGTACAGATTGACTACGCCCCCAACGACATGCCCGTAGCAATCCGCAAAGAAAGCGGTACAATTACTCACCGCTACCTGG
>CAMWHE010000087.1 GCA_947173955.1 uncultured Bacteroidales bacterium | reverse complement strand
GCCGCATCTTCTTCGCACGCCAGAAACTCCAGGGCATGCTCGCCGACTACAACAATTAATCCACACTTACCTCATAACCTCAAGAATATACTGAACTCATAATTCAAGATATTTCGAATACTGAGAAAAACACACCTGACACACTACACGATTATTATTTCAAATATATATTTTAACCTGATATAGAAAAGCATACCGAGGCCGCTTTACGACGATGTAAGGCGGCTTCTTCCTTTTTATCTGTCAGAGTCTTATGCATCGTGCATGGGCGCATTACGAAAAATTTTTATATCTTTGCATCTGATATGAAGATACGCGATATAGATTTGGGCCTGCGTCCGGTCATGCTGGCGCCGATGGAGGATGTGACTGACGAGTCTTTCCGCCTCATCTGCCGTGAGCAGGGTGCCGACATGGTCTACACCGAGTTTGTCTCGGCGGAGGCTCTCGTGCGCAACATCGCCTCGACTACGCGTAAACTCAATATTGCCCCGGGAGAGCATCCTGCCGTCATTCAGATATATGGCCGCGATATCGACGCCATGGTCGAAGCTGCCCGCATAGCCGAGGAGGCCGGACCCGAGATAATTGACATAAATTTCGGTTGTCCTGTGAAGAAAGTCGCCGGTAA
Organism: uncultured Bacteroidales bacterium; assembly: GCA_947173955.1. Taxonomy (GTDB): domain Bacteria; phylum Bacteroidota; class Bacteroidia; order Bacteroidales; family Muribaculaceae; genus JAAVFS01. The sequence continues at coordinate 2,269 of CAMWHE010000087.1, read as the reverse complement.
AGGTGCCGGCGCCGGTATGCTCAGGGATATCCCCCGGATGCTCGCCATCACCCGCGCCGTGGTCGATGCGGTTAAAATTCCTGTGACGGTCAAGACCCGCCTGGGGTGGGACCATGAGTCCAAGATCATCGTAGATATTGCCGAGCAGCTGCAGGATTGCGGTATCGAAGCGCTGACCGTGCACGGTCGCACCCGCTCTCAGCTCTATTCCGGGACGGCCGACTGGGAGATGATAGCCCGCGTCAAAGCCAATCCGCGACTGACAATCCCGGTAATAGGAAATGGCGATATCACGACGCCCGGGGAGCTTGTCAATGCGTTCGACCGCTATGGCGTAGACGGTGTAATGGTTGGCCGTGCCTCGATCGGGCAGCCGTGGATATTCAACGAGATGAAGCAGCAGCTCAGATATGGCCGGATTGTAAATCCTCTTACGATCGCAGAAAAATTTGACCTGCTGCGGCGTCAGATACGCGAGAGCATCAGCCGCATCGACGAGTATCGCGGAATACTGCATATCCGGCGCCATCTTGCGGCCTCTCCGCTATTCAAGGGGATTCCTCACTTCCGTGAGACCCGGATCGCCATGCTCCGGGCTGAAACCCTTGACAGTCTAAACGAAATTCTGACCCGAATAGAGACAGAAATCATACCATCACTCAATCTCCAAACGTCTGTCAAGCCATGCGACAATATTTAACGATCCTCATACTTATCCTTTCCGTCTCAGTAGAGTGCGCGGCGCAGAGGATGCAACGTCACACTGTCAATGTAGGACATTTTACCGAGCTAAATGTCAAGCACTCGATCAACGTCGACTACCGGACCAATCCGGATTCGGCCGGACTGGCCGTTTTTGTCGCCCGGCCGGAGATGGCCAATGCAATCTCCTTCAAAAACAACGGCAAGGGGAAACTGGCCGTCGAGACTCAGCTTGACCCCGCACAGGACGCAGGAATACCGACAGTGACAATATATTCGCGATATCTGACAAAGATCGAAAATTCAGGCGACTCGACGGTACGTGCATTCAATGTCAATGCCGGACCAAAATTTACCGCGACCCAGATGGGAAACGGTCGCCTGTCGATACGCGACATACAGGCTGATGAGATATCGGCCAAGCAGCTGACCGGCCGCGGGCAGCTCGCGCTGTCGGGCGAATGCCGTAAGGCCTCCCTGTCATGTGCCGGAGTCGGAGCAATTCAGGCTGACAATCTGCACGCCGATGATGTTGACATAAGCATCGGTGGACCGGTGACGGTAGGCTGCTATGCCAGCGGCGTCTTGTCGGTCAAGGGACTTGGGCCGGCAAAAATCTATTACGGCGGTAATCCGACAGCAATCCGCAACCGTTCAGCGGGTCCGTCGCTCATCAATATCGATGAATAACGTGCCGCGAAAGACCTGACGATCCTGAACATTCACCGGCCCCGGGGCGTTAAAATGCCGTATCAGCAAAAAAATCATCTAAAGACACTTTGTCAAGGTCTAAAATTTTTCTAAATTTGTCAAGACAAACGAAAACAGGACTTTTCAGACGATAATTACATAATTACAGTAGCGAATTACTGAAAATATGAAGCCTTAAAGAACACGCAAGGCAATTAGTACAATTTTTTATCAGAACAAAATTTTTTCAACTTACAGTCAAGCATTCTTAGCTACACATGGAGACTAACGACAAGAAACCGAAAAGACCACGCATAGCCGTGAGTCGGGGTGCCGACGACAGCGATGCCGTTCAGGACACATCAAGATTCGAGAGAGTAAGCTACACACGTCGCGACAATTCCAACACCGAAAGCGCCAGTGAAGAGTCAGCGACACAGCACGGCGGCTATCAGCATCGCAGCTACAACAATTACAATCAAGGCGGCTACAATAATAATCGCCCGCAGGGTGGCGGATATGGCAACCGTCAGGGCGGCTACAACAACCGCTACAACAATCAGGGCGGCTACCAGAACAACGGCAACCGCCAACAGGGTGGGTACGGCAATAACCGTTTCGGCCAGCAGGGCGGCTACAATCAGCGTCCTTATAACAACTATAACCGTCCGGCATATAATCGCGACAATCAGACAGGCGAACATGAGACCGGCGAGACAAAGACCGACAACTATCAGAACGGCGGCTATCAGCCCCGTACATATAATAACCGCGGTTACCAGAACAATGGCAGCCGTCAGCAGGGCGGCTATCAGAACCGCGGCTATCAGAACAACGGCAACCGCCAGCAGGGTGGCTACGGCAATAACCGTCCGCA
>CAMWHE010000086.1 GCA_947173955.1 uncultured Bacteroidales bacterium | reverse complement strand
TTTCTTTTTTCTTGTCCTTCTTTTTCTTTGAACGTGATTTGTAGTTGTCGTCATCATCGTCGTCGAATTCGTCGCTGAGGTCGTCATAGTCGTCCTCGTCATACGTGCCGATGCGTGAGATGTCGTTATGGTCGTCGAACGGATCCGGCTTAGTTGCAGCGGGTCTTGCGGCGGCCGGACGCTGAGGGCTGGCTGCGGGAGCCTGTGCGTTGGCCTGCTGCTGTGCGAATGGATCGTAGTTGTCGGGGTCGGCCGACTGTGTGCGCTCGATCAGCTCCTGGGGGATTTCGGTGCATTCGGTGACTTTGTCGGTAGCCGCTACGGCTGAGGCGATGGCCGTCACGTCGAGGATGCGGTCGGCGGGAATATCGTGGGTGGAGAGTGTGATCGAAGAGCTGATCGAGGCCATTCGGGTCTTCATCTTTGAGAGCTTGGCAAGCAGCTCGATGAAGTTGCGCAGACGGGCGCCACCGCCTGCCAGCACGATTCCGGCGGGGAGCTGCTCGCGGCGCAGGCCTGCGTAGTTGATGTGCTCGATGATATTGGAGACAATCTCGTCGGCACGGGCGGCCACGATATTGTTGATCTCGGAATTGTCGTGGCCGTCGGTCATCAGTGCCGGCGTGGCCGAAGTCTGGGGCATCGCGTCGCCGACAGCTTTCTTGATCTCTTCGGCGCGCTCCTCGAGGAAATTGAGCGATGTCAGGTCGCGGGTGATATTGCGCGAGCCGATGGGTATGGTGGAGAGATACTGGAGGACGCCGTTGCGGTAGATCACGATTGATGTGGTCTCGGCGCCGAAGTCGACGAACATGACGCCGAGCCGGCGCTCTTCGGGAGTCAGAGCGAGACCGGCCAGAGCGATGGGGGTGACTACATAGCCGGCGATGTTGATGCCGCAACGTTCGTGGAAGACACGGTTGAGGTTGTTCTTCATCTTGGGCTTGCAGGTGATGAGGTTGACTTTGGCCGAGATCGAATGGCCGAACTCGCCTACGGGAGAGGTGACGGCGCGTCCGTCGATGCTGAATGTGACGGGGAGGACGCTGACGACTGATTTGTCGCCTATGGGAGTTGCGATAGCTTCGTTGAGGATGTCGTCGACTACGTTGTCGGTGACTTCAAGCTCGGCATGGAAGTCGCGGGTGACGGAGCATGAGATGGAGGAGACTGACCGGCCGCTGATGCCGACATAGGCGGAGCGGATCAGCCGCGGAGCCACTCCGCGGGTCTGCTGCAGACGGCGTATGAGGCTTGAGATTGAAGCGGCTACTTCGCTGGGGTTTTCGACGAGTCCGTATCTGACTTTGTCGCGGATGGGCTCTTCGGCGACAGCAAGGACATTGATGTGGCCGGAGTCGTCGTTGGCTGCGGCTACTGTGCCTTTGATGCTTGAACTGCCTATTTCGAATGCTACGATATATTTTTGTTCCATAACTGTGTTGAGGTGATGGTGTGGAATATTATTGTTCGATTACGATTATCGGCTCTTCGGGTTGTGGTATGTCGGGAGCAGATGTGTCAGGAGCGGATGGAACCGTTACGGGAGCCGGAGTCTCCACCACGGTGACGGTCTGGCCGGCAGCCGGCGCCTCGGCGAGCATATGGTCGAGCATGACGCTTTCAGCGGCGTCGCCGTCGGGGTCGGAGATGAATGTGGGGGTCTTCTCTTTGGGGAAGCGGCGTGTGGCGACGATCTGATGGCCGAATTTGACCGAGAGGGTGTCATAGAAGTCCCACCCCTTGACGGGGAGTACCTTCCGGTACATCACGAGCAGACGGTCGAATTTGTTGGCGATGTCGGCATCGGGTGTGCCGAAGTCGATGACATGGCCGCGGAGAGCCGGGATGAGTATGGCTTCGTTCCTGTCGTTGACGCGTATGGAGGTGATGAGCTGCCTGAGCTCCGGGCGGGAGGCGATAGTGTCGATGAGCGGCAGCAGGCGTATGGCCGAAGCGGCGTCGGCTATGTGACCTTGTATGACCGGCACGTCGCTGCGGTAGCGGAGCGACGCTGTCAGGCGCTTGCCCTGGCGGTTGATGTAGTAGGATGAGTCGCCGTCGAATACTCTGGCTACCGGCTTCATGGGGATAACCTCGATGTGGAGCCGGTCGGCCGACGTGCGGCTGCAGCGCGCCCATTCGATATTGTCGACGGAGTTGAGCATCTGCTGCAGATGCAGGGTGTTGACCTTGCTGACGATGAAGGGGGCGCCCTGGGCGGGGAGTGAGTCGCGGATGAGCCGCTCGACCTCGGAGTGAGTGACAAAGGGGTTGGTGTCCCTCCCCTCGATGGTGATTATTACGGGGTCGGCTGACGGTGCGGTGGCCGCATGAGCCTGACTATTGGTCATGACGAAAGTCACCACCATATAGGCGATGAGCAATATTGTTGATACACAACATATTATATTTTCTCTCGTCAGCATTCGGCAACAATCTGCGGAAGGGCGAGGTTGATATCGCCCGCTCCTACGGTCAACAGGACTTCAAAATTAAGTTTTTTTACTATTTCTATCAAGTTTTTCTTGGAAATCATTACTTTGTCAAGGGTGGAAATCCTGTCAAAGATGATCTGGGAGGTGACTCCGGGGATCGGTTCTTCGCGTGCGGGGTAGATGTCCAGGAGAATCACTTGATCGGCCATCGAGAGGGCTTCGGCAAACTGGGGTGCGAAATCGCGTGTGCGGCTGTAGAGGTGCGGCTGGAAGGCGACGGTCAGCCGGCGACCCGGATAGAGCGCGCGGACGGATGAAATCGAGGCCTTGAGTTCGTCGGGATGATGGGCGTAGTCGTCGATGATGGCGCGGCCCGGCTCACGCAGCCAGAACTGGAAGCGCCGCTCCGGCCCCATGAAAGAGGCGATGGCGTCGCGGGCGGCCTGATGATCCATTTCTCCGGTCAGCGAGCAGGCTGCGAGAGCGGCGATAGCGTTGTCGATGTTGATGTCAACAGGCACGCCAAGTTCTATGTCATTGATCCGCAGCCCGTCGGGACCGATGAAGTCAAAGCGTATCGTGCCCTCTCCGTAGCGGATGTTTTCGGCATGGAAATCGCCGCTGTGGCGGGAGTAGGTGTAGATGGCTACCCCTTTCTGCGGGCGAGGCTTCAGTTTGAGTCCTTCATGGACTATCAGGGCGCCGCCGGGGCGTATCAGGGATGTGAAGTGGGCGAAGCTTTCAAGGTAGGCCTCCTCTGTGCCGTAGATGTCGAGATGGTCGGGGTCGGTGGCGGTGATTACGGCGATATAGGGGCGCAGATGATGGAAAGAGCGGTCGTATTCATCGGCCTCGATGACGGTGAACGGCGATGTCGACGACAGGAGCAGGTTGCTGTTGTAGTTGCGCAGGATGCCGCCGAGAAAAGCATTGCAGCCCACGGGGGAGTGATGCAGGATGTGGGCGGCCATGGATGACG
>CAMWHE010000085.1 GCA_947173955.1 uncultured Bacteroidales bacterium | reverse complement strand
TAATTACGGGTGTACGCAAAATTTCCACCGATACTATTCCTAAATAAAGCAGCCTAAATAGTTGCTGATGGTATTGACATATACATATCTCCCCGCCGACGACAAAGCGCCAATATCCTTATGATGAACAGAAAGGAGTCAACGAAACGGATACCGAAGCGGCAATCGAAACTATAGTTAATTCTATAGAAGAAGGAGTTCCCATAATGATAGGAGTCGATAATGAGCCGAACAAGAATATAAATGAAGGAACTACTGATCATTTCTTAGTTGTAGTCGGAATCGGTCATGATGAAAAAGGTAATTTTATTCTCGTTTACGATAATGCAACAAGGCGTGCCGAGGGGTATAGCGACCAAAACAAAATGTATTTAAATACTGAAATGGGGGTTATAAGTGGGAGAACACAAACTCCTTACTCTCAAAATCCAGCTCGACATCCTAACATCGTATCTCAAGTAAGAAAATCTATTTCAATTAATCCTCGAAAAAAATGAATTTATTTAAGAATGCAATTGTTATTTTTTCGTGTATCTCCGTAAATATTCTTTATTCTAACACCAAAGAATTATATAAGGATGTATCTGGAGATAGCGTAATTACCAAAACTGTATCTGTATTATATACTGATTTTGGAAAGGATTTATACTGCGGAGGTTATGGTGAAGACGGGAAAGTTTTAACAGAATTAATGGGAGAAACTCCGTATAGTGCGCTCGGCTTTTCATATAAGGGTGAAGATTATTACATATCAATAAAAAAGTCCGCATTTAATGATTCCTTTTTAGATATGCTTATAGACAAAGACTCTATAGAAATAACGATTGAAATCTTTCCATTCTTTCCTAAAAGAGCAGTTTCGGCTGAGCCTTTTTCTATTGTAACTAATATGAAAAAATTATCAAAAGACTAAACAGCCTACGACTTCAAAGCACGTATGAAGCTCCGAAGCCTGAGAATTAGAATAATAGCAATTCCGGAACTGAAACATAACAAGGAAATCGTTAATATGAAATGGATCAGCTATTTTTTTGTAGGAGTAATCTCCTGCTTTTCTATATTAAGCGCTCATTCTAATATAGACATTGAAGATGTTTTTAACCATGACATTAAGAAAGTTATATGTGATAGTGTTGGAATTCAGAGATACCACGTTATATCCATAGGATTTGAACGTGATACATATTATGATTATCCGGCTCTAAAGGCAAAAGAAATAACTGAATTTATGCAAGAGAAGCCTTATGCCGCTCTACTGTTTTCCTATAACAATGAATATTATTGTATCTCCGCTAAAAATAAAGGTCTTGATAAGATCCATATCAATTCAAATTTTATTGGGGACTCTGTTGAAATAGTCGTTCAATCTTTCAGGCTGTCGGAAAAGCTTGATAATGAAATATTCAATGTGATTATTGATGCACATCCTATCGGGAAATAGTATTGCTTAATCATACATATTCAACTGATAAGAATAAAGCAATATACAGGTTGATTCGTCGACAATTGTTTTAGCGGATTAGTGCAAATTTTTCGTATCTTTGCGGAAAAATTGACAATCATGCAGATAAAGACCCCGGCAGAAATTGCCGAAGCCTCGCTCGCCGCAGGCATTGCCAAGACAGACAAAACTCTCCACGACAAGCCGCGCCTGATGGTTCAGGCTATAATGGCCGGCGCTTTCATAGCTTTCGGAGGCACTCTCTCATTAATCATCGGCTACGGCTTCCCCGGGCTTTGTTCTGAAAATCCGGCTATCCAGAGGCTCCTGAGCGGATGTATGTTCCCGATCGGTCTGATACTGGTCGTGGTGCTCGGTGCGGAGCTATTCACGGGCAACAATGCTCTGCTTGTCCCGGCCTTTATGCGCCGTCGGGCATCCGCCGGAACGGTACTCGCCAACTGGGGTCTGGTCTATCTGGGCAACTTCATCGGTGCCATTCTCTTCACCTGGCTGCTGGTCTATTCTGTCGAACTCCTTGACAGCTATCCATACAACCGCGCCATTCAAAACATCGCCCATGCCAAGACGTCGATGCCATGGATGACGGTGTTTCTCAAGGGAATAGGAGCCAACTGGTGTGTCTGCCTCGCGGTGTGGCTCGCTCTATCGGGCAAGACGCTGCTTGAGAAGTGCATAGGATGCTGGCTGCCGGTGATGGCGTTTGTCGCTCTCGGCTATGAACACTCTATCGCCAACATGTTCTACATACCCGCCGCCATGCTTTGCGGAGCTGATATATCAGCCGGCCACGCCATCTGGGTCAACCTTATCCCTGCTACTCTCGGCAATATCGTAGGCGGAGCGCTGCTGGTAGGTTGCGTCCACTCCTACGCTCATCTGCGCTCCTCTTCAGGCAATTAGAGCAGTATATGCAGGCGGAGCAGCACTATCAGGATCAACAGGATTACAACTGTCGCGATCTGCCCCTTGCTTCTCGGATAGTTGCCGCCAGGCCTTCGGGAGAATGGCACGAACCATTCGGTAATACCCCGTCGGGCCACCTGCAACAGCGCTAAAAACGAGAGAGCGTAAAGCCCGACCCACACAGCTACGGAGGTGACAGGCGACATCTGCATCAGATCTAAAAGGATCAGCGTAAGAATTCCGGCCACGGTCAGCGACAGCGACAACGGCATAATGAGGCGGAACTTCCGAAGCTGCTGCTCGAAGTCGGGCGACAGTGTCCTGCGATTCTTGCTTATATAATAGGCTAACGCAAACCGAAAGAGAATCAATCCGGCAAAACCGGTTATAAGTACAAACCATCCCATATTTTTGATTATCTGATTAATATATTAATAACGCCATACAGGCCTCATAAAGTTCACAATTAATCATTTATTACGCGTTGACGACAAACTTTCACTCTGAAAAAACGGCTTGAAAAATTTCGTCGGTTTTGTCTATCTGTTTTCTGATAAATTTGCTATCTTTGCACTCAATAAGACGAAACAAATTACTAACCCCTAAAACTTCACTGTCAAAATGGTAAGTTATAAAGAACTCGGCCTCGTGAACACCAAAAAGATGTTCGAAAAGGCTATCAAGGGCGGCTATGCCATCCCCGCTTTCAACTTCAACAACATGGAGCAGCTTCAGGCTATCATCAAGGCTGCTGCCGAGGACCGCTCACCCGTCATCCTTCAGGTGTCTAAAGGCGCCCGCAACTACGCCAACGCTACCCTCCTCCGCTACATGGCACAGGGTGCTGTAGAATATGCAAAGGAACTCGGCTGGGAGCACCCCCAGATCGTCCTTCACCTCGACCACGGCGACAGCTTCGAACTCTGCAAGAGCTGCATCGACAATGGTTTCTCTTCTGTGATGATCGATGGTTCACACCTCCCCTACGAAGAAAACGTAGCCCTGACAAAACAGGTTGTAGACTACGCTCACAAATATGACGTAACCGTAGAAGGCGAACTCGGCGTGCTCGCCGGCGTAGAAGACGAAGTTTCTTCCGACCACCACACCTACACTGACCCCGAAGCAGTAATCGAAGTCGTTGGCCAGACCGGGTGCGAGGCACGCGCGATCTCTTTCGGTACTTCTCACGG
>CAMWHE010000084.1 GCA_947173955.1 uncultured Bacteroidales bacterium | reverse complement strand
CGCATCACATCGAGATGAGCTTCTTTATTATATTATGTATTTTAAATCTATTAGAGTGGGGCGGGAGCATACCCGTCTTCAAGAGCGATATAGTGCTGATAAGGATGATCACAACCGGGACACTTTGTAGGCGGAACAAGCCCCACTTCGGTATAGCCACATACTAGACATTTCCATGTTACAGGTTTCTCTCGTTTCCATAGTGTACCGTTATTAATCATGTCCAAGAATTTCTGGAAGCGGTCATGGTGAATTTTTTCGCAAGTTGCGATTGCTTCAAAATGAGAGGCGATATCATCAAATCCTTCTGAACGTGCCACCTTCGCGGCTTCCTGATAATAGTCATATCCGCCTACACTTTCTTCTTTAATAGCGACTTCAAGATTTGCGGTAGTTGTGCCAAGGAATCCGGCATCAATTGCTGTTGATGCAGTCATTTCCGTATTCTCGAGCATTTTAAGAAATACTTTTGCATGATGCATTTCATTATCAGCTGTTTCGCGGAAGATTACTCCCACAGGGAAATATGATTCTTTATCAGCTACCTGCGCATAAAAGATGTAACGTGCATACGACTGCGTTTCAGACAGGTAAGAATTAAGGATGTACTGCTCAGTCTTCGAGCCTTTGATACTTTGAGTTGCCATAGTGTTATATGTTTTAGTTTACTATTATAACACTATAGCATTGATATAGTTTAAAACAGTCTAAATTATTTTGACCTTGGATTTTTGGGAAACCAGCCACGCTCTACACGGCCCTTTTGTTCTTTAACTTCTTTAATACTCCAAAAGCAGCTGAATGCAGTGACTCCGGCAAGAATTGAAATAAAATGTGAATGGGAAAACAGACTGACTACTACCATTATTAGACCTAAAATCAAAAAATACCAGCGGCACTTAAGTCCGAAATAATAGTATCCCTTAATGACCAGCGGATGAAAGATACCTATTATAAGAAAGGTGGCAAACCCGATCAGCAAGCCGACAAAATGATGAGTATGGAGCCAATTTATCATTTATGACTGAAGTTTTACGTCTTTTAAATCAATCAGATTATTTACTATAGCAAAGATAGTCAATCCTGACGGAGAATGAATATCAAGCTTTGATGCGATATTACGTCTGTGAGTTGCCACAGTGTGGACTGACAGAAATAATTTATTGGCAATCTCTTTGTTGGATAATCCTTTGGCTACGCAGACTATTATCTCTCGCTCTCTATCTGTCAGATCATCAATTGGAGAGTCTTCAGATTCAATAACTTTAGAGTTTTGCAGTTGTGTACTGAGCGTCTCTTCAAGTTTTTCAACTGCAGGAACAAAGATGCGATTTTCGACCCCGCAATGTGTCAGCAGGTCTTCCTCACATATAATTATATCGAAAAGGACTGAATTCAGCAGATTGACATTTATGTTATTTCCTTTTAAGTGCCGGATAATAACTTCTTTTAAATCATGAAGCTTGCTGGCTATGGGTTTATGACCTGCCACGAATGACGAAATAGAGTAGTTGCGCGTATGTTCTCCGTCAAGGAGTTTTTCGACATATGTAAATACCTCTCTATCTTCATATTCCATGTGCGACCGGACTTCTTCTGAATAATCATCAAAAAATTTTAAAATAATCAGAGATAGGTCGCCGCAATCCGAGGCACTTAAGGCCTCCAGCATTCTTCTACGGATAGATGGAAGCACGAAATCCAGAAAGTAGACATGTGCATTCTTGAGATAGTCTATAAGACATCTCAGATCAACGCGATAGTCGGATATAGTTTTTTTACTGACATAGTTGGCCACAGACAGAAAGGTGCCAGTGTCAACATTATTTAGTGTACAGACTTCCGATATTGAATAATCACCAAATCCGAGCGATATACCAAATCGACTTAATGTCGACAGCAGCATGGAATTGTCGGCTATGATATCACGCATCCGGTCTGTCTGCTGATACTTATTAGAAGTCAGTCGGGATTTCATATCATTCAAAATTCTATGCAAATGTAGTAAAAAATATATATCATAAGAAATACCTAAAATTAGGTATTTCAATATAGACTGAGATTTAAGAACTTTGAACTGTTGAAAATTGATATCTTTTTGGCGGGTAGCACTGTCTTAGTAAGCCGGACGGATGTACTGCCCGTCAATTTTTTGCAAAAAGAGATAGGGGATAGCGGTATATTTTCTTAACACGCGTAAGATTCTGACGGGTCAGAAGATGACGAGCAAAATAGTTGACAAGAAAACCTGTCGACAGTGCTGCGATAAGAGTGCCTTCTCTGACGCCGTTTATCTCATGTGCGAAGATTAGTGATAATATTATAGCCGTAGTGACTAATGTTACGTCGAACACAACTTTAACTTTGCCAAAATTTTTACTGTAACGTTTACAAAAGTACTTCACAAAACCCTCTGCGCTCATTATTGCTACATTTGGTTTCAGTTCCAATACGACTCCTACTGCCTGCACAAAGCATCCTGCTACCAGAAGTGCAAGTGATACCCAATAATTTGGCACAGAAATCTGCTCAATCCATAGCATATTTATATCAATAAACAGGCTGAATAAGAATGAGAACGGTATTTGCAGTAAAATTTCCATATAGTCAGTCCGCGAACCAATACCTCTTATCAGCCAGAACTGAAGCAGAATGACAATAAGATTGAATACCATCGTTGCCATTCCGAGCGTCAGCGGAAAATTGAGCGAGAGAACGTAGTTAATACTTGAAATTGGAGTTGTACCGAGACTTGATGTTACAATAAAATCAACTCCGAGCGACAGGAAATACAGACCTGTTATAAAACAGATATAACGCTTAAATATCGATGACATATATGTACCTATTATATGATACAAAATTACAAAAAGTTTAGAGGATTATCAATTTCAGATATGAATAGCAGAATACAAAACGGTCATAATATTTCTTAGAAATATTATGACCGAAAAAGTACGAATGACTAATCAGCTTTATTTCTGGGATTCCTGGACTTTGATAAGTGCTTCCTGAAATTCCATCATTTTTTATTAGTTGGGTTCTTTTGTCTTACAAAAAAACAGTGGCCAGAGAAACACTGACCACTGCATAATAAATTAGCAGATCCTATGGATACAGCAAAATGAATTTATTTGGAAGTCTTGTCTTTAACCCAATTATAGGCATTGATGAATGCCTGAATCCACGGGGTAACCTCGTCATGCACGCGTGTAGTAGGGTAGTATGCGCACTGCCAAGGGAAGATAGCACGCTCAAGGTGAGGCATCATGCAAAGATGACGTCCGTCAGCCGATGCAAGACCGGCGACGGCACCGCGCGAGCCGTTGGGATTGCCGGGATACTCAGTATAATTGTATTTTGCAATCACATTGTAGCTTGACATGGACTCGGGGAGAATGAAACGCCCTTCACCGTGTGCCACCCAGACACCGAGCTTTGAGCCGGAAAGCGAACCGAACATTACAGAGTCGTTTTTCGGTATTGACAGCCCGAGAAACTGCGACTCGAATTTGTGAGATATATTATGATCCATTTTGGTGCGCTTTTTATGCTCCGGATTGATCAGATTAAGTTCAATCATAAGCTGACATCCATTGCATATACCGAGACTCAGTGTGTCTTCTCGTGAGAAATATTTTTTAAGCGTATCTTTTGCTTTGTCATTCCAAAGGAATCCGCCGGCCCATCCTTTTGCAGACCCAAGCACGTCAGAGTTGGAGAATCCACCGCAGAACACGATCATATTAACATCTTCAAGAGTCTCACGTCCAGACATAAGGTCGGTCATGTGAACATCTTTAACATCAAATCCGGCAAGATGAAGCGAATATGCCATTTCTCTGTCGCCGTTTACGCCTTTCTCACGGATAATGGCTGCCCTAATACCTGATCTGCCTTTGCGGTCGTGGGTAATCATCTTCATAATCTCGCTGCTCGACCATCCGGACGGCATACGGG
>CAMWHE010000083.1 GCA_947173955.1 uncultured Bacteroidales bacterium | reverse complement strand
CATCTACACTTGTGACCGGTCCGGACATTATTTTCTTCTGGGTTGCGCGAATGATTATGGCCGGATATGAATATGTAGGCAAAATGCCGTTCGAGAATGTCTACTTTACCGGTATTGTACGCGATAAAATCGGTCGGAAAATGTCAAAATCACTCGGCAACTCCCCCGACCCTATCGAGCTTATCAATACATATGGCGCTGATGGCGTCAGAATGGGAATGATGCTTGCAGCACCCGCTGGTAATGATATAATGTTTGACGATAAACTATGCGAACAGGGTCGTAACTTCTGCAATAAAATCTGGAATGCTTTCCGCTTGATAAATGGATGGGAAGTTTCAGATTCAGAACCATCCGAGACAAGCCTCTTAGCGATTGACTGGTTTAAAGAGAAACTCGCTCAAACCATTCTTGAAGTCAACGATTCAATGTCGAAATTCCGTGTTTCGGAGGCCTTGATGGCTATATACAAGCTGTTCTGGGATGAATTCTCCGCATGGTATCTTGAAATGATCAAACCGGCTTATGGACAGCCCATTGAGCGTAAAGTGCTGAAAGCTACGAATGATTTCTTTGATGCCCTGCTCCGTCTGCTTCACCCCTTCATGCCATTCATTACAGAGGAATTATGGCAGCACCTTGACGACCGCCGTGAAGGAGAGTCCATTATGTATGCTCCGATACCTGTCGCAACTTCATTTGATAAAGACGCACTTGAAAAAATGGATCGTGCTAAGGAAATCATTACAGGCATTCGTGCAGTAAGAGCTTCAAAGAATATTCCGTCTAAAGACAGACTCAAGCTGAATATAATCGGAGATGCTGTTATTCCATATATGCCTCTGATCATAAAGTTGGCTGTACTGGAGTCGATTAATAATAATTGTGAGAAGAATCCGGCAGCCGCGTCATTTATGGTCAGTACTACTGAATTCAATATCCCCCTTGAGGCAAATATTGATGTCGCACAGGAAATCGATCGCCTTGAGAAAGAATTGTCATATTTCGAAGGATTCTTGGCCTCAGTTATGAAAAAACTCGGGAATGAGAAATTTGTCAATGGAGCGCCTGCTAAAGTTGTTGAAATCGAGCGGCAAAAACAGGCAGATGCACAAGCTAAAATTGCGAACATTAAAGCTACATTAGTCGCCTTACGTAAATGATTCTGAGAAGAATACTACCTATTATATTAATGCCTCTTGCTCTCACCGGCAGGGGCATTAATAATAAATTGATACCTGTATATGATGGTTATGCTGCAACATCAGTTAATACTGCAGTCTTTCGAGCCAACTCGCTTGTGTCCGATAGTACGGCTCAGTATATCGCGTTCTATAATTCCGATGGATTTCTTACGATAGGTAAACGAAACCTGGATTCTGACCGATGGACGATTAATGTCTCCAAATATCGCGGACGTGTAGAGGATGCGCACAATACCATTTCTATAATGCTTGATGGCGATAATTATCTTCATGTCGCGTTTGACCATCATGGCGATACGCTTAAGTATTGCCGCTCATTGCTTCCCGGCGGAATTGAGCTGGGAGATTTGACTGCTATGGTCGGTACGCTTGAAGACGACGTGACATATCCGGAGTTTTATAAGCTCAGCACCGGTGACTTACTTTTCGCTTATCGTCATGGAGCATCCGGTAGGGGTAATCTGGTCCTAAATCGATATGACGTTGCTAATCAAACCTGGTACAGACTGCAGGATGTGCTGATTGATGGTGAAAATGAGCGTAATGCATACTGGCAGATATTCGTTGATAAAAATGACAAAATTCATATTTCATGGGTATGGCGAGAAAGCTGGCTGGTAGAGACCAATCATGATTTGTGCTATGCCTGCTCTTCCGATGGAGGACTAACGTGGCAAAGATCAGACAGTACTGAATATGTATTGCCTATCACAGAGGCAACAGCAGAAAAAGCCTGGTGTATTCCGCAGAACAGTGAATTGATAAATCAGACTTCCATGACGACTGACTCTGACGGACACCCATATATCGCAACATATTGGCGTGATGCTGACTCTGATATCCCGCAATACAGGCTTGTATGGCATGATGGTAATGATTGGCACGCGCGCCAAATCAGCAATCTTAAAACAAAATTTTCACTTTCGGGAGGTGGCACAAAGATGATTCCCATATCGCGTCCTCGAATAGCTACTGATGGTCGTAAAATTTATTATATCGTACGCGAATCCGAGAGACAAAGTCGTGTATCTCTTTATTCAGGCCAATTAAATGAAGAACAGTTGAAGGTCAGTGACCTGACCGACTTTTCGGTCGATGCATGGGAGCCATCTTACGACACTGAATTATGGAAGTCTCGGAATAAGCTCCATATCTTCGTGCAAAGGACATCTCAAGGCGACGGAGAAAAAGTCACTGATCTCCCTCCACAAATGGTTTATGTACTGGAAGTAGAGTGATACTGCTCTACTCTATTGGCTTATTTTATGACTTTTGATACTGATTCGCCTTTACGCAAAATATATATTCCGCGATTTAATCGATTGTAATCATTACCGAGGTATTGGCCTTGCAATGAATAATATTCATTAGTATAATAGGGATCATTTTCAATGACTTCATCTATACCGGTAGTAACATCAACATTGGCGGTCTTGACCTCACTGACAACGCTATGTGCCTGGTTAGCCGCGTAGCAATGAAGCGTGCCGGATTTTGTTATTGAAATTTTACCATTTTCAGCTTCTGTCCAATTTTCAGGATTTTGTTCCGGAAGGAATGCGCGTACTCTTTGGGGCGCTTCCGCCGGACTGGAGGAACTCTCCTCAAATATATAGAAGAATCGAGCCTGTTTGCCGGTATGAGTCAACGATATTTCTGCAGGAAATGATGATACATAGATAGTACCATCTTTTGCATTATTATTAGGCTGTTCATATCCTAACTTAACTGTTACTGACTCAAGTGTTATAGAGGTTTCACCAGATTTGATCAGGGTAGACCAATCATCTAAAGTTTCAATCTCACCACCGGAGACCTCGATATTTTTAATAGTATAACCATCAATTGCGCTTACAGTCAATTCGCCATTAAACGAAAGTCCATCATTAGTAAGAATTGCATTACCGGATTCTCCGATCTCAATTGTCAGATATTCATCTGAATAGATCTTTCCTACTAAATCAGTATCCTTGTCAACCGAAAGATTCCCCGATACGAAATCAATTTTATCCATATCAGGGTCAAGCTCTGGCTCGGGTTCCGGCGCAGAAGGTAATTCCGTGCCCCAGGTAAATGTTATTGACTTCACAAATACATCTCCACTCTTGGACTTCATTCCAAAGTCATAACATGGTTCCGTTACATTATAAATAGTAGTAGTACTTGCTCCCTCACACGTCAATGTAGTCAATAGACTGCCTTTGTCAGACGCTGAAATAAAATTCGATAGTCCAGAAAATTCCTTATTATAAAATTCAAGAGATTGCCCTGCAGAGGCTTCCGATGCCCATTCAACTTCAATTGTTAAAAGGTATAACTCTTGATCTGTAAAAGAAATAATACCCTCAGTTTTAGTGGAAGAAAAAGAAAGTGTATGTCCACTTTTTGTGTATTTAAGTCCATAGTATAGAGTGTAATTTCCGTGACTTGCAGAGGATTCAGTCATATCTTCTGTTTTATAATCAATTGTATCAGTGTATGTTTCAGCTGCTGAAGAAATGACTGGAATAGCTAATGCGAATAAGAGTGATGTTATTTTATGCATAGTTGGTGTAAATTTTTTTTCAAAAGTAAGACTTTTATTCCAAAAAAACATAAATTTATTAAAATTATTAATCCGTAATAACCAATTTAACATATTCAATTCTGATGTCTGATATGTTACAATCCAACATATTGTCAAAATTATTTCAGATGTGACTATAATTAAAAAAAAAGAATTAACTTTGCACTACGAATCAAGCCCTGATGGCGGAATCGGTAGACGCGTTGGTCTCAAACACCAATGGAGCAAT
>CAMWHE010000082.1 GCA_947173955.1 uncultured Bacteroidales bacterium | reverse complement strand
CTGTAACCTTCTGATCCGTAGTCAGATGCTCTATTCAGTTGAGCTAATGAGCCGTGTGCTAATCTCTCTTAGCGAGTGCAAAGTTAGGCCATCATCGCGAATTTACCAAATTTTTTTTGATTTTTTTATGTCGGTTTACCGGGGGATTTGGTGGAAACGTATTATTTCAGTAACTTCGCCACAGATTTAGCCCTCAGTAATGATAAGCCGTTTCAAGCCCTTCTCACTAAACATCCGCGGCAGGTTGCTCCGATATGAGCGCCCGGCTGTCATGGGCATTATTAATGCTACTCCCGATTCGTTTTTCGCCCCGTCGAGAGCGCTGGATTCCGAGGCAATAGCCGAAAAGGCTGCGGAGATGATCGCCGAAGGGGTGGATATCATTGATGTAGGCGCTTATTCCACACGTCCGGGGGCTACCGCGGTCAGTGCCGGCGAGGAGCTTGAACGACTTCGCATGGCTATCGTGGCTGTCAGAAGTGTAGATTCCGTCATCCCGGTGTCTGTCGATACATTTCGCGCTGACATCGCACGTCTTGCTGTCACGGAGATGGGTGCTGACATCATCAACGATATTTCCGGCGGGGAGTTTGACTCCGGAATGTTTGATGTCGCGGCTATCACTCATGCACCCTATATCCTGACCCATAATCCGGGCACTGAGGGGAACATGCATCCGGCGTGTCAGTACGGCGATGTCGTGGCCGACGTCTTGCGATGGCTGAGCGGTCGGCTCAGGCGCCTTGCGCTCGCCGGCGTCAATGATGTGATAGTCGATCCGGGCTTCGGGTTTGGAAAGACGATTGAGGATAACTATCGCCTGATGGCATCGCTGCCGCTGTTTGAGGCTCTCGACAGGCCGCTGCTCGTTGGAATATCACGCAAGTCGATGATTTACAAGCAGCTCGGCGTGGATCCGACTGATGCTCAGGACGGAACAACGGCTCTCAATACCGTAGCTCTGCTCAACGGTGCTTCGATAATTCGCGTCCATGATGTCAAGGCAGCCGCGCAGACTGTCAGACTTATTCAACTTATTGATTCAACTACCAAAGCTGATAACTAATTTTTTTACCACTAATGGAAGATTTCGGAATTAAAGATGTGTTCGACATTCTCATAGTAGCGATCCTGCTCTATTATCTCTATAAAATAATGAAGGAGTCCGGTACGCTCAACATCTTCTACGGTGTCATGGCCTTTATCGGAGTCTGGATAGTCGGCAGCGAGATCCTCGACATGAAGCTGCTCGGCACGATCCTCGATACGTTCATGAGTATCGGCCTGCTGATTCTGGTGATAATATTTCAGGATCAGATCAAGCGGTTCCTTATCGATCTGGGCTCACACCGCCGCTGGCGTTTCCTGGCCGATCTCTTCCATACCAAAAAGATAAAGTCGGTCGAAGATCATTCGCGCGACTCTATCATGCCGATCGTCTATGCGTGCCGCAATATGGCGAAGAAAAAGACTGGCGCTCTCATCGTAATCGAGCAGCAGGTGCCCCTTGATACGTATGAGAATACCGGAGACCGCCTTGATGCCGACATCAATTCGCGCCTGATAGAGACTATCTTCTTTAAAAATTCTCCGCTGCACGACGGTGCGATGATAATAGCTTCAGGCCGTATCAGTGCCGCGGGATGTATTCTGCCTGTCAGCCATGATACTGATATCCCCCGCGCTTTGGGATTGCGCCACCGTTCGGCGCTCGGTATGTCGCAGGCTACGGATGCATTCTGTATAATCGTTTCTGAGGAGACCGGCAAAATTTCCATAGCTCATCGAGGCCATATCGAGGTCGATCTTACCTCGGCCGAACTCGAGCATCGCCTGAGCGACCTGCCTACCGTCTGAAGGGATAGCAATCTGTATTGATGTATAGCAGCAAATAATCCCGACATTTCCCGCGCGGACGTAGTCTGCCAGCCTTTATTTAAACCATTCTGCAATTTCATCCTTGAACGAGGGTGATGCTCCGGTATAGATTTTTCTGATTATTCCGTCCGGATCGATGACCACTTTTGTCGGAAACGATGAAACTTCATACGCCGATGTAACGGAATCCCGTTCGGATTGATATAATTGAATCCATGGCAATTGCAAACGGGAAACCGCTCCTTTCCATGCCGCTTCCGTGTCGTTGCAATCTATACCAATTATCTCAAGTCTCCCGGCATAGGTCTTATATATCTCTTTTAATTCCGGCATACCCTTAAGGCATGGCGCGCACCATGAACCCCAAAAATCCAGAATAACCCACTTGCCCTTGAAATCTGATAATGATACTTGATTACCCTTTATATCGTATAACGTAAAGTTCGGGGCATATTTCTTGCCTTTACTTAAGGCGCGTTGACTCTTCTGGCGTTGCAGAATTTCCTTACAGCGGTTTATATGATTTTCAGTATATGGATAAAACATTGAGGTTAGCGCGTCCCCGTGCAGCATGTCGCTTAACTCAACAACTAAACGCGGATTGGTGAGTTGATACAATGCGGCTCCGGCGGCAGGAGCGTCAGAGTGGGCTTTTATCCAATCAGTATACCATTGTTGGGTTTCACGCGCTATTCTTGTGGCTTCCTTCTTATCATCACGGGCATATGCTTTTATGTAAGGAGCCAATGACTGCATATAATATGTGAAAATCTCAGCCATCTGCCGGTTTAGTAAACTACCCTCAGCTCTCACATAATTATTATCCAAGTAGAGATGCACGTCCTCACCCGGCATAATACACGCTTCTGCAATAGTATGATCATAGTCCGATTCATCTCCCTTTGGAGTGAGGATATTGACTTTAGTTGCGCAGTTAAGTTTTGCAGGAACTGTAAAGGTTAATTCCGTAATTTTAATAGTATCCTTAACCTGATGTACAGCCTCATCTTTCTGTCTGTTAAAAAGCTGATTTATATCTGTCTGCCAGATGTAGACTGTCCTGTTTTTCCATTTCTTCGGAACAGAAATCGTTATGTCCGCCATCATATAGCCAATAGTTGATATCACCATTATAATCGATAGGAAGAATCGTTTCATAGTTTTTTTAAAAGTTATATGATGCAAAAGTAATAACTACTTTTGTAGTTGAAGACAAAAGATGTTATTTTTAACGTCAATTAACTACAAATGTAGTTTAGTCGTTGGTGTTGACTCAGTCAACGATCAATTAGAGACCGGCGGGCAGGGGGACACGGACTGTCTGCGGGCGTAGATGCTTCGGGGTACGGAAATAATCGGAGGCCACATCGATCAGCGGACGCAGATAGGCTCTCACGGCACCGGCTACTTCGCTGAAACAGGCCGACAGCTGCTGTCCGAGTGAATTGTCACTCTGCGCCGTTAGGATACGCATGATGTTGTCAATCGTTTCGGTGTAATGTTGCTTGACCCACAGGAGACGACGCACGTTGTTGTCATTCAGTGGCATATCTATAACCATTCCGTTGGCCCGAACCGTCAGATTCTTCCGCTTTGTCACAGCACGGGCAGTCTTGCGCTTCTCGGCGCGTCGGCGGGCGGCATCGGCACGGGTTTTCAGCTTCTTCACAAGGCTCTGAGTCAGCGGATGACTCTCGGCATAGGCCGTGAGGTCGATACTGTCCGGGTCTGCAGCCGCTTTTTGCACGGCAGCCAGAACATCCTTGCGGAGTGGGGGGTCGGAGATTTCAAGAATCTGTGAGAATTCGTCGATTGAGAGTGTGATGGATTTGATCTTGTTCATAGTAACTGTGTGTTTTGTGTTTCCGTTGCAAAGATGCAGACAAAACAGCTCCATCCGGATGCATATTTTACACTTTTGCATGGAGATTTTTGCAATCCGACTTTCTCTGTGGTTGTTTAAGCGTGAACAATCGGCCGTTCACCAGCCATTATATATAATTAATGTGTATGGCGTAACGTTGTTGTAACATCTGTTACACTCTAATTGCATAAGAAATCCACCTGTAACACCTGTGAAACACTGATATTACAGGGATTTTTATGTTAATTAACGTTAATGTAATAGGTGTGTAACGAGGTTGTAACACTATTATTTGTCTGTCATATAGTGTTTTAAGTTGTAATTTTGTGAATTTTGCAATAATGAATTTTTTTGCAAAAAAATTTTGTATGTAAAAAATATGTTGTACATTTGCAATGTGATTGTAACACAAACGACACTCAC
>CAMWHE010000081.1 GCA_947173955.1 uncultured Bacteroidales bacterium | reverse complement strand
GTAGATCTCCCCGTCGTAAGCGAATGCCAGGCGTCCTGTCTTTGAGGCGGAGAGGAATCTGACAGGATGTGTCTTGAAGTTGGTGAGAGCCTTGACCGAGTTGAGATCGGACAGCGGGGCGGAGTAGACATTGAATGACCCCCCGTTGCGTTCGCTCAGGTAATAGACGGTCTTTCCGTCAGGCGAGAAAGCCGGGTCGCGGTCCTCGCCCGGGCGGGATGTCAGGTTGGTGTGGGTGCCGCTTTTCGTGTCGAGGCTCCATATGTCGCCGGTCACCGATGAGGTGTGGTGTTTGCGCCATTCGTTTTCCATACCGGGAGTGCGCTGATATAGTATGAGGGAGCCGTCGGGCGAATACACGGGGCGTTGGATTGCCGTGGCCTCTACGCGTTGGGGGGCGCCTCCGCCGGCCGGTACGCGATATAGCTCGCTCTCAAGCGATGTGGGAAACATCGCGCTTGCCGCCGGATCCTGTATCGAAGCCGAGTAGAGTATATACTTTCCGTCGGGACTGAATGTCTCGGGGGTCTCCGCCGCCGAATGTGTTGTCAGACGGGTGGGGACACCTCCTGCCGAGGGAATGGCATATATGTCGAAATTGCCGTGGGCATCGGATGTGTAGGCTATGGTCTTGCCGTCAGGCGACCATATGGGAGTCGTATTGTATGATGGCCCGGTGGTCAGTTGCTTTGCTGTACCGCCGTCGGCTGCTACGGTGTAGATATTCCCCTTGTAGGTGAAGGCAAGTGTGCTTCCGTCAGGCGATATCTTTACATCTCTCAGCCATAGGGGCGCTTCCGCAGCGGCTGCCGCAGATGTCAGGAGTGCTATCGCTGCTATTTGGATTCTATTCATTTCTCTGATGGTTTTCGATATTCTATGACGTAAAGTTAGTCAAAACAATTTTTATCGCCAAATTTTGATGCTGTTTCAGCCTCACGATTTTACATCCGGAGAATCGCGAAAGTGGATGATATGCATCCTCGGATAGGTCGCTGACACTACTTTTGCACTCAAATTGTTCACTTTTATCTAATCAGTAATTACTATGAACCACGCCCGATCCCAATCACCCGCTCCCCGTTGCCCGGAGTCTGTCCGTATTCCGGTCTCGCTTCTGCTTGAAGTTTCCCGCTTGTCGTACGATGGCCGTCGTGAGTTTGAGTCTATGCTGACACGCATTCAGTCCGATCCCGAAGGCTGTCTTGAGGATGACACTCTCCTGTCGTCTGTCTCAGATCCTGTAGTCAGGAGCGTTTTCGAGCAGATATCAAAGCGATACCGCTCGGATAAGCAGGCTCGTCAGACCCGTCTCCGCCGCGCTCAGGAGCGCAAGGCGGCGATCGAAAGGGGAGAATTGCCCTCTGCTGCTGATCATGCCCGGTCTGCTTCAGATAAATCCGCGCAGTCGCCTGCTGCTGAAGCACCAGCCATCGATCTCAGACGCTGGCCTCTTACTCCCGATCCGTCAGTAAAGCCCGTACTCCTCCACACGGGGCATGGCCCGTTCAACACCCAGCTGATTAATTTCAGCCTGTCAGATAGCTCCGTATCGCGCTTGTGTAAGATCGGGCTCCACTTCGATGAGGCTATTGACACGGTATTACGGGCTCTGACTCAGGATCCGGATAGCACTGTCGGATATGAGATTGCGCATCATCTGGCATACTTCGCGCAGGCTGCCCGCGAATATCTGACCCCGCTCGTCAACAAGGCTGCCGAGTATGTCCGTGTTCCTCTTGCCGAACGCCCCTCGTCGGTAGTGGTCCCGTTCTATTTCCATCAGGCGGCTGTTTAGACCCTGTTTCCGCCGGAAGACTCGTTTTACTCTCTGAAATATATACGTTTGACTCGCGGAGCTACTGAGGTCAGTACCTCGTAAGGTATCGTGTCAAGTATTTCGGCAACTTCCTCTACCGGTATATTCGGGCCGAATATTTCTACACGGTCGCCAGGCCGGGCATCACATCCTGTGACGTCAATCATGCAGATATCCATACAGATATTGCCGATGGTCGGACACCGGTGTCCGTTGATGAATACCCGTAGCGCTCCGTTGCCCAGATGACGGTTAAGGCCGTCGGCATATCCTATCGGCACGGTAGCGATAGCTGATTCTTCGTTGACTTTGCCTCGGCGGCTGTAGCCTATGGTGTCGCCCGGATGTCGCTCTTTGACAGCGCTGATGGAGGTCACAAGAGTGGAGACAGGCAGCAGATTCTTCGACATTTCCGAGTCGAGCGGCGAGACTCCGTACAGTCCGATGCCGAGTCTGACCATATCATACTGATATTCGGGATATCGCATTATTCCTGCTGTGTTGAGTATGTGTCGCTTGATCTTGTAGTCGAGATTGTCGGCGATATATTGGCTCATGCGGTCGAAAGCTTTCAGCTGTCCGAGGGTGTAGTCGTCCATCTCCGGACAGTCGGCTGTGGCAAGGTGGGAAAATACAGACGCAACGCGCAGGGATGGATATTGCCTGAGTTGCTCCATGAGGTCAGGTAGTTCCGACTCATTGAAGCCGAAGCGGTGCATACCTGTATCGAGTTTGATGTGAATGGGATAGCTCTGATGGCCTGCGGTGTTCACGGCGTCAGCTACGGTTGCAAGCTCCGAAATAGAGAATATCGTTGGCTCAAGGTTGTTGCGTATCAGGGCATTTGCGTTGGTGGTCAGCGGATTGAGCACCATGACGGGCATGGAGATGCCCCCTCGGCGCAGGGCAAGCCCTTCCTCGATGACGGCAACTGCCAGATAGGCGGCTCCCTGATTCTGGAGCGTGCGGGCCACTTCGACTGCTCCCGCGCCGTAGGCATCGGCCTTTATCATGGCTACAAGTCCGGTTGTCGGTGCGACAAGCGAACGGAAATAGTTGAAATTATGGGTCAGTGAGTCGAGGTTGACTTCAAGGCAGGTAGGGTGTCGGGTTGGCTCTACAGCCCGGCTGATCAGTTCGAATTCGGATCCCGAGTTGCCGCTGATAAGTATCGCAGAGTCGGCAAAGTAGGCGTCATTTCCCGATTTGAGGAATGAATCGGCTGTAGGATAGCCCTGATGGGAGATAGCGTCACCGAACTGACTGATGTATCGGGATATCTCCTTTCCGACTCCGATCAGGCTGTCTGCTCCGTGAGCCAGCAGCAGGCGCTCAAGCTCGCGGTATGCTTCTTCCGGCTTACTCCCGCGCAGGGCAAGGTCGCCTATGATGGCTACAAGCCGTCGTCCGCCCGTCCTCCGCCCGAATCGGTCGAGGGCTGTCTCGATAGCTCCGGGGTCGGTGCTGAAATGGTCGGTAGCCACGATGCGGCCGTCATCTCCTTCGGTTATGTCGAGACGTGTCGAGCGGACGCAATATTCAGGCAGTCTGCCGAGTGGCAGGCCTGTGATTTCGGCGATCGTTCTGGCGGCCGCCGGAGCGTCGTCGACGCGGATGAGCTTTGCGGTCGGATTGATCTCATGCAGGATGCCCTCTACAAGCGGGTCGGATTCAAAATACAGGATGTGTGAAACCTCTCTGAACAGCTCTGCTTTCTCCCGGCACTTATGTTCCAAGGAAGTGAAGTCGCCTGAGTGTTCGTCGGTCAGTCCGGTGAAGACGCCGATTGTCGGACGTATCATTCCGGCCAGTCTTTCCATCTCGCCGGGCCGGGAGATACCGGCTTCGAAGATGCCGAGGCGGGTGTCAGGCTGCAGCCGCCATAGCGACAGGGGAACGCCGGTCTGAGAGTTCCAGCTACGTGGCGAAGCCGTAACGCGTACTGAGGAGAATGCTTCGGCGAGATATTCCTTCATCAGCGACTTGCCGCGACTGCCGGTCACGGCTATTATGGGGCAGTCGACAAGGCTCCGGACATAGGCGGCTGAGCGCTGCAGGATGTCAAGCACTCCGTCGGCATCATGAGCCACAAGCGCTGAGGCGTCGGCCGGCAGAGGATTGACGGCGATAGCTTCTTCACTGACTGCAAAGTGGCGCACTCCGTGCCTGTAGAGCTCGCGGACATATCGGTGTCCGTCGTTGCTCGGAGTCGTCAGAGCAAAGAAAAGTGTCCCGTCGGGGTATAGCAGCGAACGGCTGTCCGTGAGCGGACGGGAGAGTGGTGTCTGGTCCGGAGTGCCGGTGACAGGTATATTCAGTGCTTCGGATAGCTCGGTAAGAGTCAGTTTCATAGGGGTCAGAGGTTTGGTCGGTGTTGCGAGCGCAAGGCTGCTTTTCTGGCGGCTGTAGCCTTTAGAAGTGTTGATTGCGTGAAGTAACTTTCCGAAAATCGCTCATAAATGTAGTCGACGGCGGTCTCCGAGGGGTGCTTCATGTCAGCGGCATAGAAGCGGTAGTCACGCAGGGCGTCGAGCATTATCTCGTATGACGGAAAGTATTCGGC
>CAMWHE010000080.1 GCA_947173955.1 uncultured Bacteroidales bacterium | reverse complement strand
CGACAGTACCACGCCTATCCTTCCCCATCCCCGGGAGACAGATCAGGGCGCTCCGAAGAGAGCGCAGATTTACAGTAACCGTGGTACATCGAGCCGAAGGCGAGATGTGCCCGGTCATCGCGTCTCCTCCACAGTGGTGTGCCCCGCACTCCACCGCTATCCCTGCCATTCAGCGCCCGGAGGGCGCGTCATCGTGGTCAACTCAGGCTACGCATGGATCCGCGTAATCCGCGCAATCCGCGTGAGACCGATTACCTCAGCTACCCGGCGCCCCGAGGCCGATCCCACGCAACGCATGGGAATCCGCGTGAGATCCATCCCCCCGAGATGTTAAAAACTTGCACGGCGAGAATTTTTTATCTACCTTTGCCCGGTCGGCATCCCGCCGGCGACATAGTTTTTAAAAGCGTTTATCGACGCGCGTTTGACAATCTGAAATCTGGAAAATTTCTTATGGGGTCAAATGCAGCAGTGATGGATGCCTTTCGTTAGTGTATATCATACCGATATCCACATAACTTGCGTGAGGCTCTGACTGCTCGTTTCATCCCGAAAGGCATTCCAGAGCCTCAGATTGTGAGACGGGCAGAAGATACAGGCTCTCACGCTTCTTTTTTTATGTATTGCGTTGCATTCGGGAGTCTTGCAGCCGACATGATTCTACCCATGAATACTCACATTTTCCACCCCCTGCGTCGCCGCTTAGGCGCAACCGCGGCCGCAGCCCTCACTCTCCTCGCCTCGGCCTGCTCCGGCTCTCTCGCCGACGACCCCGACCTTATCCCCGGTGCGCCTGCCGACCCTGCCGCCACTACCGACTCCATCATGCGCTTTCCCACGATTGCCGACCTTGAGTCGCTCACCCCGGCCGACCTCCCGGGCGACTTCGCCGGCTATGAGCTGACCGACCTATCCTACGAATGTGTCGACACCATAGAGCTGCGCGCCCTCCGCCTTAACGTCACCGCCGGCCTCTCCTCCCCCGCCGGCAAAAAACGCACGCTCACATTCACGGCCGATGTCGGCCCCGAGCTAGTCTCCGTCGAATACTATCCCGTCGGCGAATTTATACCTGCCCACGATAATATGGCATCAGCGTTCTATCCTTGCGTCGAACGCTACCGCAATTACTCCGACGGCTCCCGTATCGGTCCCGACCTCTTCTACGACCTCGGCCACTTTTTTCGGTGCTATTTGTTCATAAGCCATGGTGATGGTGGGTTCGGATTTATGAATTATAGAAAGGTTGTTGGAGTCCTGGATTCGGAATATGATTATTATAAAGACGGTATACAATACTATTATCTAAAAAGTGAGTGTAATATAAATCTCAATACCACTGTAATTACAGAAAACGGTCGTAAATATTCGGGCGAAGACTTGCTCCCAATTAAAATAAAGCGTCCGTCATGGTCTCCTTTCCGGCTCTCGCTTGACGAGTTGTTATACGATTTCAGCAAATCGTTTCCGAGCCGATTAGCATACGACCCGGATGGTATATTGTCAATGTGCAGCGATGTGCCTGATGCGTCTCCGAATCCATTCCCGACCGATACAGAGTCCCGCGCAGTTGGCTTCTATTTTAATGAAAGCGTTGAAGATAGGGATAATATCTATGATTTCGATACAACTGCAATATATAATATCATTAGTGATGATGAAAGCGACTATCAGATTCAGATGCCTTTTTGTTCGTTAAGAATAGGTGCAAGTACAGAATTACATACTCAATATATGGTAATCGACGGACGTATAATTCATTACCGCGATATGTTCAAAGATTATATTTATCCTTCAGATATTGTTGTAGTCCCCCGGATAACCAAAGTGTCTGACGGATATCTGATACATTGTGAATTTGAACAATACTTTTATAACTTGCATATCCGAGTTATTAGCGAGATACACATTAAAACGTACTATGGTTCTCCCCGCGTCATAGACCTCTCCGGCGGCAGCTGGAATGTCCCGGCATCGGTGCAGCCCGAAGTCACCGCTACTGGTAGTGGCACGGAGTCTGACGGCTGCTATTCACGTCCCGACGGCACGTATATGAAGGTTGACCGCCGGCTCCCATCTTCTCTCGAATCAGTCAAACAATCACGCACCATAAACCGCTCCGCGCTATGAAACGATATATCCTGCTTCCGCTCCTGTCTCTGATTGCCTCACTCCCCGCATTTTCCGAAGAATTTACCGTACACACTCCCGGTTCAAATGATATTGGAGCGAATTTAATATTGCGAACCACAGATATTCCCGGAGAGGTAGAACTCCGAAGTATAGATGTAGATTACTATGAGATAGCTGATATTATCGAAATTCCTTCAGAGGTCACTTTCCAAGGTGAAAAATATAGCGTTACCGCTCTTAATTTTATAAATGGAAGTGACCAAATACTTAGTGACAATATCTTCGGGGGGGGTGGTGTGAAAAAACTTATAATACCATCTTCCGTACGTGCTGTTAAATCTAAAATGCATTCGTTATATCTCGAAGAAATTATTTTTGATAATTCTCCTATTAAACAGTTGCAGACCAGACAATTTTTTGATTCCAAAAATCTTAAGAGAGTTGATTTCGGCAATGCCTGCAATATATTAAATCTCCCTGCCGGATTTTTTTACGGCTGTGAAAACCTCGTTTCAGTCTCTTTGCCTCAATCCCTTATGAGACTGGCCGATAGTTGGCAGATTGAATGGGGGACGGCCGGAGTCTTTGAAGGCTGCACCTCATTGAAGTCAATTGAGCTCCCGTCTACAATTTATTATATCGGAGCTGATGCTTTCTCGGGCTGTACATCTCTCGAGACTATAGAGATCGCCTGGCAAAAGTCAGTTTCAGTAGGCTCTGATGCTTTCAAAGATTGCGTCTCACTCAAGGCCTTCCAACCGGTGGGCGGAGTCTCAAGCGTCGGGGAACGGGCTTTTGAAAATTGTCCTGCACTTACATCAGCAAACATTTATTCAGATAAAGAATTAGAAATCGGTGCTTATACATTCTCTGGCTGTTCTTCACTCATTGACCTGAAATACAATCCGTCAAAACTAAAGTCGATAGGGCGTTCTGCTTTCCATAACTGTTCTTCGCTTACCTCTTTCTCACTCTCGGCTAACACGGAATTTATTGCTGAAAACGATTTGGGACAACAATACGCACCCGGCAATCCTTTTGACGGCTGCACGGCGATTGAAAAGTTTGAGGTGACGGGCAATAACGGACCGACAAGAAGCGAGGACGGCGTGCTGATGTGCGACGACATGCTTATCGCCTATCCCGCAGGAAAGAAAGACCGCACATATACGATTCCCGACGGAATAGCCCGTCTGACCGACGCAGCCTTCGGCGGAGCAAAAAATCTGGAGACGGTGTCGGGCGGCGCTGATGTGAGTCAGATGGGTACGATGGTATTCAGCGGCTGCAGCTCGCTCCGTCAGGTCGGCCTACCGGCTCAGCTGGAAGCTCTCCCGGGGGGCACTTTCGCCGGCTGCTCCTCGCTCGAGGCGGTCGATCTCCCCGATGGGATAACTGTCGTGGGACTCAGGGCGTTCGACGGTTGCAAGGCTCTGTCGGCCATCGAGCTCCCCGCCACTGTTGATTCCATCGCCGAGTCGGCCTTCGCCGGCTGCGCGTCTATTGCCACTCTGACTATCCCCGAGGGGGTCACGGAGCTGCTGCCTGCCACATTCCGTGGATGCGGCTCGCTGACCCGTATCTCGCTTCCCGAAAAGCTCAAGTCGATACAGTTCTCAGCCCTGGAGGGGTGTACCTCCCTCGAGAGTGTCGAGATACCCGCCTCTGTCACTGAGATAGGCGACCGCTCATTCAAGGATTGCGACGCCCTCGCCGCGGTCACGATTCCCGACGCCGTCAGCGAGCTCGGCATGGGAGCCTTTGAGGACTGCGACGCTCTCAGGAGCGTAAGCGTCGGCGAGGGGGTAAAGGAGATTGGCCGGTTCGCCTTTTACGACTGCGAGGCTCTCGAGACCGTACGCCTCGGTTCGGCCGTCACCGCCATAGGCGACGCCGCCTTCGAGGGTGACTACAACATCCGCGAGATCACCTGCCTGAGCCCCGAGCCTCCGGCCTATCCCACAGGATTCCCCGAGGAGGTAATTCAGAACGCCACTGTCAGTGTCCCCGCAGGCTGCGAGGACGCCTACAACGCCGAGACGACATGGGCTCCGATGGTCGACGGCGACGACACGGCGCTCTTCAACCCCGTGGAAGCCATACAGCTCGACGCGACGACCCTCACGCTCGAGATCGGTGGAGCTTACAAGCTTGTGGCTGATGTCTTTCCGCTCGATGCCGACGACGCATCCCTCATCTGGAGCTCGTCGGACGACGGCGTGGCTACGGTCACCGCAACAGGTATCGTTACAGCCGTTTCCACGGGCAACGCCGTCATCACCACCCGGGCTGCCGACGGCTCCGGAGTGACCGCCACCTGCTCTGTCAACGTCGTCACCTACAACCCCAACGCCGGCCTTGACGCCATCCTCGCCGACGGCGGCCTGTGGGATGTCTACAACGTCACCGGCACCCTGATAGGCCGGGATTGCACCCCCGAGGCCATCAGCGCCCTCGCCCCCGGCCTCTACATCCTCCGTCAGGGCTCCCTCGCCCTCAAAGTCGCCCTCCCCTGATCCCTCTCCCGGTCATAGCTACCCCTCTGGCGCTCTCTTCGGAGCGCCCGGAGGGCGCGTCATTGTGGTCAACTTTTACCTTTGCATCGTGATTCAGAATTAACAATT
>CAMWHE010000079.1 GCA_947173955.1 uncultured Bacteroidales bacterium | reverse complement strand
ATTTTTTGCAAAGATAAGAAAGTTCTATCCAAACACAGCTTTTTTACTATGCGCCGGGAGGGGGTATAAAAAAGCGTCCGGAACTCTCTTCGACAGAGAACCCCGGGACTAAAGCCAAAAGGCATGATTTGATTAAAGTTTAGTTGCTTTTATACAACTTCAAGTGTAGAGATTATATCATACTTACATTTGATAATGATGCTTAAGTTGCTGGAGCCTCCCGGCGGCAGTCTCAAACGTGAAGCGCTATAAAGCACTCATTCATTATCGCTTACCGAGCGCAAAATTAGATGTTTTTCACACATTCAGCAAGTTTTTGCCAAATTTTTCTGAAAGAAATTTAGTTAATTAATCTTAAAGACGTTTAATGTGATTAATTAACTATCTCACAACATCTTATGTGAAGTTATTAAACATCCCATATCGCTGTATTACGTTCATTTTAACTTTCACGCCGAATATTTTGCGCCTGAGTGGGTGTATTTCGAAAAATTTGCGTAATTTTGTAGTGATAAACGGTGCAGTTTCCGCTGTTCGGATTTATCAGGCTTGGTTCGGTAGCTCAGCTGGATAGAGCATCTGCCTTCTAAGCAGACGGTCATGCGTTCGAGTCGCATCCGAATCACTTCCAGACGGGAGAGGCAGTGTCAAAATGATTTTGACACTGCCTCTCTCAGGTTTATAAGAATTGGTGCATGCAGAATGCAGGGCAAGTCAGGTTTTTTTATTACCTTTGTGCTTTAATCAATCTTATCATTATTGACGTGGAAACTAAGTATATATTTGTGACGGGCGGCGTTGTGTCGTCACTGGGTAAGGGAATCATCTCTTCATCTCTCGCCAACTTGCTTAAGGCAAGAGGTTTTCGTGTTACGATACAGAAATTTGACCCGTATATCAATATCGACCCGGGCACACTCAATCCCTATGAGCACGGAGAGTGCTATGTGACTGTCGACGGCCACGAGGCCGACCTTGACCTCGGTCACTACGAACGCTTCACCAACATACAGACTACCCGCGCCAATAACGTGACCACGGGACGCATCTATCAGAGCGTCATCGACAAGGAGCGCCGCGGCGACTATCTGGGCAAGACGGTGCAGATCGTACCCCACATCACCGACGAGATCAAGCGCAACGTGAAGCTGCTGGGCAATACGGGCAATTTCGACTTCGTGATCACGGAGATCGGCGGCACTGTCGGCGACATCGAGTCGCTCCCGTTCATCGAGAGCGTGCGTCAGTTGCGCTGGGAGCTCGGCAACAACTGCGTATGCGTCCACCTGACCTACGTGCCCTACATCGCAGCCGCCAAGGAGCTCAAGACAAAGCCGACACAGCACTCGGTCAAGCAGCTTCAGGAGGTGGGTATCCAGCCCGACATCCTTGTGCTCCGCACGGAGAAACACATCCCGCTCGAGATGCGCCGCAAGATCGCCCTCTTCTGCAACGTGTCGCCCGATGCCGTCATCCAGTCGGTCGACGTTCCCACGATCTATCAGGTGCCCATCAAGATGCATGAGCAGCACTTCGATGAGCTTGTGCTCCGCAAATGCGGTGTGCCTGTAGAGGGGGAGCCTCACATGGCTCCCTGGCTCCACTTCCTCGACAAGCTTGCCGCCGCCGAGAAGACGGTGACAATCGGCCTCGTAGGCAAATACGTCGAGCTCCAGGACGCCTACAAGTCGATCAACGAATCACTCCTGCAGGCAGCTACCTATAATGACCACAAGCTCAAGCTGAAATTCATCCACTCCGAGAAGCTCACGCCCGAAGCGGCCGACGAACAGCTCGGAGAGCTCGACGGCGTAGTGATCGCCCCCGGATTCGGCCAGCGCGGCATCGAGGGCAAATTCGTGGCGCTGAAATGGTGCCGCGAGCATGATGTACCCACCTTCGGCATCTGCCTCGGAATGCAGTGCATGGTGATCGAGTTCGCCCGCAATGTCCTCGGCCTTCCCGAAGCCAACAGCACCGAGATGAATCCCAAGACCCCCGACAATGTCATCGACCTGATGGAGGAGCAGAAGAGTATTTCCAACATGGGAGGCACAATGCGCCTGGGCGCATTTGACTGCATCCTGACACCCGACTCCAAGGCCGCCAAGGCCTACGGCTCGACCCATGTCAGCGAGCGCCACCGCCACCGCTTCGAGTTCAACAGCGACTATCGCGAGCGCTTCGAGCAGGCCGGCATGAAATGCGTCGGCGAGAATCCGGCCACCCATCTCGTAGAAGTTGTCGAGATACCCGAAAAGCGTTGGTTTATCGGCACCCAGTACCATCCCGAATACTCCTCGACAGTGCTTTCGCCCAATCCGCTTTTCGTCGACTTCGTAAGAGCCGCGATAGCCTACAGCGAGGAAAAAGGCAAATAAGCCTCCCACACCTTACAGGAAGAAACCAGTCATATATACATATTAATATATCAACAGTAAATGGATAAGAATACACTTATAGGCATTGTGCTCATCTTCGGAGTAATCTTCGGATTCTCAGCGCTCAGGCCTAAGAAGGATAAGGTGCAGGACGCACAGTCGACCGAGAACGTGCAGACAGAGACTGCCGCCGTAGCCCTCGACTCCATCACGCCCGGCGAAATGGCTCAGGCCGCCGACATCATCCGCCTTGCCGGGACACTCGTCGCCGCCGGCGACTCCACGACTCCCGCCGTCTATGTCTTTGAATCCGAGGGCGCTTCGCTGACTGCCAAGGGTGCAGAAGTGACCGGCACGGTCGATGCCATAGGCGTCAGTCTCGACTATGCCGACGTCGTAGCCGGGACATTCCCCGACTCGCTGACAATACTCCAGAAACAGGAAGCTGTCGGCAATCTGCGCAAGGCCATCGACAATGCGGCCCGCTACCAGAGCTTCGCCCGGTTCCTCAACGGCGAGGAAGCTGCCGTGTCGATCCATAACGACGTCCTGTCACTCGACATCACCAATCATGGCGCCTACATCAACCGCGCCACCCTGCTCGACCCGCGCTACCGCTCGATGGCCACAGGCGCAGGCGACACCACACAGGTAGAGATCATATCGCCCATCACCAGCGACTACTACGCCTTTGAGCTGACTACAGCCTCACAGCGTATCTCGACCCGAAACTTCTATTTCACCCCCGCCGAAGTCACCGACTCAAGCGCCACGATGCTCCTCACTCTCGACAACGGCAGCGAATGGGGACTGCGCTATACCCTCGCCCCGGGCAGCTATGTCGTCAAGATGGAGATCGTCCAGAAAAAGATGGATCTCATCATCCCGCCGAGCGTCACCTCAGCCCGCTTCGAATGGGCACAGCGCATGGGCCGCAACGAAAGCGGACGTACCTTCGAACAGCAGAACAGCTCCATAGCCTACAAAGAACCGGGCGAAAAGCCTAAAAATCTTGGAGCCGCAGCCAAAAGCCGCACTCTTGACCAGGATCTGCAGTGGGTAGGATTCAAAAACCAGTTCTTCTCGACCATCATCATACCGAGCAACGGATTCGAGACCGCTTGGCTCAATCAGATACCCTACAACAACAGCCCTGAATATCTGAAAGATATGGCCGCACGGATGTCGTTCGGCTACTCGAGCGCCGTCGAAAGCCCCTCGATATTCAACATCTTCATCGGCCCCAACCTCTACCCGCTGCTGCGCGACATCAGCGAGGATGTAATAGCCGACACCGACCTCGAGCTTCAGCGCATACTCCCCCTCGGATGGGGTATCTTCCGCTGGATCAACACTCTGATAGTCATCCCCGTGTTCACATTCCTGAGCGGATTCATCTCCAACTACGGCATAATCATCCTCCTGCTCACCATCTTCATCAAGCTGATCCTCTTCCCGCTGACCTACAAGAGCTACATCTCGCAGGCCAAGATGCGCCTGCTGGCTCCCGAGATCAAGGAAATCAACGAGAAGTATCCCGGCAAGGATGAGGCCATGATACGCCAGCAGAAGACCATGGCGCTCTACTCCCGCGCCGGAGCAAGCCCTATGTCAGGCTGCCTGCCGATGCTGCTCCAGATGCCCATACTTATCGCCATGTTCAAGTTCTTCCCTTCCTGCATCGAACTTCGCGGCGAATCGTTCCTCTGGGCCAAAGACCTCGCCGCTCCTGACGTAGTGCTCAATCTGCCGTTCACCATCCCGATGTATGGCAGCCACGTGAGCCTCTTCTGCCTGCTCATGACCGTCACCAACATCGTCTACACCCGCATCAATATGGCCAACTCGCCCACACAGCAGACCGGAGCCATGAAGTGGATGATGTATCTGATGCCTGTCTTCTTCCTCGTATTCTTCAATCAGTATGCAGCCGCGCTGAGCTACTACTACTTCGTATCGCTGCTCATCACGATCGGCCAGACCTACCTCTGCCGCCGTTTCGTCAACGAGAAGAAGCTCCGCGCCCATATGCTTGCCCAGGCAGCCAAACCCCGCAAGAAGAGCGGCTTTATGGCACGCCTTGAAGAGGCGCAGCGCAAGCAGCAGGCCGCCATGCGCGAACAGCAGAAAGGCAACCGCCGCCGCTAACTATCCCACTCTATAACCATATAAAAGGTGCGCCATTCATGGCGCACCTTTTTTGTTTACCTGCAGGCGGAAAGCCGGGAGCGGATAAAGAGAGGGGCGCGAGGCGGATTTAATCGGCGGCCTACGGACGCCCTTTGGTGCCGAATACACCCGCCGAGCGGGTGTAAGCAAAATAGCCTATGGTTGAGGCCATAGCCGAAACTTTTCATTGACCGATTTTTTTAGCAAATAAATTGGAAACGAGGTGTCTTTCAGACACGCTTCTTCGCTGCCACGTTTCCGGGCACATGTCGCTCC
>CAMWHE010000078.1 GCA_947173955.1 uncultured Bacteroidales bacterium | reverse complement strand
TGCATTAAGTCACTTACACTCTCCATCGCGGATATCTCCGAGATTTTTGCCATCAATGATCCCATCGTCCGCGAGCAGGCCATAAGCATCATCCAGTCGGCTGCCTCTGATCCTGAAAATATCAATACCGACCACTACAAAGACTGCCACCCAATTATTCAAAAGCTGATACAGAAGCTTAAGCACCGCGTCGAGCTGTCACGCCGCAGCGCCGAAGCCCGCGCCCGCCGCAAGGCCGAAGAAGCCGCACGCAAGACCGAAGAGTCTGCCCTGAAAGCCGATGAAACCTCAAAGTCACGCCCTCTTACCACCGATGAGAAGCAATTGGTAAGGGAGATAACTCTGCGCATTCCCACCGAACCCCGACGCATATACATACCCGCCGGCATTGCCTTGCCGTTCCACTGGCTCGACGAAAACATCGATTTCTTTGTCCGTGGCATGGAGGGAGTATTTCGCACCATGATGTCTTACGACCCTTCGACCACCACTACCTGCACTGCCGCTACCGAAGCCCTGCACGCAATGCGCGACTACCTCCAGCCCTACATCGAGTCCGCACGTCAATACAAAGACCTATAAAAGCAGAGGCCATGCCAAAACGTTTGGTTCTGACACAGCCTCTTCTAATAAAAAGGTCAGTAAGGTTACGTTACTTTATCTTTTCGAGCTGGGCATCGACGGCTTCAAGTGCTTTTGTGACGGCTTCTTCAAATGTATCGGCTGTCTTTGTGGCGGTAAATTCGCCATGATGGGGTACGATGACCTTGACGCGGGCTTCTTTATTGGCCTGAGTCTGCGGCTTTACGAGGGTCAGTGTGTAGTCGATATAATCGATGGTAGGATAGCGGCGCGCAAGGCGGTCGGCTTTGGTGTTGCAATAGTCAACGAGTTGCTGGGATGCGTCGAAATGAATGTCTTGAATTCTAACTTCCATGGTTTCCTCCTTTTTTTTGTGCACGGGGATGTGCGAGTTGATAATTTTGTGAAAGTTCTCTATAGGTTATGTGTGTGTAAAGTTGCGTGGTTGCAAGTGATTTGTGGCCGAGAAGCTGCTGCACGGCGGTAAGGTCGGCTCCGTTGTTGAGCAGATCGGTGGCGCAGGAGTGCCGGAGCGTGTGGGGCGACAGCCGTCCGGAATGAACATGCGTGATCAGCGATGACTTTACGATGCGCTCCACCCCCGAAGGGTTGAGAGGCTCGCCTGTCGGCCGGGTGAAGAATGGCGCTGTCAGCGGTGAGGCCGGGCGGGGGATGGTGTTGTCGCGTAGTTGTCGGTACTGTGTGATCATTTCTGCAAGTTCGCGTCCGAAAGGGACTATTCTTTCTTTATTACGCTTACCGAGCACTTTTAGTTCGCAACGGGTTGTATCGACATCGCCGTCCTTAAGGCCGATCAGCTCGGCACGGCGTATGCCGGTGGAGTAGAATGTCGTGATTATAAGTCTGTCGCGTAGCTGAATAAAGTTATTCTCGTCAATCTTGCATTCAATGGCCTCGGCTACTTCGGACGGGCGGAAATAGTTGGGTAGATGACGTGGAAGCTTGGCAAGGATGAGGTCGGAAGCCGGATTCTTATCGACTATCTTTTGGGTCAGCAGAAAACGGTAGAATGAGCGTAGTGTCGATGCTTTGCGTCGCAGTGTGGTGGGAGCACAACCGCTCTCGCTGAGATGCAGGATCCACTGCCGGAGGTCAGATGTGGTCATGTCGACCGGATCAAATTCTTCGGGTTTTCCGCTTGTGACCCAGTCGCGCCACTCGTTGAGGTCGTTGGTATATGACAAAACGGTGTGTGCCGAATAGTTCAGCTCACACCGTATATGGTTTATGAAACTTTCTATTAACATAGTTGATTGCAACCCGGATCGCGGCTTTGAGCCGATCGAGTGATGCAAGATAGAAAGTTTATTTTAATTGTACAAATATCTCTGTTGAAAAATCACCTCCTCCCGATATGCCGAAACTTGGGCAGCTTCGACTCTAAGGATAAAAAACGGTTGATAATAGTGGTCGGAAGATTATTCCTCAACTGAGCGAAGCTTCTGTACATAAACCGCTTTCATCATCTTTTTGCGGTTGGTGACAGAGGGCTTTTCGAAGGCTTGACGGCCACGGAGTTCTTTCACGATGCCGGTTTTTTCAAATTTGCGTTTGAATTTTTTGAGAGCTCTTTCGATGTTCTCGCCTTCTTTTACTTGTACGATAATCATTTTTTTTGTGGTTAAAAGTTAAATTGTTGATAAATTTGAGTTTTGCGGGGCAAAGGTAATTATTTCAGTCGAAACTGCAAAATGTTTGGTAAAAAATTGACCGAAATTCTTGTGAGGCTTTCAGTTGCCCGGCGGTATTTACAGGCCTGATTACATTTTGCTCAGAGTCGGGGATCGGTTTCGGGCTGGTCGTACCAGCGGGAGTACATCAGATAGTTGCGGGCTATTTTCTGATTCATCTCGCGGGCTTTCTCTGGCTCGACCATCTTGATAAATTTGGCAGGCGCACCTCCCCAGAGCTCGTTGGGGCCGATGACCGTGCGCGACAGAACGACGGAGCCGGCGGCTACGAGGGCACCTTCGCCTACGACAGCATCGTCCATGACGACGGCTCCCATGCCGATGAGGGCGTAATCGTGGATCTTTGCACCGTGGATAGTGACGTTGTGGCCGATCGAAACGTCATTGCCAATCTCGATCGTGGATTTCTGGTAGAGTGTGTGGAGGACAGAGCCATCCTGAATATTGACGCGGTCGCCGATCGTGATGGTATTGACGTCGCCGCGCAGGACGGTGTTAAACCAGATGCTGCATTCTGAGCCGATAGTTACGTCGCCTACGATGGTGGCATTTTCGGCCAGAAAACAGTCCCGGCCGATAACGGGGGTGAAGCCGCGGAGCGGAATTATGAGTGCCATATTCGGTGTATTATATAATTAATGTGTAGTACTTGATTTATTGCAGCGGGGCGATCAGTGCCGGACGATAGGCGCGGTAGCTCCGTTCAGCCATCTGCGCTCTTCTTCGCTGAGATGGGGTGCGAGGGTGAGGGCTACGCGATCGTGATATTCGTTGAGCCATTTAAGCTCGGCGTCATTGAGATCAGCCGGATTGATCAGCTTGCGGTCAAACGGGAAAAGTGTGAGAGTCTCAAATTTGAGAAAATCGCCCATCGGTGTCGACATGGCAGGGACAACGAGCAGCATATTCTCGCAGCGGATTCCGTATTGGCCTTCGAGGTAGAGACCCGGCTCGTCGGTGACTGTCATTCCGGCCTGAAGTGGGGTCGGGATATCGTTCATGCGGATCTGGTGCGGACCTTCGTGGACGCCGAGGAAGTGGCCTACGCCGTGCCCTGTGCCGTGGAGATAGTTTAGGCCTTCGCGCCACAGTGGCTGGTGGGCGAATATGTCGAGCTGTGAGCCGCGTGTGCCGGTAGGGAATACAGCCATGGCGAGATTGATGTTGCCCTTGAGTACGAGCGTGAAGTGGTGGCGCTGTTCCGCTGTTGGAGTGCCGAGACAGATTGTGCGTGTGATGTCAGTCGTACCGTCGAGATATTGTGCTCCCGAGTCGATCAAGAGCAGGGAGTCCGAGCCGAGAGTGGCCGCTTCGCCCGGTGTAGGGGTGTAGTGTACGATTGCTCCGTTTGGCCCGTAGCCGGCTATTGTGCCGAAACTCTCGTCGAAGAAGTATTCCTGCATGGAGCGGTGCCGGTGCCATATCTCGCAGACGCTTGTTTCGTCGAGGCGCTCTCCGGCGTGGAAGCGTTCCTCAAGCTCGCGGTGAGCCCTGACGAGCGCGATGCTGTCGCGGAGCAGTGCGTTCCGGAATCCGTCGGCTTCCACGTTATTTTTGATTGCTTTCCGCAGGGGAACAGGAGAGGGGGAGGGGAGGGCGCGCGAGCCGAGTGCGGCCATGAGGAGCGCCGACGTGGTAGCCGGATCGACCATTATGACAGGCTCTGTGGCGGTAGAGGCGAATTCGACGATCGATGTATATGGGGCTGTGCGGATGCCGAGCGAATCGAGGTAAGCGACCGTCTCTTCCGTGATTTTTGCTTCGTCGACGAAAAGTGTCGCATACCCCGCGCGCGTCAGGTAGAAATATGCGATGGCGACGGGGTTGCACTCTATGTCGCGGCTCCGGATATTGAGCAGCCACGCGATCTCGTCGAGGGAGGATATAAGTATGGAGTCGGCATTGGCCCCGGTCAGCAACTGTCTCAGCCATTCTAATTTTGAAGCCGCACTCTCGCCTGCGAGCGAGTCGGGGTAAATCGAGATGGGATTAAGCGGAAGCGACGGGCGGTCTGGCCACAGTCTGTCGGCCGGATCAAACCGCATGTCGAGCCTGATGTCGTTGGCGGCAAGGGTCTCGGCGAGCGATGTGGCATATCTGTGGCTGAACAGAAGTCCGTTGATACCGACCGTGCTTCCCGGCCGGAGATGCCCGGCCAGATAGCGGTCGATGGTGGGATTTTCCGGCAGCGCTTTCATCAGGCGGATCTCTGTCCCGCTGAGCTGGGACGCAGCCTGGATGAAGTAGCGGGAGTCGGTCCAGAGGAGAGCTTCATCGCGGGTGACGACGAGAGATCCCGCCGAGCCTGTAAATCCGGACAGAAAGCGGCGTAGCTGCCAGTGGTCGGCTATGTATTCGCTCTGGTGCGGATCGGACTGGGGTATGATTGTGGCGTCTATATTGTCGAGAGCCATCAGGGTTCGGAGACGGCTGATACGGCTGTTTATCAGAGAGGGTGTGGATGCAGACATTAATAACTTTGTTGAATGATATACAAATGTAGTTATAAATAATGTGTCGGTAATGGGAAAGTGAATAAAAATCAAAAAATAGGAAAAATAAGTGGGAAATATTTTGGTGGTATAAAATAAATCCGTAACTTTGCACCGCAATTGAGAGGTTGACGTCCTCTTGAGAGCAGGAGATAATTGAAAAAGATGCCTCTTTAGCTCAGTTGGCCAGAGCACGTGATTTGTAATCTCGGGGTCGTTG
>CAMWHE010000077.1 GCA_947173955.1 uncultured Bacteroidales bacterium | reverse complement strand
AAGAGACATTATTACCGTTGCCGCGCCACTCGTCGGGGAAGCCGTTGATCTGGCGGGAGACCGAGCCCAGGCCGGTCAGCGTCCAGCCCAGGCCTACACCCGTGGCGATGTCGGTCTTGCGGATGCCCCCCGTGTGGTAGCTCAGTCCGAGCTGTACCGAGGTGGCGCCACCCGGCAGTTCCAGCAGCGGTATCGAGATGTCGGCCGTGCCCGTGGCGTAGGAGACCGGATAATCCTGATATCGGCGCATCGCCGTGGCCTCGGGCGACGGCTCCGTGATAGTCTCGCCACCCGTGCGCGGAATGTCCCACACCCCCCCGTCGCCCGTCTGCCCCCACGCCGCAGTCCACGCCACCATCAGGACAGCGCCAAGCGCCGTCGTGCGGCAGAAACGAATTGCAAACGACCGGAATAAGCTCATGACAGGCAGAAACAGATGATAATGACCGGGATAAAACTCTCTGTCGCAAATATACCCCACAAATACCCCTTTTTCCAAATAATTCAGTCACTTTTTCAGGAAAAATTTCTACATATTTGTGCGCAGAAGATAGCCGATGAGCTATGTGGCTTTAATCGGCGTCCTCGTCGCCACAACAAGCGCAAATCGGGCAGACAGGGCAAGCTATGAGAAGCGATTAAATCTGCTTCGCTAACCACCAATCTGCGTAATCAGCGCCATCCGCGAGAAAAATCGCACGAAAGTGTATAAGTGTCATACGCGCCCCTGCCGGCGGGTGTTACCTTTGCCATCAAAAACACTACTATGAATCGCATTAAGACTCTTACGCTCTCCATCGCGGAGATATCCGAAATCTTTGCCATCAGTGACTCCGCCGTCCGCGAGCAGGCCATAAGCATCATCCAGTCGGCTGCCAATGACCCCGAAAACATCAATCCTGACATCTACACAGACTTTCACCCCATCATTCAGAAGCTGATACAGAAACTTCAGCGCCGCGTTGAGCTGGCACGCCGCCGCGCCGAGGCGCGCGCCCGCCGCGAGGCTGAAAAGTCAGCTCTGAAAGCCGCAGAAAAGGTTGCTCAGTCTAAGGCGGAAGAAGCCCTCCCGAGTCAGTCTCACAGTGAGGAAGCATCGCGGGCTCTGAATAATCTGGCAGTTCCGGTTGTCAAGGATGTGCGCTGCAGATACATGGACTATACCATAGCGGAGCCGTTCAACTGGCTCGACTCCTGCTTTCAGGATGTGATCGACGTTGTAGAAACGGCTTTCTACTCGATAATGGATCATGATCCGGATGCCTACGCAGTCGGCGATGCGGCAGGCAACGCTCTGCGAGCCATTCGCGAGTACCTTAGCCCATACATCGTCCACGCCCGCCGGTACAAGGAGCGATAAAGCGCAGAATCGGGGAATTTAGTTTTCGCGGGAGATGACGTAGCGGAAGAGGGAGTCAAACATGTCGCGTGTCGGGCCGGCGGGGAGCTGGGCGAGTAGCTCAAGCGACTCGGCGTGAAGTTGCTCCATGCGCTGATAAGCGTAGTCGATGCCTCCTTTGGCTTTTGCATACTCGATCAGCTGCATGATCTCTTCTTCGGAAAGCAGTTCTTTTTTCGACAGTGCGAGCATGGAGTCGGAGGCATCGGTCAGCAGGACATGGAGCAGCGGCAGGGTGATTTTGCCTTCGCGCAGGTCGTTGCCGGTCGGTTTGCCGATTTTTTCGTCGTCGAAGTAGTCGAAGATGTCGTCTTTGATCTGGAAGCATAGTCCCAGCAGGTTGGCGTAGCGGCTGAGCAGCTCGATGTCTCTGTCGGATGCGCCGACGGCATAGCCACCCATCTGTACGCAGGCGATGAACAGGGAGGCTGTCTTACGGCTGATGACGCCGAAGTAGGCTTCTTCGCTCAGGCAGTTGAAGCGGGCGTTGTATATCTGGTCGATTTCGCCGAGCGACAGGAGTTTGCCGAGATTGGCGATGGCTGCGATCGCGCGCGGATCGCCTGTTGAGATGGCCTCCTGTAGTGATGTCGAGACGAAGAAGTCGCCGACGAGGACGGCGATATGATTGTCCCATAGGCCGTTGATAGTGGTCGTTCCGCGACGTATCTTGGTGTCGTCGACCACGTCGTCATGTATCAGCGACGCGTTGTGAAGGAGTTCGACGGCGGAGGCGGAGGCTATCACATTATCGTTGACCGCGCCGAGCAGCTTGGCGGAGAGTATGACGAGAATTGGGCGTATCTGTTTGCCCTTTACTTTAAGAAAATTGTCAATCACGTTGTTCATCAGCGCGTTGCTCGAGCGGAGACGTGTTGATATGCGCTCGTTGAGCTGCGCGAGCTCCGGCAGAATCGTGGATTGTATTTGGCTTAAATCGGTCATATCTTCCAGAGTGCGAAATTACGAAATATTTCCGAACATATCACTCTGATTACGCAAAGTTTTTACTATATCCTCTGTCAGCGACCATTCTCGGGATATGGCAAGAGCTTCCGACCTATGCGATCGAAAGCTCTTGTCTGACTATAGGTTTTATCGCTTTACCGGGTTATTTCACCAGTTTGCGGAGGAATATTTCGGTGGGGAAGTGGTCGCTGTAGCCGTTGAGGTAGGCGCCGGCCGCGAATGTGCGGAGCGGATAGTGCTGACGGGTGCCTTCGGTGTCGCGGAGGAATTCGAAGTTGTTGACCTGACACCGCCAGTATTCAAGCGCGCCGGGATTGTTCTTTTCGAGAAGAGTGCCGGAGACAATGATCTGGTCGAACAGATTCCATGAGCCTTTGTAGGCGAGTGTGCCGATGCCTTTGTCAAGCATTTCCCACCAGGGATTGTAGAATCCGTGCATCTCTACGTTGTCCTGATGCTTGAGGGCTCCGAGATTGACGGCGCATGAGCGGTTGTCGGGGTCGTCGTTAAGGTCGCCCATGACGATCACGCCCTGATTGGGGCGGATAGCCCAGAGCGAGTCGGCGATGTGTTTGGAGAGGTCGGCGGCAGCTTCGCGCAGGTAGCTCGACTGCTCCTGTCCGCCCAGACGTGACGGCCAGTGATTGACTATGACGCTGAGGGTGTCGCCGCCGAGAATGCCGGTGACGCACATCTGGTCGCGGGTCAGGAATGACTCGTAGCCTGGAATGGTCAGGCGGGAGTTGGTGACATCGATGAAGCGGAACTGCCGGGGATTGTAGAGACAGCTGACATCGACGCCGCGACGGTCGGGTGAGTCGTGATGTACGATCTGCAGATTCCATGTCTGGCGACCTTCTTTGGCGAGGATACGGTCGATTTCGGCTGTCAGGTCGACGAGTACCGAGCGGTTTTCGATCTCGGAGACTCCTATCACGGCGGGTCCGTTGGGTGTGGTCTTGCTCGTCATGCGGGTAATGCAGTAGGCAAGATTGTGGATCTTGGAGAGATACTTCTGGGTGTTCCACTGGCGTGCGCCCTGAGGAGAGTATTCGAGGTCGTACTTGCCATTGTTGTTGATGGTGTCGAAGAGATTTTCAAGGTTGTAGAAAGCGACACCGTAGACACGATATTGTTTTTTCTGTTGATTCTGGGCTGCGATGGAGCCTATTGAGGCTATTATCAGGGCAGCGATGAGCAGCAATCGTTTCATATCGAAATGTTGTTGAATGGTTTGTTAGTCGGCAAGGAAGTTGATTTCGCCGGGAGAGGCGTTGTTGGCTGAGTCATTGTTGGCCGAGGGTGTGGCTGCGGGAGCGGTTGCCGGGCGCGGTCGGTTGGCCGTGGGAGCCGGAGTGTGGATCGAGCTGATCTCAGTGGCGATGCGTGTGTCGCGCTCAAAGGCCACATTCTTTTCGAGTCCTTCGATCACGGCGTCGTTGTCGAGCTGGTCGGGTGTCAGGATGATCTGGCGTTTGCGGATCTTCTCGCGGATCTTCTTGTTGATGGCCTCGGCGCCGTACTGGGCTTCGAGCTTTGAGCGCACTTCGGGGTCGTCGGTCGAGATGGGTCCGTTGGGGTCGCGTTTGGGTGGTGCAGGAGCTGGTTCCGGCTTGGGTGCTTCGGGTGTTTCCGGCTTTGGATCTTCGGGCTTTTTGGGCTCATCAGCCACATGAGCCGGAGTCGGCTTGCTGAAAGTCGGTTCGAAGCCTGAGGCGAGGATCGTGATCTTGACCTTTTCGCCCATCGAGGGGTCCGGGTAGACGCCGTAGATGATATCGACGCCGGAGTCG
Organism: uncultured Bacteroidales bacterium; assembly: GCA_947173955.1. GTDB lineage: Bacteria > Bacteroidota > Bacteroidia > Bacteroidales > Muribaculaceae > JAAVFS01. The sequence continues at coordinate 1,099 of CAMWHE010000077.1, read as the reverse complement.
ATCGTGCTGGTGAAGGCAGTGAGTTCCTGCGACTCCGCCATCTGGAATTGATGCTCGGCGTTGGGAGAGAAGTATATTACAAAGAGAAGTCGCTTGGATGATGTGATGTCGCGGTGCTTCAGCAGCGGAGAATGGAGGGCGTCTTCGATGGCTTTCGTGACGCGGTGCTCGCCTTCGCCGTAGCCGGTCGAGATGATGGCTGTGCCGCCGTTGCGCAGGGTGGAGTTTACGTCGTTGAAGTCGCGGTTGATAAGACCCTGTTGGGTTATGATGTCGGATATTGAGCGTGCGGCGATAGCGAGGGTATCGTCAGCTTTTTCGAACGCGTTGAGGAAATGCAGGTCGGGATAGATCTCGGTCAGGCGCTCGTTGTTGATCATCAGGAGGGCATCGACATATTTGCCCATCTCCTCGGCGCCTTCGAGAGCCTTGATGATCTTGCGGTCGCCCTCGAAGAGGAAGGGAATAGTCACAATGCCGATCGTCAGGAGGTCTTTTTCCTTGGCGATACGCGCTACGACGGGACCGGCGCCTGTGCCTGTGCCGCCGCCCATACCGGCTGTGACGAATACCATCTTGATGTTATCGGTAAACAGCTCACGAATGTTGTCGGCACTTTGTTCGGCATCTTCGGCGGCTTTTGCGACGATACCACCCGCGCCCAATCCCGCGCCTAAGAGAACGCGCTTAGGTATAGGGGAATTTTGGAGAGCCTGTTTGTCGGTGTTGCAGATTGCGAAGGATACGCCCTCGATATTCTGCTTGTACATATGGCTGACGGCGTTTGAGCCGCCGCCACCTACGCCTACGGCGAGGATTATGTTGTTGTCTTCGCGACGCGGAATTGAGAACTGCTGGTCGGAAGATATTTCGTTGAATTCTTGATCGGTCATCGGGGTAAGGGTATGAGAGGTTTTTTTAGGCTTGTAGTTTTGGAGCGAGATTATTCATCGTCGTCTTCCTGCATCATTCGTGCGGCTTTGTTGGCGAGTTTGGCCCAGAAGCCGCCTTCGTGGGATTCGTCTTTGTCGCGTGACTTTTTAGTTTCTTTTTTCTTGTCCTTCTTTTTCTTTGAACGTGATTTGTAGTTGTCGTCATC
>CAMWHE010000076.1 GCA_947173955.1 uncultured Bacteroidales bacterium | reverse complement strand
ACACATATTCGATGGGAATATCATATACGGGTTCCGCCAAGTGCAAGGGATATCCGGCCGAGAGCGCTGTGATCTATTACGGTAAAGTGACCGAGGAGATAAGCGGCACAGATATCGGACACCCTGTAAAGACCACCTATGAGTATGACCTTTCAAATGTCAGCCATCGTATGATAAATTCCGGTCAGGATATTAGTCCCGACGACGGATACTGGATGGAAACCAAGCGGGTAACCAGTAATTATGGGAAATTCCTCGGCGGTTTTTATAGGGATCCTGTTGATGAATATTCCCGCAAGCTTCTTACCTATCACCCCACACGCTGGTGTATAGAGGAAAATATCGGGGCGCAGCCGCTCCTTAATGTCAAGACAGAATATGAGTGGATCAAAGGAACTTACCGCGAACGCAAGATAGAGCGGTCCTACTACTCCCGCACCGGGCAGAATCGCATGATCAACGGCGTATTCTGCGAGAGCGCCGTGTTTAAATACCGGAATGAGAATGAGTTCGTCGGAACACACCTCAATGTCACCGGTATCAAGGACATGAACTATTTCACCACGACCGTCACCTGTTCGCGCTCGGTGCTTGATTCCGTAGTTACGACAACCTGTTATCCCGATGTAGCCGGCTCTCCATCGCGCACTGTCCGTAACCGCTATTTCAACGAGAGCAAGGACATCTATTCCGCCCCGGGCTTCTACTTCAACAGCTGGCTTCTTCCTACCGGCAAGACTTTCTATCCTCTGGGCAGTTCGACAAGCTGCGGCGACGAGTCTGTTACAGCCACAACCCTTACCTCGGAATATGCCACCGAAATAAATATGCAGGAGGCCGCGATGATGGGCGTGCGCCGCCTCCCCTGGGCCGAGCGCTGGGTAGTGCGCACCTCCGCAGGCTCCGACTCCCTATTCCGCCACTACCAGTACTCGTTCCGTACTGTCGGCGGCAAGCGCTTCATGCGTCCCGATGCGGTGACGGTCGAGGTCAACCGCTCCGCCAGTCACTCCGACCCGACACTCGATACCTATAATCCCGACACCATCTCCCTGCAGCGCTATGGCGAATACGACGCTAAGGGGCGCATCAGGGAGATGACCGACGCCGCCGGGCGCTCCATAAAGGCCGCTTGGGATACCTGTTACGATTACCTCACATCCCTCTCGCTCCCCGATGTCGGGCAGACCACTACCTACACCTACAGGCCGCTGGTAGGCTGCACTTCCATCACCTCGCCTTCGGGGCGCAAGCGGCAGTTCGGCTACGTGGCCGGGCGGCTCGCATCCGAGCGCAACACCGCCGGCCAGACCGTGGCCACCTACTCCTACCGCCTCTTCGGCGACGGCTCCGACAGCGCCGACCCCGCCAACCGGTTCACGGCGACTCTCCACGACGACTCCGGCGAGGCCTCGCAGACCGTTGACTATGACGGCTTCGGCCTGCCTGTCCGCACCGTGGCCGATGTGGCCGGCGGAGGTCAGACCTCCACGGCTGTGGAATATGACGCCCTCGACCGACCCGTGCGCCAGTATCTCCCCGTGCCCTGCTCCGGCGGCGTTGCGCAAGATCCCAAGACCTACTACGGCGACAATTATCCCTACCGCTCGACCACCTACCGCCCACTCCGCACCGACGCCCCGCTGAGCGTCATCGCCGAGGGTGCGCTGATGCAGTCGCATCCCGCCACGGTCGAATACCTGTGCAACACCACTTCGGGCGACGCCTCCCTCCGCTGCCGCCGCTACAGCCTTGGCAGCTCTGCCACCTCGGAGACCGTAACCCTCTCGGGCAACTATCCCGCGGGAGCGCTCGACGTCACACGCTCGACCGACCCCGACGGCCACCGTGTCCTGACCTTCACCGACTGGCGCGGTTTCAAGATCCTCGAGCGCCGCATTGTGGATGCCGCCAAATCGGAGTTCGCCGACACCTACTGGCTCTACGACCCGATGGGGCGCGTCCGCGTCATCATCCAGCCCGAGGGCTCCGGTCTGATGACGGCCACCGGCTCGTCGTGGACCAACAGCTCCACACCGTTGAAGCAGTACGCCTTCATCAGCCGCTACGACCGCCGAGGCAACTGCATCTACTCCCTCACCCCCGGCGGCGGCCCCGTCCGCATGGCCTACGATCCGCTCAACCGTCTGGCCCTGCGACAGACCGCCACGATGGCCGAACGCGGCGAAGCCGAGTTCATGCTCTACGACCCCGTCGGCCGTCCCGCCGTCACCGGCATGGTTTACGCCTCAATCCCCGACGCCGCTCCTCTGATGACTGCGTACTTTTCGGCGGATGGCGGCGGTTTTGATGGCAGCGGCTATTGCTTTGTGTCAGATGATGCCGAGCTTATTCTCGATGAGGCGACAGCCAATAATGTAACATATTACGATACTTACGGATTCCAGAATTTTGAAGGTTTCGATGAGTTGCCATTCCATAACCTTACCACCTCGCCAACTTTCGGACGTGGTCAAAAGACCGGAGAGAAAATAGCCATATATTCATCCGACATGGGAAAATATGACTATCAATACTCCGTCTATTCCTATGATCAGGAAGGACGCGTGGTGTCGACAGTATCTTCACCTCTCATCGGTGAAGAATTTACAACTGTAGCCAACGAATATTCCCGTCAGGGATATCTGTCAAAATCTACTACAACGATAGAGTTTCCGGACACGACATATACACTCTACCTTTATAATACGCATGATGCCACGGGCAATATATTGAAAGCCGAAGCATCCATGAAGCCCGGAAAAGTCAGTCATCTCACACTCGGCCAATCGATAATTTCAAATACTTATGACCGGTTAGGCCGTCTATCTGAGACCATGCTGATGCCTGTGCTGGGAAGAAAGAACTCATACACATACACCATGCGCGGTCAGCCACAGCGCACTGATACCCCCGGCTTCGTTCAGTCTCTCTACTATGAGGATGGACCTGAGCCCTGCTTCAACGGGAATATATCGGCTGCCGGTTTCGGCTACGAATTTGATGCGGCATCAGGCTCTGTTTGGGAAACAGATATGGTAAATTATCACTACGACAGTCTCAACCGACTGGCTCTGTCAGCCTCGACTGACGGATATGACACTGAATACGAATACGATCTCAATTCGGCACCGGTTGAAGTCAGACGCTGGGGCAGAACCTCTGACGGCAGCATCGGACAGGTCGACGACCTCTATATGTCATACGATGGCAACCGCCTCAGCCACATCATGGATGCCGCCGATAGAGTAGTGCTTGAATCATCGCTCGACTTTGACAGCGAAACGGGCGAGGCCTACTATGAATATGACAGCGACGGTCGGCTGATACTCGATACAGCCACCGGAATAGAGCATATCGCCTACGCTCCCAACGATATGCCTGTGAGAATAGAGCGGGCTTCAGGACAGATTGCATACACTTACCGCGCGGACGGTACAAAGGTATCCCGGACAGTCGTTACAGAAGGGCGCGGAAGACCCATTGCACGAAATCACTACTATGTCGGGCCGTTCCAGTTCACCAACAACTCGACCGTGCATACAATTCGTCTTGAGCGTGTCAACCTCCCGTGGGGATACTTCGATAACAAACTGACGCCGATGGTCAATCTTACGGACTATCAGGGCAATATCCGCGCGGTATTCAGCCAGTATAATGGCATAACCGAACAGACCACCGACTACTATCCCTACGGTCTGCCTAAAGCGACATCCACCAACCCGTCAGTCAACGCTTACAAATACAGCGGCAAAGAGCTCCACACCGACTTTGGCATTGACAGCTACGACTTCGAAGCCCGTCTGCAATACCCCTCACAGCTACGCTTCAACCGCCCAGACCCCATGGCCATCAAGACACCGAGCCTCAACACATATCTCTACTGCGCCGCCAACCCCATCATGTTTACCGACCCCACCGGCGAAATAATTAGGGTTTGTGATGATGGGCTATATGATTGGAAAGAAATTGATGGCGAATGGGGGTTCTACAATTCAAACAACGAAAAATATTCTGGTGATAATGAGTTTGTAAAGCAACTCATAGATGGCTTGACTAGTTTAATGAAAGGAGGAGTTGCAGGACTGACTCTAGTTAAATTCTTGTCTCAACACGAGACTGTAACTCAGATATATCCTTCAGAAGAAAGTTGTACTGACAAATATAATAATATCGGCTGGAACCCCACTGGAGTGGATAAGGATGGAAATATTGAAGCTGTACCCACTATATATGGTCCAGATAAGAATCCTGTAATTGCATTAGGACACGAATTAGCTCATGTATTATTTAATGTAACTAATACCGAATCTAATCCAGGCGTATGGCTATCGCGAAGCAAATATAATATTCCTCATGATGTTTCTGTTTCGGATATATTTGCAACTCATTATGAAAACTTATTAAGAGCGGAAAACCACTTGCCATTACGAACACATTACTTAGGGGGAAATAACTACGGGTCAGAAATTATAGATAAAAATGGAAATAGTATATATTATGACTATCAATGGAATACAAATTACAAACCATTAAATAAAAAGGAGTCAAAACCCTATAATTATTACGCACCTATTAGGTAAAACATTATGAAACTAACTTATCTAATCGCATTGTTTATATTCAGTTCAATCTACTGTTTGGGTAAGGTTAAAAATGACACTGTATATACGGCTTCTTATCAGGACGGTTTTCACTTTATAGAGAAAGTTGAAAAAAGTAACGTAATTGGTAAAAAAATATCACAGGTTCTTGTCAGGAAACATCCTGAGTTAAGCCACGCCGTTTGCAATAGTCTAAAAATCGGACCAAATGATACGGTAGTAATTTTAGAAAAATATACCAGTTATATCGTTGGGTATCATCGTGCATATATAAAATTTGGAAATAAAATGAGATCTATCTCTTTTAAATATGGTTGGAATAATAAGGACCCCGGGCATTCCAGCTTCAGAATACGTCCCATTGAAGATGTACTGACAAAGCCTAAAAAAGGGGATAATATGATGATGACGATAATTATGCTCAACGTGATATTTAACTGGGACATTCCGGATATAAAATGTTTTTTGTCGTCAGGGGGAGGTACCGATAATGCATGTATTGCTAAAAGGTACATACTTAACAACTCTATAATCTCACAATATTCGGAAATTAAGTTTGAAGACTCTCTATTTTGGAATTTTAGAAACTGCTACGAAAACGATCAGATTCCAAGGAAATATTTTCGAGATCTAACAGCATCTTCGGACAGCACCATTGAAAAATATATGCAAGGCTATGTATTTGACATGCATTTCTGGAAATAGTGAGATAGGCGAAGCCTACTATGACTACGACTCCGAGGGACGACTGTACAGCGACTCAAGCCGAGACATGGAGAAGATCTCATATGCACCCAACGATATGCCGATGACCATATTCGGACAACATAGCTTAATCAAGACCCAGTACGCTTACGTGGCTGACGGACGTAAGCTGAAGTCAAAGGCCGTGACAGGATTCAGGAAGCTGAAGGGTCTGGAACCCT
>CAMWHE010000075.1 GCA_947173955.1 uncultured Bacteroidales bacterium | reverse complement strand
CGTGCCGCCAAGGAGCGCTGCGACGCAGGTTTCGGTGTAGGTACGGGCAACGCCGTGTATCTCGACTTCAAGTATGCCATCGAGCGTCTGGGCGAGGATGTGGTGCGCGACCGCTACGGCAACCTCTTCGACATGTATCAGATGATCTCCGACGATAACCCCTACGAGACTCCCATGATGATCTTCCCCGCATCGCACTACACCATGGGCGGTATCTGGGTTGACTACGAGCTTCAGACCTCGATCAAGGGTCTCTTCGCTATCGGCGAATGTAACTTCTCCGACCACGGTGCCAACCGTCTGGGTGCATCGGCCCTCATGCAGGGTCTCGCCGACGGTTACTTCGTGCTTCCCTACACCATGCAGAATTATCTCGCCGATCAGATCAAGGTGAAGCATCCCGGCACGGATCATCCCGAATTTGACAAGGTGGAGAAGGAAGTGCGCGACCGCATCGCCCGCCTGATGAACATCAAGGGTACCAAGTCGCCCGACCAGATCCACAAGCGTCTCGGCCACGTGATGTGGAATCTCGTAGGTATGGGCCGCACGCTTCAGAGCCTCGTGAAGGCTACCGAGGAAATCGCCGAGGTACGCAAGGAATTCTACAGCGACCTCCGCATCGTGGGCAGCGCCGACGATCTCAACACCGAGCTCGAAAAAGCTCTGCGTCTTGAAGACTTCCTCGAAATGGCCCGCATGATGGCTATCGACGCCCTCAACCGCAACGAATCGTGTGGCGCTCATTTCCGCGAGGAATACCAGACCGCCGACGGCGAGGCTGCCCGCAACGACAAAGACTACATGTATGTGTCGTGCTGGAAGTACACCGGCGACAACGAGCGTCCCATCCTTCTCAAGGAGCCCCTCAACTATGAGGAAATCCAGGTTCAGACCCGTAACTATAAATCCTGACGCTGAACGTCATAATTCAAATTCCTTACCCACATTTTGAAAATCCGATATGGAAACTACTATAAATGTAAATCTCAGAATTTGGCGCCAGCGTGGCCCCAAAGAACCCGGTAAGCTTGTAGACTACCGCGTGGAAAACGTATCCACCGGCTCGAGCTTCCTCGAAATGCTCGACATGCTCAATCAGCAGCTCGTAGAGAAGGGCGAAGAGCCTGTGGTGTTTGACAGCGACTGCCGCGAAGGTATCTGCGGTATGTGCTCACTCTACATCAACGGTCATCCCCACGGCCCCGTGCAGGGCATCACTACCTGCCAGCTCCACATGCGCAAGTTCCACAACGAGGAGACCATCACCATCGAGCCCTGGCGCTCGGCTGCGTTCCCCATCGTGCGCGACCTCATGGTTGACCGCAACGCATTCGACAAGATCCAGCAGGCCGGCGGCTATGTGTCGTTTAACTGCGGCGGCGCTCAGGATGCCAACAATCTCCCCATCTCCAAGGAAGTGGCCGACATCGCCATGGACTCCGCCACCTGTATCGGTTGCGGCGCCTGCGTGGCAGCTTGCAAAAACGGCTCGGCAATGCTCTTTGTCAGCGCCAAGGTAAGCCAGTTTGCCCTCCTGCCCCAGGGTCAGGTAGAGCGCGCCCGTCGCGCCCGCAAGATGGTGGCCCGCATGGACGAGCTCGGATTCGGTAACTGCACCAACACCGGTGCCTGTGCCGCCGAGTGTCCCAAGAACGTGCCTCTGAGCAACATCGCCCGCCTCAACCGCGAGTTTATCAGCGCCAAGTTTAAAGACTGATACTGAACATCCCTATACCCCTGTCGCCCGACATGCCCCGCATGCCGGGCGATATTGTTAAGCGGGGTAATGTTCACTCCGGAGGGGTTGACATCTGATTTCCGCGGGTGCTTGCCACCCGTGGATACCGTGTGCCACCACATATCAGCCCCGGCGGGGTTGGATAATGCAGTGCTATTGTTCAACCTCTCCGAGGTTGGATGGCGTGCCGTCATATTACCCCGGGTGGCGAGCACCCGGGGCTATTAAGATAGCTAACCCTCCGGGTTGCATGGGACAACCCGCGTTGTGTTGGCAGATGTTAACGCTGTAGATATTGTCACTTTACATCACCGCACGATGAAGCGTGCTGCAGTTTCGGTGCTCCTGACTCATTTCCCCGGCAGCAACTTCTTCGACACCCTCCGCACCAAAATGCTCTGGCACGTTACCAAGCGGAAAAAGCGTGGTTGAGTACTACGTCAGTGTATTGATGCTGCAAGAATTTCTATTGGCTTACCATCATACATAGTTTAACACTCAAAAAAATACGAAACCCCGACTTTGTGAGCCGGGGAAGAATACTTTAAACTTTTTGTGTGATTGATTTCCTCTTTCGAGGCCATCTTCGACAGTGCTATCTTACAAACTCCTTCCGAGCGAGCCGGAAGCGCCAATAAGATCGAACCTGTACGGGCTTATCACAAGAACACCGAACCGTATTGCTGTTTTGAGGCAGAGCCTGCGTCAGACGGTTCTACTGACGAGGATGCCTATTGTTACGATATAACATAGCTTATAACCACAAGTTGTTCATGGATGCACACGCATACAAGTGCCGACTTAACGACCATTGTGGATTTAGATCTTAATTTTGAATGATTTACTACCAATGTTTAGTATATACAATCCTTTTTCGAGATTATGAACTTCATCCTCCGTTGTATCGTAAATCAAGGAACCTTGAATAGTATATACTTTCAAAAGCTCATTATAACATTTATTAAATACATGTATATTTCTTCCTCTGACTGTCACATAAACCGACGAGTCATCACTTGTTACTGTATTTATCCCTGCAGAGGGTTCAACAATTATTCTTTTCGATAAAGTTCTCGAGTCGGTAAAATCATAGAATCCCATGTCATTCTTCCTACATTCTATTCCGAAATATAGTGAAGTTTCACCCTCTTTAAGTCCTGTGGCAAACCAATGCGGAGTGTTCCCATTTGCTCCCTCTGAAGAAAGTTCTATTAATTCTTCATTATAATCGGTATTGAAAGTACACCATAGATCAGCTTGATAAGTTATTCCTAAATCGACTTTCTCACCTACCTTCACTCTAATAGGTGAATCTGCCATCCATTCAAGGTTATTGGATGTTCGATTAACCGTTAGATAGGCACGACTTGGGTTTGCTGTAACGTTGGGATTTGTCCCTTTAGATGTAAGATTGAATATATATTTCCCTACCCACATAGGACGATCAATATTCGTATTGACATAATTCCCGGCATAGTCACCGCTACTGATTGTAGTAACGTGCTGGTCGAAAGTATTGTCTTTATCAAGGAACCACAATTCGACCCAGAAATCATCTTCACTGAAAGGGCCGACTATCTCAGGAATATAATAGAAGTAACTATCAGAGGTACTGAGAGCCATATCATTATACATAACTGAATTGTAGACTTCCTTAAATCCAACTGTCAATGGATTGATTTTTAGTGAGCCATCTTGATAAACGAAGTTGTAATTTTCAGCTTTACCTCCAGTCACAGTGATCGGATAAGTACCAGCATTAGAAGTCTTGGTGGCATTACATTCCGCAATGGGAGTCTGAATAAAAGAAGTTTCCGAATCATCGTTGACAAAACCGATATAGGAAATTTCGAACAGAGGATTCTCTTCATCATAAAGACGCTCACAGTCATTAGCTTTAGCAGTTAGATCTCGTTTGTTAATGGTGAGCTTTCCGGGATTGTATTTGGTTAACTCATAGTTAACAGTAATGCCATCCGAGGCATTAACCTCATATTCACCTACTACTGACGTAATTGAAGCAGGAGTTGAGAATTTTGGTTTCTCACTCCATTCAGGTGCAGTTTCATTATTCTTCAATCCGGAGAATGAGAGCGAGAAATCAGGGTTCTCATTTCCATAAATCTTAGTTGTATTCAATACTGTTGCTTCAAGTGGAGCTTTGATCACAGAAAGAGTTCCATATTTGTAGGTAATCTCATAGTTGGGAGCATCCAGTGAGGCTAAGATTCTGTAGTCTCCAACTTTACTTATTTGAGTTGCTTCACATTCATACGAAGGTGTTGAGCCAAGAGTTTGCTCATTTTCACCGTTAACAAAACCTACAATATCGCAAGTGAAAGCGGGATTTGGGTCACCATATTCTCGTTGAATATTATTGACCGATAAGGTCATCGGAGCCTTATTGATTACATAATCGTATGGAATTTCAACTAAAAAATCAACTCCATTGGAATAAGTTGCAGTGAGATACTTGGTGTATTGCCCAGCATTGACCTCCGTTTGACATTCAGATTCACCAATTTCGCACTTGTAGGCTTTTAGATTATTAGCCCATTCGATATTGTGGGATTGGCCGGTATAACCGAATTGAGATTTTGGGAATGTGAGATATTCACGACCTAACCCATAAGCCTCATAAGAAGGTACATATATTTCTAATGCAGAATGAGAACCCAAGAAAGTCTCAGGATTCAGACCGTTTGGTTTGAACACAGAAGTACAGAAAACTTCAATTAGATTTTTACAACTAGAGAAACAGCCTGAGCCTATTTGTTGGATATTGGATCCAAGAACTGTTTGATTCAACATCAAACAATTATTGAATGCTTCATTCCCAATCTTATTAACCTCGTTTGGAATCTGCAGTGAATTAAGGCCACTGAATTGAAAAGACTTATCACCGATAGTTTTCAACCCATTAGGTAAGATTATAGATGTAACACTTTCACAACTCATAAAAGCGCAATCTCCTATTTCTTCCAAAGATGAAGGAAGATTTATACTTCTTAAGGACAGACAATTCTTGAAGGCCTTTTCTTCTATTTTTCGAATTGTTTCAGGTAGCGTGATATTTGTTATTTTGCAACCATAATTATTTAGCCTCGAAGTTCCTCCATGTTGTAAGTTATAGGTATACCCGTAAAAATGGGAGTCATCAGATCCGAATGCAGAATTTCCGATAGTAGTCACTGTAAATGTCTTATTATTATAATTTACTGTAGGCGGAATTACTACGTCACCATTATAGGAATCATTTTGAGAGTAGATGTCATTCGTATTGCTTGGCCAAGACGAAAAATTTCCAAACTCGTGCTTATTCTGCTCTTTGTACGTTACGCTAACTTCTAAATCAGCCATTGAAGTGATGGTGTAATAAATACCATCTACTTCGAAATCATAGGCGGATGTATAAATGGACAGGCACAGCATTGCAATGACCATCCAAAGTTTTTGATCAATATGCTTCATTTGTTTTCCGATTTAGGAGTGTGATCCAATGGCATGTGTCTGTCAAAAATGTCATTGATTTCATTCTCTTGTGTTGAATCGAATACGATTCGACTCTCTTTCAAAAAGCCTTTGTCTTCAAGTTCCGATAGTAGACCAACGACTTTTTTAAGCGCAACTTCGTCTGTTGTGAGAAGTTTGGCATCCAAATACAATCGTATAGTTTGCTTCATGAGATTTATTTGCCGCGGTCATCCTCTCGTTGGCATTTATTATTGTACGAAAAAAGCGTAGGAATCTGTATCATTTGCCGTCCTACTTTCCGAGGCTTCTCGCATTGCCC
>CAMWHE010000074.1 GCA_947173955.1 uncultured Bacteroidales bacterium | reverse complement strand
ACCTGATATTCCGCATTATCAACAAATGTTAAAAATATGCCGTAAAACATACTTTTCTATTTTACACCTAACATTTCAGACGAAAAAGCATAAATCGAAAGCCTGATTCCGCCAGCAAATAAAGTATGAATCCAAAATTCACAAATAAAAATACCATACAGCCGCCAGCAGTATTGTAAGAATCTCACTATTTTATTAATTTCGCAAACAAATTTAGACCATAACACATCACGCACTATATTTACAAATGAAATATATTTTAGGAACCGTCTTCGCGATCGCCACAAGCATCAATTGCCATGCAATTCTGCCAAGCGAGGCCGTTTTTCATAATGAAGCATCCGACACTACCCGTATTTCGGAAATTCTGATCAAAGCTGCCGAAATAAAGAATTCTCAGGATAGGACGCTTTGGATTGCTGAAGAATTTGTCGGAACGCCATACGCAGCGGGGACTCTGGAAGGAGAAGAAGAACTTCTGAGGATAAACCTCGACTCAATGGACTGCACAACCTTCGCCGAGACCGTAATAACTATGGCATATACGGCCGGCGAGAAACGCACTTCATGGCGTGACTATGTTTACAATCTTGAAAGAATGCGCTATCGCGGCGGCAACATCAATGGATACACTTCCCGACTTCACTACTTCAGCGACTGGGTGGTCGACAACGTACACAGAGGCAATATTAAAGAAGTAACATCCCGTATGCCCGTCAACGACTGGTCAGTAAAGACAATAGACTTCATGACTGAGAATCGCGAAAAATACCCTAAACTCGCCGATCAGGATGAATTTGAAAAAATGAAAAACTGCGAAATCGGATACAAGAACCACCGATTTCCCTATATAAAAGTCAGCAGACTCAGCAGCAAAGACATGGTCAATGCCCTACAGGATGGCGACTTAATAGCTCTCACCACAAAAATGCCGGGACTGGACGTCACACATATGGGATTTATAAAAAAAATCGATGGGAATCTCCATCTTATCCACGCCTCGAGCAAAAAAGGGAAAGTAATAATAGATGATACAAAACTCACAGACTATATGCGCAAAACCGGTGCAACCGGTATAAGAGTAATACGTCTGGCCGAATAAATGACACATTAATATATATACATATGACAATACGCCGAGTAGCGCTGTCCATGCTGATAGCAATAGCAGCCACAGCGGAAGCACAAACCGCAAATGACTCTATCGATGTTTTCACATATTCGACTGATGACGGTACATCCGGTCTCAGATTAGCTACACGACGAAGCAAAGGCGGGTGGCGCCCTATCGACGACCTACGCCTCGTGAGCAGTGATTTTGGCGCATGGGGATCTCAGAAAAAAATGTATAAGCCATCTCTGCGTCAGGGTAAGGAATCTGGAATATGGCATCTGACATTTGACGTATTACCCGACGGTACGACTGCCGGCTACACGTCATCGCCGGACCTGACCAAATGGACCGTACAGGAATATCGTCATGCCAACAAGATAGACTCGCTTATTGGTGAAGAACTATCCCCGGCCGAGATTCTGTCCGATACCATTAACGGACAATCGGTAAGCGGAAACATCATCCGTATGGCTAAAGCAGACATCAACAGACTAAAAGCATATAATAAATATCGCAAAGAGCTGGAAGCCAAATACAGCCAGAGCTGCGACGGCGATGAATGGCGTTTTGCAGGAATCGATACCGTAGAAATGACTATCTCTTTTCTGCCCGACAAAGCCAAGCCGATAAGCGATCGCTTGTTCGGCATATTCTTCGAAGATATCAATTATGCCGCTGACGGAGGGCTATATGCCGAACTCATACAAAACCGAGATTTTGAATATAGCTCCTCCGACCGCCACAACTGGCATGCACTGAAATCATGGTCGCTCACAGACAGCACAAAGGGAAATCTTACCATATCCGAGACTACACCTTTGCATATTAACAATCCCCACTACGCACATTTCGATGTCATCAGAAAGGGTGCAGCCATAGTCAATGAAGGATATGACGGAATAGCGGTAAAAAAAGGTGGAATATATGATTTTTCCGCATGGGTGAGAGCACCGAAAACAGGTAATTATACCATTGCATTAAAAGATTCCGATGGGAAAACAATCGGATCTTGTAAAATAAATCTTGCGAAAGCAGGCGAATGGACTCAGCTATCGAACCAAATCAAAGCAAACGCAGACTGCTCCAACGCCACCTTGACAATTACCCCCGGGAATACCGGCACTCACGATTTTGACTTGATATCCCTCATGCCGGCGGATACATATAACGGTCGTAAAAACGGCCTTCGCAAAGATCTTGCCTCAACTTTGGCTGCATTGAAACCAAGCTTTATCCGCTTTCCCGGAGGATGCGTAGCTCATGGAGACGGTGTTGACAATATATACGACTGGAAAGGCTCCATCGGTCCGCTCGAAAGCCGTACAGGCAAGCGAAACCTCTGGGGTTATCATCAGACGCGTGGTCTCGGCTATCATGAATATTTCCTTATGTGCGAAGATTTCGGAGCTTCGCCGCTGCCTGTACTTGCAGCAGGCGTTCCTTGCCAAAACTCTTCCAGAAAATCACATCATAGCGTCGACGGTCTGACATCCCACGGCCAGCAGTGCGGAATTCCAATGGAGGAAATGCCCGCTTATATTCAGGACATTCTTGATCTGATAGAATATGCCAACGGAGACATAACAACAGAATGGGGAGCCAAACGAGCTGAAGCCGGACATCCGGAGCCTTTCAACCTGAAAATGATAGGCATCGGTAATGAGGATCTTATCACCGAAGCGTTCAAAGAACGTTTCAGCATGATCTTTAATGCAATCAAAGAGAAATATCCGGAAATCGAAGTCATTGGCTCTGTCGGCCCGTTCTATGAAGGACCGGACTATGAAACCGGATGGGAATTTGCCCGCGAAAACAATATTCCGATCGTCGACGAGCACTATTACGTTAGCCCGGGATGGCTGATACATAACGGACATTTCTACGACAGCTATCCTCGCGGCAAAGGCGCGACAAAAGTATATTTAGGAGAGTATGCCTCGCATCGTCCCGGCAGAGAGTCGGACATGGAAGCTGCACTCAGCGATGCGCTCTATCTGACAAACGTAGAACGCAATGCCGATGTTGTCGCCATGACTTCCTACGCACCTCTCCTTGCTAAGAAGAATCATACCCAATGGAGTCCGGATCTCATATATTTTGACAATGAGACAATCACGCTGACTCCTGACTACTATGTGCAAAAGATGTTCGGCAACAATGCCGGCACACTATACAAGCCTGCAGAAATCAAGTTGTCAGACAATAATCCCGATCTCTTCTGCCGATTGGGACAAAGCGTCGTTGTCGACACTCAGACGGGCGACACTATAATCAAGCTGGTCAATCTCACTCCGGCAACGGTCAACACATCTCTGCCTCTTAGCGGGATTGCCGATTACACCATTTTGGCCGGACTGCCGAGCGACCGGAATGTAAGTGAATCGACCGGGACAATAGACATTAATGAGGGTGCATACATTCAGCCGCCCTACTCTTTCAGCGTCCTGCGCTTCAAGACACGATAAAGCATATATCCGGAAGCCGCTACGGCAGCGGCCGAGACTCCTATTGCAATTGAATAGTGACCATACAAAGCAAGCATTGCCTGCAAGCCGGCCGCTATTAACGTCGCCGCAGGCAGGAAACAGTCTGTGATATGAATTGCTATTCCATAGCGATATCTGCATACTAACGATACGCTTATGGCATATAGGCCATACCATACCGCGTATGCGATACCAAGTCCAAGATACCCTCCCAACGACCATCCCCAAATACTGGAACCAATGAAAATCGCAGCACTCACTGACTCTGTCAGCAGATATATTTTCCCATCTCCCCGCGCTATTATCACATATGCCATAGCAAACGAGAACGCCTTGAAAACCGTACCGATAGCTGCTATAGTAGCATACGGGACAATAGCAGAAAACTCAGAGCTATAAAGCAGTTTAACAATAAAAGGGGCCGCATTTATGAATACGACAGAAGCCGGCAACATTACCAGCATGATAATCAATATTTCATGGCGGACCGCAATTCGCGTGCGATATACTGACATCGACACGCGCGATATACGGGGAAAATATTCCACCCCTAATGCCATGAAAACCAATCCGACATACTGATTTATGATAACAAATCCGGCTTGATACACCCCGACGCCCGATTCTCCTGCATTACCGCGCAGCCACGCTATAAATATATATGATGCAAGTGATGCGATCGCAGTTCCCGCTGTCATATAAGCGCCAAGGCGCAACATCGGACCAGACCGCAATAAAGCTGCTTTTGAAGTGACAGTAGCTGATATGACACTTTTTCGGCCGTAATATACAGCAGAAAAGGCTGTTGTTATAAAAAAAGCAAGCATCGACGGAACTATACTTCTGATTCCCATAAGTTTGAACAGCAATATTGAGATCGCCGTCCCCGTAATTGAGCCTATTGCAGTTGCTTTCGCCAGAAGACGCAGTCGGTCTGATGCCTGAAGAATGGCCTGTTCACCTGATAAGACGACACTCAACCCCACTCCTATGGCCAATATGGCAAACCCATACGTATGCGAATAATCGCCAAATGTCCAATAGCTCAACAACGGAGAAAGTATCAGCGTAGCCACTGCACCGATACAACCGAGAATGACGCTGACACGACGTACCATCCCAACAGCAGCCTTGACATCCTGCCGGTCAGCCGCAGCAATCTCGCGGACAGCACTCTGACGAAGATTGAGCTGACATAGCTGATTTATAAGTTCAAGAGTATAATTGTACAGGGCAAACAGTCCTACTCCCGCTGTACCAAGCCACAGAGCAATGAACTTATTGCGGACTACCGAACATATAATTATAAGAATCTGAAGGCCTCCAAAAAGACTCAATGCCTTTAGTATGCGGCCGGAAGTCGACTGTCGCCAATTTGCAGATACTACAATTTTTTCAGCCATAACTCAGGGTCTTCCTTGTCCTTTTCGTGTCGCAGCTCGAAATGGAGCACACTTCTGTTATTGTCAGAAGTATCTACATATACTTTACCAAGCTCTGTGCCACGCTTTACTTTATCACCTTTCGCAACTTTAAGATCCACAAGATTGGCATACACAGTCATATAATCACCATGACGTATAACTATAACATTATTGTAGCCTCCCAGCTTGAATATCTTGGAAATCTCTCCATCAAAGACCGCCAGCACATCAGCTCCACGAGATGTCTCGATGTCAATGCCGGCATTTTCTGTAGTAACATTTGACAGGCGTGGATGTTTCTGACGGCCGAACTTCTTGACAATCTTACCACTACCCTTGTATGGAGCGGACAATTTTCCTTTAGCCGCCTCAAACTGAGCCGTAAGGCGCTTCTGCTCTTCCTGAGTCATTGGCACAGACTTGCCTGCCACAGGAGACGTAGACGAAGATGTGTTACCGACTGACTGCGATCCTGAACCTTCCTTAGCAGATAAGGAAGATGAAGCAGCCGTTTTATTATCGGGCTTCTTAGATTCAGAAGAAATACTCTCTGAAGAATCAGATTCCTTTTTTTTCTCTGCATCTCGTTTTTCTGCCTCTCGATTCTCCGCTTCACGTTTTTCAGCTTCAATTCTGGCTGCCTCAGCCCGCTGTCGCTCCTCTTCCTCCTTGATTCGTCGGGTTTCCTCAGCCAAAGCTTCCTCTATTTTCTGTCTATTATAAACATCTCCGAGCCCACGAGACCTCTCTACAGCGCGGATGCAGTCTTCTGCTTTAAAAA
>CAMWHE010000073.1 GCA_947173955.1 uncultured Bacteroidales bacterium | reverse complement strand
CCGCTGTCATCCCGACAGCGGCTCGCTTAATAAACCAATCATTATCACATTTTCTATAATATAAACACGCGGAGGGTTGAAAAGGTTTGATGATGTTGCAAAAATATTTCAAAATAATTTCAATTTCATGTTTCGGCATCAGTTCGGTATAATCAAGCTCCTGAAAGGTGCGTCGTTGTGCGCGCCCCGGGTTACGAATAGTCGGCGTTCTGCGAACGCCCATCTCCGAGACGTATTTTAACGTGGGTTTTTATATCGAGTTCACGTTAAAAATAATGAGCATTGCTCTAAACACTGGAGGCTCAGGATGAGTTATAGGTAATATAAACCTTATTATTCTAATACCATAAAAAACTCGGGGCGCTATGAAATATGTATCAAATGGCCGGGGAGCGATCCCTCTGATCAGCCTTATCGCTCTGCTGTCGGTCTCGCTGACAGTCAATCTGCCGGGACTGGCCGTGTCGCCGATGCTCGGCAAACTTTCGGATATCTTTCCACACAGTAGCCAGCTTGAGATCCAGCTGCTTACGCTGCTGCCTAACCTCGTGATAATCCCGATGATACTGATAGCGGGAAAGATCACGAGTGTAAGAAATCAGACGGCGGTGCTCGCCACGGGTCTCTCGATTTTTCTTCTGGCGGGAGTGCTTTATCTCTTTGCTGATTCGATGCCGATGCTGATAGGGCTCGGCGCGCTGCTCGGCGTCGGGTGCGGACTGATTGTGCCGATAGCCGCGGGTCAGCTCTCGGAGTGGTTTTATGGCGCCCAGAATGCCAGGGTGCTGGGATTTAAGTCGGGCACGTCAAACGGCATCGTGATTCTGGCGACTATCTTCGTGGGTTGGGCGGCCGATTTCAGCTGGCACACGTCGTTTTGCGTCTACCTGGTGCCGGTGATACCGCTTCTGCTCCTGCCGTTCATGACCAATACGTTCATCCGCAAGCATATGCGCGAATCGGCTTCGACCTCCGGGACGCCACAGGCAATAACGACACAGGCTCCCGCAAAAAAGTTCGCGCATCCGGCAGTGATACTGGCCGGGGTGATCGGCTTGTATGTGGCTCTGACGGCGACATCGATGGTATTCACCTACTATCTGCCGTTCACGATGAAGCACTACGGGCTGACAACCTCGCAGGTGGGTGTCGCTACGGCAATGTTCTATGTGACAGCCATGATCGGAGGATTCTCACTCACCCCGTATATACGCGTGGCCGGCAGGACGGCGCTCTATGTCTGCATTATAATAATGACAGCGGGACTACTGTTGCTCGGACTGCTTCACACGATGGCCGCATACGTGGCGGGCGTGCTGCTGATCGGCCTGGGCTACGGATTCTTTCAGCCTATCATCTATAACAAGACGACTCAGCTTGCACCCGACAAGGCGCTTTCGACCAAGTATTTCTCCTACACGCTTGCGGGAAATTACATCGCCGTATCGATCGTACCTGTCTTTGTGGAGCTGTTTCAGAGGATATTCGACAATCATACGGCCGATTTCCCCTATTTTCTCAGTGCCGCGATATTGGGCATCGTGTTTGTTGTCGGTCTGATCTGCCGCAGGTCGTTTGTCTGGCGGACAGGGAAAGAGTAGTAGTCAAGGTGAGCTCTCGCTATTCAGTCGTTTTGTTCGTAGTAGTAGGAGTAGTCAATACCTTTCATGAATGTCTCGCGGTCATCGATCCTGTCAGTAAGGGCTTCTTTCAATAGGGCTTTGATATGGGTTGGATCGGTTACGCTCTCACGCATTGCTGACAGATAATCGGTTTTGTCAATGCGGCTCCAATCAACGCAACGCTTTAAGGAACGCCTGAGCATCAGGTCAAGCCAGATGCGCGTGCTTCGTCCGTTGCCTTCCATAAACGGATGAAGGACATTCATCTCGACATACTTTTCAGCTATCTCGTCGAAAGTCGTTTCCGGCATCTTTTCAATGGCAGGAATTACAGTCGGAAAATGCAGGCAATTGGCAAAAGTGAAGCCACCTTTTGATATGTTTTTTGTCCGGATCTGACCGGCAAAGTCGTATAATCCTCCAAAGAGGTAAGAGTGGATCTGCTGCAGACATTTCATACTGCCCGGTTCAAGGGAGTCAAGGAGTCCGCTCTCAAATAATGTGTAGGCCTTCTTACGACTCTGCCCGTCAATGGTGTTGTCGCTGTAAGTAAACCAGTTAAGAAAATTTGCAGCCCGATTATGGGGGTAATTGCTTGCAAGTATAGCCACCCCTTCGCTATTAAGGACATCAGCAACACGCTGCTTACCATCCGGAGCCTCGAATTTGAACCCGTGAGTGGGACTCACAAGTTGAATTCCGGCTTGCTTGAGTTTGCGCTTGAGCCAGCGCCAATAGTTGCCGGCTTTGGTATAATCAGGTTCGTCGTTGATAGCGCGCACAATATCCGTTGCTGAAAACCACCAGCAAGAGTTTTCGTCATCCCACACGGCCCGTACCTCCCGGTCGTTGTAGAAACGAATTGATTTCTTATAATGTCTCGTTTGCTCTTTCATGCTACTGTTTGTGGAGGATTAGCACCAGCAGCAGCGCCGTCAGCGACAGTATCACCGCTGTCTGCACCACAATCCGCGCATATCTGAGAGCCTTTCCAATCATACCCTCAAAATTACACAAATCTTCCCATCCACCAAACCCCTCCCACCAAAAATATTCTATCGCGGATTACATCCCTAACCCTGATCGCCAGGGAATGGACTCACATGAAACTTGTACATTTCTCTTGCTTAGTATCAAATAATTTATTAACTTTGCTATTGCAGACTGCAACGCAGAAGCCCGGTCACGGGCCAAGCGGGAGGGATTGCGACATACATAGAAAGCGTTTATCCGCGCTGATTCTTGACGGACTGAGATGTCTCGCAAACTTTCTTATCTAAGTCAAGGAGGAGCAACGGTAGATGCCCGTGGATATGTAATATCTGTGTCTGACCATAGCCTTTATTAAGACTATACCTGATACATTGATTGCATATACTGGCGTGGGCTTCTGCAGTTGCCGTCCAACTTAGATAGGGCAATGCGAGAAGCCTCAGTTCGTAGGACGGTAACAGATACAGATCCTACGCTTTTTTATTTTTTTATATCCTATCGGGATCTGGAGGAATTAAACATCTAATTATGAAAAAAATATTTTTTACGACTCTGTTGCTTCTATGTTTAGCCTGCAGTTGCTCGAGCGATGATGATCTCAAAGTGAATAATCAGATTAACGGTCACGAATATGTTGATCTGGGATTGTCTGTGAAATGGGCCACATGCAATGTAGGAGCATCCCAACCTTCAGATTATGGTAATCATTACTGTTGGGCATCTGTAACACCTGATGAATTTGTCGGCTGGGATAATATTAGCCATCAGATAACAAAGATAAGCGGATCAGAATATGACGTGGCGCATATAGATTGGAAGGGTACATGGAGAATGCCGACGGATACTGAGATGGAAGAGTTAATAAAGAAATGTACCTGGGAATGGACTTCTCTCAATGGCGTCAATGGCTACAAGGTAATCGGCTCAAATGGCAATTCCATATTCCTTCCGGCCGCGAGCTGTACTCACATGATACCCGAATATGGTGTAAATGGATACTACTGGACATCAACACGTTGTCCCGAAGAATATGATTATGACGCCTGGGGACTTTACTTTACAGAAGAACACAACCTTATAAACGGATGGAACTTACCTAATCTCTTCTCAGTACGCCCCGTATCTGAATAAGGGCTTCTCTCCAGCAGGGTAGCTATAGTGTAGCGTCAGATAACCCGGATCATATCGAGTTATTATTCATAGCAACTTATTATCCTCAATCTGCTATGAACAATAGCTCGATTTTTTTGTGCAGACTCACTAATAAACGGGGCAATATAGGAATTTTTGCAGATGTAACCCGTGACACACAAGCCGCTTTATTCGACCTCCCCGGATTCCTGACGATACGTGGGATCAGCGCTTGGAGAGGAGCCAGCCGGCGGGCATGAGGGAGAGGACGGCGAGCCTGGGGAGGAAGCCATGGCTGTCGCGCAGGATGGTCGCGAGGCTACGGCCGGTGCGGAATCCGTCCATCGACATTCCGACCGCTGCCTTGAGCATATTCTTCGGGTCGCGGAAGAGGTAGCGACTGAGCAGATTGTTGACCTGATACTGCCACAGGTAGTAGTTCTGTGGCGCGCGGTTGCGGCTTCCTCCGCTCATGATGGCGCCCCCTTCGTCCTGATGATAGAGGCGGGCAGGCTTGTCGATTACGTATTCCTTGTATTTCTTTCCGATGCTATACCAGATGATTCCCTCGGGCATGAATTTGCCCACATCGGGCTTTATCTCATGGGGGTACTGCAGGAGGATATCGCGCCGGGTGAAACCTACCATCTCGCCGCGGACATGATATCGGTGGCGGAGATCCTGCGGGGAGGCTATCAGGAAGTGGCCTCCATTGTGCCGGCGTGGGAGCGGAGTCCCGACGAGGCGGCCGGTGGCGGGATCGATACATCTGGCTGTCACGCCTTTGAGTCCGGCGCGTTCGTCATCGGTCAGGCTATACCAGGTGTCGTGGAAGAGGTTGAGGGCATCGGGGGTGAGCTCATCGTCGCTGTCGATCGAGAGGATCATTTCGCCGCGGGCAAGCTCCACGGCGCGATTGTCGGCGACGTGTTTCCCGCGGTTTTCCTGATAGAAATATCTGATGGGAAGGCGGTCGTCAGCGGTCCATAGGGCTACCTGTGCGGAGGTGCCGTCGGTCGAGCCGTCGTCGATTATAAGCCATTCGAAGCTGATCTCAGGGGCTGTCGCGGCGCGCAGGGCGAGTAGCGAGTCGTAGAGCCGCTGCAGCTCCCGGCGGCGGTTGTAGGTCGGGGTGGCGAGCGTGATCCAGGGCGCCGATATCATGGCTTCGGCCTGTGCCGACTCAAAAGGGGCGCCGGATGGCTTACGGGACGTGTTGGTTTCGGGATTCATAACGCAAATAAAGCAATATGAATTGAAATATGCAACGCTAATCTGAAAAATAAGCAGCTGAGGGCGCGATTGGCGGAAAATTATGCCTATTTTTGCAACCAACATCCATCTCTACCCCTACGGCGATGAAGCATACTACTGTCAACGATCTCACGATACCTGTCCCGGAGTCTTACAGCGACTGTCTGGAGCTGATACGCAGCGACTATTTCCGCATCACGGGCCGGCGCACCGGCTCCCCGCTCAGGCTGTGGGCGATGCATTTCAAGTCGCCCTCGATGGGATTTCAGTTCTACTTCCGGCTCTGCCAGTATCGCGGCTTCCTGCGCCCCTACTTCCGGCTGAGGATGGAGAAGTATCGCAGGAAATATGCGATGCTGATTCCTACGGACGTCAGAGTGGGCTACGGCCTGTATATCGGCCATGACAACGGTGTGGTAATCAATGCGTCAGCAGTAATAGGCAACAATGTCAACCTGTCGCAATTCACCACGATAGGCTCGATGAACGGGACTGCGGCCACGATAGAGGATGATGTCTACATGGGGCCGTCGGTCTGCGTAGTAGAGCAGGTGAGGATAGGCCGGGGAGCGATGATAGGCGCGGGAGCCGTTGTCACGCACGACATTCCCGCAGGCGCCTCGGCCGCCGGAGTGCCGGCACGCGTGCTGAGCGCTGACTGCGGCTACCGTCCGGTCAATCCGTGGCCAGTACCTTCCGCAGATACAGCGGCGACTCCGGACCGACATTAAAGATCAGATCCATGATGCTGAGTCCCGGCAGGAAGCCGTGGCGGGCGGCTCTGACCTGATAATAGGGGGGCCACTCCGTGCCGGCGCGCAGGGGCATCGGTTCCTGCCGCCGCAGGTCGATCACACTCCCTATGGGTCGGCTGACCGCCTGGCATTCAGGCAGCCCGAGAATGCTACGTATCTGCCGGTCGATAAAGGTATCAAGCTCGCGCAGCGTGGGGAAGCGGTCGACGACACCGGCCGTCAGCGCGGGCAGAAACCGGTCGATATAAAACTCAAAAAACGGTGTCCGTCCGTAGGCGCTCTCGAGGGTCACGCGATGGATATTCCACCACTGGTCGTGGGTGGAGACGAGCATGTCGCTCCATGTCAGCGGGCGACCGGGATCGGTCAGCGGGGGTCGGGATATCGGGACGGTAAGGTCAAGGGGGCCGTTGACGTCGGCTATCGTCGTGCGGTGGGTCAGCTTGCGCCGCTTGTCGTAGCGTGATGTAAAGTCGACGATGGCATATTCGCTTGCGGCAAGGGCGGCATACCACCCTATCGAGCCGAAATAGCGTGGCTCGAGCAGTACGGTAGTGTCGCGGCTGACGGTCAGGGGGGTGATCACTTGTCGGGATTGGCGTCTTTTAGGATGCGGTTCCAGCGTATTCCGCCGTTCTCGCCGTCGAAGGATACCAGCACACGCCAGGGAGTGCCCACGATATGGTCTTCAGGAACGAATCCCCAATAGCGCGAGTCGAGCGACTTGTCGCGGTTGTCGCCCATCATGAAGTAATAGTC
>CAMWHE010000072.1 GCA_947173955.1 uncultured Bacteroidales bacterium | reverse complement strand
TCCCCATCCCCCGCCTTGCCCGCTCCCGCATGTTCGACTTCTGATCCCCGCAACCGGTTCAGTTTGTCCGACTCGTCAGACGGAGCTGACAGGCAGACACAAAAAAGTGGCGGCTCTCACCGCGACAATCGCCACACTTCCTTCTCAAGGTTGGCTGTAAATCAATATCAATCTGATTTGTACGCGGAAAAAGGTGTGATGGGAAAGGCCGACTCCAGGGGTCGGAATCGGCCTTGATGGGTCTTTATGCGGATGGCGGCTCTATGCCTTGCTGATGAGCAGGGCGATGTAGGCGATGTAGGCCGCCGCGAGAATGCCGCCTTCAAGGCGCGTTATGGTGCGATGTTTGATAGTCCAGCCGAAGAGCCAGAAGGCGAGCGACGCGCCGAGCAGCGTCAGCAGGTCGAAGTTACCGATCGAGCCAAAGGGGAGGGGTGAGACTGTGGCCGAGACGCCCAGTACCATCAGCACATTGAATATATTGCTGCCTATTACATTGCCGACAGCCAGTCCGGGTTTTCCCTTGACGGCGGCCACTATGGATGTGGCAAGCTCGGGGAGCGATGTGCCGGCCGCCACTATTGTCAGGCCGACTACAGCCTCGCTGACGCCGAGTCCGATGGCGATGGCTGAGGCACCGGCCACGAAGCGGTCGCCACCCCAGATGAGGGCTGCCAGACCCAGGATGATGTATATTATTGACCGTCCCACACTCATCGGAGCCTTACCGTCGGCCGTGTCCGTGTCGTCGGTCGCGCCGTTTTTTGCCGAGGCAAATGTATAGCGCATGAACAGCAGGAAGAAGATCAGCAGGAAGATGCCGCTCAGACGGCTGACCTCATTGATCCCCGTGCCTGAGAGCGAGCCGCTGTTGCCCAGCAGCAGAAGGATGACGGCCGACAGCACCATCATCGGTATCTCCATAGTCATGACGCTGCGCTCGACGATGATAGGCCTGACCATGGCCGTCACGCCGATTATCACAAGCACATTGAATATATTACTGCCGACTACGTTGCCGATGGCGAGCTCCGTGTGTCCGTCGGTGGCGCCGAGCACGGATATCACCAGCTCCGGGGCCGATGTCCCGAAGGCTACGACGGTGAGACCTACTACAAGGTCGCTGATTCCCATCCGGCGCGCTATCGCCGCCGAGCCGTCGGTCAGTGCGTTGGCTCCGCCGAGTATCAGTCCCAGTCCGAGGATGAGCCATACGATGTCTAATATCATATCTCTTATTATTTAATAGTATACAGTTACGGAAAATCCACCGCAAAAATATGCAGAAATCCCGACAATCTGCGGTGAATAGATAGGGCCGTTTATTAAATTTAGTTAAACACAATGTTTTTGGATGGGAGCCGGCGCGCGGGCACGTCGGTTTTTTTGTTACTTTGTATGCGGGTGACAGCGCACCGTAAGCCCTCGCCACCCGGATCTAAAATTCCGTACCATGACTGACAAAATAAAAGTTTACATCGACAATATTGGCCGCTCCATCGAAGCCAAAGGGGGCGAGACGCTGCTTGACATCCTTGACCGCGTTGGGGGCGAGATACCGTTCCGGCCGGTGTGCGCACGTGTCAACAATAAGACCGAGGATCTGCGTTTCGCTATTTTCGCTCCCAAAAAGGTTGACTTTCTTCCCATCGGGTCGGCATCGGGCGAGAGGGTCTATGTGCGCTCGCTCTGCATGATGCTCTACCGTGCCGTGTCAGCTCTGTGTCCGGGGGCTGCCCTGACGTTCGAGCACTCTATTTCCAACGGCTATTACTGTCTGCTTCGCGGCGTCGAGGTCAGCGACGCTCTCGTCGGAGCCCTTGAGTCGGAGATGCACCGCCTGGCGGGTCTCGATCTGCCGATCGAGCGCCACGAGGAGCTGACGGCCGATACCATTCCACTCTTCCGCTCCCAGGGACTGGATGCCAAGGCGCTGCTGCTCGAGACCACCCACACGCTATACACCACCTACTATACGCTCGACGGTATCGCCGACAGCTATTATGGCCCGCTGGCATCGTCAACCGGCATCCTGTCGACATTCTCACTCCTGCCATATAAGGACGGCCTGCTACTGCTCCCCTTCGACCGCGCCGACCATAAGCGTCCGCGTACTCCCCGGCCACAGGAGAAGATGTATCACGCCTTTACCGAGCATGTAGCCTTCAACCGCGTCATCGGGGTCAAGAATGTGGGCGAGCTCAACCGCGCCGTCGAGAACGGCCACACGGCCGACCTGATCAATGTGGCCGAGGCTCTGCACGCCAAGAAGATTGCCTCTATAGCCGACGACATAGCCGCCCGCTTCCGCCGGGGCGGAGCGCGCATCGTGCTGATAGCCGGTCCGTCGTCAAGCGGCAAGACCACGACCACGAAGCGGCTTGCCACCTTCCTGATGACCGACCTGCTCCGGCCTCAGATGATATCGCTCGACGACTATTTCGTAGACCGCCATCTGACACCGCGAGACGAGTCGGGCGACTATGACTATGAGTCGATCCATGCTCTCGACCTCGAGCAATTCAACGCTGACCTCAACGCCCTCCTCCGTGGCGAGGAAGTCGAGCTGCCATCCTATAACTTCGAGACCGGCACACGCTCCTATAAAGGCAACCGCCTGCATCTCGACGACAATACCGTGCTGCTGATCGAAGGTATCCACGGCCTTAATCCCGAGCTGACCCAAGGGGTCGAAGACAGGATGAAATATCGTGTCTATGTCTCGGCTCTGACCACTCTGGCTATCGACGACCACAACTGGGTTCCCACGACCGACAACCGCCTGTTGCGGCGCATCATCCGCGACCACAAGTATCGCGGGACATCGGCTGTCGACACCCTGCGGCGGTGGGCCAGCGTGCGTCGCGGCGAAGAAAAGTGGATCTTCCCCTATCAGGAGAATGCCGACGCGATGTTCAACTCGTCGCTCATATTCGAACTCGGGGTCATGAAAGACTACGGCGAGGAGATACTCCGCAACGTACCCCACGACATCCCCGAATATGCCGAGGCCTACCGCCTGCTGAAATTCCTCGGCTACTTCTCGCCCATCGGTGAAAAACTCATTCCGCCTACATCGCTTCTGCGCGAATTCCTCGGCGGCTCCTCATTCCACTATTGAGCCGAAGCAGGTCGAAAGGGGTATGACCCGGCCGGATGATGTCTGAAGGCTTTCCTCCCCTCCGTAGATTACGCTCAGTCGCTCAGGCGGCGTGGAAGAGAGTTGTCCCCATTTGCTCAGACTCTTGAAAAAATCCGGCTTAAAAGTCTGACCCGATTTTATCTCGTAGCCGAATTGTTCCATTCCGACGGTGCGTACCAGATCAACCTCCAGGCCCGTGCTGTCTCTCCAGAATGTTATGTCAGGATTCTGTCCGGCATTAAACGCGTCTTTGACAAACTGATTGATCACCATGTTTTCAAACAAGGCACCGCGCATATAGTGGGTGTCTATCTGTTCCGCCGTCCGGATACCGAGCAGACTGCAGGCAAGCCCTGTGTCATAGAAATATAGTTTGGGGGTCTTGACGATCCGCTTATTATAATTGTTGTAGTCGGGCTCAAGACGGTAGAGGATATAGCTCGCTTCGAGAATCGAGATCCACGACTCGATGGTCGGAATGGTGACGCCGGTCTCCGTGGCGAGTGACGACATATTCAGCAGCTGGCCTATCCGTCCGGCGCAAAGCCTGAGAAAACGTGTAAACTTATTGAGATCTCCGATTCTCATCAATGACCTCACGTCGCGCTCTACATAGGTAGCTGTGTATGACGGATAAAAGTCCAGCGGATCAATGTCCATGGAATACAGTCTCGGATAGAACCCCCGGAATATCTGCTCGTCTGCCGATTCGGGCAGAATACCGGCCTGATGAAGTTCTCCCCTTGACAGCGGTAGAAGTCTGAGCACAGCTGTGCGTCCTGCAAGCGACTGATCGATGGCTGCCATGAGATGGAAGTTCTGGGAGCCGGCCAACATATACATTCCCGGCTGATTGTGCTCATCCACATGAGTCTGTATATACGAAAAAAGCTGTGGGACTCTCTGTGCCTCATCAATAATCACCTTTTCGGCATAGGTGCTGATAAAACCTTTCGGGTCATTGGTCGCAAAATCCCTTATATCAGGATTTTCCAGCGATACATATTTATAATCGGGAAACACCTTTCGCAACAGCGACGACTTGCCCGACTGGCGCGGGCCGGTCAGCGTGATGATGGGGAACTTATGACTAAGCTGTTCTATTTTAGACGATAATACTCTATTTATCCACATTTCTTGTAATTCTAAAGTCTGACTTTATAATTGCAAAGATATAAAATATCCAACTCCTAAAAAACAATTCGGTGAAAAACTCATTCCGCCAACATCGCTTCTGCGCGAATTCCTCGGCGGCTCCTCATTCCACTATTGAGGGAGCCGGGAGAGGCTATATTTCTTGCAATTATAAAGTCGCACTTTAGATTTGCAAGAAAATTCAGGTCGCAGTAATCCGGCTGAGGCGGCATGATAAAAAAGTGTATATAGAAAGGGAAAATCATGGGCCTGAAAGCTAAAAGATTGAATTTCTATGGGTCAGCTGATCGGGAAACGGATGGCGGAGAGCGAATTTTTCGCTTTTTTTAAAAAAAAATTTGTCAGAATAAAAAAATGTCGCTATTTTTGCACTCGCTTTGAGGGATATCCATGTCCCTGGGGCAACGATGGTCCATTCGTCTATCGGTTAGGACACAAGATTTTCATTCTTGGAAGAGCGGTTCGATTCCGCTATGGACTACTAAATTACATCATAAGAATATAAAAGCTTTTTTCTAAAAATGGCAAACCATAAATCATCAATCAAGAGAATCCGTCAGACCGAATCACGTCGTCTCCGCAACCGTTATTACGCAAAGACCGCACGCAACGCCGTTCGCCGTCTCCGCCGTATGACCGACAAGACCGAAGCAGCTGCAGACCTCGTGAAAGTTTCTGCTATGCTTGACCGTCTTGCTTCCAAGAAGTCTATCTCCAAGAACAAGGCTGCCAACCTCAAGAGCAAGCTCGCTAAGCACGTCAACAAGCTCGGTGCTTAAGCCACCTTATAACGCTCTCTTTAGCTGCGAGCCGTAGGGCGGAAGTCGGTTTTCCCCGGCGGAGAAGCGGTTGAGAGAGAAATTGATGGTCCATTCGTCTATCGGTTAGGACACAAGATTTTCATTCTTGGAAGAGCGGTTCGATTCCGCTATGGACTACATCATCTGTCGTTTCCATCCTGATGCGAAGCGACAGATTTTATTATATATAGCCATTCAGTCCGACCATGAAGATAGTCCTTGTCAGCCATAGCGATACGCGAGGCGGAGCCGCAGTCGTCACCTACCGCCTTATGGATGCTCTCGCCCGGCAGAGAGCCGACGTGGCCATGCTCGTCAGCGAGAAGCTCAGCGACGATCCGCGGGTACATCTGCTCGGCACAGGCATAGGCCGTCGCGCTCGCTTCCTGTCGGAGCGGCTTAATATATTCGTACGCAACGGATTCAGCCGGCGCGACCTCTTCAAAGTCTCCACAGCCACGCGTGGCTACGACATATCCCGTCATCCTCTCGTCAGAGATACCGATGCTATAATCCTCTCATGGATCAATCAGGGCACCCTCTCGCTCGGCGACATCCGTCGGCTTGGCACGCTCGGCCGCCCCATAGCCTGGATGATGCACGATATGTGGCCCATGACCGGTATCTGCCATCATTCGCTCGGCTGCCGCAGCTACGAGGAAAAGTGCGGTGGCTGCCGGTATATACATCTTCCGGGGGGGCATTCCGCCGATCTGTCATCTGTCTGTCAGCGCCGCAAGCAGTCAGTCTATGATGCCGTCCCGCAGCTTCGGTTTGTGGCTGTCAGCAGCTGGCTCGCAGAGTGCGCCCGCAGGAGCAGCTTACTCGCCGGCCGTGAGACAGTCACCATTCCCAATCCATTCCCGATTGCCGACTTCCATACGTCTCCACGGGAGAGGCGGACCGACAAGCGGCTTATCGTCATGGGCGCCGCGCGCCTCGACGACCCGATCAAGGGATTGCCCACAGCCGTAGCGGCTCTCAACGCTCTTGCATCCATGCGCCCCGACATCGCGAGCGATACGGTGGCCATATTTTTCGGTGCATTGCGCGATCCGCATGCTCTTGATGCACTGCGGTTTCCCTACCGTCATCTCGGGCTGATAACCGATGGCGCCGCGCTCCGTGAGCTCTATGCCCACGCCTCGGTAGTAGTCTCGACCTCAGAGTTTGAGACCCTTCCCGGGACAATCATCGAGGGTATGGCGGCCGGATGTACCTCCGTATGCTTCGACCGCGGCGGGCAGCGCGACATCATCGACGACGGCGCCACCGGTCTGTTCGCCCGATACGATGATCCGCAGTCAGTAGCGGAATGTATCGCTCTGGCGCTCGACCGACCTTTCGAGCGCCAGAGCCAGCACGACATCATAGAGCAGCGCTTCGGCGCCGACATCATCGCCCGACGCTACCTCGACCTCCTTACGCAATAAATTGCGTATTGTTTTCCGGAGAAGAAGCGTATTACGAAAATTTGTTATCGATTCTTGTACTGGCGGGCGCGCTCGATATATGGCTGGAAGTAGTCGCGCATTGCGTG
>CAMWHE010000071.1 GCA_947173955.1 uncultured Bacteroidales bacterium | reverse complement strand
CCACCAAAGTATGCGTGTCGGTACTTTAAGTTTGCTAAATTTTGTAAGCCACTTTATCCATTGAAAATGAAGGTAAATATGCCATACAATAATACTCATAAACGGTAGAGTCACGATAATATGGGAAATTACCGGGAATGTACCACTGCTTGAAGTAGCTTCTAATTGTATGGCTGAGACAAGAACAATCGGCAGTAGGATTGCTAATGTCCAGTCGCATATCTTTAATTTTTGTGCTTTTGTCATAGCGCAAAGTTACTCCTTTTGTTTTTTATCGAGAGTACATTTAGTCCTGCAAAAGGGTCTGTATGATATATTCTTTAGTTAATTCCGGCGCGCGACGTCCGAACCATATATAGCGCAGATTGTCAAAACCCATTACGGATGATCTGCGTTGCATCTCTGCAACAAATTCATCTGTAAATATTTCAACGAGAGGAATGGCTTTAGGCTCATTCGTCAATGGGGCCAGAAATAGATAGCCGTCAAAATTATCTGAATACGTCCCTGTAGCTGTCTTATATTTGATTTCGTAGATGCCATCGAATGGTTCTGCTCCGAAAGGAGAGCCTGCCAGTTTGAAGCCAACGGGTTTATTACCATTCAATTCAAATGCTTTATCAAATATGCCTCCGCGTATTGCCGATTTGTTACCTCCATGATTATCGCCTGACATTACGTGTTGAAAAACAGTAAAGACGTTCCCGTTGCCGAGTGTACTTGCTATTTGGGCTCCAGCCGTTAGTTCAGCGGATGAGATACCTGCTTGATTCGATTTATAGGCATGGGCACATCCTACGAGAAACAAATTGTTTCGTGTGTCTTGGGAGTTGTTTATCGTATTCACAACGACTTTTGCCATGTGGGTGTTTCTATCTTCTAATACCCTGGCTTCCTCTTTGTTAGTGATTTTTGAGTATGGTATCTGATAATCAGCTAAAACTACTTTGATTATTTTGTTGTCAGGCAATGATTGATTGATTCCCCATAGAGTACAGAGAAAATCAAATTCTCCCCTATCCCACCAGCCGTTTAATTGTTCATCCTGGAAAATTTGAATTATGAGATTGGTATTTAGAGTGTCCGATGCCATAAACTTATCCATGGTAGATTGATGCCATGATGGAAGCTCCATGAAAATGCAACCGACTTCATTAGAAAAATCGGGTAGCGAAATGAGGCGTTTTATCATATCCCAAGAAACTTGTCTGCGGTGATACTCACCGTTAATAACGAGTTTATGAGTTTTAAGCATATCCATAAGAAAGTTTTCCGGCGATTTCTTGACTTCAGAAAGATAAGCAGCAAATGGCTCAACATCAGTCGGAATATTGTTGATAATATCGACTCGTGGCAGATTATACAAGGCTTCGGGTAGTTCCTCAATTATTTTGTCTTGTGCTTCATTAAAGTCATCAGCTATACCCTGACCGCGATTGACCCATCTCCCGTTTTCTAACCAACAGTTATTCAAAAGCACAATATCTTCACCCTCGTTATGAGTAACAATAGACGCTACGGAATCACGATAAGTTACGATATAATCTATATACTCGTTGAGGATATAATTACGGAACTCATCGTCAATAACTTCATCGATGACGTTGGCACTGTAATCAAACATTGAAGTTGAAATTTCAGCCCAATTTTTATATTTACCGGAGAGACGTACTTGCGCTCTTGATAAATAATAGTCAATGGGAGAAGACAGTTTGATTGAGTCAAGCCGAAAATCCTTAACTTGTTTATCAATCTTTTCAACTCTAAAATCCGTTATAGATTGAGCTAAACAACAGAATGGTAGGGCGATAATTAGTGAGAATAAAGAGCGAATCAGCATATCCTGAGGGGTTAAGAGACAATGCAAAGATAAGAAATTTTAGCATATACTAATTGTATAGTTAATTATAACTGTCCATGATAGTATGTTTTTGTGGCATATACGCGGATTAACATTAATTAGTTCTTTTTGAAAAGAAAATTTTCTATCTTTGTGTTATAAAGATATAGCGATTATAAGCTATTAGTATCTCAAGAGTGAGACTCAATATTGATTAACTTATTGCCACATCAGAGTTGATTGGGAAACTCTTCAAATCAAATGAAATACCGAGACAAGCTTAGTTATCTGATGGCGAGCCCCACTCTCAGCCTCGCTGAGGGGCTTTTTAAGCAAGGCGGATTACAAAGGATGACGAGCACTCAAATCCTGTCTATTCGGAGTTTCATCGCTTCCTTTGGTGTGGTTCTTATACCGACAGTCCTGGAGTAACATCTCTTTGGACTGTCGTTCTTATAATTATAATATGAAATTGCGACAACAAGAAGTAACACGATATATCCACCCACTCCGTGAGGGAGGGTCTTTGCCGGCTTTGGTTGAGGCTGATGACGGCTTTTCTTATGCATTAAAGTTTAAGGGTGGAGGCCACGGCCCGAAAGTATTGCTATCGGAATTAATTGGTGGAGAGATAGCGCGCGCTGCCGGTTTAAAGGTTCCTGAGATTGTGTTTCTGAATTTAGATGATCGTTTCGGTATTACAGAAGCTGATGAAGAAGTCCGGGAACTTCTTGAAGCTTCGCGGGGACTGAATTTAGGATTGCATTTCCTGAAGGGTTCATTTACATTAGATCCTTATGCAAATCCGGTGGATGAATTGCTTGCATCAAAGATCGTATGGCTTGATGCCTTTCTGATGAATGTCGACAGAACGGTCAAAAACACCAATATGCTGGTTTGGAAAGGCGAAACATGGCTTATTGATCATGGTGCATCGTTATATTTCCATCATAACTGGGAAAACAGAATGCAGGCAATTACATCAAAATTCCCGTATATAAAGGATCATGTCTTCATCCATAAGGCATCAAAACTAGATGAGGCTGATGAGTTTATGTCTGAAAAGATTACTCCTGAACTAATTACGGATATAGTGGATCTCATTCCCGACGAGTGGCTGTCATGGGATGGTGTACTGCAAACACCTGATGAGATCAGAGCTGATTATAAAACAATTCTGACCGAGCGGCTTAAAAACCGTGAGGGTTTTGTCTTACAAGCAAAATCTGCCCACAATGGAGTTCTTATATGAATATGCTGTGATCCGCTTTGTTCCGGATATTGAGCGTCAGGAGTTTATCAATGTGGGGCTTATTATGATGTGTAAGCGTCGCCGTTGGGTCAGAATATCGCTGCGACTCGATAATAATCGAATTATTTTGTTTGATCCACAAGCAAACATAGATTGTCTCAGCACTCAGCTTAAGGCGATCGAGGGAATCGCTTTGGGCGATAAATTGTTTGGCCCGATAGCTTTATTGGAGCCAGAAGAGCGATTTCGCTGGATAACTGCTGTAAAGAGTGCCTGTATTCAGACGTCGCGTCCCCATCCAGGCTTGACCGATGACCTTGACCGTACTTTCGAGCGTCTTTTCGATCGGCTTGTGTGATAGTAAATGCGAATATTTCCTTTCGATATGTTAAAATTTTGGCTGAATTATTGTTATAAAGCAATTAATCCGTATATTTGTGCTCTATAACATAATTATTTGGCATTTTCATGATAAAAAGCGCATTAGAAAAAGTAGTCAGCGAAGACCTCGCCGCGATATGGACTATACTCGAGGGCGAAGAGAAGCGTCGGATTATTGATGCGTTTACACTTCATACATTTCGAAAGAATCAGATTGTCTATGCCGAAGGTGAGAATCCGGATCATTTGTGGGTATTGCTCAAAGGTAAGGTAAAAATCTTTAAAGATGGAATCGGAGGCCGTCAGCAGATTCTCAGATTGATTCGCCCGGTGCAATATTTCGGCTATCGTGCTTATTTTGCCCGTGAGCCATACGTGTCGAGTGCTTCTGCATTTGAATCTTCTACCCTGGGCTCTCTCCCGATGTCTCTTGTCGAAGAACTGATGCACGGCAATAATAAACTCGCGTGGTTTTTCATTCATGAACTTTCCCGTAATCTTGGAGGATCTGACACCAAAATCGTCAATCTTACACAAAAGCATATCAGAGGTCGTCTTGCCGAGGCTCTTATCGTACTGAAAGACAATTACGGATATGAGGATGATGATTCAACACTGCGAATCTATATGTCGCGTGAGGATCTTGCTAATCTATCCAATATGACTACCAGCAATGCGATCCGTACACTCTCCGGATTTGTCGCTGAGAAGATAATCACTGTTGATGGAAGGCGTATACGTATCCTTAACGAGCAGATGCTCAGAAAGATTTCAAAGTTCGGATAGCCGGCGTATTAATTTACCGTTAGATGTTGTCTTGAATTTATTAAACCAATAGAGCTCCCGAGGAATCTCATGATTCGGGAGTTTTTCTTTAAACAATGACGAGAGAAAATTCTCATAGTCCGAATCCTTTTCTCCGAGAAGGCAGATAACGACTCTTTGCCCCCACTTCCTATCATCCGCAGATGTAATAAAGAATGATTTGTCAATAAAAGGAGCTAATTTTTTCTCAAGCAGTTCCGGATGTATCTTAAGGCCTCCGGATATTATAACATTATCATATCTGCCGATCCACCGGAAGGTTTTATTATCGACCAGTTCTACTATATCATTAGTGACTATTTGTCTGAAGGAAAACCGCGGTAATTCTATCATAAGGCAGTTACGGTCATCAAGACTGAAAGTAACGTCGGGAAGTGCTCTGAATAAATTTTCGCCGGCCGAGATATTTCGTAGTGCAATGTGAGAGCATGTTTCCGTCATACCGTATGTAGCAAAAACATTGGCGGGATGATTACGGATAGTCTGCTCTAATTCTGACGATATCGGCGCTCCTCCTATTATTATGTTGGAAATCGGCTGCCGGCTTTGCAAGACTGATTCAATCTGAACCGGTACAATCGGAAGTAAGGTGATCGGAGGATAATTATCTAAAATAGGAGTAGCCGACGGTTGCTCAAAAGCGACTGTAGCACCGGATACTATGCTTCTGACGATCATCATTTTTCCTGCGATATAACTTGCCGAAAGCGGGCAAACGAGCAATGATTCTGTCGATAGTTTGAAAAAATCACATGTAGCTTTCGCGGAGGCTATCATGTCTTTTTTGAGCAGTTTAATCTCTTTAGGTCGTCCGGTTGAGCCAGATGTATGCGCAATAATATAGTCGGACTTATTATGCCATTCATGCAGGAAACTGATAGCCTCCTGAGTCGGATTAATCAGATTGTCCATTGTAAGCAACTCAGATTCCAGTCGACACCGGGATTATACATTAATTTTGTGCGGTCAATGTAAAGGGGCGATATGATATTGTTTGTGTACAGCTTACCTGTGCCTAATCCCTGTGGCATAGATATTTTTTTTGAAGCAACCCACTGAGCTATTGCGTTCAGCCCTATGTCAGATTCCAGTGCTGATGTAGCCCACCACTTGATGTCCCTGTCTTCTGCATCTTTTATCCATCCGTTGGCCGTCGAAAATCCTCCGCATAGAGATGGTTTAAGTATAATATATTGCGGGAAGATTGCATCCAATAGTCTACATCTGTGATCGTAGTCCATATTACCGATCAGTTCTTCATCCAATGCTATAGGTATTGGAGAATATTTGCATATTTCCTTCATACTTTTCCATTGAAGAGGTCTGATGGGTTGTTCAATAGAATGAATGTCGTATTTTGCCAATCTATCAATGAGATTGAGAGCCTCCGAGGCAGAGAAAGCACCGTTGGCATCAAGTCGAAGCTGAATGTTGTAGTCGGAATATTCTTCACGCAGAAATTTAAGCAATTGAATTTCTCTTTCAAAATCCAGTGCTCCTATTTTAATTTTTATACATCTGAATCCAGCCTCAACTTTTTCTTCCAACCGCTTACGCATAGTAGAAAAATCTCCCATCCACACTAATCCGTTGATTTCAATGCCATGAGTCTGATATAGCCAATCAGATGGAAAGATTATTCTTTTGCCTCCATTCTTAAGATCGAATAGAGCAGTTTCCACGCCGAATCTTACAGAGGACTGATCAATGTCCTCTAATGACAAGTTATGAATATTATGGCAAATATTGATTAATTTGGACTCATACTCCGCAGTGTCATCGGATGAAAGTCCCCGAAAAACAGCACACTCCCCTACTCCATAAAATTCCGGGTAATCAGTGTCCCATACTTTTATGAAAAAGGTCTCTTTCTCGGTCATAGACTGCCGAGAAGTGATAGCAACGAAATTGAATTTTAACAGATAGCGGCAATATGCAGCTCTAAGCATCAGCCCGGGAATTTGGTAAACTGACTGAAATCAGGATCTCTCTTTTCGAGGAATGCATTTTTGCCCTCTTGCGCTTCGGCCATCAAATAATACATAAGTGTGGCATCCCCCGCAAATTCCATTAGTCCGCGTTGGCCGTCAAGTTCTGCATTGAGTGCACGTTTTATCATTCTGATAGCCATCGGAGAGCGTTTAAGAATTGTCTCACACCATTCTACGGTTTCATCCTCAAGACATTCGAGCGAAACCACTTTATTAATCATGCCCATTTCAAGCGCTTCAGCTGCAGTATACTGCCGGCATAGAAACCAGATTTCTCTCGCTTTCTTCTGACCTACACATCTTGCAAGATAAGAAGATCCGAATCCGGCATCAAAGCTGCCTACTTTGGGACCTGTCTGACCGAACCGCGCATTTTCGGATGCTATTGTAAGG
>CAMWHE010000070.1 GCA_947173955.1 uncultured Bacteroidales bacterium | reverse complement strand
GTATTCGGCCCGGCCTGAAAGGCAAAGTTCGTCGATAGCGAGAAGCAACCGCGACTTTGACAGCTGATTGCCGTGAAGTCCGTCGGCTACATGACGGATAGGGCTGACTGTAAAGATCACGCGCCGGCCTTCTGTCAGCGGTCGCCACAGTTCGACTGTCTCGTCTATACGGAGATAACGGTCGGAGAAGAAAGCCGGCGGCAGTTTGTGGCAGTTGCCGGCCACGGTGTTGACCTCATACTCGAAGATATGGGAAGTGCCGAATGTGATGATCCACAGGTCGGCCTCCCTCAGTCTCTTTGCGAGAGGTTGAAAGTCGGCATTAACTCTTTCGGCAAGCAGCTCCGGGTCAGAATCCTGATAGCGGGACGGGAAGTCGAGCGCATGGTAGACAGTACCGTGTTTTACGAAGTCTGACGCATTGTACCGGTAGCCGTCGAGAGCGCGGGTAATGACACGCGCCAGCGATGCCGGGTTGTAGAGCGGTCCCATATGGTTGACCGCCACGTCGAATCCGTCGGTCAGCAACCGCGCTCCTACTTCGGTCGTGAAGCATGACCCGAGCATGGCGATCTTAGCTTCATGGTCGATAGGCTCCGCTCCGCGCAATGGCTCTATTTCGGTACGGAATTTCACTGTGTTGACCGGATTAGTACATCTGATAGTTGGTCGACAGCACCTGGAACTCCGTGCGGCGGTTGATCTGGTCGGCTGCTTCTTGATCTTCCGGCGACAGGGTCTCGATGAAGTCCGGCGTCAGGGTGGTGCCTTCCTCAAATTGCGGGAATTCGCGGGCAAGTTTTTTGGTGATGGTCTTGGGGCGCGACTTGCCGTACCCCATGGCCTGCAGGCGGTCGGAGCTGATGCCGGCCGCAATCAGGTAGTCGATGACCGACTGGGCGCGACGCTGCGACAGCTTGATGTTGTATTCCTCGGAGCCCTTTCGGTCTGTATGCGACGCCATCTCGATGGTGACATTCGGGTTGTCGTTCAGCACCTGCACCATCTCGTCCAGTGCTGTCTTTGACTCCGGACGGAGTGTGGCTTTGTCGAAGTCATAGAAGATGTTGTCGATGACGACCGGCTTGTTGATCGATGCGAGGATGAAGTCGACATAGTATTCGGCATCCTCTTCGGCATCGTCGGCTTCAAATTCCTGACGGGCGTTGAGATAGCCTTTGGCGCCAGCCAGCATGACATATTTGACGCCGCGGTTGAGGGGGAACGAGAATGTACCGTCGTTGCGGGCCACCTCCTTGCGGTTGGACCCGTCATTGCCCACGATGCGTATGATGGCGTTGGCTACCGGCTCTTCGTCCTTGTCAAGCACATATCCCGAGAGATTGATGCGCAGGTCAGGTAGCTCGAAGGAATAGATATGGTCGTGGCCGTAGGCATCTCCGCGGTTGGAGCTGAAGAAGCCGTTCTCCCCCTCGCCGAATGTGATACCGAAGTCATCGGCTGCCGAGTTGACCGGCTGACCCATGTTCTCGACACGCCACCCCCCCGACGGGGTGAGTGTGGCCTTGAAGAGGTCGAGTCCCCCGAAGCCGGGATGACCGTCGGAAGCGAAATAGAGAATGCTGTCCGTGCGCCAGTAGGGAAACATCTCGTCGCCGGGGGTATTGATGAATTCCCCCATGTTTTCGAGCGACCCCGCGCGCTCCTTGAGGTTGATGCGCCACAGGTCGCGGCCTCCCTGGCCGCCGGGCATATCGGAGGTGAAGCAGAGCCAGTTGCCGTCGGGCGACACGGCCGGATGGCCGTAGGATGAGAGGGTGTCGGCCGTGATTTCCAGTTTGACCGGCGCACTCCATTTAGCATCCGAGCGCTGGGATGTGTAGATTTCGACACCGGTAGCCGACGACGGGGAGCGGCGGGCCTTGGTCAGATACATCGTCGAGCCGTCGGGCGAGAAGGAGATGATGCCTTCGTCCATCTCCGTGTTGAGTTCCCCTTCGACCGGCTCCGGCTTCATCCACTCTCCGCGCTCGTTCTTGCGGGAGAACCAGATGTCGCCTTTCTTCATGCCGGTGATCTCGCTGCGATGGTCGCCGGTGACCTTCTCGTTGGTGGTGGTGAAGTATAGCTGGTCGAGGCTTGAGTCGATGAACATCGGGGAGAAGTCGGAACGACGCGAGTTGAAGACTTTGTTCTGTTTGACCACATAGCGGGTCGGATTACCCTTGGCGGCCTGGGCCAGACGGCATCCGGCGATGCCGTTGGTGGCTGTCTTGTTGCCGGGAGCGAGTGAGAGAAACTGCTCATAGGATTTTATCGCCTCGGCATATTTCCCGTCGGCCTGCTGATTGATGGCAAGCAGAAGCAGAGCGGTGGAGTCGGGATAGTTGTAGCGTATAGCATTCTGGAAAGCTGCGGTCGCGCGGGCGCTCATGCTGAGGTTGTTGTAGCATTGTCCCATCTTGAAGGCTACCTCGCCGCGCAGGGTGCGCTCCTGCGGTTTTGTCAACTTGTTGTAGACTTTGCGATATGTATTCGCCGCGTCAAAATATTCGCCGCGGCCCATCTGCTCGTTGGCTGTGGCCAGTTTGGCTCCTCCGCATCCGGTCAGGATGCAGAGCAGTAAAAGAGTGAGCAGGGTATAGAGGAAGAAGTGCTTATTCATTGTCATCGAGGATGATAGGTGCAAAGAAGTCGGGGCGGTGGAAGTCCGGCGCCGGGGTGCTGACAGGTGCCCATGAGAGGAAGTAGGGGGCGTTGCTGCCGTCGCTGCATGAGTAGATATTCCCTTCGAGGAGCAGGGGGAATCTGTCAGAGCTGTCCACGGCTATGAGTGACAGGGGGATGACAGTCAGCAACGCAACCTCATCGGCTGGATCGGCCGGACGGGATTCGTGGGGGAGGGGAGCGGCTGCCAGCGGATAGCGGAGGATCCGGGCAAGCTTGTCGGGAGTGAATTTGACAGCTCCGGCGCGCCCTGGGCGGCGCGAGACGTTGGTTATGCCGCGGTAGTTGAATTCAAAGTTGCAGTAGTGGGTGTCGCCGGCTTTCTTAAGGAAAATCTCGAAGCAGGTGTCGCTTGCGACAGGCTGCAGATCCTCGGTGGCGACAGCGCGGAGCTCGGTCGGGCGGATGGCGAAGAGCACAAATATGGATCGGCCGTCGTAGGCGAGCATGGCGTATGACTCCGGGGCGTGGGGGTAGCTGTCAGCCCAGTTGACGCAACCGATGTCGGCACGGACGCCGCGGGAGCGGAGTGTCCGGACGATA
The DNA here is from genome assembly GCA_947173955.1 of uncultured Bacteroidales bacterium. Taxonomy (GTDB): domain Bacteria; phylum Bacteroidota; class Bacteroidia; order Bacteroidales; family Muribaculaceae; genus JAAVFS01. The sequence continues at coordinate 4,111 of CAMWHE010000070.1, read as the reverse complement.
TCTTCTGTCGGGCGGGTGCCGATATCAGGTATGAGGGGCAGATGTAACGAGCTCTGTGTCATGTGTCTTTTTGTTGTGATAATAGTCTTTGACCGCACCGTAGATGCCATAGAGAGCCATCAGCAGGATGATGCTGCCGATGATACGGTTGATAAGCCACATGGAGCGCACGTTGAAGTGGGCGCGGACTTTATTGACGAAAAATGTGATGACATACCACCATACGATGGTGCCGAGAAGAATGAACAGATATCCGGCTATGTAGTGGCTTCTCTCGTATTCCGGCAACAGGAAGTTGAAGCGGCCGAACAGACCGATTATGAAGAAGAGAATCAGGGGATTGGAAGCTGTGAAGAGAAATCCGGTGGCGATATCGGTACCGAATGAGTTGCGTGACTTAGCCGGCTTTCGGAGGGCGGAGGCGGGATTTCGGTTGAACAGCCAGCAGGCGAATGCTATGAGCACTACGCTGCCTATGATCTGTATGATGATGGCGTTGCGCTCGATGAATGACTGCACCATCGACAGGCATAGGCCGGTGACGAGACAGTAGCAGAGGTCTGACAGGCCTGCGCCGATGCCGGTGCAGAAGCCGGACCAGCGTCCTTTGTTGAGGGTGCGCTGTATGCAGAGCATCCCGACGGGTCCCATGGGTGCCGAGACGAGGATGCCGATAATCAAGCCGCTGACTAATATGTCGATGTATAGTTGCATTCAACTTGCAAAGATAACAAAAATTTTCAGATACTTTCCGCCTGCTACAAAAAAAGGCTCCCTAAGGGAGCCTTTGTCTATATCTGAATCAATTTGGATGTATAGTCACTTGACTACGACTTTGGAGGTGGCGCCGTCGACGGTGACGATATAGAGACCGGGAGCGACGTGCAGGGTGTCGTAGCTGCGTCCGGAGATGTCGTGGACGGTGACGGTGTCATAGGCGCCGATGATGAGGATCTCGCCGTTGCCGCCAACAGCCTGTGCCTGTGATGCGGAGTCGCTCCAGACATCGTCGATACCGCCTGTCTCACCGCCGCCTGTTGTGGCAAAAAAGGCGAATGAATGGGCGGGAATGGTGACTGACACCTTGCCGCCGGCAGCGTCGTTGAGCACGGGTGTGCAGTCGGTCGTATGGCTGATGAGCTTTGCATTGGATGCATTGAGCAGGGTAGCGGCTGCCGTGATGGTCAGAGCCGCGTCAAGCGAGGGATTGATGAAGGCGATAGCCTCGTCCTTGCCGTCGGAAAGGCGCATCGTGCGGCCTACGGTGAGGCTGTTCTGGAAGTTGATGCATTCAAAGGTGGCGTCCTGAGCGAAGAGGGTCGGGTGGTCGCGACGGAATCCGAGGAGCTGGGCATAGTTGTCATGCAGAGACTTGCGGTCGGGATCGTCGAGCGAGCTCCAGAGCACTTTCTTGGGGTCGGTCAGGTTGGAGTTGTCGGAGTTCTTGGTGTTCTCCTCGGCGGCGAGTTCGCCAAACATCCAGATCATCTTCGGGCCGGGTGTAAGGATGAGCTGCGCGGCCATTGAGCTCTGGCGCTTGCAGCGGCTGGGAGCGTGGTATTTCTGTCCGTAGGGACGAGATCCGGCTCCGTAGGTCAGCTGTTTGTAGCCGACGCGCTGTTCGTCGTGGCTCTCCGCATAGGCTACGGTCGAGCCCCATGTGCGGTTGCCGTCTTTTGTCGACAGGTATGACTCAAGGTTGCTCTTGTCGGCATATCCCATGGCAAACTGGCATGAGATTTCGTTTTTGTTGGCCCAGTTGAGCTGACCGTCGGCGGCCATCGCATTTTCCTCGGCAGCGGAGGCAAGGTTCTCGTTGATGTGTATGCCATTGGGTTTCACGGCCTTTATGGCTGCATGGATGGCTTTCATATTGTCGATGCGCGACTGGTTGAACTTTTCGGTGTCGCCGCCATAGGATGCGTTGTCGCCGAGGCCTTTGACGAGGTCAAAGCGGAAGCCATCGACATTGTAGGCTGTCATCCAGTAGGTTATTGCGTCGACCCACTGCTGCTTGACGAGGGGGTGATCCTGTTTCCAGTCGTTGAGTACGCTGTAGGCGTGGGGCGCGGAAGCATTGTAGAAAGGATTGGATGCGGCGGGATACATCTGATACCAGGGGTGGAGGCCGTCGCTCTGGTTGAATACGATGTCGAGTATCACGGCGATGCCGTTCTGATGGCAGAGGTCGATGAATTCCTTATAGTCGGCGGGAGAGCCGTAGGATTTGTCGGGAGCCATATAGAAGTTGGTGTTGTAGCCCCAGGAGTTGTTGCCGTTGAACTCCATGATAGGCATGAGTTCTACAGCGTTGATGCCTAACGCCTTAAGATAGGGGATCTTCTCGATGGCCTGACGCACTGTGCCGTCGTCCTTGGAGTCGGTGCCGGTGAAGTCGCGGAGCAGAAGCTCATAGATCATGAGGTCGTTGTGGGCGGGAATCTCGAAGTCGGTCACCTGCCAGTCATAGTCGTCGAGGTCGCTCTTGTAGACGGCGAGCAGGGTGTCGTCGATGATATCATAGGGGTATGCGGGACGGTCGGGATAGACATCCTCGTTCATCCATTTGTCGCTGTAACAGTCGAGCACGAGATGGGCGTAGGGGTCGGCTACCTTGGTGGCACCGTCGACGAGGTAATAGTAGGGGTAGGCCACGCCATCCTCAAGCCCCTTGACAGTGAGCCAGAAGTAGCGGTTGCCCTGATAGTCCTGATAGGACATCACGTTGCGGTTGAGGGTGTTATATTCGTCCCATGAGCCGACGAGGATCACGTTGGTCTTGCCGGGGGCTGCGAGACAGAATGTCACCGAGCCGTCTGACTGGCGGACAGCACCCTGACGGGGAATGCCGCCGGGATAGTTGGCCTGGGGGGATGCCAGAGGGTAGGCCACCTCTATTTTCTTTGTCACGGTCTCACCGCCGGCAGTGGCTGTGCCGACTACCTGCCATGTGCCGCCGGCTTCGGCAAAGTTGAATTTGCCGGTTACGGTGGTGGCTGAGGCAGCCGATGCGATCGATGTGCCGTTGACAGTGATTGAGAGGGATGCAGTCTTGGTCGAGTTGAAAGTGAATGAGATCTCAGTGGGAGATGTCAGCACATAATTGTCGACCGAAGCCGACAGTGTGGCCTGGAAGCCGGAGGGAACCACGTCGATGAAGTAGTCCTTGGTCTGTATGTTGGCCGCGGCATTGCGGGTCAGGATGCAGACCTTGCTGATGGTCTCCGAGGGATCGGTGATGCCGAAGTAGGAGCGGAGATCACCGATTTTAAGATCATAAGTGTCGCCTGCGGCGTGCTTGAACTCGGTTTCGGGAGTATTCTTGCCCCAGTCGGATTTGACGTAGGCCCATGTGTTGGGCGACTTTGTGGTCAGTACGCCGATGTGGGCGTAGAGAGACGTGGAAGCAGAAAGGCCTTTGAGTCCGGCGACACCGGCACGGTCGGCATGGAACGTGATAACCACGTCTTTGCTTTCCTCCTGAAGGGGAGTCGGCGATGTGGTATAGACTTGCGCTATCGATGTTAATGCCGTCAGGAAGAAGGCACTAAACAAGAGTAGAAGTTTTCTCATCTTTATTAAATATAGATAGGTGGTAATGATATAATCATGAGAGCCGAGGCTCTCCGGGTATAATAAAAAAGTGGTATTTGATTCGGTTGTGTAAGTCTTTTCTAATACAAAGGTAGTAAAAAATATGTAATAAAGGTATATAATAGTTGGTAGAAATGTCAAAAAGATGTTAATGGGGGATAGGGCGATAATCGGTCTCACGCGGATTGCGCGGATTACGCGGATTCATGTGTAGCATGGGGGGAGCCACGATGACGCGCCCTCAGGGCGCTGGCGTGGATGGGGGAGGAGGCTGATGGGTATTGCTCGCACATGCGCTGCACGTGCGATTGGTTCAAGAAAACTGCAACGTGGGGTCTCGCCATTGGCTCGACCGCCACGCTACTATGCCGACACCTGCCCGGCAGGTGTCACTCCTCTGCAGGGGGATAGGCGGTGGAGTGCGGGGCGGGTTTAATCGGCGTACGCAAGGCACGCCAGTGTGAGGGGACGCGATGACCGGGCACATCTCGCCTTTTAGGCTCGATGTACCACGGCT
>CAMWHE010000069.1 GCA_947173955.1 uncultured Bacteroidales bacterium | reverse complement strand
CCCCACAGCCATGAGCAGCCGCATCGTCATCATAGGAGCATCATCCGGCCTCGGCCGCGCCATAGCCGAAGCCTACGCACGCCGCGGATGGCGCGTAGGAGCCGCCGCACGCCGCAGCGAGCCCCTCAGGGAGCTGCAGCGCGCCTACCCCGGCCGGATCGAGACCGCCGTCATCGACTCCACAGCCCCCGACGCCCCCGACCGCCTCGACGACCTCATCAGGCGCCTGGGCGGCATGGACATCTTCCTGCAGGCCGCCGGCACCGGGAGCCAGAACCCCGACCTCGCCGACAGCATAGAGCGCCGCACCGTCATGACCAACTGCGAGGGCTTCACAGCCATGACCGACACCGCCTTCCGCCACTTCAGCTCGCGCCAAGGCAGCCCGCGCGGACTCATCGCCGCCATCACATCCGTAGCCGCCACCAAAGGACTCGGAGCAGCCCCCGCATACAGCGCCTCCAAAGCCTTCCAGACCGTCTACCTGACCGCCCTCGAGCAGCTCGCCCGCATCCGCCGCCTCCCGATCGACTTCTGCGACATCCGCCCCGGATTCATCGCCACCGACCTGCTCGACCCCGCCGACCGCTACCCCATGCTCATGCCCAAGGACTACGCCGTCCCCCGCATCGTCAAGGCCATCGACCGCCGGCGCCGCGTAGCCGTCATCGACTGGCGCTGGCGCCTGCTCGTCATGGCATGGCGCCTCATCCCCCGCCCCCTATGGGTCAGAATCAACGCCACAACCCGCAAGTCAAAACCCAACACATAACGATCACTATGGAAAAAATCGCCCTTTGCTCCGACCATGCAGGCTACGAGCTCAAAGCCATCGTAGCCGGCTACCTCGAATCACAGCAGATACCCTATGAAGACTTCGGCACCTACAGCGCCGAGAGCTGCGACTACGCCGACTTCGCCCATCCCGCCGCCGCGGCCGTCGAAAAAGGCCTGTGCCCGCGCGGAATCGCCATGTGCGGCAGCGGCAACGGCATCGCCATGACCCTCAACAAGCATCAGGCCATCCGAGCCGCCATCTGCTGGCTCCCCGAGCTCGCCGCCCTCGCACGGCAGCACAACGACGCCAACTTCCTCGTCCTCCCCGCACGCTTCATCGAGCCCGCGGCAGCCCTGGAGCTCGTCGACATCTACCTCTCGACCCCCTTCGAGGGAGGGCGCCACGCACGCCGCATCGAGAAAATGCCCGTAAAGTAAACACTAACACATAGATACATCATGTCAACAGCCATACCCGCAGCCGCTCCCCACGGAGCGCTCCCCAAAGTAGACGATATGCGCGTAGCCATCGTGCGCGCCCAGTGGAACGGCCACATCACACAGGCCCTCGCCGACGGCGCCCTCGGCGTCTTCCGCCGCGAAGGCTTCGCCGACAGCCAGGTCGATGTCTTCACCGTCCCCGGCGCCGTCGAGCTCACATTCGCCGCCTCACAGCTCATCGAAGCCTCGCTCTATGACGCCGTCATCGTCTTCGGATGCGTCATCCGCGGAGGCACCCCCCACTTCGACTACGTATGCCAGAGCGTCACCCAGGGCATCACGTCGCTCAACGCCGACTGCGACATACCCGTCATCTTCGGAGTGCTGACCGTCGACAACGAGCAGGACGCCCTCGACCGCGCCGGAGGCCCGCTCGGCAACAAAGGCAGCGAGGCAGCCGAAGCCGCCATCATGATGCATGATTTCGTCACCAAAGTCAAGAACCTCTGATGCGCATCGACATCCTGACCGTCCTCCCCGAGATGTTTGACTCCCCCCTGGGCTGCTCCATACTCAAGCGCGCCCAGGACAAAGGGCTCGTCGAATTCCACATCCACAACCTGCGCGACTACACCACCAACCGCCATCGCAAGGTCGACGACTACCCCTTCGGCGGCGAAGCCGGCATGGTCATGCAGGTACAGCCCATCGACGCCTGCATCAGCCACCTGAAGAGCCAGCGCGACTACGACGAGGTCATCTTCACCTCCCCGGACGGCGAGCAGTTCGATCAGCCGATGGCCAACTCCATGTCGATGCTCGACAACATAATAATACTCTGCGGCCACTACAAGGGAGTCGACTACAGAGTACGCGAACATCTGATTACAAAGGAAATATCCGTCGGCGACTACGTCCTGACAGGCGGCGAGATGCCCGCCATCGTCATCTCCGACGCCATCGTGCGGCTCATCCCAGGAGCCATCGGCGACGAGCAGAGCGCCCTCTCCGACTCCTATCAGGACAACCTCCTCGCACCCCCCGTCTACACCCGCCCGGCCGACTATAACGGATGGCGCGTCCCCGACATACTGCTCTCAGGCCACGAAGCCCGCATCGCCGAGTGGCGTCAGGAACAGGCCCTCGAGCGCACACGCCGCCTCCGCCCCGACCTGCTCACTCGCTGACCGACGGGTCAAACGAATATGCACCCAGCGTCAGGTCAGCGCGCGCTATCCCGTAGCGGTCAGTCGCCAGAGAGGCCGGCATCAGCTCCGGATCGGCCGCCCCGATGGCAGGCGAACCCGGCTTGAGGCGATAGTCGAAGTGATAGTCCTCGCGGACAGTATAGTAGAGCGGATCCTGATCCCATAGACACTCCAGGAAGTTGTCATCGTCGCTCCCCGCGCTCCTGAGCAGGCACCGGCGCATGAAGATACGCGAGCCGGTCAGGTCGCCGTGCGACAGGTCGGAGCCGTTGCCATAGATGATGCAGTTGTGGAACTCCGCCTCGAGCTGCGGCAGGTCGCTTTCGGCATCCCACCCCTCCTCGCCGTCAAAGGCATGGGAGAACTGCACGGCGGGACCCACAGCCGAGAACAGGTAGTAGTTGGCTATCGTAGAATTGCTTATCAGCGCCCTGCCCCCCTGCAGGAAGACCACACCGGCCGACGCGTCGGCCAGCTCACACCCCACCGCCTCGACCGACGAGTGGAGCGACACCAGAGCGAAGTCCTTGGAGTTGCGCAACTGGCAGTTGAGCAGCGACAGCGACGGCACATCGTCAGTATAGGGAGTCTCCATCACACTGACACCCCACGACGTGTTGCGCACCGACGTGTATTCCATCACATTAGCACGGCTCGCCGACGAGAAGAAGACCCCCGCCCACTGGCCCGACATGATCTCATAGTCGACGCGCCCGACCACCGTCCCCAGGCGGTCGCCCGTCATCTCCACCGGCCGCTCCGCCGTGCCCATAGAGCGCAGAGTGCCGTCGACGATCAGCGACGCATCCGAATGGAAGAGCAGGCGCGTGCCCGGCTCCAGCGTCAGCGTCACGCCCGGAGCCACCACCAGACTGTCATAGACGATATAGGGGCGTCCGGCCGTCAGCCGCGTGTCCTGAGTCAGAGTCTCGCCACGCAGGCGCTCCGCGTCGAGCCCGTCGGCCGTCAGCGTGACCGACTGAGTGACCCCGCGGGTCGTGAAGTCCAGATGATCGACATAGCGCCTGAGCTCTGTAGCCCGCATATCCGGCAGAGTCACCTCGGCAAAGATGAAGATAGAGTCATTCGGACGGATCTCGACGCCGGTGAACGCCCGCCCGCTGATGCCGTCGACATTGAAGCGCCACCGGGCGTCCGTCCCCCCCTCGCGGAGAGCAATGCGGTCGATGCTGATCACCTTGCTGTGGGGATTATAGACCTTAAAACGCACGGTCGGCGTGCCGTCGCCGGTGAAGACAGTGCCCAGCGACAGAGTGTCAGCCTCAAAGCGCGGCTGATCCGACGGCGAAGTCGATATCGAATCCTCGATGCAGCCCGTCATCACCCCGGCGGCCGCCAGGACACCAATTATATAATATAGAAACTGTTTCATGCCTTTCTAACGCCATTCCGCCCTCATTTATTACCTTCACACCTCCCAAAATAAGTTAATAGCGCCCCATCTCCCTCGGGATAGACACCTGCCGGGCAAGGAATTACTCGCACACGCGCTGCGCGTGCGGCTATTAAGAAATGAGACCTATCCTGCGGTTTAGGCCTCACGGCCTCAACCACAGGCTACTCTGCTCACCCCCGCTCTGACTGGGATTGCCGGAAAGCCACGCGCGGGAGCGCCGAGTCAGACGCTTCAGCTGAGCGCTCTGCGGGTGCCCTCCCTGACTGGGACGGCCGGAAGGCCACGCGCGGGAGCGCGTGGCAGCATAGTAGCGTGGCGGTTGAGCCCCTCGGGGGCGAAACCCCACGATCAGGCAGATTTTTCTCCCCGCCGCACGCGCAGCGCGTGTGCGAGCAACTCCCTATCGTCCGCCTGCTTGGGCGTCCGTAGGACGCTGATTTACAGCAACCGGGTACATCGAGCGCAGCGAGATGTGCCCGGCATGGGCTACCACCCCGCTGGCGTCCCTCTTTGGGACGCCGATTAAACCCACCACGCATCCGCCCGCCCAGCCGGGCGCCCTCCCGGGGCGCTTGCACTCACATCATTTTAACTAACGTGAGTTCGATATAAGGCAGCGCCGGAAAGGCGCGTCATCGTGGTTATCCCCAGGCGTGCTTGCGCCTGGGGGGACAGTGTGATACACGTACGGTTGAGCGTCGGAGACGCGATATTGTGAAAAACAGATTGGTGTCACAAAAAAAGATACTAACTTTGCATTTATGATGATACTCATAGCTGATGCCGGAAGCACCAAGACCACATGGAGCCTCGTCGACCCCGCCGACGGCAGCGCCCGCACACTCCGTACCACGGGGCTCAACCCCGCCGTCATGGCCGCGGAGGATATCCGCGCGACAGTCGATGCCGAGCTCCGGCCTCTGATTGACGGCACGGACGTCACCGCCCTCTACTACTACGGCGCCGGAATAGTGACCGACAGCCACCGCGCCACCATAGCAGGAGCCCGCACCTTTGCGGGCATCCGCCACATCAAGATCGAGAGCGATATGCTCGGAGCCGCCCGCAGCCTGCTCGGCCATGAGGGGGGCATAGCCGGCATACTCGGCACCGGCTCCAACAGCTGCCTCTACGACGGCGCCCGCATCACAGCCAACATCCCCCCGCTGGGCTACATACTCGGCGACGAAGGGAGCGGCGCCTCGATCGGCAAACGCTTCGCCGCCGACCTGTTCAAGGGACTCCTGCCCGACGAGGTAAAGCAGCTGTGGGACCGGCGCGTGGGGCTGACTATGGCCGACGTCATTGAGCGCGTCTACCGCCGCCCCGGCGCCAACGCCTTCCTCGCCTCCCTGATGCCGACGATAAGGGAAGCATGCGCGCATGAGGCCGTCGACCGGCTTGTCACCGAGGAATTCGACCGCTACTTCAGCCGCAACATCGACCGCTACGGCCGCCCCGGCGCCCCACTCGGATTCACCGGCTCCGTAGCCCTCCATTTCAGCCCCCAGCTCCGCTCCGTCGCCGCCGCCCACGGCTACCCCGAACCCGCCATATGCGCCGACCCGATGCCCGGACTGATCGCCTTCCACACGGCCGCGAAAAAAATTCACTAAAAAAAGTGTCAATACGGAAAAATTTCTATAATTTTGTGTCAGCAGACAACTGAACCTAAACCTAAACAAAAATATTATGTCAAAAGTAACAGTAGTAGGCGCCGGCAATGTAGGCGCAACTTGTGCAAACGTACTGGTTACCACCCAGGTAGCTGACGAAGTAGTCCTCATCGACATCAAGGAAGGCCTCTCTGAAGGCAAAGCCATGGACATCAACCAGACCGTCAACATCCTCGGCCTCGAGACCCGTCTGACAGGCGTCACCAACGACTATGAGAAGACAGCCGGCAGCGACGTCGTAGTCATCACATCAGGTATCCCCCGCAAGCCCGGCATGACCCGCGAAGAGCTCATCGGCGTCAACGCAGGCATCGTTAAATCTGTTACCGAAAACATCCTCAAATACTCTCCCGACGCCGTCATCGTCTGCGTATCCAACCCCATGGACACCATGACCTACCTCATCCACAAGACATCCGGCCTGCCCAAGAACCGCATCATCGGCATGGGCGGCGCACTCGACAGCGCCCGCTTCAAATATTTCCTGAGCATAGCCCTCGGCGCCAACCCCACTGAAGTCGAAGGCATCGTCATCGGCGGCCACGGCGACACCACCATGATCCCCCTGACCCGCTTCGCAGCCTATCGCGGCGTTCCCGCCACCAACTATCTTGACGCCGACACCCTCGGCAAGGTAGCTGCCGACACCATGGTAGGCGGCGCCACCCTCACCAAGCTCCTCGGCACCTCGGCATGGTACGCTCCCGGCGCAGCATCCGCCCAGGTTGTGGCAGCCGTGCTCCACAACGAGAAGAAGCTCATCTCCTGCTCAGCCCTCCTCGACGGCGAATACGGCGAAAAAGACCTCTGCATCGGCGTTCCCTGCATCCTCGGCAAGAACGGCATCGAGAAGATCGTCGAATTCCCCCTCAACGACGCCGAGAAAGAAGCCTTCGCAGCCAGCGCAGCAGCCGTCCGCAAGACCAATGCCGCCCTCGCCTCAGCCCTCTGATCCCCCGGCATACAGACCGAGATTTCACATAAAAGCCTCCGACAGCCCCGCGCCGCCGGAGGCTTTCCCATATCCTGACTCAGAAAAAGTTCACTCCTCCACGACCAACGAGTAATCTCCTTCGTATAACTTTGAAATCTCGGCCTCAATTAGGCTGACGGAGATACGATTCCGCATCAACATCTCCCTGTTTATGAGAAGATAGACCGACGTCGCGACATCATACCCCTGCACAAACGTTTCCGCGCCAAAGAGAGAGAGCATCATTCTGCGGTAAAACCGAAAACGCCTGTTTGGCACTACAGCACCTCTTGACTCATCCAGATCTTCTGCCGCCACAAAGCCAAATGACGCGCATCCATCATTTTTGAAATATTCCAACATAATATAGACACACGACATGACAATAGTACGTGGCTCGAAGTCATTCGTCAATAAAGAATATCTGTTTTTACTTTCCGCAACACCCTTCCAATAGAATTTCAATCCAAGAAAATGATTTGAGAATCTTTCCACCTCAACGATGTAGCGTTTATTACTTTTAGTTGACTTAAATCCCCATATATCAACAATGCGGAGTGTAGAAGGATCTTTACTCCGCACTATAAATTTAGCTTTATAATAACCTAAGGGATTGCTCACGGTAAAAGATAACCGTATGAAGGCACGCGATACGCATCCCGCTCCTGAGCAGAAACAATAGTAATCTGAATTTTACCGGAACATGACTTCTTTTCAGAAGCGCCATCCTGCTTCCGCAACCTTTTCACTAATGGCTTCTTTAATGATTTCATATTCCTGTCTCTTTTATATCAGTAACGCAAAAATAAACAAATTAGTTTATCTGTGCAACTCATGTCGACCATTTAAGATAAAATAAAGTAGCCGTCAGCAAGCCCGGAGCCGCCGGAGGCTTTCCATATCCACCCCCGCCCCGTCATTCTCGCCTGCCCCAGCCGAGCGCCCGCGAGGGCGCGTCATCGTGGTCAACTTTTACCTTTGCATCGTGATTCAGAATTAACAATTAACTTTGAATT
>CAMWHE010000068.1 GCA_947173955.1 uncultured Bacteroidales bacterium | reverse complement strand
ACAGTGAGCCGGGGATAGTGTAGATCTCGTTGAACTCAATATAATAAAAAAAGCGGTCTACTATCACATCGACGCGGCTCACTCCGTGGCAGGATAGCACGCGGAATGTCTCGCCGGCGAGATGCTGGATGCGCTCTGTCATTTCGGCGGGTAGCTCGGCCGGGATGCGCTTCTGCGAAGCCTGCATACCCTTTGCACCCTTTGAGCCGCCCATGTATTTATCCTCATAGGTCAGGAATTCGCCTGACTTGATAGGCTCCTCGAGTACTGAGGTCGCATACTCGTCGCAGTCGCCGAGTACTGAGCAGTTGATCTCCTGCAGATTGCGTACGAGATGCTCGACGATTATGCGCGTCGAGTAGCGGCGGGCGTCGTTGACGCGCTCGATCAGCTGCTCGCGGTCATTGGCGGCTCCGATGCCTACGCTTGAGCCGAGATTGGCCGGCTTGACGATGACGGGATAGTGGAGCGTCGATTCGATTTTTTCAATTATAGCGTCGCGCTTTGACTGCCACTCCTTGTCGGTAAACCATGTGTAGTCTACTACGGGAATGCCGGCGCTCTGGAGTATCATCTTCATCGTGATCTTGTCCATGCCGTTGGCCGAGGCGAGCGTGTTGCAGCCTGCGTAGGGGATCGCGATCGTCTCCAGTACCCCCTCGAATGTGCCGTCTTCGCCATTCGATCCGTGGAGTACCGGTATGACGACATGGAGCTTCGTCAGTATGTCTGAGCCGAGGAAAGGTTTTTTCGAGAGATAGAGATTGAAGTTGCCTGTCTCGGGGCGCATATAGACCTGACGGCAGCGTTTCAGCAGAGCCGGGATGTCGCGGTAGTTGCTGACGTCGAAGAGCGCGTCGCCGGTGTACCATTTGCCGTCCTTGGCTATGTAGATGGGAGTTACGTCGTATTTCTGACGGTCGATGGCGTGCATAGCCTGTGATGCTGATATGACGGATATCTCATGCTCCGTGGAGCGTCCGCCGAAGAATACGCCTATGTTGGTCTTCATTTTTGCTGAGTTATATAGTAATATATGTGTTATTTGAATGTATCGGGGAGATCGTTTTCGTAGAGTATGGTGTCGCCCGGAGCAGCTATTGATGTCAGAAGTTGCTGGGCCTGGGTGAACGTGTCGACAGTGTGTACGCTGTCCTCTGCCAGAGTGCCGTCGGCGCGAATGCCTTCAGTCAGAGCCTCGCGGTTGTATTCGCCGACGATGATTGCTATGTCAGCCGACCTCGAGATGTGTGAGCCCAGCGCCCTGTTGAGTTCGTCTTGCTTTTCTCCGAGCTCGATCATGCCGGGAGTTATGACGATGCGGCGTCCCCCGGTAAACTGCGACAGAACCTCCATAGCCATGCGTGAGCCGTGGGGATTTGAGTTGAATGCGTCGTCGATTATGGTCAGTCCGCCGGGAGTGTGGCGTATAGATAGCCGGTGCTCCACGGGCTGTATATTCTCGACCGCATATCTGATTTTGTCGGCCGGAACACCTAAGTAGACAGCTACGGCTACGGCAGCCGTAAGGTTGGATATGTTGCATTCACCGAGCAGTCGGGTAGTCAGCTCAAGCGCGAAGCCGTCAGGCCCGGTAACGGTGAATGTAGTGCCGGCAGGCGTGTATGCTATGTCCGTGGCGCGATATTGTGCGGCGGTGTCGTTCGGTCGGGCTGTGTAGCGGATGGTCGGCACATTCTCTACCGGTCGGCATGCTATCATCGGGAAGTCGTCGTTGATGACGGCGAGGCCGTCGGCCGGCAGTGAGTCCACAAGCTCAAACTTCGTGCGCTGCACGTTTTCTATCGATTTGAACGATTCGAGGTGCTGTTCCCCGACGGCGGTGACTATGCCGATCGTGGGACGGACCAGTTCGCATATCTCGCGTATGTCGCCCGGCTGCTTGGCGCCCATCTCTACGATGAATATCTCGTTGTAGGGCTGCAGATACTCGCGGACAGTGCGGATGACACCGAGCGTCGTATTGTATGACCCCGGAGTCATCAGTGTGTCAAAGTGGCTTGACAGGATGGCATGCAGGTAATGCTTTGTCGAGGTCTTGCCGTAGGAGCCTGTGATACCGATGATGCGCAGGTCGGGCATCGAGCGGAGTATGTCGCGGGCCTCGTTGTAGTAGCGGCGGTTGATGCGTGCTTCCACCGGACGCAGTATCACGTTTGCGGCAAGCAGTATGAATGGAGAAGCCACGACTTCAAGGAGCACCGTGGCGCAGACATATTGCAGACTGTAGGTAAGCATCCATACCGCCGCGGCCGGGATATAGCTGATGGCGAGCATGGTGATGAAGATGCGCCGGGCGCGTGCCGTCATGACCAGCGGCTTCTTGTAGCGCCGGCGTAGGAGCGCGACCATGCATCCGGCTATGATGAGTGCCGACGGGACGGCGCTCACCCGGAATGGCAGCGTGTAGATCAGTATCAGGAAGAGGGCGATGCATCCGAGTATGCGCGGATATGTGGTGCTCTCGCCCGAGGTGTTGAACCATCGCGTGTATCGCTCGTTGCGGTAGGAGTTCTGCTGGAGCATCATCAGGTCGCGCCGGTAGACCGGTATCATGTATGCGAGAGTGACGCTGAGGAGCGAGAGTCCGGTTATGAGGTAGATGTCGTGTGGGGTCATTGTACGGGTGTTTTGTCTATGAAGCTTGTGAGGACGCGGTCAAACGGCCCCGGTGCGTCGAGGAAGCAGTAGTGTCCGCAACGCGGGAATGCCACAAGGCCGGTGTCTGGTATCAGGCTGTCCATGATCTTGGCGTCGGAGAGCGGGGTTGCCGTGTCATTCTCGCCCCAGAGCAGTAGGGTGGGGCAGCTGATTGCCGGCATGACGTGGCGCAGGTCTTCGTTGACGACACGCGAGAGCACACGGCGCATCATCGGCGATGCCTGGGCATAGTCTGCCGACCCCTTGCGGGCGCGCATAGCGTCGATGCGTTTCTGTCCGCGTTCCTTGCCAAGCAGGGTCAGCGCCGCCCATTTGGCGAGCTTGAATTTGTAGACGCGGTAATAGTAGCCCAGTGGGCGTCGCGGCTTGATTCCGGCTGAGTCTACGAGGACGAGGCGGTCCGTTTTGTTGCGCGATGCATACAGGATGCCGACACGTCCGCCGAAGGAGTGCCCGATCAGGATCGGGTCGGCAATACCTTCGGCCTCAGCCAGGCGCTCGATCATCTGCGTATATTGCTCCACTCCCCAGGGAGAGCCGTCAGGGAGCAGGGGTGGCTCTGTCGACTGCCCGTGACCGGGAAAATCGACGGTCAGCACGCGGTGATGCCGCGCGGCGATGTCAGTGATGGATTTTACAGTCTGGTGGTTGCACCCCCAGCCGTGCATGACTATTACGGCCGGACCCGTACCGAGGTCGGTATAGGCCATTGTCGCCCCGTTATGTGTCAGTTGCTTTTCCATCTCCGGTTTCATAAAACAAAAGTAGGTAAAAAACGGCACATCCCCCACAATTTGAGGTATAAAATTTGTAGTTTGCTGATGAAAACATTTTTGCGTGGTGAGGCGGAGTCTTATTTATTTACGAAAATCGTTCTTGAATATGATTTTAATGTTATCTTTGCCTTGTGTAACTTATGTAGAGCAATATGACCAGTGGTAAGAGTATTTGCAAGAGACTTAAAGAGATACGGTGTCAGATTTTTGTGATATTGGCCGGGGCTTGCGCCGCAACGATGCTGATGACAGGTTGCTCTACGCATTCGGATCTACCGTTGGAGATCAATGAAAAACCTCAAAATACCGGTAAGGCAGATAATATGGAGTCCGAATTAAGAGTTTTTGAAGCGATAGATGTTCCCCCTTCATTCCCGGGAGGAGATAGCGCCTTGATGCAATTTCTTAGCGAAAATTTTATATATCCAGAAGAGGCCGCAAAGGATAGTATAGAGGGACGTGTTGTGGTTAAATTCTTGGTGGGGCCGGATGGCTCGGTTAAAGATGCGATTGTGGTGAAATCCCGGCATCCGTTGCTCGATGAGGAGGCTCTTCGTGTAGTGAAACTGTTGCCGAAGTTTTTATGGCCACAGCGCCCGGTTATAGAGGATGGCTTTTGGTTTACGCTGCCGATTAATTTTAGGTTGCAATCTGAAAGTGGCAAATAGTTTAGCGTAAACACGATATAAAATTGGACAGCTGCAAAACTCGGTTGAAGTGTTAAAAAACCACTCGAGTGTAAACAACCTGCATAAAGTGAGTCGACATAAGTAAGCGCCGTGTAGGCGCGTCATTGTTAGTAACCCCAGGCGTGCTCGCGCCTGGGGAACATGCTGATAAACATATGGTTGAGCGTCGGAGACGCGCCGTTATGACAGCTTGATAAGGCTTATGCGCTCTTCTCTGACCGGATTTACTGTTAAATCGATGTTCTGTCGGATAGTCGCCTTATTATCCGATAATTACTGTACCGGTTGAACACTCGGTTATATAGAACTTATGTTATTTTGATTTTCTAACGAATTTTTTAGTTGAAAAATTTGGTGGTTCAGATTTTTTAGCTGATATTTGCATCGTGAACTAAATTATTAGTTGAAAAATGGCAAAAAAAGGAAGACTCAAGATGTATATGTCGACACGCGAGGAGGAGGTAATGCAGCTCCTTTGGGATCGCGGTCCGTCGCTTGTCAAGGAGCTCGTGGAGCAATATCCTGACCCCAAGCCTCATGTCAATACGGTGTCGACGGTCGTAAGAGGGCTGGAGGAGAAAGGTTTCGTCGGGCATGAGCCGGCCGGACACTCTTTTCGCTATCACGCGCTGAAGTCGCGCGAGGAGTGTGGCCGCCGCTCGTTCTCTCAGCTTGTCAAGGGCTATTTCAACAATAATTATCTCGGAGCCGTCTCTACACTGGTCGAGGAGGAGAAAATCTCTGTCGACGAACTTAAGGATCTGATTGCTATGATAGAAGGAAAGGAGGTTCGCGATGGGAGCGCTGATTAGCTATACGATCGAAAGCGGTCTCATTCTGCTGGCCTGCTATCTGATGTATAAATGGCTCCTCTCGGGGCGTAACGAGCCGTCATTCAGCCGCGCCGTCATCCTGGGAAGCTACTGCCTGGCAGCGCTTCTGCCGGCTGTATGGCATAACCTGCCCCAGCTGTCGGCTCCCGCAGCGCTTGGGATCGATCTTGGCACACCCGAAGTGGCGGCGATCTCTGCCCCTGTCTCGCCCGGACAGGAGGGTGGCTGGATTTTGAAGGCGCTCTGTCTCGTCTATGCCGCCGGAGCAGTTGCCGTGACGGTCATGACCGTGGCTTCATGGCGGAGGATCTCGCGCCTGATGAATGGTGGTGAGATTATTGAGACAGACTCATGCGAGATTTCTGTCGTCGACGACAGCCGCATCGCTCCGATGAGCCGTATGAGCAGGGTGATGATCAGCCGCGAAGACTTCCGGAGCGACATCGCCGGATATATCCTCTGCCATGAACGCGCTCACATACGCCATCGCCATGGCTATGATCTGCTCATAGCGCGCCTGTTTGAGATACTGATGTGGTATAACCCCGCCGCGTGGCTCATGGCCTCCGAACTCCGCTCCGTGCATGAGTTTCAGGCCGATGGCGAGGTCATAGCCTCCGGAGCCGATCCGCGCTCATATCAGATAATGCTTGTAAAAAAGGTTGCCGGCCTGAGTTTCCAGTCCATGGCCAACAACCTTAATCATAGTAAACTTAAAAAACGTATCACCATGATGCAAAAATCAAAATCTCGCAAGGGGAGCCGGGTGCTTGCTCTTGCTATGGCACCCGCTCTGCTGGTTGCCCTGTCTGTAACGCGTATCCCTGCCGTAGCAGGTACTCTCAGCGCGATGTCACGCACTATGACTGAGCTTCCTTCAGCCGTCAAAGTTAGTGAAAAATCTGCGGAAAGCCTCGCCGGGGAGCAGAAAAAATCCGTGCAGACATCCGATAATGGAGCGGCGGCCAAAGTCGCTGATCAGCTGCCGCAATACCCCGGTGGCGAAGTTGCCCTGATGGAGGATCTAGCCGCGACTATCGTTTATCCTGAAAATGCCTCTGAAGACGAGGCTGTCCACCGCGTCATCGTGCGCTTTGTCGTCGAGACCGATGGTAGCGTTTCGTCGCCCGAGATCATTCGCAGCGCAGGCGAGACCTACGATAATGCCGCCCTCGAGGCTGTCCGGAAGCTTAAGCCGTTCACGCCCGGTATAAGCGATGGTAAGCCGGTTGCCGTTACCTATACGCTCCCCGTCAATTTCAGGGCTAAAAAGTAACCGGTCGGACGAAACAGCAATAACATACTTGATTGAAACTGACCGCGGCATCAGACTGATGTCGCGGTCTTATTCGTATCGTTGGGGTCTTATTCGTATGGTTAATGAACGATTGCCCCCGGTCGGATGTTAAAATATAAATTTAAAACTGCTGATATGTTAAGAAAATTATCCGATTGGTTCAGGCATTTCTTTCATGTAGTGTCTAATGTTCGACCTATAGCGTGGATCGGCCTTTATGTGCTTCTGGTGCCGGTCTTCGCATTCATCTACAATCTGTTGCCCGACGGCCAGTTCAGAATCCCCGATGGCGGGACTACCGATTTCGGGTCGTGGCTCTACTACAGCATAGTGACCATCACGACACTCGGCTTCGGCGACTATACCCCGATGGGCGCCGGTGCACAGGCCGTCACAGCCGTCGAAGTCATGTGCGGACTGATATTCCTCGGATTCTTCCTCAATGCCGTCGGCTCGATGAAGTCGGAGATCGACGTCAGGTCGGAAATCGAGCGTCAGCGTCTCCTGCATGAAGCTGCCGAGCGCACCAAGCTTATCGGCATGATACCGTCGGTAATCAATATCATAAATCAGTTCACTTCCGTCTGCGAGCGATATAAAAAGCAGCCTAATGAAGCCACCCGTCGCGGACTGCTCAAAAAGGGCGCGCGCGTCAGCCTGTGTCTCGACGGCATGCAGAATCGCGTCGACCTCAGTCAGTGGCCGGAGCTTGTCGAAGGGTGCTTTACATTTGTGGCCGACTATCAGCTCTATATCTCCACCGATGACGACGATTCCGTCGCAACCGCACATGAGAGCGTAGATACCTTTGTCGACAATGTCTATAAGACCGCCCTTGATATCGAAACCCGGTTGACCGAAATCTCCACCCATCCCCAGGGCTAACCACATGGGAGTGGCGTTCACAGAACGCCGATTAAAGCCGACAAGCATTTCTCGCACATCCTCTGGCGCGAGCTTCCATTCACTCGATGTCTGCAGACTCATAGAGGTCTCGGTGGTACACGCGGTAGCGTGTGCCGGCATAGTAGCGTGGCGGTTGAGCCAAAGGCGAAACCCCACGTTGCAGTTTTCTTACACCCATCGCACGTGCAACGCATGTGCGAGCAATCCACATGACCATTCCCGATTCTGTCAGCGCCCGTACGCCGATTATTCGAAGCCGTCCTCGCCTCCCAGTGGCGTGCGTAGCCCGCCGATTTTGCGTATCCCCCGCTACCGAGCGTAGCGAGGTGCCGGGGGACTCTCAACGACCACCATTCGGCGCCCGCAGGCCGCCGATTAAATCCGCCTCGCTTTCCTCTGTATATCCGCCAAAGGGGGCGTTCACAGAACGCCGATTATTCGTAGCCGGGGCGCGCCGAAGCCCGTCAGGGCTGGCGCCCCCGGGATCGGCAGCCACCTCCCTATGGCGTCCGGCTGAGGACGCCGATTAAAGCTGATAAGCATTGCTTGCACCTACTCTGCTATGATAGCTATCATAGCTATTTTTCTCTCAAAAGTGTATTATTGACGTCCTTGCCTCTGCCTTCTCCTACTATCTTTGTCATCAAAAAAATCACATATATACTATGAATCGCATTAAGTCACTTACACTCTCCATCGCGGATATCTCCGAGAT
>CAMWHE010000067.1 GCA_947173955.1 uncultured Bacteroidales bacterium | reverse complement strand
GACCCCCTGATTAACAGTCAGGTGCTCTAACCAACTGAGCTACTGAAGCATTGTGCGTCCCGCTCCCGGGATTTGCGTTGCAAAAGTAATAGTTTTTTTTTAACCGTGCAATAGATTGGTATAAAATTTCAAAAAAATGTAGTTACTTTGTATCAAAATAACGCGGGAGCCGGGTCTATGTCAGAATCGGCTCTGTCAACACGCTTCAATAGGTAGAAAGATGACTGTAAAAGATCTTCAGGATATGTTTATGAGCGCGTCGCGCCGCGAGGCGTTGAAGCGTTCTGTCGATATGCGCCGCCGCGAGCCGGTGACGTTCTACAATCTTTCGGGCTCTTCGCCCGCCATGCTTCTGGCGGCTGTCAAACGGCCGGAGCCACTTCTGGTGGTGGGGGATTCGCTGGACGATGCGGGCTATCTCTATCATGACCTGGTCCGTATGCTGGGCGAGGAGGCTGTGCTGATGTTTCCGTCGGGCTACAAGCGCTCGATCAAGTACGGGCAGGTGGATCCGCCGTCGCAGATACTCCGCACTGAGGCTCTGAGCCGCTGGGGCGCGCCGTCGACACGTGTCGTCGTCACTTACCCTGAGGCGCTGGCGGAGCGCGTCGCGTCGCGCGACACGATCGACCGACATACGCTCCAGCTCTCTGTCGCAGCATCGGTGGATATAACGGAGACTCAGAAGTGGCTGCGTGCCAACGGATTCGCCGAGGTTGACTATGTCTATGAGCCCGGCCAGTTCGCTTCGCGCGGGTCGATACTCGACATCTTCGGCTACTCGTTTGAGCAGCCCTATCGTGTAGACTTCTTCGGCGACGAGATAGAGTCGATACGCGTGTTCAATATCGAGACCCAGCTGTCTGACCGCAAGGTCGGGGAGGTCTCGATCACATCTAATGTCGTCAATGCCTCTCGCGGCGAGTCGCTGCTTGAGTTTATCCCGGCATCAACCGTGATAGCCCTGCGCGATGCCGACTATACCGTCGAGAGGGTCAAGGCCGTGGCCTCGGAGACATTCTCGGAGAGCGCGATGATAGCGGGCGACGGCGACAGCTCGGCCATAAAGCAGCTGATCGAGCCTGACCTGTTTGCCAACCGCCTTTCAGGCTTCAAGCGTCTGCTCTTCACGGCCGGCGGGTCGCCCGGAACCGCAGCGGCGGCATCGGTCGACATGAGCTGCTCGCCGCAGGGGATCTATCACAAGAATTTTGACCTGATAGCCGATTCATTCAACAACTTTCTGTCTGACGGATACAAGATATTCATCCTGAGCGACAGCGCCAAGCAGATCGACCGCATACGCGCCATATTCGCCGACCGTGGCGACGACATCCGGTTTGAGGCTGTCGAGGGGACACTCCACGAAGGGTTTGTCGATCATGCCGGGAAGCGTTGCTTCTTTACCGACCATCAGATCTTCGACCGTTTCCACAAATATAATCTGAAGAGCGACCGCGCGCGCTCCGGCAAGCTGGCTCTCTCGCTCAAGGAGCTGCAGGCTATCGAGCCGGGCGACTATATCGTGCATATCGACCACGGCATAGGTCGCTTCGGCGGACTGATGCGTACCAATGTCAACGGCCGCACGCAGGAGATGATCAAGCTCATCTATAAGAACAATGACTTTATATTCGTGTCGATCCACGCCCTCCACAAGCTGTCGAAGTATCGCGGCAAGGAGGGTGTCGAGCCGAAGATCAACAAGATCGGGTCGGGAGCCTGGGCGCGTGTCAAGGAGAAGACCAAGTCGAAGCTCAAGGATATAGCCCGCGACCTTATAAAGCTCTACGCCGCCCGCAAGGACGAGCAGGGGTACAGCTTCTCGCCCGACAGCTATATGCAGCAGGAGCTGGAGGCCTCTTTCATCTATGAGGACACTCCCGACCAGCTGACGGCCACACAGGCCGTGAAGGCCGACATGGAATCGTCGCGCCCGATGGATCGCCTGATATGCGGCGACGTGGGATTCGGCAAGACGGAGGTGGCTATCCGCGCCGCTTTCAAGGCTGCGGCTGACGGCAAACAGGTGGCTGTCCTGGTGCCGACGACGGTGCTTGCCTATCAGCATTTCAACACGTTCAGAGACCGCTTGAAGGAATTCCCCGTCCGGGTCGACTATCTCTCGCGCGCCCGCACCGCCAGGCAGACCAAGGAGATACTCAAGGATCTGGAGGAAGGGAAGATCGACATCCTTATAGGCACCCACCGCATTATCGGTAAGGATGTGAAATTCAAGGATCTGGGACTGCTTGTAGTTGACGAGGAACAGAAATTCGGCGTGGCTGTCAAGGAGCGCCTGAAGCAGATGAAGGTCAATGTCGACACGCTGACGATGAGCGCCACCCCCATACCGCGCACGCTGCAGTTCTCGCTGATGGGCGCGCGCGACCTGTCGGCCATCACCACTCCTCCGCCCAACCGCTACCCGATACTGACCTCGGTCAATACTCTGACCGACGACATACTGGCCGAGGCGGTCAATTTCGAGATGTCGCGCAACGGTCAGACATTCATCATCAACAACCGCATCGAGCAGTTGTATGAGCTTGAGGCGATGGTAAAGCGTGTAGTGCCCGATGCCCGCACGCTTGTAG
Organism: uncultured Bacteroidales bacterium; assembly: GCA_947173955.1. Classification (GTDB taxonomy): domain Bacteria; phylum Bacteroidota; class Bacteroidia; order Bacteroidales; family Muribaculaceae; genus JAAVFS01. Next base: position 5,751 of record CAMWHE010000067.1, on the reverse strand, counting down.
CCCACGGCCAGATGCCTCCGGAGAAACTCGAGAAGGCGATAATCGACTTCGCCAATCACGACTATGACGTGCTGCTGTCTACCACCATCATCGAGAGCGGCATCGACATGCCGAATGTCAATACCATAATAGTCAATAACGCCCACTGTTTCGGCCTCAGCGAGCTCCATCAGCTTCGCGGACGAGTAGGGCGCTCGGCCCGCAAGGCGTTCTGCTACCTGATGGTTCCGCCGGGCAATCCGCTCAGCCCCGTGGCGCGCCGTCGCCTGCAGGCCATCGAGAGCTTCAGCGACCTGGGGAGCGGCATCCACATCGCGATGCAGGATCTCGACATCCGCGGCGCTGGCAATCTGCTCGGCGCCGAGCAGAGCGGCTTTATCGCCGACCTGGGCTATGAGGCCTACCAGCGCATACTGAAAGAGGCGGTTCTGGAGCTTAAGAATGAGGAATTTGCCGACGTGCTGACCTCGACCGGTTCGGCTACCGACGGCTCTGTGACGGAGAGCGAGTTTGTGGCCGACTGCGTCATCGAGAGCGACATGGAGCTGCTTCTGCCCCCGACCTATGTGCCCAACGAGAGCGAGCGTATCGCCCTCTATCAGGAACTCGACAACATAGAGCGCGAGATCGACATCCGGGCCTTCCGCGAGCGGCTGCTCGACCGCTTCGGAGCCATTCCGGAGGTGACTGCGGAGCTGATCCGCATCCCGCGTCTTAGGATGCTGGCGCGCCGTCTCGGCATCGAGAAGGTCACGCTCAAGCAGGGCAAGATGTTCCTTTATTTTGTCGACGAGAGCAACAAAGCCTACTATCAGTCGCCTATGTTCGGCCGTCTGCTCCACTATCTGCAGCGGAATCCGCGCCGTGTGGCTATCCGCGACAAGGGTGGCAAGCGGAGCTTTGCCGTCGACCATGTGGATCGCGTCGAAGAGGCCGTGCATATCCTCGACGAAATCCTCGCTCTGGACTCAATCTGATCAGAGGTGCGGGAGGATGTCGGCGATGGAGTTGACGTAGATTACCGATGGATCGCGTCGGAGCCACGTCATCTGCTTCTTGGCGTAGACACGGGTGTTTTTGGCGATACGGGCTATGGCTGTGTCGCGATCCATCGTTCCGTCAAACATGGCAAACATCTCTTTGAGTCCCACGGTGTTGAGCGAGTTTAGGTGTCGGAGCGGATAGACGCTGCGCGCCTCGTCCTCAAGGCCGTCGGCTATCATCCTGTCAACCCGCCGGTTGATGCGGTCAAAGAGCTCCTCGCGGGGGAGGGCGGTCGAGAATTTCAGGATGCGGAAGGGGCGCTCGGTCTTCTGTCCCGTCAGCATCGACGAGTAGGGGCGGCCGGCTTCCCACGATATCTCCAGGGCGTGGACGAGCCGCTTGTGGTTCTTCAGGTCGGGAGCCGTGGCGAGATATTGCGGGTCGACCTTGCCGAGCTCGGCCGCGAGGGCATCAAGGCCGCCGTCGGTGTAGACGGCCAGGGCGCGGGAGCGTATCTCGGGGGATACGTTGGGGAGCAGGTCGATACCGTTGCAGAGGGCGTCGATATACATCATCGAGCCTCCGCAGACAATCGCGTAGGGCGACGACTGCCAGAGGCGCCGGGCGATCGCGAGAGCGTCAGTCTCGAATGAGGCCGCGCTGTAATAGTCGGTCAGGTCGAGACAGCCTATGAGGTGATGTCTGGCGAGGGCTTGCTCCTCCGGGGTCGGGGCGGCGGTCACTATGGGTATCCCGCGATACATCTGGCGGGAGTCGGCCGAGATTATCTCGCATCCGAGTTTCTGAGCGAGCTCGATAGCCAGCCCCGTTTTGCCGGAGCCTGTAGGGCCGGTTATGACGATCAGAGTCTTTGCGTCGGGCATGAGATCAGCGCTCGGCGACGAGGCGCGCTATCTCGACGATGACCTGCTGAGCCTTCTCCATCGAGGGGATGGGCACAAACTCATAGCGGCCGTGGAAATTGAGTCCGCCGGCAAAGATGTTGGGGCAGGGGAGTCCCTTGAATGAGAGCTGTGCGCCGTCTGTGCCGCCACGGATGGGGACGACTACGGGTGTCACATCGGCGTTGCGCATGGCCTGCTCGGCTATCTCGATGACATGGAAGACTGGCTCTATCTTTTCGCGCATATTATAGTACTGGTCCTGGATGTCGATTGTGGCGCAGCCCGGGAACTCATTGTTGATCTTGCGGGTGAGGTGTTCGAGCTCCTTTTTGCGGCGCTCGAAGCGGTCGCGGTCGTGGTCGCGGATGATGTAGGTAAGGACGGTCTGCTCTACGGTGCCTTCGACGGAGCAGAGGTGGTAGAAGCCTTCATAGTCCTCGGTGTGTTCGGGGGTCTCCCAGCGGGGGAGCATGATGATAAACTGGTTGGCGATGCGCATCGAGTTGATCATCTTGTGTTTGGCGTAGCCTGGGTGTACGTTGCGGCCCTTGAAGGTGACGCGTGCCACGGCAGCGTTGAAGTTTTCATATTCCAGTTCGCCGATTTCGCCGCCGTCCATGGTGTATCCCCAGTCGGCGCCGAATTTCTCGACGTCAAATTTGTGGGCGCCCTTGCCTATCTCTTCGTCGGGATTGAAGGCGATGCGGATCTTGCCGTGCTTGATCTCGGGATGTTCCTTGAGATATTCGACTGCTGATACGATTTCAGCCACACCGGCCTTGTCGTCGGCGCCGAGGAGCGTAGTTCCGTCGGTGACGATGAGGTTCTGACCCACATAGTGGAGCAGTTCGGGAAATTCCGAGGGTGAGAGCTTTATGTCCTGTTCGGCGTTGAGGATGATATCGCCGCCGTCGTAGTCGCGCACGATGCGTGGTTTGACGCAATGGCCTGACATATCGGGCGATGTGTCGAGATGAGCGATGAATCCTACTACGGGCACGTCGCGGTCAATGTTGGAGGGGAGGGTGGCCATGAGGTAGCCGTTGTCGTCGAGTGAGATATCTTCGAGACCGAGTTTGTGGAGCTCTTTTTCGAGGTATTGAGCGAAAATCATCTGACCGGGAGTGGAGGGGGTCAGGTTGGTCAGTTCGTCGCTTTGAGTGTCGAAAGTGACGTATTTAAGAAATCTATCGACAATGTGAGTCATGGCAAGAGGTTTGAAATTATGATGCAAATGTAGGTAAAATGCTCGGTTGATGCAAAAAAAAACTTGTCGGGCGGCATAATCATTGTAAAAAGGTCGGACAAGTCGTAGGAGTCCGACAAGTCCGACCTTTAAGTACATTGAGTTATAATCAGCGGACGATGACCTTTCGTGTCGTTCCGTCGATGTTGCGGCGGATGTAGAGGCCTGGGGTAGGTGTCCGGCTTACACGTATGCCGCTGAGGTTGTAGAGACCCTCTTCGAGAGGAATGTTGAGTATCTCCGGGGTGTCGATGCCTGTGTTGGTGTCATCAGCGCGTGTGAAGCTGATGGTCTTGACAGGTGAGGTGACATTGCCGCGTGTGGTGTAGTATTCGAGCTGTCCGGGCGATGAGATCTCCATGTCGCCGTCATGCTCGCTAAATCCTTCGGCGGCTTTGGCGGCGATATGCGAAGACGATGCCTCGGGAGTCCACTTGACGAATATCTTGAGGCCGAGAGCCTGGTCGCCGTGCATCAGGCGCACATTGACGGTCTCGTCGTCGGCTATCTCGTAAGTAGAGGCGCCGGCGGAGCGCACATAGAAGTCGAGAGCCTCGGGAAGCTCCGGATCGGCTACGGTGAATGTCGTGGAGATGGGCTCGTCGTTGGAGAACGCGATCTGTTTACCACCGGCTGCGAAGCCTTCAAAAATGTTGGCCGGAGCGTTGACAGATATTGTGTACTCTCCGACTCCGTTATACCAGTTTTTGGGGAGCGCGAATGCCACACCGTTGTCGCTTATCGTAAGGATGCTTGAGACATTGACTGAAACGCCGTCGTGGGTCAGAGTTGTCTCATAACTACCGGTTTGGGCGCTTGTATATTTCCCAATATGTGCGGCATTGCTGATGTTCATGAAAATTGTGTCGGGGAGATGATCGCATGTAAATGTCGATGGGGAAATCCATTCAACCTCGGGAGCTACCGGAGCGACTTCTTCTGACTTCTCTCTGACGATGTACGGGCCGATTTTGAAATTGGAAAAGTGATGCAGATTGTTGGATGCTCCGCTGAGCATCAGGAAGCGGAAATCCCCTTCTGAGGGAAATACAAGCCAGTATTCGCCGGGGGTGGTAATCGCTTTGCTGATATTGATATGAAACTGTACGTTAGGGTCGCGGTAGTCAGAGGTTCGCGGAAGCTTATTGGTACAGTACTGAATTATATTCCCCTCGGCATCTATTACACATGGCTTGATCAGATCTTCGATATCACGATAGAACACATTGTAGCGGCTTGAGAGATCAATTGCGTAATCGCCGAGAAGATAGTCATATTCGCCGGGAGGATTGCCAAAGGGATAAGTGATCACTTCCTCATGGCTCGAAAAGCCGTCGTCGCGGATGGCATCGGCTGACTCGATTGTCGTGTACTTTGCCGGATAGATGGTAATGGAATTTAAGCCGGTGCTGGTCTGTGTGTAGCGGATCGTGCCGGTTTCATCTTTTTTGTTGATGTAAGGGACGCGGCGTTTATATGTGAATTTGTTCGTACCCTCGGCCAGCTCACCAAGAAAGAATACAAACTCTTTTGCATATCCATTTTCGTCCTGATTGACAGAAATCGGGGTGATCGGTTTGTCATTTAATTTAGCTTCAAAGGCAGTCGGATCAGTAATATAGCAATCGATGCTGTCGGGGTGCATCTTGATAACGATGCGGTTCAGCTGAGAATACTCACCTTTTGAGCAAAGATTGCAACGCAGGCAGCTTGTGCCCAGTCCGACCCATGAAACAGACTCGGCAGAGGCTGCGATGGCCGCGCTGCCGAGTAATAGAGAAAGTAAAAGTTTTTTATTCATGAGATAATCTCCCTTTGGCCTCGCACCCCTTTCGGCCTGATTGGTTTATAAACAAAAAAGCGAGGGTGTTACACTGTCTATCTGCAAACGGGCATCGCCAAACGCCTTCATCCGAATAAACAGTCCACTCCCACGCCTTACCGGATATCGCATCCGCCCCTTGTCGCAGGGGGGAGTGGATACACACGACAAGCATGAGCGCTTCTATGACTGCTTTTGTCCTCAGGTGTTGAAATTGGCGATTTCGTTAGCAAGGATAAAGCAAGAATACGCTTTTTACAATTATGTCCGGCATCTGTTTAAGATGCCGTTGACCCGGACTCTTCCGTAGTCACGGCAAAAATAATAGAAAATGAATATATCAACAAAAAAAATGATAAAAATCCATTGCCACCGTCTACGGCTCTTTCATTTAAAAATACTTTGATCTTTAAATGTCAGTGAGAAGTAGGAAGTTAAAATCCTTTCATCTCTTCACTAAAAAAGCTTCTAAAAACGGAATATAGTCAAACGACTATCGGTTTTAACCGAACAACTCGGAATGACTGCCAATTCTAATAAGTTTTATTAAGTGCGTGGTTTCATCAATCCATATCAAAAGGAAGTCCCCTTCGATATGACATTCCATATGGCCCGCATAATCACCATGCAACATGTGAGCCCTATATTTTTCCGGTATAGTTGCGCCGGTACGCAAATAATTGTTAATGAAATAGTATAACTCCATTAACTTCTTAGGATTGTTGGCAAACTTCTTTAAGTCCTTCTTGAATTGTTTGCCACTCTTGATTTCTTTCATTTCAAATCAAGAGATT
>CAMWHE010000066.1 GCA_947173955.1 uncultured Bacteroidales bacterium | reverse complement strand
AAAGCATTGCAGCCCACGGGGGAGTGATGCAGGATGTGGGCGGCCATGGATGACGTCGTGGTCTTGCCGTGTGTGCCTGCGAAGCAGATGCCCAGAGAGTCGCGTGTGATGAGTCCGAGCACTTCAGCGCGCTTCTTTATTTCGAAAGAGTTGCTGCGGAAATAGGTCAGGATGGCATTGTCGGCGGCGACAGCCGGAGTGTAGACGATGAGTGTGGACTGCGGATCGCGGAATGCGGCCGGGATAGTGTCCGCGGAATCATCGAATGTGATGTCGGCGCCTTCGGCCTGCAGGGAGCCGGTGAGAGCCGACGGAGTGCGGTCATAGCCGGCTACGGGAAGTCCCTTGGCAAGATAATAGCGCGCGAGGGCTGCCATGCCGATGCCGCCTATGCCTATGAAATATACGTGCTTTAATTCGTTCATTTGCTTATGATTGTGTCAATGATGGAGGCGATTGACGATGAGGCGTCGGGGAGAGCCATCTTGCGTATCTCCGCGGCAAGGCTTTCGCGCCGGGCGGGGTCACCTGTCAGGCTGACGACCTCGTCGACAAGCCGCGTCGGGGCGTCGGCATCGAGTATCAGTACGGCCGCGCCCCGGTCTGAAAGAGCCTCGGCGTTGTGGCGCTGATGGTCTTCGGCCACGTTGGGCGACGGGACGAGTATGGCGGGAGAGCCTGCGATCTGCAGTTCGGAGATCGTTCCGGCTCCGGCACGTGAGACTATGAGATCGGCCGCGCGATAGACGAGATCCATGCGGCTGATGAAGTCAGTGATGACCGTATGCTCGCGTCCGTCGGCCAGGTGTTTGTATTCAGGTGCATAATACTTTCCGCACTGCCAGAGCAGGGATGCGCCGGCATCGGTGATCCGTGACATACCGGCCGCCATGGCCTGATTGAGCGTGCGGGCTCCCAGGCTTCCGCCGACGACGGCCACGAGCGGCCGTGCGGGGTCGAAGCCGAGCTGACGCTTGGCTTCCTCGCGGCTCAGAGAGGCGTCGACTATATCGGCGCGGACGGGATTGCCCGTGAGCGTGATGGCTTCGGACGGAAAGAAGCGCTCCATCCCCTCATAGGCCACGCAGATGGCTTTGGCTTTTTTTGCCAGAAGCTTGTTGGTGACGCCGGCATAGGAGTTCTGCTCCTGAAGCAGGGTAGGTATTCCGGCTTTCTGGGCGGCCTTGAGCGTGGGGCCGCTGGCATATCCGCCTACTCCGACAGCTATGTCCGGGCGGAAGTCGGCCACGATCCTGCGGGCTTTGCGCATACTCTTCCAGAGCCGCCATAGGACGCGGACATTGCGCCACGGGCGCCGGCGGTCGAATCCGCTGACGGGGAGGCCTATTATATCGTATCCTGCGGCAGGCACGCGCTCCATCTCCATGCGTCCCTCGGCTCCTACAAAGAGGATGCGGGCGTCAGGGTGAAGGCGCCGTACGGCTCCGGCTATGGATAGTGCGGGGAAGATGTGGCCACCGGTGCCACCGCCGCTGATGAGTATATTCATTGTCGTAGTGTTTTAGAGGTAAGTGGGGTTAGGAGCCTGCATGTTTTCGGGGAGGTCGGCTGTACCGGTGTCCTGTTTATTCTTTTTGGAATGAAGAACGTAGCGGCTGACTGACAGCATTATGCCGAATGCGAGCGATGTGACGAAAATGGATGTACCTCCCTTGGATATGAGCGGAAGTGGTTGCCCCGAGACGGGGAACACGCCTGTGACGATGGCCATGTGGCAGAGCGCCTGCAGGACGATGTAGACCGCCATACCCATGATGAGCAGAGCGGGGAAGACACGCGGACACTTGGCGGCGAGGGTACCTGCGCGACCCAACAGTGACAGATAGACGGCCAGCAGCAGGAGTCCGCCGACAAGGCCTGTATCTTCGACCACGATGGAATAGACATAGTCGATGTTGGCCAGCGGGAGTCGGGCTGTCTCGCGGGAGTTGCCGGGACCCACGCCGATGATGCCGCCGTTGGCCTGAGCCATATAGGCGTACATCTCCTGACGGTTGGCGTCGACGATTGGGCGCTCCCACTTCTTCAGAGTGTCGCCGGCTCCAAAGTAGCGCTCGAGGCGTGCTTTCCAGATGCCGGTACGGTTTACGGTGGCCACGTTGCCCTCGGCGTCGCGGCCTGTCTCGGCTATGAGGGTTGTCTCTTCAGTGCTTCCGTGCTTGATCTTGATGAAGACACCGACGCCGCCTGCCAGCATATAGACGAGGATCAGCAGAAGGAATTTCTTGATCTGAATGCCGGCTATCAGCATCATCGTCAGTGAGATACCCATCATGAGCATGGTGTTGGTAAGGCCCTGCGAGAACAGCAGCGCGCTGAAGAACAGCACCATACCGCCGCAGATTACTACGCCACGCGTCGTGACCCCTTTCGGAATCTGGCAACGCGACATGACCAGGGCTATGACAAGTACTGACGACATCTTGATGAACTCCGGGGGCTGTACCTGTATGCCCATCAGGGAGAATGAGCGTGCGGCGCCGTTGATGACCTGGCCGTTGATGAGCACATATATCATGGCCAGCACACTGAAGATGACGAACACTGGTGAGAGCGGGATAAACCATTTATATGGCACGCGTGACACGGCTATCGTGATCACCAGACCGATACCGAGGAGGAAGCAGTGGCGCAGGATGGGAGCCATGACATTGGAGCCGGTGATCTCGCGCGAGGAGGCGCTGTACTGCTCGACGATGGAGACGACAATGAGGGTCAGATAGACGGCCCAGATGTATTTGTCGCTCTTGCGACGCGTGTCTTTCGCTTCAACGGGGGCGGCTGAGGGAGGTGACTGTATTTCTAACTCTTCGTTGCTCATCGGACAGGTTATTTTTCGAGATTGTGTACGGCTTCCTTGAACCGGCGTCCTCGGTCTTCGTAGGATTTAAAGAGGTCGAAGCTCGCGCAGCAGGGGGAGAGGAGCACGGTATCGCCCTCTGCGGCCAATGCCCGGCAGGTGGCGACAGCCTCGTCGAGCGAGTGGGTGTCGCATACCTTTACGTCGTTGCTGAAGAAGTCGACAATCTTCTGATTGTCCTTGCCCATGGCTACGATGGCCTTGACTTTCGACTTGACGAGGGGAAGAATCTCGGTGTAGTCGTTGCCCTTGTCCTTGCCGCCGAGGATGAGGATAACCCCGCTTGCGGGCATGGATTCGAGGGCGTACCAGCAGGAATTGACATTAGTGGCCTTGGAGTCGTTGATATAGCGTACGCCATCGATTGTGGCGACAGGCTCAAGTCGGTGTTCGACCCCTTCGAAGTCGCTCAGAGCGCGGCGGATATCCTCTTTCTTTATGTCGAGCAGGCAGGCCGAGAGGCCGGCGGCCATCGAGTTGAAGAGATTGTGGAGTCCGCTTAGTGCGAGGTCGGCGCGGGGCATCGACATCGACCCCGAGGGGGTGTTGAGGAAGAGACGGTCTTCGGCGTCGACATAGGCGGCGGTGTCCTCTTCCGGATGTTCGGCGAAGGGAAACCGGCGCGCTTCGGTGGTCATGCGCTCAAGCTGACGGCGGATTATTGGGTCGTCCTGCCAGTAGATGAATGCGTCTGTCGGGGTCTGGTTGCGGAGGATGCGGAATTTGGCATTGACGTAATTCTGCATCTCATAGTCGTAGCGGTCGAGATGGTCGGGAGTGATATTGAGAATGACGGCTATGTTGGCCTTGAACTTGTACATATTCTCAAGCTGGAAGCTTGAGAGCTCGATGACATAGACGTCGTGATGCTCGCGTGCTACCTGCAGAGCCATGCTCCGGCCCACGTTGCCGGCGAGTCCTGCATTGATACCGGCCTGGCGGAGGATGTGATAGGTGAGCAGGGTGGTGGTCGTCTTGCCGTTGGAACCGGTGATACATACCATCTTGGCGTCAGTGTAGCGGCCTGCGAATTCGATTTCGGAGATGACCGGTATCCCTTTTTCAACGATGGCTCTGACGATGGGAGCTGTGGGGGGTATTCCGGGGCTCTTGACGACTTCGTCGGCATTGAGGATCAGCTCCGGAGTGTGTGCGGAGTCTTCCCACGCTATTCCCTCGTTGTCGAGCATATCGCGATAGTGGGGCGCGATAGTCCCGGAGTCACTCAGGAACACGTCCATGCCCTTGACTTTGCCGAGGATGGCGGCTCCGACACCGCTTTCGCCGCCACCGAGTATTACAAGACGTTTCATATCAGATTTTTAACGGATTTTTAGTGTTACGAATGTTAGGGCGGCCAGGATGATGGCGATGATCCAGAACCGGACTACAATCTTGTTTTCAGGGATGGCCTGGATGGGCTTCTGGATGATTGCGTCGATTCCGGCGTTGCCCTGCTTCTGGAAGTGATGGTGCAGGGGGGTCATCTTGAAGATACGCCGGCCAGTGCCTGTGCGGCGGCGTGTAAGCTTGAAGTAGAATACCTGAAGCATCACGGAGAAGTCCTCGATGAAGAATATCGCACAGAGGAGCGGCAGAAGGAGCTCCTTGTGGATGAGGATGGCGAAGACGGCTATGATGCCGCCGATTGTCAGGCTGCCGGTATCGCCCATGAATACCTGGGCCGGATAGGCGTTATACCACAGGAATCCGACAAGAGCGCCGATAAACGCGCCCATGAAGACCACCATCTCGGAGCTGCCGGGTATATACATAATATTAAGGTAGGAGGCGTAGATGATGTTGCCTCCGAGATAGGCCATAATGGCGAGGGCCACACATATTATGGCGGAGATACCTGTCGTCAGGCCGTCGAGTCCGTCGGTCAGGTTGGCGCCGTTGGAAGTGGCCGTGATGAAGAATATGGTTACGATTATGAAGAGAATCCATCCGGCGGTCTTGGCGTGGGATCCGGCCCATGATGTCAGCCATGAGTAGTCGAAGTTGTTTTCCTTGACGAACGGGATGGTGGTCTGTGTGGCCTTGATGTCCTGTCCTTCATAGACTATCTCTTTGGTCTCGTTGTCGCCGGCGATGGTGACTTCATGGTTTTCGCGCATGACGATGTCGGGACTCGCATACATGGTAATTCCGACGATGAGTCCGAGTCCTACCTGACCCACGATCTTGAAGCGGCCGTTCAGGCCGTCCTTGTTGTGACGCTTGATCTTGAGGTAGTCGTCGAGGAATCCGAGTGAGCCGAGCCATACTGTGGTGACGAGCAGCAGGATCATGTAGATGTTGGTCAGGTTGCCCATCAGCAGGCAGGGGATGAGGATGGCGATGATGATGATGATACCGCCCATCGTGGGGGTGCCTTTTTTTGCCATCTGTCCCTCGAGGCCGAGGTTGCGCACGATCTCGCCGACTTGCATCAGCTGAAGCCGGTCGATGATGCGTCGGCCGATGAATGTAGATATGAGCAGAGCGAGGATGAAGGCTATTCCTGAGCGGAATGTGATGTAGTCCATCAGGCGTGCGCCGGGGATGCTTGAGTCGGTCAGCTGATTGAATAGGGAGTAAAGCATTGCTCTGAGAGATGGTTGAAAATGTGATTGTAAATACAGTTCCTGATTATCGTTCGGCGGCTATGATTTCGGAGATTACCTCGCGGTCGTCGAAATGGTGTTTGACGCCTTTTATGTCCTGATAGTCCTCATGGCCTTTGCCGGCTATGAGTATGACATCGCCTTTGCCGGCGAGAGCGGCGGCGGTGCGTATGGCCTCGCGGCGGTCGATGATTGACAGTGTGCTGGCGCGTGCGGCAGGGTCGGTCAGGCCGGCTTCCATATCGCGGAGGATGTCGGCGGGCTCTTCGAAGCGGGGGTTGTCGCTCGTTAGGATAACGCGGTCGCTCAGGCGGGCGGCTTCGGCAGCCATCTGGGGACGCTTGCCCTTGTCACGGTTGCCGCCGGCGCCTACGACGGTTATGATCGTGCCGCGTCCGTTCTGAACGTCGCGTATGGCCTGCAGGACGTTGACCACGGCATCGGGCGTGTGGGCGTAGTCGACGATCGCTGTGTAGCCGCGCACGGGGGAGTGGAATGTCTGGAAGCGTCCGGCTACGGGGACAAGGCTGCTCATCGCTCTGAGCACGTCGAGGTCGTCCCATCCCAGCAGGCGGCAGGCGCCGTAGACGGCGGTCAGGTTGTAGGCGTTGAATCTCCCGGTGAAGCGAGTCTCGATCTCGGTGCCGTTGAGTGTCATGAGCATACCGTCGAGGCGGTTTTCGACGATGCGGCCTGTGAAGTCGGCCATCGACTGCAGCGAGTATGTGAAGCGGCGGGCGCGGGTGTTCTGTATCATGACCTGTCCGTGGCTCTCGTCGGCGTTGGTAAGCGCGAAGGCGTCATCGTCGAGGGCATCGAAGAATGACTTTTTGGCAGCGAGATAGTGGGCGAATGTGAGGTGATAGTCGAGATGGTCGCGGGTGAGGTTGGAGAAGATGCCTCCGGCGAATTTCAGTCCGGCTATACGCTGCTGGTGAGCGGCGTGCGAGCTGACTTCCATGGCGGCGTAGGTGCATCCGGCCTCGACCATCTCATGTAGCAGGCGGTTGAGGGTCAGTGCGTCGGGGGTAGTCTGTGTGGCGGGTACGGCGCGCGTGTCGACGTAGTTGACGACGGTTGAGAGCAGGCCGGCCTTATAGCCCATCAGGCGTGCCATCTCATAGATGAGAGTGGCGGTAGTGGTCTTGCCGTTGGTGCCGGTGACGCCTACAAGGCGGAGCTTGCGCGAGGGGTTGTCATACCATTCGGATGCGATGCGCCCGAGGGCGTGAGAGGTGTTTTCGACCTGAATGAACGTTATGTCGGGGTCGCGGTCGGGGGGGAGCTCCTCGCAGACGACGGCTGCCACACCTTTCCCGTAGAGGGTGGGGATGAATGAGTGACCGTCGACTACGGTGCCTCTGACGGCTACGAAGAGTGAGTCGCGTGAGCACTGGCGTGAGTCCATTGTCACGGATTCGACGGGGCGGTTGATGGGGCCGGTGACGAGGGGGCGGTCAAGGCATTGTATGAGGTCGACTAATTGTTTCATGACTGTAGGATGATATGTCGGTGTTATGCTGTTATGAATTTCGGTCGGTCTGTTCTGATGGGTCGGCGAGGGCTGTGTCGAGTGTGATTCTGACGGTAGCCCCCTGTGGAGCCGGAGTGGCGGCGGGAGGCGATTGGCTGACGACGCTGCCTGCACCGCTGACGGTGACGTTGTAGCCGGCTTCCTCGAGTTCTCTGACGGCATCGCGCAGGGCGAGTCCGGTGACATCGGGCACGCATCCGGCTCCGGCGACTTTAGGTGTGGCCGCGATTGAGGGACGGGAGAGGGAGAGGTCGCCGATGAGAGAGGTATAGTCGTTGAATGAGCCTGCAGGGAGAGCGGCGAGCGACGGTGTGGTGCCGGGATGTGTCTCGAGGGTATAGTCGGATGAGTTGCCGAGCATACCGCGCGCGTGGAGCTTCAGGGCTACGTTCTTGAAGACCTGTCCGCTTGCGGAGGCGGCTCCGATATACTGCACCTTGGGCCACTCCATGAATACGAAGCAGCTGTATTTCGGATTGTCGGCGGGGAAATAGCCGCAGAAGGCCACGCGTTTTTTCTGCTTGTTGTAGCGGCCGTTCTCGATGACATAGCAGGTGCCGGTCTTTCCGGCGAGTGGAACGGGGCATGTGTGCAGGACGGTATATGCCGTAGCGCGGGGCATCATGACGACATCGCGGAGCATCTTGCGGATCATCGACGCGTGCTCGGGGGTGCAGACCTGGTCGCGTACGTAGGTGACGGGGAGGTCGATGACTGAGTCAAGGCGTTCGAGGCGCGAATAAAGGCGCGGGCGCACCATCTTTCCGTCGTTGGCTATGGCGTTGTAGACGGTCAGGGTGTAGATGGGGGGGATGGCTGTCGTGTAGCCGTAGGACATTCGGGAGAGGTCGACGGCCGAGGGCTTCATCTTGAACTGGGGAAGCTTTTCGCCCATGATGCCGACATTGAGCGGCTCGCAGAAGCCGATGGCGGCGAGCTGCTCGGAGTAGCCTTCGGGATTCTTCCGCCAGCGGCTCATGATCATCTCGGCTGTGCCGATATTGGATGAGTAGGGGAGAATGAGGCTCGCGGGGACTACCCCTTCTGGATGGGAGTCGATAATCGGGGAGCGGGAGTTGGGGTATTCCCAGCGTCCGCCATGGCCGGGGAAGAGCTGGTTGGGGCTCTTGACGATGCCCTGCTCCATGGCTATGAGCATGGATATGGGTTTCATTACGGATCCGGGCTCGTAAGGGGCGAAGATGCGGTTGATGCAGACTTCGTAATTGCCTGTCTTCTTGTCGCGCTCGAAGTTGCTGATGGCGCGGATATTGCCGGTGCTGACCTCCATGAGGACAGCTGAGCCCCAGTCGGCTTTGTTGGCGTTGAGCATACGCAGCAGCTCAGTCTCGACGATGTCCTGCATGTCGATATCGATGGTGGTGGTGACGTCATAGCCGGGTATGGCGGGTACGTCGGTCCAGTTGCCGATATATTTTGTCAGGGGTACTTTTTTAGCTACGCCGGGGACGCCGTAGAGCAGGGAGTCGAGGGAGCCTTCGAGTCCGGAGCGGCCGCGGCGCTCGGACGAGGATGTGTCCTGACCTACGGAGCCGATGGAGCGTGCGGCCAGAGAGCCGAACGGCTTGACGCGCTCTTCGGTGGGCTCGACTACCATGCCTGTCTTGGCTGCATTGCCTATTGACAGGAAGGGGAATGTGCGCAGCAGGTCGACATCCTTTGATTCAAGCTTGACGAGCAGGGGCCATGAGCGGAGCTGGCGGCGGAGGCGTTTGTCGTCGTCGGCATTGCGCCCTATCTGATTGTAGAGGTTGAGGGGCTCGTTGAGTCGCTCTACCCACTGCTTGCTGTCGCGCACGGGGAAGTGGGCGGCGAGGGAGTCGGCGAGGGCGGGGATGGCTTCGCGATAGTTCTTGAAGCGGAACTGCTCGCTCGTAAAGTCGAGGCGGACGGTGTAGAGA
>CAMWHE010000065.1 GCA_947173955.1 uncultured Bacteroidales bacterium | reverse complement strand
CCGACGTGGCGCCCCCCGGCAGCTCCAGCAGCGGGATCGAGATGTCGGCCGTACCCGTGGCGTAGGAGACCGGATAATCCTGATAGCGGCGCATCGCCGTAGCCTCGGGCGACGGCTCCGTGATCGACTCGCCCCCCGTGCGCGGAATGTCCCACACGCCCCCGTCGCCCGTCTGCCCCCACGCCGCCGTCCACGCCGCCATCAGGACAGCGCCAAGCACCGCCATGCGGCAGAAACGAATTGCAAACGACCGGAATACGCTCATGACAGGCAGAAACAGGTGATAATGACCGGGATAAAACTCTCTGTCGCAAATATACCCCACAAATACCCCTTTTTCCAAATAATTCAGTCACTTTTTCAGGAAAAACATATAATCCGCAAAAATCGGCTCTGCTTAGAAATTAAGGGGTCAGCTGCAAAAGCCGGTTGAAGTGTTAAAAAACTGCCCGAGTGTAAAATAAATTTTAGGCGTTGAGTTTGTTGATTGGAGATAGTTGCATCTAAGAAAATGCTTACAAACAATTACTTATATATACAGGAATGTCTCAGACATTTGAACGAAGCACGCTGATACCACTAACCCTAAAAATTTAACAACAGTCTTTTTACATTGACCCAAATTAAGGCAGGATGTTTCGGTGGGAAGCTCTGAAAGAATCTGCGGAAAAGTTAAGGCTCAGAGGGGGGTGAGGGCGCCGGTCTCGGAGTGCATGATGTAGCCGCGGACGGTGACGTCCTTGGGCATCAGGGGGTGATTTTTCACCAGATCGACGGTCTCGACCACGGCTTCCCCGGTATCCTCGAAGCCGTGAAGCCAGCTCAGCAGATCGATGCCGCAGTGCTTCATCAGCGTGATGTGGTCCTCAGGCACGCCTCGCTCGCGCATGAGGTCAAGCATCTCCGACGCATCCATGCCCTGAACGCCGCACTCCGTATGCCCGATTATCATTATCTCGTTGACCCCCAGCTCATAGACAGCCACGAGGAGTGACCGCACGGTGGAGTCAAACGGATTGGTAATCGTGCCGCCGGCATTCTTGATCATCTTGACATCGCCGTTCCTGATGCCGAGAGCGGCCGGCAGCAGCTCTACAAGGCGTGTATCCATGCAGGTGACGATGGCTATCTTCTTGTCGGGATATTTTGAAGTAGCATATTTCTTATAGTCGCCGCGGGCCACAAAGTCGCGGTTGAATTCGAGCAGTGTATCTATCATGACTTGTAGGTTTTATTTTATGACTGCATCCAGACCCTTGGCCCAGGGAATGAACACAAGCACACGTAGGATCCAGAGGAACACCAGGGCGTAGGCTCCGGCGGCAATGTCGTCGAGCATCACGCCCCAACCGCCGTGGATCTTCTCCTCGACCTTCCGGCATCCGAAGAGCTTGAAGATGTCGATAATGCGGAAGAAGAGAAAGCCGAGGAAGCCGGAAAGCATCGTGATAGCCGTGTGGTCGCCGATAGGAGCTACAAGCAGTGGCATCCATGTGCCCACATATTCGTCGATATTGACCGTGCGGGGGTCTTCGCCCCAGTAGCGCTCCATGACGGCTGATGTCCATGCGCCGAGAATGGTGACGACGACTATCAGTCCCGCCGTCACGAGCGTCAGAGCCAGCGTGGCTCCGAGCCATAGGTAAAGTCCGTACCAGATCGCGAGCGCCATGAATGCGCCCAGTGTCCCGGGTCCCCAGGGGAAAAAGCCTGTACCCAGGCCGGTAGAAAATATCACGTGCCCCCAGGGAGCCTCGCCAAGCGGATGATTGTTGTTGTGACTCATTATTAATTACAGGTATTGTTCCGTCGGCAAATTTAATAAAGAATTCCAATATCCCGGCCTCCGGACTCATCTTTTATCCATTTTAATCCGCAGATGAACCATAGGCGGCCTACAGCGTTATACTTCCATAGGGGGACTGCACCATGCCCCCATGACCCAACCGCATCAATATTTCATCACCTATGACTATCGGACTCATCCCCTCACATGAAATCGCCGGCCGCCTGATGAAGCTCGTCGACCGCATTCTCGACCTCTTTCATCTGGAGCATCACACGACTCTCGAAGAAATCATCTACACAATCGTAGTAATAGCCATCGCCGCCGGCATCGGCTGGGTGATAAGGCGTGGCATAGTCGGAATCCTGCGCAAGGCGATCGCGCTCCGCAAGACTCAGGCCGGCGCAGATCTGCTCCAGCAGCGCACCATCACCAAATGCTCCCACATCATCCCGCCGCTGATCTTCATGGCGTTGATCCCGGTAGCCTTCCAGAGCGACGCCGAATCCTACAAGTGGATAATGCGCATAGCCGGTGTCTACACCCTGCTCTGCTTCGCCTGGGGACTCAACGCCGTCATCACCTTCCTCTGGACGCAATATGACAACCGCCACAACACCGAGAACCATCCTCTGCGCGGCATCCTCAACGTGCTCCACGGCATCGTGTGGATCGTCATAGTGATAATCGGAGTCTCCATCCTCATCAACAAGTCGCCGATGGCTCTGCTCGGCGGTCTGGGCGCTTTCGCGGCAGCCCTGATGCTGATATTCAAGGACTCGATACTGGGATTCGTAGCCGGCATTCAGCTAAGCAACAATGATATGCTCCGCGTGGGCGACTGGATCGTAGTGCCCTCGACCCAGGCCAACGGCACGGTGATCGAAGTGACGCTGACCGTAGTCAAGGTGCAGAACTGGGACAACACCATCATCATGCTTCCGCCCTACACCCTCGTATCCACCTCGTTCCAGAACTGGCGCGGCATGCAGGATTCGGGCGCCCGACGCATCATGCGCTCCGTCATCATCGACAACAACACCATCGCCGCTCCCACTCCCGAACTCATCGCCTCGATCGAAGCCAAATATCCCAAGATGGCTGAATACATCGAGTCGCGTCAGAAACTCCTCGCCGAGGGTAAAGGCAATATCTACGACCCGGCCAACGGCGTCGTCAACGGCAGCGTAGAGACCAATCTCGGTATCTTCCGCGCTTATCTCTGCCAGTATATGATCGACAATCCGAGCATCGACAAGTCGCAGAACATGATGGTGCGCACCCTCGAGGCAACCGAAGTCGGCACTCCCCTCCAGATCTACTGCTTCTCCAACAATACCAAGTGGATAGCCTACGAGGCGATCATGAGCGAGATGTTCGAACACATAGCCATCGTGGCCGCCGACTTCGGACTGACAATCTTCAACAGCTCCGACGGCAACAGCATGGACATCGACCTCTACGACAAAACGCCCAAAGCCTGACCGGCCGACACAATATTTATAACCCGCGCGCGTTAGATTAATTGAACGGCGGCGGATGCTGTATCACTCTCTTCAGCATCCGCCGCCGCTCGCTAACAGCTAATCTACGCTCATGAATCTTGCAAGAATCAATATAAAAAGCCTTATCTTAACCCTCGCGCTCCTCGTCGGAGCGGCTTTCGGCGCGCACGCCCTGCCGCCCGACACCTATCGTGCCGAATCGGCTCTTGCTTCGGGCAACTGGGTAAAAGTCAGCGTCAAAGAGTCGGGGATACACTTCCTGTCCGTGGCCGATCTGCGACGGATGGGATTCACGGATGCATCTAAAGTCAGCATCCACGGCTACGGCGCCATGCGCCTGCCCGACCTGCTCGACGCATCATATATCGACGACCTGCCGCAGGTGCAGTCCTGCGCCACCGACCGCGGCATCTACTTCTACGCCACGGGGCCCACTGCGATCAATGCGTCCTCCGATATGCACCTCACTCAGGCTCACAACCCTTTCACGACCCTCGGCTACTACTACCTGACCGACTCCTCGGATGAACGCCGGCTGCCCGACGCACAGACCTCCGTGTCCGGCAGCGAATACGCAACCTCCGCCCTGGCCATCGCCTACCATGAATCCGAGCTCGTCAACCCCGGCGAGACCGGCCACGATATGCTCGGCGAGGATTTCTCGATCAACGCGTCGAAAGTGGTCACGCTGTCGCTTCCGCGCCGTGTCGAGGGTACATCCGTATGGATGGAGTGCGCCTTCAATGCCCTTTCTCCCGCTGCGTCGCGTATAGTCCTGTCGGTCAATGACAAGGCTCTCCCCTACATTTCGTCTGACCAGATCAGCGGCACATCCGACTCCTACACCCACAGCGTGCAGGCCGTCACGCGCCGCAACTTCGAGATGGAGGGCACGACGGCACGCGTCAATGTCACCCACTCGCGCACGACCACTCCACGCCTTGCGCGCCTCAACTATCTGACGCTCAACTATACCCGTGCGCTCACCCTCGCCGATGGACCGATCGATTTCTTTTTGAGAGACTCCGGCGGAGCGCTCGCCGACGCGGATGCGTCCACCCACGTCTGGGACATCACCGACCCGCTCGGCATCACCGACATGGCTCTCACCTCAGCCGAGGGGCAGCTCCGCTGGCTCCCCGCTGTCAACGGTATCCGCCGCTATGTGGCCTGGTCGGAGAGCGGCCGCTATCCCGCTCCCGCGGTCATCGGGCAGGTTGCCTGTCAGAATCTCCACGCCGAGGAGGTGCCCGACATGGTCATCTTCACTCCGGCCGAGTGGCTCTCGCAGGCTGAGCGTGTGGCCGAGCTCCACCGCCGGAGCGCCGACTCGCTCCGCGTCCTCGTAGTCGATGCCGACAAGGTCTACAACGAGTTTTCGTCCGGCTCGCCAGATGTCAATGCGTTCCGCAAGATGCTCAAGATGTTCTGGGACCGCTCTGACGCCGACGCCCCCCATCGCCTCCGCTACGCCCTGCTTATGGGCCGCAGCAGCTTCGACAACCGCCGCCTGATGTCGACAACACAGGCGCTCCGCTACCCCATGCTCCCCTGCTGGCAGTCAGACAACTCCCTGTCTGATAACTCATCCTACACCTCCGACGACATCCTGACCATGCTTGCCGACGGCTCCGGAGCCCAGCCCGAGGCCGACTATCAGTGCATCAGCGTCGGACGTATGCCCGTCACATCAATAACAGATGCCCGCAATGTCGTCGACAAACTCATCGCCTACGTGACAGCCCCCATCAACTCCAACTGGAAAAACCGCGCCATCATGGTGGCCGACGACCAGAACCAGGGCAAATTCATGCTCCACACCGAGCAGCAGATCGAAAACGCCATGCTGACACCCGGCGGACGCAATATCATGTTCCAGAAAGTCTATCTCGACGCCTACGAACGCAGCAACAGCACCTATCCCGGCGCCCGTAGCGACATGTTCCGCATGCTGACCGAAGGAGCCGTCTGGTGGAACTTCGCCGGCCACGCCAACCCCTCATCCTGGACCGGCGACGGACTGATGACCTATACCGACATCAACAATCTGTATATAAAGCACTATCCGTTTACCGTAGCCGCCACCTGCGACTTCCTGCGCTGGGACTCCCACACCATCTCGGCGGCCGAGATACTCTACCGCACCGCCGGCTCGGGCATAATCGGCGCCATCTCAGCCACACGCCCCGCCCTCATCGACCGCAACGGCACGCTCCTCGAACATCTCGGCGACCATATGTTTGCCCTCGACGACGACGGACGCAACCTGACTATCGGCGAAATCTACCGCCGCACTAAAAACAACTCCGCCAAGACCGGCACATGGCGCGACAGCAACAAGCTCCGCTACGTCCTCATGGGCGACCCCGCCATCCGCCTCGCCACCCCCTCCCGCCGCGTCGTCCTCGAGAGCATCAACGGCGTCGAGCCCCTCCTTGACAATCAGCCCACGATGATGGCCTCACAGGATATCGTCCTCAAAGGCTATGTGGCCGACGAGAACGGCAACTGCATCGACGACTTCGACGGTCGCCTGATGCTGACCCTCTATGACGCCGAATACAGCACCACGTCCCACGGCTACGGCGAGGGCGAGCGCGTCACCTTCGAGCAGCAGGGCAAGCGCCTTCAGGAGAAAATCGACTCCGTGCGCTCCGGACGCTTCGAGACCACTCTCGTCATGCCCTCCGACATCGCCCACAACTTCCGCCCGGCGGCCCTCAACATGTATGCCGTCGATGCCGATGGACGCGACGCCTCCAGCATCAACCGCGACTTCTACGTCTTCGGCTTTGACGAGAATGCCGTTGCCGACGACATCGCCCCCGTCATCGAGGAGTTCTATCTCAACCACTCGTCATTCTCCGGCGGCGACATCGTCAACTCCACTCCCGTGGCCATAGCGCGCATCAGCGACAACCGCTCCATCAACCTATCCTCAGCCGGCATCGGCCACTCCATGCTTCTCACCATCGACGGACGGAGCCTGACCGACACGCCCCTCTACTACACCCCCTTCAGCGACGGCACTCCCGGCGGAACGATAGTCTATCAGCTCGAATCGCTCGCCGACGGGCCCCACACCCTCCGCCTGCGCATCTGGGACACAGCCGGCAATTCGGCCACCGAATCATTTGAGTTCACCGTCAGCCGCGATACCGACCCGCGCCTCTACGGACTCTATGCCGACGCCAACCCGGCATCCGTCTCGACCAACTTCTATCTGACCCACGACCGCCCCGACGCGCTGATCACAGTTACCATTGAAGTCTTCGACCTGCTCGGCCGTCCCGTATGGTCGTCGACATCCACCGGCATGAGCGACACGCTCCGCTCCTTCCCCGTCAACTGGAACCTCTCCGACAATGCCGGCCGTCGCGTAGGCCGCGGCATCTATCTCTACCGCGCCTCCATCACCGACTCCGAGGGCAACACCTCCGCCACCGAGACCCGCCGCATCGCCGTCACCGCCCCCTGATCCCGGCGAGTACAGAGCACAGCCACCGCGTAAGCGCGCGGCTGTTTTGATTGTTCACCCGCAGCAGCGGGTGCAAGCAGTCCGACAGCGTAGGCGTGCACAGCGCAGCCACCGCGTGAGCGCGTGGCAGCATAGTAGCGTGGCGGTTGAGCCGCAGGCAAAACCCCACGATAAAAGCCATCCTTTCCCTCTGCACCCGCAGCGCGGGTGCAAGCAGTTTGACAGCGTAATCATCCATATCTGAAAGGCGTGCAGAGCGCAGCCACCGCGTGAGCGCGTGGCAGCATAGTAGCGTGGCGGTTGAGCCACAGGCGAAACCCCACGATAACAGCTATCCTTTCCCACTGCACCCGCGCTGCGGGTGCAAGCAGTCCGACAGCATAATCGTCCATCTCATGATGGGGGTGCTCGTGGAGCGCCGAATTATCGTAGCCGGACATGGCTGAAAGCCATGTCTAAATGGATAGCCGGGTACATGGAGCGAAGCGACATGTGCCCGGTACGTAGCAGATACGGAAGATGTCTGAAAGACATCTTGTTACGAGGTGTCTTAACAGACACTCTGAGAGTCTGTCCCTCTCTCCCGGAGACACCATGCGGTGTCCCCGGCTATCTATATAGGCATGGCTTTCAGCCATGGAAGCGGACGAGTATTGCTCGCACATGCTCTGCACGTGCGACGGATGTAAGGAAACCGCGCAACGTGGGGTCTCGCCTGCGGCTCAACCGCCACGCTACTCTGCCGACACCTGCCCGGCAGGTGTCTCACCTCCGTATCGGTTTAATAGCCTCCCCGGCCAAGCCGCGGAGTGGCTTCACTTCCCCCACTTCCCCGCGAGACGCCGTCCCCGCCACGCGGCTCCCCCACTCTAATTATACGATAAACAGGGCAATGACTGTTAATTAACAGTCAAAATCAACTCACCGATAGAGCGTCTTCCAAAAATAATTACTATCTTTGCAGTTGTGCATTGCTCAGACGCTCACGCCAGAGGGTGGGGCTCAGGGTAGATGTCGCAATGACATTCTTAGAAAGCGTTTATCCGCGCTGATTCTTGACACCTTGAAATTCTCGCAAAATTTCCTGTCTAAGTCAAGATCGAGCAACGATAGACGCCCGTGGTTATGTATTACCCTATCCGATGTCGCCTTTGAGAAAAGGCCGGCCGGACGAGTAGTTACATATACTGGCGTGGGCGTCTGCGTTGCTGTCCGACTTAGACAAGGCAATGCGAGAAGCCTCAAGGTGTAGGACAGCAACAGATACAGATTCCTACGCTTTTATTTTTTATAAACCTCCGGTATGAGGGGAAACTGACCGGAAACTAAATCTACATCTTATAACAATGGATTTTTTATGTAGCTGTTCGATTTTGTCAGGAAGCTTCCCGGATTGGATTACAGCAATGATAGCTGTTATTGCCGTTTTTTTAACTTCGTGTGAGTACAAAGCTCATGTAGAACGTGATAAGTTTCAGGCTCTATCTGAATTCAATCAGCGGTTTATGACAGACAAAACGCTGGTTAAGGTTACTAAGTGGCTTTCTAATAAATCTACCTCGGAAGAAACAGCGAGTCCAGAAGAAACCCCTACAGATTATGATTTTGAGATCTATGGCCGATTCGGAGAAGAACTCGAAATTGCGATTCAAAAAGATTATCTTTCAGAACAAAATGTCTACGACCTGTTTTGGTATTACTTTGATTTTGACAAGAAAAAAGGAATCATTGGTATATTGAAAGAAATAGAAAAGGATGAATATGATAAAAACTGGAAAATCCTTAACCAATTCAAAGAAAGAATGGATCGGCTAAAACCTTTAAATCCGAATAGATATACCCAAGAAATCTAAATCACATTTTAAATATTTGACAGATGAAAACAAAATATTTGTGCAGGCTATGGATGCTGATTATGGCTTTACTTTTGCCCGCGATAGCTTCGGCACACGACTTTGAGGTAGATGGCATCTACTATAGCAAACTCTCTTCAACCGAAGTTCAAGTAACATATCGTGGGAATTCTTCTAGCTCCTACTCCAATGAATACACCGGTTCAGTTGAGATTCCCGAAAGCGTAACGTATTCAGGAACGAGCTATTCTGTCACTTTAATCGGCGACTACGCTTTCCGAGACTGCTCCGGGCTGACATCGGTAAACATCCCCAACTCAGTCACTTCGATCGGCAAATACGCTTTCTCCGGATGCTCAGGTCTGACCGGAACGC
>CAMWHE010000064.1 GCA_947173955.1 uncultured Bacteroidales bacterium | reverse complement strand
TCCTATCTTTCAAGAAGTTGGACTCAACTAATTATGGTTTAGCGGACAGTAATAATTGAAATCATGATATTCGGCATCAAGATAGACAATGTCGGCTTCCGGGACGAGTCTATGAAATTCGTTAAGAATGGCACGATTGGCCATCGAGCTTTTATGGTCGGGATGTCCCGAGATTACAAGTATCTTATTCATTTTTCAATTTATTTTTTCATTAAAACATAATTGAATAAGTCTTGGTTCGGGCTGGACACCACTAATTCGCTGACCAGAGGGATCTGACATCGCCCCAGCGGTAGTATCCGCCGGGAAGCGGGGTCAGACCGGTCAGGCGTATCGGACGCTCGTTATGGCGGATAAGGACGAGAGGCTCCCGAGCGTCATCGCCCGTAAGCAGCAGCAACTGCATATTGGCGGCCATCGGAGCCAGGCGATAATCCTGCCATACCTCGCTGTATCTGTCCGGATCAGCTTCAACAGCGTCTGCACCTTCGACTCCCATAAGGGCAAGCAGGCGAAGCAGAGCTGTATCGTGGCCGAAGCGCAGTGTCACTCCGGGAGCATTTCCCGCTATGGCGCTGTCTACGTCCGCCACTATATCGGCAAGCAGAGCCTGTGCGGATTTCGGTCCGGCAGCATCGGCGTGCGGATTATTGCCGTGCAGATAATACATTTTGTAGTTGAGCGGCAGCCAGTGAGCATACAGTTCATCGGGTGTGAAGATGTCGAGAAGCTCCACCCCAGGCTCCGCGTCCTGAGTATCGACAGCAATATTATGAAGTAGCCAGCTTATAAAGACGCCATGGTCGTGGCTGACAGAATCAGTGAACAGCGCCTTCATCAGTCGCTCGGGGTTCACCGTTTTGCTGCGCCATGCGCTTAGATCTTTCCACCATGCGGCTGAGTCGGCATTCACAGCCTTGGCCTCAGGGCTCGAATAGGCTATGATCCGCATATCGGCGGGAGTAGCATGACGATCCACCTTAAGTGCGGGATTCAATTCCTTAAGACGCTCTGAAAAAGCGGCCATACTCATGATGCACCGCTGCTCCATGGAGCTGCGTGCCCATACGCGCGCCGAGTCGGCAAAGAGATGGGGGAAGCGCCTGTACATCCGCTCGGCTATCCCGCGATGTTGCCGTTCGCCCAGTGGAGTCAGTTCGCCGGCGTGTCCGCGGGCATGGTCGGCAAGCAGTTTTACTCTGCCTGCCACATCCTCGCCAAACGGGGTAAGACCCAGACCTTTGATAGTATCCAGCAGCAGTCCGTATTCAAATTCGCGGATCACCCACCGCGAGCCGTGACGTCCGTAATGGCTCAGATGGCTGACGCGATAGCCTTCAGGGAGGTCGGGCATCACATCATCGCTATAAGGATATGCATAATAAATACCGCCTGAGCGCTCTCCTTTAGCAGTGATCTCATCGCGGGGCGACAATTCAACAGATTTTTTCGCCCATGATGCAGTCCAGTTGATTTCCAACGGATTATCCTGCATAGAGACAATCAGGGGGAAGACCGGCGAATTGGCGACACACATCCGGGCGCCCTCCTCGCTGCGGCAATCTATATCCTCGGAACCAATAGAGACCGGTTCCCAGACAACACCGTCAATGACAGCCTTTTGCCCCGCGGCGAGCCGGGAATACTCTCGCCGCGACAGCATTGCGAATGTAGTCCCTTCCGGCAGATTTATGTGGTTCCCATCCTCGGGCATCTGATAGGATAGCCGGGTGCCGTCGGCTACCGAAATTGCCGACATTGTATAGCTGCCCTGCCATAATTTGAGGTTACGCACGATTGACCATTCCATGACGACAGCACCTGACGGCTGTTCGGTAAAACAGGTTTTGAATCGGCGTGTCTGTCCGTGGAGTTTATATGTCAGGGTGATGGTATCGCCGAACTCCTGAGCGGTTGCGGCCAGAGAACTCAGCGCCAGTAATGCAAAATATAATATGCGTTTCATATATCTGTCAGTGAATCCGGTTATTGCTTCATCTCACCCCACCCGGCGGGACGTGAACCCATAGTAAGTTCGAGCGTTCCGCCTGCGAGTATGTCGGCATGGCTTATGGTCGAATAAGGGTAGTCCTTACCGTTAAGCCGGGCGCTGACTATATATTTGTTACGGGGAGAGAAATTACGCGTGGCTATTGTAAACGGCTTGCCTGCAAGCGGATTTATTGTCGCTCCCTCTATGAGCGGGCTGTGAATAAGATAATAGTCATGACCGGCATTGGGATAGAGCCCGAGCATATGGAAGGCAAGGAACGACGACATGGCTCCCGAATCATCATTGCCCGGGAGTCCGGCCGGAGTGTCATTGAAATTTTCATTGATAATCTCCCGTACGCGGTCGCTCGTCATATCGGGTCGTCCGAGCCAATGGTATAGACACGGAGTGAGAAACGACGGTTCGTTGTTGACATTATAGTAGGGACGGCCAAAGAAGGTGTCAAGTCGTGTGAGCATTGCCTCCGGACCACCGCACGCCTCGATGAGCCCCGGCACATCATGCGGAACACTCAGCGAGTATTCCCAGGAAGAAGCCTCATAGAAGAACATGTTCCACCAGGGTGTGTACCATGGACCTTCGAATGTCACCGGCGTATAGCGGAATTTAGGTGTCTGATGCCTTGAATGTCCGAACGAAAGCGAGTCGAGCCATACGCCGTCGGCATCGCGTGGCATGATGAAGCCGCGGGCTCCGTCATGCTCATAGTCGCTACGCCAGAGATTCCTCCAGTTTCCCGACTGCATGTAGTAGCGTTCGGCGATATCGGTGTGGCCAAGTTGTTCGGCCACACGCGCTATGGCCCAATCGTCAAACGAATATTCGACAGTGCGGTTGCCTGCGCGGGGGATACCGTAGGGGATATATCCCAGTCGTGTGTATTCCTCCAGGCCGCCGCGGCCGTGGGCTTCATGGTCACCCCCGGGTGAAATCTCGGCATCGCGCAACATGGCTCGCAGGCCTTCCTCATAGTCTATGCCGTCCAAACCCTTTGCCATCGCGTCTGCAATCATTATCTCGGCATTGGATCCCCCCTGTGTGCGACCGTTGGCGTTGCCGCTGCGTGCATCGGGCATATAGCCGTCGCGCTTGGCTATGATGAGAAGCGAATTGACGATATCCCGCTGACGGTCGGGGTCGATAAGCGTGATCAGCGGCGTGGATGTACGGTAGGTGTCCCAGATGGCGTAATAATCATCATAATATGGTACAGGGTCATTCCATAGCGGACACTCGCCGGTGCGGTCGACAGGCATCAGCATCGTGTGATATAGCCCAGTATAAA
Source organism: uncultured Bacteroidales bacterium (assembly GCA_947173955.1). Classification (GTDB taxonomy): domain Bacteria; phylum Bacteroidota; class Bacteroidia; order Bacteroidales; family Muribaculaceae; genus JAAVFS01. Next base: position 5,708 of record CAMWHE010000064.1, on the reverse strand, counting down.
ACATGCGTTTCTGAGCCTCGGTGGCACGGTCGGATAGCTGTATACGTCCGAGAATCGCGGCCCATGCGTCCACAAGTTCCTCTCTAATCTGATCGAATCCTTTTCCGCGTGTGTCGGCATCGCAGTTGGCCTGTGCCTTCATTTCACTTATAAATGAAATGCCTATTCGGAGCGTGACTTCGCGGGTATCACCCGGGAAAGCGACGAGAGCGCCGGTCTTGGTCCCGAGATCGACTTGCGAGCGCGAGTCGGTCACCGTCTGGTCACGCCATGTCGATGTGCGGACAAAAGGTTCCGAAGCCTCGGCATAGAAATAGACGGTATAGGCGCGTCCGTTGTTCCATCCGCCGCGTATGCGCGAATATCCGCGGATCGCGCGGTCACCGATGATTTCTATCTGCGATCCGACAAGCTGCTGAGCCTCGCGCGCATCTGGCACCGGCGATTCGCCGAGAAAGAAGCCGGCATCGACAGCAAGTCCTCTGACAGCGGCGTCGGCCGGATATGTGATGCGATATACCGATGTTCGCGGAGCAGTCGTCACCTCAACGTCGATACCACTGCCACTCAGCGTGGTGGCGTAATATCCAAGTCCTATATCTTCGCGTGCGCGGGTATCGTAGTGTGTGACGGCCTTCATACCCTCTTCATCTGCAAATGGCATAATGAGGATATTGCCGTATTTGGGGCCTCCGCCCGTACCGCTCACATGAACCTGCGAGAAGCCGTCGACCCGTTCTGGCATGGGAAGCCAGCCGCTGTTGGGGTCGGGAGTGCAGTCGGGCGATGGCTTGACCATGCCGTAGGGATGGCTCGGGCCGATGAATACGCGTCCGAGTCCTTCGGAACCTATGCGAGGGTCGACATAATCGGTCACGTCGGCCGATACTGCTGATACTCCCGCCAAAGCGAGCGCCATCAGCATGATCCTACGTACGATTCTCATAGATATTTTATATCGGATGAGTTGACAGCTTTATATTTTCCTCCGAATTCCGAAGCAGGCAGACCTTCATCGACTACTCGGCATCCATCGAATGTGATGTCGGAGGCTCCGTCGATATAGAAGCCGTAGACCGGAGCATCGACAAACCCTTCGCCGTTGCACGGACGCTTGTCGTAGACACCCCCCGGCCAGCCCGTCATGCGACGCAGCCGCAGATCGACATCGCGGAATGTGATGTCGCGCACCTTGTCGGGCGTGTCACCGCCGATAAAGCAGCCGTTCTCGCTCAGGGCACTGATATTTACGAAGCTTATACGGCTGACTTCGCCGCAGGAACCTTCGGTAGCTCCTTTAGGGAAGCGCCAGCCCGCATCCTTATGATTACCCGGAGCACGGGGATAGGAGGTCACATAGATAGGCTCCGCCTTGCCCCACCATACGTCGCTGTGATAGAGACATTCGACGCTCATGTTGGCGAATGTGACATCGGTCACTGTGCCTTCGTCGCGGTTCTGAATGCCGATACCGCGGTTGCTGTTGCGGATTATGCAGTTGGAGAACAGCACATGGTCGATGCTGTCCATATTCTCCGATCCTATCTTGACGGCGCAGGAGCGGGAGGTCATGATGCAGTTGGTGACCACAATGTCGCGGCATGGGCCGTACTCTTCAAATTCGCGGCGGTTTTTCAGGCAGATACAGTCGTCGCCGCTCTCGATAAAGCAGCCGGAGATGCGCACTTTGCGCGAATGGTCGAGGTCGATACCGTCGCCGTTGCGTATTTTCAGGTTATTGAGCAGCGAGATGTCCGTGATAGCTGCATCGTAGCATCCTACAAGGTGAACAGTCCAGTAGGCGCTTCCGGTGATTGTTATATCGCGTATGTTGATTTTTTCGCAGTTTATGAGTGTAAGCACATGCGGCCGCGGGTCGAATGTAGTCACGGGCTTAAGCTCGTAGGAATCCTCAAGCTCGGCACCCATGAAAGCTACTCCATTGCCGTCGAGCGTACCCGTGCCGGTAATGGAGACTCCGTGCAGATCCTTGCCGCTGATCCACATCATTCCCTCTCCCTCGTTGGCTCGGAAGGCGCTTTCATGATATATGCTCTCGTCGGGATTGGCAAGAAGACGCGAGCCGGGCGCGAGATATATTTCCACGAGCGAGCGCAGATGGATGGGGCCTGTCATAAATGTCTTGCCTGCAGGAATGGTCACACGTCCGCCACCATTGTCGGCACACTTGTCAATAGCCTTCTGAATCGCGGCAGCATTGTCGACATCCGTCGAGGCCTCGGCACCGTAATCAAGTATGTTATAATCATCTGAGTTCTTGCCCGATCGGCAGCAGGCCGTCATCAGGATAGCGGCGGCAGCTATCGCGAGGAAGCTGCGGAGTAACTGTTTCATGGTAGGCGATTTGAGATATTAAAGGATTAATAATGTGTCAAATATAGCGATTATTTTCGAGATTTCAACGCTTTAGGATGCTTTAAGGCAAAGTATTTCCAAAGCGGTGCGGCCATGAGCGACTGTTTTATCTCATCGTTCATCAGCAGCGATACGACTTCCATCTGGCTGAGGATCTTTACCGAGATGTCTTCTGTCGAGTCAAGTGCCTGTGGGCGTGTCAGCTCTACGCCGCTGGCTATAAAGCAGTGGGTTAGATTGTTAGTTGTCGAGGGATTGCCTGAAATGGTAGTAAACGGTTCCCAAGTACCGCCGGTGTATCCGGTTTCTTCGGCAAGCTCGCGCTTTGCCGCTTCAAGCGGGGTCTCTCCGGCCTCGATGACACCGGCGCAAAGCTCGGTCTGCACAGCTCCCAGTCCATGCCTGTACTGCTCGACCATGACGAAGCGCCCCTCAGCGGTAAGGGCAATCACATTGACCCAGTCGGGATATTCAAGCACGTAATACTCCGGATATTCCACACCGGTCGGGAGCAGGACGCTGTCGCGGCGCGCACGCAGCCACGGACGGTCTACTACATATTCACTTTTTGTTACTTTCCATTTCTTGGTCATATAATTGCTTTGCTTTAAGAGGATTGATCTGTGTTAGAGGCCTGCGGACAAATTCGCGCCCGGCGAGCCTCGGATGAGGAAGAGTCAGCCGGGGAGTGTCGATCCGCAGGTCATCGTAATAGATGATGTCGATATCGATGTCTCTGTCGCGGTAGGTTCCGTCGGCGTTACGGTGGGGCATCGACCCCACTTTTTTCTCTATTGCCTGCGTCGCGTCGAGAAGTGCGAGCGGGTCGAGATCAGTCTTGATGGTGACGCCGACATTGACAAACCGATATGGCGACTCGAAGCCATCCGGGTCGCTCTCCACAGGGTCGCTGACAGCCGTGACTTCAAACCTGTCGGATAAAAGTGCGACCGCACCGGCAATGTATGCCATGCGGTCGCCTTGATTGGAGCCTATGTTGAGATGGGCTTCGTGCATCAGAGCGTACGGTTGACTGATACCTCCTCGAAGCCTTCAATCATGTCGCCGACCTTGATGTCGTTATATCCTGAGATGCTCAGGCCGCAGTCATAGCCCTGAAGGACTTCCTTGGCGTCGTCCTTGAATCGCTTGAGCGATCCGAGCTCTCCGGTATAGCGCACGATACCGTCGCGGATAAGTCGCACTTTGCATCCGCGCTTGATCTTACCGTCACGCACAATGGCGCCGGCGATTGTGCCGACCTTTGAGATATGATATGTCTCGAGTACCTCGGCCGAGCCGATGATCTCTTCCTTGATTTCCGGAGCGAGCATGCCGGCCATAGCGTCTTTGACCTCCTCGATAGCCTGATAGATGATGGAGTAGAGGCGGATTTCGACGCCATCACGCTCTGCGGCGCGGCGTGCGGCGATGGAGGGACGCACCTGGAAGCCGATGATGATGGCATCCGATGCGGCTGCCAGCGTCACATCGCTCTCGGAGATTTCGCCGACTGCCTTATGGAGCACATTGACCTGAATCTCTTCGGTCGACAGTTTGATGAGCGAGTCTGACAGAGCTTCGATAGAGCCGTCGACGTCGCCCTTGACGATGATGTTGAGCTCCTGGAAATTGCCGATAGCGCGGCGGCGGCCGATATCCTCGAGGGTGAGGATCTTCTTGGTGCGGAGTCCGAGCTCGCGCTGGAGCTGTTCGCGCTTGTTGGCTATTTCGCGAGCCTCCTGCTCGGTGTCGAGCACATTGAATGTGTCGCCGGCGGTGGGAGCGCCGTTGAGTCCGAGCACAAGTGCCGGAGTGGCCGGGCCGGCCTCCTTGATGCGCTGGTTACGCTCGTTGAACATGGCCTTGATCTTTCCGAAGTGTGTTCCGGCGAGGACTACGTCGCCCACACGGAGCGTGCCGTTCTGCACAAGGACAGTAGCCACATATCCGCGGCCCTTATCGAGCGATGACTCGATGACCGAGCCTGTGGCATTACGGTCAGGATTGGCCTTAAGATCGAGGAGTTCGGCTTCGAGAAGCACCTTCTCCATGAGTTCTGCAACGCCGATGCCCTGCTTAGCCGAGATGTCCTGCGACTGATATTTGCCGCCCCAGTCTTCTACGAGGTAGTTCATGGCAGCCAGTTCCTCCTTGATTTTGTCGGGGTTAGCGTGCGGCTTGTCTATTTTGTTGATTGCAAAGACGATAGGAACGCCGGCGGCCGAAGCGTGGTTTATAGCCTCGACTGTCTGCGGCATGACGCTGTCGTCGGCAGCGACGATGATGATACAGATGTCGGTTACTTTCGCACCGCGGGCACGCATCGCCGTGAATGCTTCGTGACCGGGTGTGTCGAGGAATGTGATGTGACGGCCGTCGGATAGCTTGACGTTGTAGGCACCGATATGCTGTGTGATGCCACCGGCCTCGCCGGCTATCACATTGGCCTTGCGGATATAGTCGAGCAGAGAGGTCTTACCATGGTCGACGTGACCCATGACTGTGACGATGGGCGGACGTGACTGGAGTTCTTCGGGGGTATCCTCTTCATGAGTGATGGCTTCCACAACTTCGGCCGATACATATTCGGTGGAATAACCGAATTCATCAGCCACGATATTGATGGTCTCGGCATCCAGACGCTGGTTGATCGATACCATGACGCCGAGATTCATGCAGGTGGCGATGACCTGATTGACAGGCACATTCATCATCGATGCAAGGTCGTTGGCGGTCACAAACTCGGTCAGCTTCAGCGTCTTGCTCTCTGCTGCTTCAAGTTCGGCGGCCTCGCGCTCGCGGTTGGCTACCATCTCGCGCTTTTCCTTACGCCACTTGACGCCTTTCTTCTGGGCGTTGCCTTTGCTTGTCAGTCGGGCAAGGGTCTCCTTGATCTGGCGTGATACATCCTCGTCGCTTACCTCGGTATGGACGGGGCGGCGGGGCTCTTTCTTCGATGAAGATTTTTCGTTCTGACGCTTGCGGTCGTTGTTGCGGCCTGCATTGAGTTCGGCCTGCTGACCGGTCTTCTCGATGTCGATCTTTTCTTTGCCGGCGATGCGCTTGCGCTTCTTGCGGTCGCCTCCCTGAGCTGCAGGCTGACCGTTCTGAGCCTTGGCGATACGCTCGTTGCGGCGCTCGTCTTTTGATTTTTTCTTGGGCCGGGTCGACTGATTGAGCGTGTCGAGGTCGATTTTGCCGATGACGTTGAGCGCAGGTCGCGGAGCTGTCGTGCCGAGTGTAAATATCTCTTCCTTGGGCTCAGCGGGAGTCTCAGTCGTCGAGACGGGCACTTCCGCAGGCTTTTCAGCGGGCTTCGGAGCTTCCTT
>CAMWHE010000063.1 GCA_947173955.1 uncultured Bacteroidales bacterium | reverse complement strand
ATCGCCGACGAAACTTTCGAAGGCTGCACCGGCCTGACTTCGGTAACCATCGGCACCTCCGTCACTTCCATCGGCGGCAGTGCTTTCGAAGACTGCACCGGCTTAACTGGCACGCTGACTATCCCCAACTCCGTCACGAAAATCGGCTACGGAGCTTTCTCCGGCTGCACCGGCCTGACCTCGGTGAGCATTGGCAATTCCGTCACTTCTATCGGCGAATCCGCTTTCTCCCGCTGCACCGGCTTAACTGGCACGCTGACGATCCCCAACTCCGTCACTTCCATCGGCGTCCTTGCTTTCCGAGGCTGCTCCGGTCTGACTTCGGTAACCATCGGCAACTCCGTCACTTCTATCGGCCGATCCGCTTTCTACGGCTGCACTTTTAATAAGGTCATTTGCGAAGCTATTACTCCTCCAGAGATAGGTAGATTAAATAACAGTGCTTTCAGTGATGAAACTTATAATGTTCCGCTGTTGGTACCCGTAGCAAGTATTCCGCTTTATAAAGAGGCTTTTGATTGGAAAAGATTCACTAATATTTTAGAAATTAATCCCGAGGAAGTTACTGATATCATTCTGGATAAGACTGAGGCAACGCTGATAATCGGCGACAATCTGAAACTGACCGCAACCGTCGAGCCGGAGAACGTTACCAACCCGACAATCACATGGAGTTCAGATAACGTGGAGGTTGCAACAGTCTCTGAGGACGGCACCGTGACCGCCGTGGCTGTCGGCACTGCCAACATCACCGCCACCTGCGGCTCAGCCTCTGCGACATGTCGGGTAAAAGTAGAAGCAATACCGGTCGAACAAATAATACTTTCAATGACAGAATGGAGCGGTACGGTTGGCGAGAGCGTAACTCTTTCTGCTACAGTTCTGCCTGATGATGCGACCAATAAGCATATTGTCTGGTCGTCAAGTGATGAGATTATAGCAACCGTTGACGATAACGGCCTGGTTCAACTTATTGCATCAGGAAACTGCATTATCAAGGCCACAACGACCGATGGCTCAGATATATCAGCCGAATGTAAGATAGTGAGCCTCCCGGTATCAGGACTGTCGGAAGTGGAAAATGACAACATTACAACTTTTGATGTTTACAATATGCAAGGTGAGATTATCAGAATCAACTGCGACTCGGATGAATTACAGCACCTGTTGCCTGGGATTTACATAATCCGAAACAGCAATTATGTAAACAAAATCATTATCCGCTAAGAACATCCTTTAATAGCAGAGACTGTGCCTCGAAAAAACGGGCGCAGTCTCTGTCGTTTTTTATAGCCGCTTTGGCCGGTCTGCCCGATGTGCTATGGCTACGGTAATTCGGGCGGACGCCCGGCGGTAGTTGTATGATGACAATTACCATATCGGCTGAATGTTGATTATCCGGGACTTACGTTGATTAATATTAATGCAGTAGGGGATTTTTGGGGGCCGGGGTTTGGCGGATGGGAAGTAATTGCGTAAATTTGAGGGTATGATAGGAAAGACTCTCAGATTTGCGCGTATCGTGGTGCAGGCGGCGGTCATGCTGGCGCTTACGGCTCTGCTGCTTGCGACGCCTACGGCTGTGGTCGCCGATCTGAGCGACACGCTCAGGGGGTGGATGCTCTTTCCGCTCGCGTTCGGCGGGATGCTGCTGGCTGTGGCATTCTGGGCGGGGGTGACTCTGCTCCTGGGGAGGGTCTACTGCTCGACGATGTGCCCTGTCGGGACGCTTCAGGATGTGGCGGCGCGTCTGCGCCGTATGGTGTGGCCGCGAAGCTGGCATCCCTACCGCTATTCGGCCGGGGCGCCCTGGAGCGTGAGGTCGGCGCTGATCGTGCTGCTGGTCATGACGGCGGGGCTCGGCGCCGCGGCTACGGGATGGGCGCTGATGCCTTTCATACAGATATCGCCGACAGACTCCTACGAGCATATAGTCTATGCTGTCACCCCGCGCGAGCATCACACGGCCTTGCGGCTGATGGTGGCCGCCGGGGTCAATCTGGTGTTTATCGTGGCGATGGGTATGTGGCGCGGCCGCGAGCTGTGCAATAAGCTCTGCCCGCTCGGCGCGGGTCTGGGCGCGCTCAGTCCGATGGCGCTGATGCAGATTGACATCGACACCGACCGCTGCACCCACTGCCGCCGTTGTGAGGATGTCTGCAAGGCGCAGTGTCTTGACTCCGGGATAGGCACGGTCGATGCGGCGCGGTGTGTCAGATGCTTTGACTGTCTGGCCGTCTGCCGCGACGAGGCCATACACTTTACGACGCGTCGCCACCGGCTCTCGATCCCGATGCTTCAGAAGATAGAAAAGCCGGCGACGGCAATGGTCAGGCCGGAAGATGTCGGCCTGGACGCAAAGGCTCTTAAGAAATCGAAAATAAACAACATTATAAGAAAATGAAACAATATCTCGACCTGCTCCGTCACATAATGGAGCACGGCACTTCTAAATCTGACCGTACAGGCACGGGGACACGGAGCGTCTTCGGCTATCAGATGCGCTTTGACCTCTCGGAGGGATTCCCGATGCTGACTACGAAGAAGCTGCATCTGAAGTCGATCATCCACGAGCTGCTGTGGTTTCTCAAAGGCGACACCAATGTCAGGTATCTGCAGGACAACGGCGTGAGAATCTGGAACGAATGGGCCGATCCCGACGGAGAGTTAGGCCATATCTACGGCTATCAGTGGCGTTCGTGGCCCGACTATGAGGGGGGATTCATCGACCAGATCTCGGAGGTCATCGAGACGCTGAAGACCAATCCCGACTCGCGCCGCATCATAGTCAGCGCATGGAATGTGGCCGACCTCAAGAACATGAATCTGCCCCCCTGCCACGCGTTTTTCCAGTTTTATGTGGCCGACGGCAAGCTGTCGCTGCAGCTCTATCAGCGGAGCGCCGACACATTTCTGGGTGTGCCGTTCAATATCGCCTCATATGCGCTTCTGCTGCTGATGGTGGCGCAGGTGACCGGCCTGAAGCCGGGCGACTTCGTCCATACGCTCGGCGACGCCCACATCTACAACAATCACTTCGATCAGGTCAGGGAGCAGCTCAGCCGCGAGCCTCGCCGGCTTCCCCGCATGACTCTCAATCCGGAGGTGAAGGATATCTTTGACTTCAAGTATGAGGATTTCAAGCTTGAGGACTATGACCCGATGCCCCACATAAAGGCGGAGGTCTCGGTATGATAACGATAATAGCCGCCGTGACGCGCAGCGGCGCGATAGGGCGTCGCGGTGATCTGATATGCCATCTGTCGGGCGACCTGCGCCATTTCAAGGAGCTGACGATGGGTAAGGCTGTCGTGATGGGGCGCAAGACCTTCGAGTCGCTGCCCGGAGGCGCGCTCCCGGGACGGCGCAATATCGTCATCAGCAGCCGGGCCGATTACCGGGCCGACGGCGCAGAGACGGTAGGCTCGCTGGCGGAGGCTCTGAAGGCCGCGGGCGATGCCGACTGCTACATAATCGGTGGCGGACGGGTCTATGCCGACGCTATGGCGACAGCCGACGCGCTTAGCCTGACGGAGATAGACATCGACGGCCCCGAGGATGCGGATACATTCTTCCCGCCGGTCGACTCATCTCAATGGGTCAGAACGGCCGAGGGGGAGACGATGACCGACGCCAGAAGCGGAGTGAGCTACCGGTTTGTCGAATATCGCCGACGCCACTGAGTCTGCTGTGCGGGCCTAACCCCAAGACACCAAGCGAGCCGCTATCTCCCGATAGCAGCTCGCTTAATAAACCAATCATTATCACATTAAAAGCAAAGTTAAATCTTATAGCAGTAGAAAAGTAATCTTGCTCTGTATTATTATAACGCCCGGGCGACGGAAAGGTTCGGTCTGTAACGTAAAAATAACGTAAACGCAACTCCGGGCGCATGGGATTAAGACATGATTACACTCGTTAAACCAAGTTATACCAGTCAGATATGGATGAGAATAAGCTTAAGGAGATAGCGTCGATGTTTCGCATCGAGGCGCCGGTAAAGTCAGTAACGCCGCTTGGCGAGGGGCTGATCAACGACACCTACCGAGTAGCGACCGAGGCCGGCGGCGAGGAGTATGTGCTTCAGCGCGTCAACCATCATGTCTTTACCGATGTGGCGGCCCTGCAGCGCAACATCGAGCGCGTGACCGCCCATATCCGCGGCAAGCTCGAGGCCGGCGGCGTCAAGGACGTTGACCGTCGCGTTCTTCGACTCATCCCTCTCAGAGACAGTGATAAAACATTTGTTGAAGTGGACGGCAACTACTGGCGCATGACCCTGCTGATCCCCGCCTCGCAGACCATCTCGGAGGTGACCCCGCGGACAGCCTGTCTGACCGGCCGCGCCATCGGCGAGTTCGAGTCCATGCTTGCCGACCTGCCCGGCGAGCCGGTCGCGGAGTCGATCCCCCGCTTCCACGACATGGAGTTCCGGCTCGCTCAGCTGCGCGAGGCTGTGGAGGCCGACTGTGCCGGACGCGTCAGTGAGGTCGGCGACCTGCTGGAACTGATAGTCCGGTATGAGGAGGATATGACCTGGGCCGAGCGTCAGTATCGGGCCGGCCGGCTGCCCAAGCGCGTCTGCCATTGCGACACGAAGGTCAGCAACATCCTTTTCGACAGGGAGGGCGACGTGCTGTGTGTCATCGACCTCGACACGCTGATGCCCTCGTTTGTGTCGAGCGACTACGGCGACTTCCTGCGCACCGCCGCCTGCACGGCGCCCGAGGATGAGCCCGACCTGACGAAAGTGGGGGTCAACCGTGAGATCGTCGATGCGTTTACCGAGGGGTATCTGTCGACAGCCACATTCCTGACTCCTGTCGAGCGGGAGCTGCTGCCGAGGTCGATAGCGATGTTCCCCTATATGCAGGGAGTGAGATTCCTGACCGACTATCTGAACGGCGACACGTATTACAAGACCGCCTATCCGGAGCACAATCTTGTCCGCGCCCGCGCCCAGATGCGCCTGTTTGAGCTCCAGCGCGAAGCGTAAGAGCTGTCGGTTATAGCGGCAGATGTGTTTGCTCATGCAGCCGTTTTAAGAGGCTATAGGTGTCTTTCAGACACGTTCCTTGGCTGTCACAGTTCCGGGTACATGTCGCTGCGCTCCATGTGCCCGGCTATTTATCTTATATGGCTTTCAGCCATACTAATCCCGTCGCTTCTCGGGGACAACTCGGCTGAAGCTATTGGGGTGTTGTCACGATGTGGGATGGCTGGAAGCCATCACCGTGTGTAGCCGGGTACATTGAACGCCCCTCGGCGCGAAATGTGCCCGGTAGAGGAGACGATAGCGTTGAGTGTCTGAAGGACACCTCGTTACATTATATTCGGTAGCCTGCAATGAGTCGGCACACGTGGGCTACAACTGAGCGATTGGCGAGGTTGAGATGATACACTCGGAGAGATCTTACTTATGCGGGTCGTCTACACTCGGGCAGTTTTTTAACACTTCAACCGGGTTTTGCAGCTTCTCCATTATACAGTTGATGGTTTGGCTGAGGTATGCGCAAAAAAAAATTATCCGTCATCCCGACGAATAATCTTCTTACCTTAAATCTAATACCATGAAAAACTGATGCAAAGTTATACGAAATATGTTTTAAAGCATATTTTTAGAGTAAAAAAATGCTTTGTTTTAACATCTTTTTTGGTTTAAGCCTGATTTTTGCAGAAGTATTTACGGTTGTTAGCTTGAAAGTGAACCAAAATTAACCCATATTAACAGTTGTCTCATCTTATAGCGCGGCATTGCGGGTAGAGATGAAATTGCTGAAAGTATCGAGCAGGTCGGCTATGGCTATGATGGCGTTTTTGACCTCGCCCTCATAGTGTTCGGCGCCGATATTGCCGGATGAGGAGCGCCCCATCAGGGCGTTGGATACGCCGGAGACATCCTCAAACATCTTCAGCTGGGTGGAAAGCAGTTCGGTGGCTCCGGCAAAAGTGGCCGACGAGTGGATCTGTTCAGGCTGATCGGACGACGGACCTTTGACGGGGATAATCCCTCCGGGCGAGCTCCAGGCCGAAGCGACTTCCTGCCACGACATATCGGGGAGCTTGCGTTCGGTCGGGAAGATGAGTACCCCCTTGGCCGAGCAGCTGACGACATGGTCGATGAGCGATATCAGTTCGTTGATGTAGATCTGCTGTCCGATGACATCGTCGACGAGCGAATGGACGCGTCCGTCCAGGAGCGGATAGAAGCGGAAGTGGAAGGGGTGTGTGGCGGTCTCGTCGGGGCGCTGCGTCAGGAGGACGGCGCCGTCGGGAGCCAGCCACCGGCAGAGCCACTCCGTGCGGGGCACCCACCGGTATCTGATCGGCTTTTTATGCTCGGCCAGGCGCTTGCGGTTGGTAGCCTCGATGCGCCTGAGGCCGCTGACAGGGACGGTGTAGACCGAGGCGGACAGCGGGTCGCGGCATTCCAGTATCTCCGAGGCCTCGAGCGACCATACCTCTATGACGCGGCAGCGGCGCGTGTCGGCCGGATGGAAGAAGGAGCTGTCGGCCGACAGGGACGTGGGGATGGCGTCCGTGCCCGACCGGCGCAGCGCGGCGTAGTGTGAGCGGATGTCGGCGGCCAGACGCATATCGTCGCCGGCGAGACGGATGACAGCCTCGGCAAGGCTCCAGTCGTGGATCATCCCGACGATTTCCGCGTCCCATCCGCGCGGGTCGGATATCGGCGAGGCGAAAAACCGGTCGGGAGCAACGGCGTCGACCCATCTTCCGGAGCCGCGGAGGGTGCGTCCGGACGCCACGCGCTGCACGGCGCATCCCGAGATGAGAAATTCCTCGAGCGAGCGGCAGTCGAGTTCGTCAAGATTGTTTTCGGTATAGGTCTGGCGTTTGTCGGCCGGGAGTGTGGAGGCATCGGCGCGGTTGTAGCGGTAGCGCCCGATCACCGACTTGACCAGACGCCGCAGGAGGTTGTTGGTGATCGGCCGGCGGCCGGACCTGACGGCAAACTGCTCGGCCGACATCGGACCCTCGGGGGTCGGGACGATGTCGTCCCACTGGCTGCCGAAGGTGAATCGCATGGAGCGCTCCCTGTTCCGGCGGAACGGCGCCAGAGCGAGCCACGCGTCGTAGGCGGCCGCCAGGAGCGGTCTGTTGGTTTCAAAATAGTTCATAATTAGGTGGTAAGACGGAGTGGTAAATCAAGATAGAATGTCGGCAATCGAGTCGAGCCCTTCGGCCGACAGCTCGTAGATCCCCTCGGGCGGAGTTACGATGGCAAGCACGCGGTCGGGAGGGGCGTCGGGGAGGGTGGTGAAGGAGTAGACATGGAGTAGGTCGCCGTATCTGACGGCTACGGGAGCGCCCCCTTTGCCGCGGGCGAACGGACACTCCTGGCTCCGGGCGAGCGTGGAGCCGGGCTCGGCGATGACGGCCGGCGGAAGAGAGACATCGACATCGACCTGCAGCAGGCGGCGGCAGCCGTCAGGCAGACGGTAGACAGCCTTTGTCGCCGCGTGGCTGACGGGTATCAGCTGCGGAGCGATGTCGTGAGCTATGAGTGCCGTGTCAGGCCCGGAGTCGAGCAGCGAGTGATACCATTTATCGACGAGACGCCCTATATAGGTGTCGATATCGAGAGCGTCAAAACGATGAAAAGCCGCGTCGGAGCGCACGGGTTCGAGACCCCGACGCAGCTTCCACTCGTCAATCAGCTGTTGAAGAGTGTAGGTCATGGCTTACGGTCAATCGTTGGCGGATGAGTCGGCTATCACTCTCACATGGGCTTTGGGGTATCGGAGCACCAGGCAGCTTGCCTCGGTGATGACCACGGCATCCGAGTTGCGCTGACCGCTTGAGCGGAGGTCGAGCTTCTCGGTCGACATAGGAATATGGGTGTATTTGGTGATATATTCCGGGTCGATCACCATGGCGTCGTCGGCGTGGCCGCACTCATCGAATGTCTCGCTCGAAAGGATATAGAGAGTGCCGAATTTGGAGACGTATTCCGTGAAGTCGAGACCCCACTTCGTCTTCTTCTCGGAGGCGGAGATATTGCGCTGCGCCTCGAGCTTATGGAGCTGCTCGATAAAGCCGGTTCCGCCTATGAGCAGTTTCTTCGAAGACCCTGTCGAGCCGGAGAAGGCCATGCGGCAGAGGGCTATCATCTTTTCGTTGGTGAGGGCGCCGGCGGTATAGTCGAATGTGTGGCCGGCCTGTCGCCAGATGCCGCCAGTGACCAGCACCTCGTCGTCGCCGGCGAGCTTGACGCGCAGCTTGTTGCCGAAGAGGAAGTTGCGCTCCATGCCCTGGCGCATGTCGATTATGGCAGCCTCCTCCTGGTCGGAGAGAGTCCATCCGGCTTCCTTGTTGGAGAGCTTGACGAGGGTAGACTGCTCTACCTGGGTCTTGAAGATCTGACAGAAATTCGACTTTTTAGTAGGGATAGCCTGAAACTGAGGGGTCTGTACATCCAGCTCGCCTGCCGCACGCCCCATGCGGATCACTTCCGCCCCCTTGGGGAGAGCGGGGAAGAAGTAGTCGCCGTTGTCATCGAGCGACGTGCAGCGTACGTGGATATTATGACCGTCGACCTTTACGACATAGGCGGTCAGTGCGCTCCCGTCATCCATCTTTGCGTCGGGAATCATGATAGTGTCGGAGGGCTGGAAGACCCCTTCGTCCTTGACGCGCAGCTGCACGGTTCCGATCGTCCCGTCCTCACCGATAGCCGGCTGGTCGACCTTGAACATGAGTTCGGTTCTGAACGGCTGGGCATCGACAGCGTAGTAGTCGACTGTCATCGAGCCGGCGCGACGCGCCTCGGCGTGGCGTGATATCTGGTCGATAGGGGTCGACATAGGGCGGATTTTGACTATCCGGCGTTCGACTTCGGAGAGAAGGAGATCGGGAGAGGCGGTGTTGACAGTGTTGGTAGTCACAGTACCTGAGATAATTGCATTTTCCATAGATAAGTGTTGAATAAATAAAAAAAGTGAGTGAATTGATCAGTCCCAGATGCTCGGGCGCCGGTGGCGGAGAATCGGGAGCGTGTCGTCGTCGGCCGCGGGCCTGGCATCATGCTCCGGCGTAGAGGTCGGGGTGGCCGCCGGCTCAGGCGTCTGCCCGGGAGCCTGAGGATCGGCAGGGGAGGGTTGAGTGTCGTCTTGCATAGAAATAAAATTAGATTAATAGAGGGATAGAACCGGCTCACTGTCAATGACACTGCAAAATTATATCCCCTTTCCGCCGCCGAGGATGACACTTATACACTTTCGTGAAATTAGTCACGATATCGTGTCCGCGCTCATACGTCTTACATACAATTTTAATCCCCTATGTATTAAAAGATAACCGGCATTTTGCCGGATTGGTAATTTTTTTATAATTTTGTCACTGTAGACCGCTATGCAGAAGCCCGGTCGGGGTTTGAGCGGCGGGATGCAGACATATATTGAAAGCGTTTATCCGCGCTAATTCTTGACACTTCGAAATTCTCGCAAAATTTCAATCAATAGTCAGGGATTAGGCAACGGTAGATGCCCGAGGTTATATAATATCATGTATCCGGAGCCGAGTCTCGTGAGAGACCGGACCTCGGAGCACATTGGTTGCATATACTGGCGTGGGCTTCTGCGTTGCCGTCCGACTATTGATGGGCAATGCGAGAAGCCTCGA
>CAMWHE010000062.1 GCA_947173955.1 uncultured Bacteroidales bacterium | reverse complement strand
CAGTCGTCGAGACGGGCACTTCCGCAGGCTTTTCAGCGGGCTTCGGAGCTTCCTTTTTGGGAGCTTCAGGCGCCGGCTTGACGGGATTGCCGTGGCGGTCGAGCTGGATGTGACCAAGTATCTTCGGGCCGGAGATGGCAGGAGCCGCAGGTTGCTCTACGACTTCGGGCTGTGCAGGCGCGGCAGGCTTGGGTGCTTCAGGCTTGGCTGTCTCTTTTTCCTTCTGACGTGCTGACGAGAACTGCTCCGCACGGCGCTTTGCGTTGATGTCGGAGCTGAAGTGGCTCATGAGCATATCTACAACATCATCTTCGATTCGTGTGTTAGGGTTGTCGTCGACTTCTATGTTTTTGCTGCGCAGGAAGTCGGTAACGGTGCCGAGTGCCACGTTAAGATCTTTTGCTACTTTACTGATTTTTGTTCTCGCCATGTATAGTCGTTAAAAGTCACTGATTGATAATTTATAAATAAGGAGAGATGGAGGGAGAGGGGATGTGCGACCCGATTAGTCCTCGAACTCGGCCTGGAGTATTTCGAGCACCTGGTCGACGGTGTCTTCCTCGAGGTCGGCTTTCTCGATGAGCTGTTCGCGCGGTGTGTTGAGCACAGCCTTGGCGGTCACGCAGCCGATGTTTTTGAGCGCGTCGATGACCCAGCCGTCGATTTCGTCCTTGAATTCGTCCAGATAGATGTCTTCTTCGAAGGCCTCCTCGGTGTCGCGGTAGACGTCGATGACATATCCGGTCAGCATCGAGGCGAGCTTGATGTTGAGGCCGCCTTTACCGATAGCCAGCGAGACCTCTTCGGGGCGGAGGAATACCTCGGCTTTCTTCTCGTCTTCGTCAAGACGGATTGATGAGATCTTGGCGGGGCTCAGCGCACGCTGGATGAGAAGCGATGGATTTGCCGTATAGTTGATGACATCGATGTTCTCGTTGCGGAGCTCGCGGACAATGCCGTGGATGCGTGATCCCTTGACACCCACGCAGGCGCCTACGGGGTCGATGCGGTCGTCATAGCTCTCGACGGCTATCTTGGCGCGTTCGCCCGGGATGCGGGCTACGGCACGGATGTTGATCAGTCCTTCGTGGATTTCAGGCACCTCGAGTTCGAAGAGACGGCGCAGGAATGCCTCGCTCGTACGCGAGATGTAGATGCGCGGATTGTTGTTTGTATTGTCAACCTTCGAGATCACGGCTCTTACGGTCTCGCCCTTGCGGAAGAAGTCGCCGGGGATAGATTCGCTCTTGGGGAGATGGAGCTCGTTTTTCTCCACATCCATCAGGAGGGTTTCCTTCGACCATGTCTGGTAGACTTCGCCCGATACGAGCTCGCCTTCCAGATCCTTGAACTTATTGTAAAGAGCCTCTTTCTGGAGGTCAAGTATCTTTGACTGGAGTGTCTGACGGAGGTTGAGGATAGCGCGGCGGCCGAAGTTGGCGAATATGATTTCTTTGGTGTGCTCCTCGCCGATTTCCACTTCGGGATCATTGTCGGCGCGGGCGTCGGTCAGCGAGATCTGACGGTTAGGATCCTGTACTTCGCCGTCAGCCACTACTGTGAGGTTCTGGAAGATCTGGACGTCGCCTTTGTCGGGGTTCATGATCACGTCAAGATTTTCGTCTGTGCCGAACATCTTGGCGAGTACGTTGCGGAATGATTCTTCAAGAACGCTTATCATTGTTGTCTTGTCGATGTTCTTCAGTTCCTTGAACTCGGCAAAGTGTTCGACCATGTTGGGTGCTTCCTCTTTTTTAGCCATTTTAGGGGAATTTTATGTGGTTGGTTTAATTAATGAATAAATTCTGATTTATTTGAAGTCGATAAGGTAGCAGGCCTTCTTGACATTTTCCATCGACAGCTCTACCGGCTCCGTTACTATCGTCGGGCGCTTCGCTCCCGGCTCCTTGACCTTGCGCTCCACTTCGAGTGTGAATGCCGGAGCGTTGACTGCTGTCAGGCGTCCTGTCAGCTTTCGGCCGTCGCGAGTGAGTACTTCGATATTGTTGCCGATATTCTTTTCATACTGGGCCGGGACCTTGAAGGGCGACGTAAGACCTGCAGAGCCTACTTCGAGCTCATAGTCCTCGGTCTCGCGGTCTACCTGTGACTCTATCGCGCGTGTTATCCGGGCGCAGGTGTCTATGTCCAGACCCGATTTGGAGTCGATCTCGACAGTGACCACATTGTCCGGAGTCACCTTGACATCGACCAGAAAGATATCGGTACCCGCTATCTCCTTTTCGACGATTTCTGCTATCTGCTTTTTATCTATCATAGCGTATATATTATATGATGAGAGGAAGCCGCCGGGCCTCCTCCTCTTGATTGTCTACAAAGATAGCACATATCCGCTTGCCATCCAACCGCTCCACGTTCCTATATTATAGTTTTAAGCGGCTATTTTGATAATTTAACTATTATTTTGCATGGCTTATTATTTTTTAACTATAAAACAGGCGCGTCCCATCCTACCTGTGTGTTAAGAAATAAAGGCAGGGAGTAATCCTGCGCATTTATCTCACGCAATCAATATTAAAAAAGTATAGCTATGAAACTAAGAAACATCTTGATGACAGCGGGACTGGCAGTCGCCGCTATGATATTAGGCAATGACCGTGCCGAAGCCTGCACGCGTGTAGTCTACACCGGGGATAGCACAGCATCGGCTGATGTGCAGCCGCTCCGGATCGTCGGCCGCTCCCTCGACTGGAAGACCCCGATACCGACCAACCTATACGTCTATCCGCGTGGTATGGCCAAAAAGGGGAACACCCTTCCTGGCTCCATCACATGGACTTCGAAATACGGTGCCGTCTATGCCGTGGGCTATGACGGAGGCATCACCGAAGGTATGAACGAAAAGGGTCTTGTCATCAACGGACTCTTCTGCAAAGGCACTATATATAATAATGAGACTAATTCCGACCTCCACCCGATGTCGATGGCTATGTTCGTCGGCTGGCTGCTCGACATGAACGCCACTACCCCCGAGGTGGTCGAAGTCCTTAAGAACCGCGACTTCTCCATATCCGGAGCCACATTCGACGGTGGCACTGTCTCTGCCCTCCACTGGGGTGTCACCGATGCCGAGGGCCGCACAGCAGTCATCGAATTCGTCAATGGCGACATCAACATCTATGAAGGCGACTATCCCGTGCTGACCAACGACCCGACATTCCCCTCCATGCTGGCCATCAATGACTACTGGACCAAAGTAGGCGGAGCCAATATGCTTCCCGGCACAGTCAAGAGCCCCGACCGGTTCGTACGCGCAAGCTATTTCGTCAATCATGTCGAGAAGACCAATGACCCCGATGTAGGTTTCTCAATCATCCGCTCGATACTGATGAACGCCTCAGTGCCTTATCTCTATACCGTTGAATCGGAGCCTAACGTATCGTCGACACAGTGGCGCTCATTCTCCGATATCACTAACCGTCGCTACTACTTCGATATCGTCACCAATCCCGGCGTCTACTATATCGACCTTGGCAAGTGCGATCTCAAACCCGGAGCATCAGTCCTTAAGCTCGACACCTCACGCGAGACCAAGATCGTAGGCGAGGCCAACAAATATCTCAAGAAAGTCGCTCCGTTCACCCCGATGTACTAATCGAGAAATAGAAATTACATCCCGTAGCCGGTTCGGCACGGCTCACATTAAGAACTAAGTATCCCTTACCCGATTCAAAGCGAGTCGGGTATTTTTTTTATGTCAAAAATTTTGTAACATAAAAATTATTACTTATCTTGCCAAAAATTGTATAAATTTAAAAGTTTGCGTTATGAAAAGACCGTCAATTGCTATTAGTAAATTCGTTAAGATAGTTAGCATATTTCTGTTATCTATTACAACTATTTTTATCTCCGGTTGTAATAGCGACGATATCGAAACAGATTTCCCACAGAAAAATCTCAAAAAATTCAAACCTATAGCATTTACGGAAAGTGAAACCAGGGCGATCTCAAATACTCAAAATTTTGCGTGGGATCTTCTAAAAGCAGTCGACAAGCATGATAGCAACGGCAATATAATGATCTCACCGCTCAGTGCGACATTGAACCTTGCAATGCTGGCAAACGGCGCTCAAGGTGAAACATTCGACCAAATTATCTCTGCACTAAATATTGAGGAAACGGAGATTACCGAACTGAATTCATACGCGCAAAAACTTACTTCAGAAATATGCAGTGTTGACAACTCAACTGATATGCGCATTGCCAATGCTCTATATGTAAATGCGATGTATCCTGTTACCGATTACTTTCAAAACGTTCTGACGCAAGATTATAATGCTGACATATTGACAGCCGACAACTATAATCCACTCTTAATAAATAATTGGGTTGCCAAAGCCACGAATAATAAAATCACTGAAATAGAAACTGAAGAAAGCCTGACAAACACAAAATTTGCTATACTAAATGCGTTATACTTTGATGCAATCTGGTCATCACCGTTTTCTAAAGACAAAACTACCGAGGGAGTATTCCACTCACCCAATCATGATTGCAGTGCATCTTTCATGTGCGAGAGCATGCAAATACCTATTACACAAAATGACAAATTTGCAATTTGTACGTTGTCCTTTGGAAATGGCGCATTCAGCATCAGTTTCTTGTTGCCACATGAAGGAATAGAATTAGACGATATCCTACCTGACATTAACTATACCAAATTATCGGTGATGCCGTCAGAGGAACTGATGGTAAATTTAAGAGTGCCAAAGTTTGAGATTAATAGTGACGTAAATTTAATTAATCCGCTTATTGAATGTGGCATTACTTGTGCATTCGATGAGCAATATGCCGACTTCAGCAAACTCTCGGATCAATGTGACAATATTGACGTATTTCGTCAAATGAATAAATTTGGCATAGACGAAACAGGCGTAAAAGCGACATCGGTCACTATTTCAAAAGATTTGTGTTGGGCCGCAGGTCCGGTATTTGATGGAGGTGACTTTTTCATTGACAAGCCATTCTTGTTTTGGATAATGGAAAACAGTAGCAAGACATATTTGTTCGTGGGAAAAGTGGAAGAAATCATTTAGACATTAGTCGCGCTTGCACACGGCTCTTTTATTTAAAATAATCAGAGAGTTTTCTTACCCGATTCAAAGCGAGTCGGGTAAGTTTGTATACATTGATTCGCTAATAAAATATGACTGCAAACGACCTGACATTGGTTTTTTTTAATGAAAGAGTCGTGCTTCTCCGGGACTTTTTTTGCATTGGAGTTGAGAAAATACCGAATATGGATTATCTTTGCGGAATAACAGATCTACCATGAGAAAAAAACAACTGCCCATCATCAAGAACGACCCCTGGCTGAAGCCATTCTCAGCCGCTATCGAGGGGCGCCACGCCGAAGCCCTCCGCAAGGAGGCCGAACTGACTGCGGAGTCAGGGACTCTCAGCGACCTCGCCAACGGACATAAATATTTCGGCCTTCACCGGGAAGGCGACGGATGGGTATTCCGCGAATGGGCTCCCAACGCATCCGCCATCACCCTCACAGGCGACTTCTCCGCATGGCAACCCCGCGAAGAATTCAGCCTCACGCGTCTCCCCGGCGGAGTCTGGGAGGGACACTTCCCGGCCGATGCCATACGCCACGGGCAGCTCTACAAGATGCTCGTCAGGTGGCCCGGCGGCGAAGGCGAGCGCATCCCGGCCTACGCCCGGCGCGTCGTGCAGGATCCTGAGACCCGTATATTCTCTGCTCAGGTATGGGCGCCCGACAAGCCCTACCGATGGAAAGTCTCAGACTTCCGGCCCGACGTCTCCCCGCTGCTCATCTATGAGTGCCATATCGGCATGGCACAGCAGAAAGAGGATGTCGGGAGCTATGAGGAATTCCGCCTGAACGTCCTCCCCCGCATAGCCGCCGACGGCTATAACGCCATACAGATAATGGCCATACAGGAACATCCCTACTACGGCTCATTCGGCTATCATGTCTCGAATTTCTTCGCTCCCTCAAGCCGCTTCGGCACTCCTGAAGAGCTCAAGAAGCTCATCGACGACGCCCATTCACGCGGCATAGCCGTCATCATGGACATCGTACACTCTCACGCCGTCAAGAACGAAGTCGAAGGGCTCGGACGGCTCGACGGATCCTACGACCTATACTTCTACGGCGACGGGCGCCGCGAGCACCCCGCATGGGACTCCCTTTGCTTCGATTACGGTAAAAATGAGGTGATACACTTCCTCCTCTCCAACTGCAAGTACTGGATGGAAGAATTCCGGTTCGACGGATTCCGTTTTGACGGTGTCACATCCATGCTCTACTACAGCCACGGACTCGGACAGGCATTCGGCTCCTACGACGACTACTACAATGGCGCGCAGGATACCAACGCCATCACCTATCTCACTCTCGCCAACAAACTTATACACTCCATCAATCCCCGCGCCATCACTATAGCCGAGGAGATGAGCGGAATGCCCGGACTTGCCCTCCCGATCGACGACGGCGGCATGGGATTCGACTACCGCATGGCAATGGGTATCCCCGACTATTGGATCAAGACTCTAAAGGAAGTCAAAGATGAGGACTGGAAACCCACATCCATATTCTGGGAACTGACAAACCGCCGCGACGATGAGAAGACTATCAGTTACGTCGAAAGCCACGACCAGGCGCTCGTAGGTGACAAAACCGTCATATTCCGTCTGATCGACGACAAAATGTACTGGCACATGATGGTCGGCGACGACGACATGACCGTCAGCCGCGGTATAGCCCTCCATAAGCTCATACGCCTCGTCACCATCGCCACCATCAACGGCGGCTACCTCAACTTCATGGGCAACGAGTGGGGACACCCCGAATGGATCGACTTCCCCCGCGAAGGGAACGGCTGGAGCTACAAATACGCCCGGCGCCAGTGGGATCTCGTCGACCGCGACGATCTGCAGTACAAATATCTCCAGGCCTTTGACAACGCAATGGTCGAGATTATCTCCGGCGTCAACAATTTCCAGGCGCTCGGCATCGAGAAGCTGTGGGAGAAAGACGACGATCAGGTGCTTGCCTTCCGACGGGGCAACCTCGTCTTCGTATTCAACTTCAATCCCTTCAGATCGTTCGACGGCTACGGTATCCTCGCTCCCGCCGGTAGCTATACCGTCGAGCTATCCTCTGATAATCCTGATTTTGGCGGCTATGGCAATATCGACGAGAGTGTGCGCCATCTGACAGTCCATGATCCCCTGTACGCTCCCACAGGCAAGGAGTGGCTCAAGCTCTATCTGCCCGCCCGTTCCGCCCAGGTGCTCCGCCTGCACCGCTCCCGTCCACGCCGAAAAAAGTAATCATGCTTACCGGCAGCCACGGAAATACCTGAAAAATTAAAGCCCCGCTTAAGCGGGGCTTTTTATGTGCAGGAGTCGGGTGGAACAGTAGATATTCAAGATATTATATGATTCCGGAGTCAACGGGTTCGGAATTATCTTTGCCGTCATATTCAAATTATCGTGAATCCAACTCTGCAGTTTCTTCCAATCAGCTTTATTTATGGATATGCGGACGGCAATAGGGGTCTCAGGGCTTTACATATTGGGATAAGTTGATACAGGCAAATGATTTTTAAGATCTTATAGTAATCTTTTTATTATTTTGTGCATCCTGATTTCGGTTTCTAAGGAATAATTTATACCTTTGTAAATGGATAATTATGAATTGTCCGAACCTACTTGTGGATCATGATCTATGTTAATCCATAAATTACTTATTGATAGCAAAATGTAATACCAATCAGAATCAATTACAATATGAAATACAATCCACTTCAAATAGCCACGCTCATTATTTGCTGCATGTTGTGCGTCACCTCGTGCAGCTCTGACTCCGTTTATGAGCCGGAGTCAGACAAGGGTGTCGAAATGTCGTTTGACATGGCATCCGAATCCCGCGCGACGACCACAGTTCTTGACGAATTTTCAGTTTATGGTGAAATGAAATACCAGACAGGTGCTGCTGATCCCATCGTAATTTTCGACAAAACCCAGGTTGTCAATCGCGACGGAGTATGGTCTTATAAAGGCACTCAATACTGGTTTCCGAAGCATGAACATTCTTTTGTCGCAGTAAGCCCGTCATCATCACTTGAATCGACTGCCTCACCGCAATATATCAATTCCAAGCTTTCGTTCATCTTTACGATGCCGACCTACTCCGGCAAGGAAATGCAGGAGACTCAAGACAAAAACGAACTTCTTGACATCGTCGCAGCTACCCATCGCCGGTTTTATAACGGCAGCGAAAAGGACGGTGTAATATCGTTAAGATTCGGTCATCTGCTATCGAAGATTAATTTCGCCCCCAGGTTTGAAGACAATACCGTAAAGAAAGATGATTACATACAATTTCACAAAATAGAAATTTCAGGCTTAAAGAAAAAGGCTAAAATCGCAGTCACACCGGCTTCACTATTAGAGAATCCGCAGACCGACGATCGACTGATAGAATTCAGCGAGTATGATGGCACCGACAATCTGACCATCACCTTCAATGGCTCTAAAATCGTTTCTAACAGTCAACAAATCAACCTGTTTGCCGACGCTGACGCCCTCAAAATGCTTCCCCAGCTATTTGAGGCCACATCAGAAGCGACAGTCAGATTCTCATATTCATTCAAGGAAGATTCCGAGAATCAGCGAGTGGGGTCCATCTCTCTTGGCGGTCAGGAATGGAAGCCCGGAGCTGCGTACACCTACAATTTTACAGTGGATAAAATGGGACTGAATTTAGAAAAGCCCACCATCAAAGAGTGGGATTCAGTGAATATATCTGATGTTAAATGGATTGTTGAGTAATCACGAACAAATATTCATCCAATAAAAACCGCGCAAATTACAAGAATAGAAGATGAAGAAATTCAATATAAATATATTGCGGACAATTACGCCACTTCTGCTTTTTGCTTTAGTAGCGTCATGCTCGCAGGATGACTTTGAACAGAGCAGGCCATTGCCAGCCGGACAATATCCGCTGAATCTTACAGTTTCTGTCGAAGGGATGAAGAGCCGTGCCGACGGCAAGGATAGCTGGAAGGCCGGCGATGAAATCGGTGTGAGAATTGGGTCTGATACCAATCTTGGACGATATACATTAAATTCTGATGGCAGCGTAAATATTGATAACTCAGCCAAAATACTTCACTGGAAGACAACCTCACCCGCCACCGTGAAAGCCTGGTATCCGGCTGACCCGCAGACCGATGTTTCGATTGCCGATCAGTCGAAACTTTCAGATTTCTCCTCAATCGACTATCTGGCAGCCACTGCTGAAAATCAGAGCTACAAAAATTCGGTAGGCCTGACTTTCAAGCACCAGATGGCCAAAGTAAGCTGTTACCTCACAACCGCAGATGAATATATCATAAACTCCTATGATCTCAACAAAGCCAAAGTCACCTTCAATGGCTGCACCGTGGCCTCATTTGCCGAGGGTAAGCTCACCGGTGATGCTTTAGGAGAAATTATCCCGGTTAAAGGCTTCCTCACCCGTGAGGTCCTGCTTGTGCCGACCGACATGACGGGTAAAGAACTGTTCCGGATCGATTTCAATGTGGGTGGCTATGACAAAAGTTTCAGCTACATCCCTGATGGTGATTTTGCAGACCTGAAGCCGGGGACATCGTATGTTTTCACCGTAACCTTGAGCCGAGATGAGACGGTTGTCAACGCCATCTCTGCCTCTTGGGAAGGTGAAGAAGAAATAATTGACTCCGAGTCAATTCCCATAAGTCTACATTTCTCTGATGATTTGACTACAGAAATTTTTGAAAATTACGCCGACCGTAGCTCGAATGTTGAATGGAATCCTGAGAACGACTGTTATGAAGCACAAGGCAAC
>CAMWHE010000061.1 GCA_947173955.1 uncultured Bacteroidales bacterium | reverse complement strand
ATTTTCTCAATCATTCTTAACTTATTATTTTGATCACTTTGTTCATACAATTGCCCGCTCCTCTGATCGCCGGTGTTGCGGGCTTTGCGGGGGGGGGTAAATGCCTATAATATAGAGGCTTACGCTCAATCAACGACCGTCAAGGGCGTCCCCGAAGGTTCTTACATTTTCGCTTTGGAGAATGTCTCGGGAGTAGAGACTTTTTCGCTCGGCGATGTCTACTACAGCACGTCCACCCAAAGCAATGTCAATGCCAAAAGTGTGCATGACAAAAACTATGATCTTGTCTATTACTATGTTCCGGCCAGCGAGGCACCGGTATCGTTCATGATACTGCCGAATGTCCAGTATGGCTTCAAATCTGCGGAAAATCTCACAACAGGTGCAAAGTACGGTGTCAATCCGCAACACGTCATTATCAAGGCGTCGGAGCTTGCCGCCGACCAGGAGTGCAGGATAAAGCTTGATCTGATCGAGAATGTCCGCTCAGGGCGTCTGACCGTGAGAGTAGACGATCCTACTGACATTATCGTGCAGAATCGAGGTAACGGTCTCCTGAATACTGTCACTTCAGAAAATTTCACAAAGAAGGGTGACAAGTATGAGTGTACGATCAACTACAGTCCCGGCTCTGAAAAGTCATGGGGCTTATCCCTGAAGTCGGGCAACCGAATTTTTAAGGCCACTCTTGACGGTGAGGCTCAGACGCGCACGAATATCTTTGTCTACGAAACTGCATCAAAAGCTTCCCTGTTGCCCGGCTATAGTCTCAGTCTGACTTCCGATAAGCATACGGTTGATGTCACGACCCGATATCCCGACATTGACTTCCCGGTCACCTTCAAGATGGTGCAGGACGGAGGTAATGAGACTGTACAGTCAAAGCTTGATGAAAAGATAGAGTTTATCAAGATTGACGGCGTGACGCTCGACCGCAGCGCCTGGGAAGGGGGCAAGACTTTTACAGTTCACAACGGCAGCAATCTGGTCTACAGTCTGGCCGGTCAGGTGCGCACGCTGTTTGAGGTCAAGGAGCGTCTCAGCAACGGACGTTCGTTCGGAACATCAAGCTCTATAATTCTGGAATCTGAGACTCCCGGTAAATATGATTTTGAAATCCGGGCTCTGATCAATAACCCTGTACGCCTGAAGGTACGCAGCTCCGAGTCGGGTTATGATAAATTCTATATGGATGTGTCGAATTATTACTATGCGATGCGTAAGGCCGAGGAAGACTTCACACTTGATTACCGCTACACGGACTACCGGATGCACTTTTATCCTCATGAAGGATATGTGGTATCGAAAGTCACTCTTACCGAGCCAGACGGCAAGAAGACCGTCTATGAGTGCGACGAGGTCGGTGAAGTGGAATTGAAATACTCCGGCATGGATGCCGTCTACGATGTGGAGATCAGCCCTTATGAGCGCAAGATTCCGATTAATGTGTTTGTCGATGGCGGATCGTCACCGTCGATTGCCATAACTCTCGGCGACAAGCATGTCAACCGTGAGTATCTTGAGCTGAACAATGGCCGGCAGACCATATACGTCAATGCTTCCGACTTCCCGATTCATGTACATGAGGCCGGAGCAAAAGTGTATGTCAACGGTGTGCAGATTCCCGAGGAGGGAAATCACAACTTTATCACCGAGGCTCCAGCGGCGGGCAGTGATGTGCGCATCTTCAGCCGTGTGTCTTCGACTTATCCTGTGACTATCAAGGAGTCGCCCGCAGGCTATAAGGCTACCATCACAATGGACGGTAAGGCTGTCAGCTACGGCTCATTCTTTGCACTGCCGGGTACGGAGTTTGTCATCACACCGACCACTTCTACGGCAGGGATGATACTGCAGACGGGACCTTACTCATGGGTAGAGCCTAAGGACGGTAAGTTTACATTCACTCCGAAGGGAGCCAGCGAGCTGACTCTCCGCCCGAAGGCGATCGCTACCATCTATTGTGATGCATGGGAATCGTTTGAGCTTCAGAGTACTCAGACCGGCGAGGTCTATAAGCTGCAAGGCACGTCTACAGATATCGTGCTGCCATATGTGGCCGGCGCAACATCGACCGCATCGTATGGCTTCAAGATTTCGGATCCCGAAGCTGTCATGCGTATCGTCTCAGCTAACGGCACCAAATTCAGCCTTAACACCGATAGTGGTGAATTAGGTCTGGAAAGCGGGGCTGTGGTCACTCTCGAAGCGGAGAAGAATCCCAAGCCTTATTACCTGAATATCCATGTTGTCCCCAATGATTTTTATAACAAAGTGGATCCGGCCACGGGCAAGTACGGGGATGCCGGCGGATATAACGAATACTGTACGGATATATATGTGACAGCTAATGATGCCGGCAATGGCGACAACGGCGGTGATAACGTCCCGGTGCCCATGTTCAAGCAATATCTCCGTTATGGCGACAATAACTATTATCGCGACTATAAGTTGCATGAAACGTCTGACGAATACAACGGTAAGTATAATTACTATGTATCACCCACATTCAATGAATTCTTCAATCTGACGGCTGACCAGTTCCCCGTGACTATTCATAATGGCCATGAATATAATTCATTCTATGTCATAAAGGAAAACAATGATATCGAGACTGTTTATCCTGGGAATGAGTATGTGATAGACTGTCCGACGGGCGATAACTATAAGGTCGACGTCAGGGTTTCCCTCCGCTATGAGGAGCCGGCACCTATCAGGATCATCGGCCGGGATTTCTATTATCAGTTCTCGGGACGCGAAGAGGTTCTTGCAGACAGCGATTACGGGACTGATGAGCAGGTCTACAGCTTCAACACTATAAAGCTCCGTCCTGTAGAGGGAGCTACGTTCGAAAGGGTGAGCCTCGGTATGCAGAATTCAACACTGCCGATGCAATATGATGACATCGAGCCTGACGAGAACGGTGACTACATCATCGCTATGGATCCTCAGCCGTTCGGCAGTCGTTTCAATCTGAATTTCGAGCTGTTCGCTTCTATTAAAACGACTCCGATTTCCGCCGATTTCAGCGATACATCCGCAGGAGTAAAGATAAACGGCCAGACGGCGAGTCTGGACGGAGCGGGCGGAATATACGGAGTGGCAAATTTAGATAATGTGACCGTCACCTGCGATCCGAACTACCGCATCACATCGGTAGTAGATAAGAAATCTGGTCAGTCCCTGACTTTTGACCCGAATACGGGAAAAATCTACGGACTGACCGAGGACATGGATCTTTGGATCACTACAGAGAAGTATGAACGCAATAATCAGCTTACCGTCCAGTATTACAGGAACAAGGTCGCTCCATCTACTGACGCCCGTGCAACCCTGATTCTTGCCCCTGGGACTCTTCAGGAAAGCGAGCAGACAGCCTACTCGCTTGCGATGACGGGTAACGGGCTGCTGTCGCAGAAGGTATATTTCAATCCGGCGGATGCTCCGTTCGAGCTCAGGGATGCGACGTATGTGATCAGCGGAACGACCTATCAGGATAAAGTCTATCTGAACAATAAGGAGGTGCCCTTTGTCGACGGTGCGTACCAGTTCCCTGGAGAAATTCCTGACGGCTCAACGCTGCTTATCCTGCGCCCGGCGTTGAATCAGGTGTCGGATATCGCCGCCACAGCCGACGTAGAGTCGGGTCTGAAAGTCGACGTAACAGTGGGCGGCCGTCCGGTAGCAGATCTTTCAGGCTCATTTACCGTCCCTGTAGCAATGGCAGTAAAAGTTGTTGCACAGAAAGACAATGAGTTTGACTACAAAGCGGAGTATTCGCTGGACGGTGGCTCGACATGGACCGCACTGCCGACAGCCGGATATTCTGTCAAGTCGACCGACAAGCAACTCAAAGTAAGGGTAGTGAAGACCTATAACATACTGACAGTCAACGCTGCCGCCGGAACATCTCTCGGCGACCTCAGCTTCAGCGCCGACGGCGTGGATTATGAGGTGAGCGGCGGTAACACCATAGCCGTACCTACCCGCGTCAAATCGCTGACAATCACCACATCCAAGCCTGATTCTTATGTCGATGTCGCCATAGGTGGCGCCGAGGGCATGGCGTTTGACAAAGACTCCGGCGTGTTGTCAAATATATCTACTGCCACACTGGAGATCGGTACGAAAACTGTCGTCCGCGAGCATGAGGTCAAAGTATTCCTCGACAATGAGGATTTTGACGCCGGTACACTTGTGCTTGGCAACGGAAAAGTGATAGAATCCTCCGCATCTCTGTCGGAGGGCTATCAGAGCATACAGTTCGGCGACGATGATCTGCCCCTGATCTACCGGATAACTCCGACCACCGGCGGCGAGGAGGGTGACGATTTTGTCGGCGACAGCTCGTTTGACCCCACCAGACCCGAGACGATGCCTGCCGTATTCGTCAACGGCGAGCAGCTTGAATATTCTGCCGAGCATGGCGGATATATCTTCCCTGTGGAAGCTCTGACAGGCGATGTTCCGCCCGTGATCAAGATTTACGCTCCTACGCCCGAAGCCGGTCTCGGAGACGACGATCCGGCAGGAGATCCTACGGCTCCGCAGGCAGGTGTAAAGAAGATTTCAGTCTTCTATCTGGTGGAGAACGGCGTGAAGTTTGAAGCCATCGAGGACTATGCTACCAAGGTGACTGAAGCCGGACTGCGTGAAGTGCTTCCGAGCACACTGATCGAGCTGACAGCCGAGTCAGAAAACGGCGATGATTTTTATGTGGAAGTTGACGGCGAGCGCACTGAGCCCGTCAACGGCAAATATACGATCATGACCGGCAATACCGACATCACGATAGCCGTCAAGCTTGTCAAGCTGGAGATAACCGTCAACTCCGACGACTGGCAGACTGTACGCGTGACCGGCAACGGTTTCTCTTATCCGATGTATGACGCTGCATCAAAACTTGAATTCCCGCAGAGCACTCAGAGCATTGTGCTCCGCAGCGAAAAGGAGGGCAGCATCATCACAGGCATAAAGGATGCGGCCGGCAACGACTGCGACTTCAACAGTACCACCGGCGAACTCAAAGTTACCGACAAGATGAATGTGACCGTAGTCATGGGCGACTATCCGCGCGATGTAGAGCTGATGATATACGTCGAGGAAGATGTCGATGAGCAGCAGATCACGCATCTGATTCTGGGAGAAGGTACAACCGTCGAAAAGGTAATTGCGCTCCGTCCAGGCTACCAGACCGTCAATATCCATCAGTCGGATCTTCCCCTTGCTGTGACTACCACGGCTGAGGCGAATGCCCGGGTATATCTGGGCTCGGCTGAGATAGCGTTCAACGGCACAGCCTATGAATTCCCTGCGGCTCTTGAAGCAAAATCAGTCGTCAAGATCTATACTGACGAGCAGCCGGTGATAAAACTGAAATATGAGGTTGATCTCAAAGACTATGACTTTACCGTATGGCATGACACTCAGGCCGATGTGGAAGTCAGCACGGACGAGGAACACTCGGTACTGCCCGGCACCGAAATCTCATTCATGATTACCCCGAAGGCTGAGATGTCAGTTCTCTCCACGGCAAGAAAGGCTCCGGAAATTGAGACACAGGCTGAAGATGGTCCCGTGGTGACTGTAAACGATGAAGATATCACTCCTGACAGCGAGGGTGTCTACACCGTCAAGGCCACGGCTGCCCATGCCGCCGGCGGACTCAGCATCAAGGCTGTCACTCCCGCTGCTGATCCTGATGATCCCAATACCGGCGCTGACGAGATTGCAGCCGATGAATCGGAGGTAGATGTCTACAATGTCAACGGTATCCTTCTCATCAAGGGTGCTACGCGTGATGAGATCTCTAAGCTCCCTGCAGGCGTCTATATCGTCGGAGGACAAAAGAAGATTGTCCGGTAACGGATAGGGTTAAACAATAGAATAAGCCGGACCACAGTTATATGTGGCCCGGCTTATTTGCTTTTAAATAACAGAGAAAACTGACAGATATTCACTTTTACCGTCAGAATATCGGATGTAAGAGGAAAATTCATTATTTTTGAGACATGAAATGGATCAAACCTCTAATCGTCCTTTGTCTGACGGCTGTCTTCGCTGGCTGCGGGGGGAGCGACGGGCTGAAAATCACCGTCGATATCGACGGGCTGGGCACGCAGAATGTCAATCTGTCATATTACACCCGCTCAGGCCTGAGAATTGTATCGATTCCGGTGGTCGACGGGCATCTGGAGTATTCGTATGTCTCCGAGGAGCCCCTGCTTATTGAGCTGACCACTTCGGGTGGCCGCCTGATAGGGCATCTGATAGCCAAAAACGGCCAGACTGTCACCGCAAAGTATAAGTTGGGTGACACGTCGGCGGCTTCCGTCAAGGGTGACGCGGCATCGAAGCGTCTGGCGGAGTTCTGTGCCGCAAATGCCGGGTACATTGATTCACTGCAGAGTGATAAGCTTAATGAGGCCATAGCCACATATGTCATATCTCATCCCGACGACCAGGTGTCGGCCATTCTGATGGCGCGCTACTATGACGCGCGCCCCGACCCGGCGCGTGCAGCCGAGCTGCTGTCGGGCATAGATGCGTCGGCTCGACCGGCTGCTTTCGTGGCCGGCGCGGGGGAGCTGTTCAATGTCGCTCCCGACTCTTTGCGCCGGCTTCCCGAGCTGGCTTTTTACAACAAGGGAGATTCGATATCGAGGTTTACTCCGCACGATTCCATAGGGTTGCTGCTCGCCGTCACGGCTTATGGGGGCACTCTGCCGCGCGATTCTGTTGTAGCCGGGCTGAACGCTGCGGCGGATACGCTGAAAGGGCGGATCGAGGTCGTGGAGCTGATAGCGGCTCCGGACACGGCCGGTTGGCATCAGCTTTTGCGCGAGCCGGAGACCGACTACCCCGTAGGGTGGCTGCCGGGCGGGATAGCCTCGCCTGTGGTCAGGGAGCTTAATATAAAGTCGCTTCCTATGTTTGTCTTAGCCGATTCGTGCGGCAACATCATCTATCAGGGGGCATCTGCAGAAGATGCTGTCAACCAATTTCTAACCGAAAAATAAGCAGTCAATGTTAGTCAAGACCTACGGGGCGGCCGTCCAGGGCATCGACGCCATAATGATAACGATCGAGGTCGTGGTGGACCGCGGGAGCGGATTTGTGATCGTAGGTCTGCCGGATACGGCTGTCAAGGAGAGCGGCGACAGGGTGCAGTCGGCCATACGGCAGTGTGGCGGCGAGTTTCCCCGCCATCACGTCGTGGTCAATATGTCGCCGGCCGATGTCCGCAAGGAGGGCGCGGCCTACGACCTTCCGATAGCCGTGGGAATCCTTGCCGCCGACGGCAAGCTACCATCGGACCGCCTGGGCCGATACGTCATAATGGGCGAGCTGTCGCTCGACGGGTCGGTACTCCCTATCCGAGGCGCCCTTCCGATGGCCATCGCGGCGCGTCAGCAGGGCTTCGAGGGGATGATAGTCCCCCGGGCCAATGTCACGGAGGCGGCCGTCGTCAACAATCTCGATGTCTACGGGGTCGACAATCTCGTTCAGGTGCTCGACTTCCTGCGTGGCGAGAGCGACCTGCAGCCTACGGTGGTCAATACGCGTGAGGAATTTGCGCGCTCGGCTTCGCTGTCGACACTGGATTTCGCCGATGTCAAGGGGCAGGAGCACGTCAAGCGGGCTCTCGAGGTGGCGTGCGCGGGCGGCCATAACATTCTGATGGTAGGTACTCCCGGGTCGGGCAAGTCGATGATGGCGAAGCGTCTGCCGTCGATCCTTCCGCCACTTACCCTCTCGGAGGCTCTCGAGACTACAAAAATACACTCCGTGGCAGGGAAGCTCAAGCGGGGCTCGATGCTGATGACCGAGCGCCCTTTCCGCTCGCCGCATCATACTATATCGCCCGTTGCCCTTGTCGGCGGCGGCTCCAATCCGATGCCGGGCGAGATCTCGCTCGCCCACAACGGCATTCTGTTTCTTGACGAATTTCCGGAATTCAGCCGCGGCGTGCTCGAAGTGATGCGCCAGCCGCTCGAGGACCGCCATATCACGATCTCGCGCGCCCGCTATTCGATTGAGTATCCGGCCGGATTTATGCTTGTGGCGTCGATGAATCCCTGCCCGTGCGGCTACTACAATCATCCGACCAAGGAGTGTACATGCGCTCCCGGTCAGGTTCAGAAGTACATGAGCCGCATCTCAGGCCCGCTGATGGACCGCATCGACCTGCAGGTCGAAATCCTGCCCGTGGCCTTCGAGCAGATGGCCTCCCAGCGTCCCGGAGAGTCGTCGGCAGCTATCCGCGAGCGTGTCATCCGGGCACGCGAAATCCAGACAGAGCGCTTCCGCGACTGCAAGGACATACACTGCAACGCTCAGATGGACTCGCGGCTGCTCAACCGCTATGCGCGTCCTGACGAGGCCGGACTGCGCGAGCTGGAGAAAGTCATGACCAAATATGACATGTCTGCCCGCGCCTATGACCGCATCCTCAAGGTGGCGCGCACGATAGCCGACCTCGCCGGCGCCGAATCGGTCGGACTGCCCCACATATTCGAGGCCGTCGGCTACCGCAAGCTCGACCGCGCCTCCTGGGGCGCGCAGAACAAGCAGCTCCCCTTCTGAGGAAAATTTGTAGTCCAACTGCGTGTCTGATAGGAGATTATACCCGGCACCCGCTGAGACTGCCGTTAAAAATGCAATATATCCCCAAATATCGGACAAATTTTACTATGTTTGTCCCCAAATATCGGACATAATGGATAAGGAATATATCAAGATACAGATCGCAATGCGTCAGGCGGAGTTTCCGACAGATTTGAAGAAACGTGAAAATCCGCTTCCGGCATGGAAGTGGCTGCTGACGGCATTATAATGATATGAATCAGTCAGAGGAATCAGAATCAGGATATATCGTCGACGCTGCGACCGGTTGCTATCTCGGGTCAGCGATCAGTGACGTGGAGATCATCCGCGTGACCCGTACAAATGTTATCGCGAGCGGTCGACGCTACGGCCGGCGATGGTTTCTGAAAGGATTGCGCGAGGAGCTGCGCGACTCGGCCGTTATGCTTCGGCAGCTTCAGAAGGAGTTTGAGATACATTCGCGCCTGCGTCATCCGTCGGTCGTACAGGCGGCAGGCCTGGAATATGTCGACGGACTGGGATTGTGTATCGTGGAGGAGTGGGTGGATGGAATGACGCTGCAGGAAGCTCTTCATAAAGGGGGACTGAACTCATCGGAGCGCCGGCGTATCATCCGCGATCTGACCGCGGCGGTGGCCTGCCTTCACTCCCGGGGTATCGTGCATCGCGACCTCAAACCCTCCAACGTGATGATACGTGACATCGGGTCAGAGATAGTCCTGATAGATTTCGGACTCGCCGACACCACTGACTATGTGGAGCTCAAAGGGGCGGCAGGGACGCCGGGATTCATTTCGCCCGAGCAAATGGCGTCAGGGGGCGCCAGTCCTGCCGACGACATATACAGCCTCGGTGTGATAATGGCGGAAATGACCCCTTGCTATGCCGGCATAGCACGCAGATGTATGAGCCGCGCCGACAAGCGACCTGCTGATGCCCGGGTCCTTCTGCGGATGCTCCGCAAGCGCGACCGCCGCCCTAAAATCCTCGCCGTCACGGTGGCGGTCATGGTGGCGGCCGCGATTGCCGCCCTGGCCGTGCGCCGGGCTGTCTCGCTTGAGCAGGCTGCCCGCGATTCAGATATGAAACTCCGGGAACTCATGCTCACCAATACCGGTAATGTAGCCCTGATCTCATCGCTTCAGGATTCGCTCTCGTCCGTTCAGGCCGACCTCGACAGCGCCAGAGAGGGACTGGCGCAGATCGCCCGATATGATAATCTCAGGCGCTCCACTCTCGACTCGGGATGCCGCCTCGTCGACAGGATGCTGTCCCGGGCCGACAGGGAAATCTTTTCCAGGCTGACATCACCGGAAATATACAACTATAAGATATTGGAGCTGATCAGTGAGATAAAGACAGCGGCCGACGACTACTGCACGTCGGCCGGGCCGGCGGCGCTATCGCCCGATGACACTGAGCGACTCCGCCTTGACCTCCATAACTATCAGATTATTAGAATATCAGAATATCAGGAAAAATGGCAAAAGCGAATCTTCCCATAGCTCCGGACGTACAGAAAGCGCGCTTGTGCCGCGAGGTAGAGACCACAGCCAATCAGCCGGCAACAACTCCGAAGGAATTTGAGACGCTGTCGGAGTCGATACGCCTGCGCACGGGCATCCTGCTCAGCCCGACCACCCTCAAGCGTCTGTGGGGATATCTTGACGAGCCGGTGACACAGCGCCGGTCGACGCTCGACACGCTGGCCCGTTTCTGCGGCTGGCGCGATTATGAGCATTTCCTTTCAGGCGACACTCCCGATATAGAGAGCGGAAATGTGGGGAGCAATGCAGTCAGGGCCGGAGAGGATATCCGCCCCGGCGGGCGCGTAAGGCTCTTCTGGAACCCCTCGCGGGTATGCGAGATAGAATATCTTGGCAACCTCGACTGGGAGGTAGTGGAGGCGACAGGCACGCGCCTCAGGCGGGGCGACCGGTTCCGCTGCCCGCTGATAGTAGCCGGCGAGCCCCTCTATCTCGACGGCCTGGTTAAGGACGGCAGCCGCCGCGGAGTCTATGTCTGCGGGAGCCGGACCGGGATCACTTTCGAGATAATAGATTAACGTGAGTTCGATATAAGCCAGCGCCTGAAAGGCGCGTCATTGTGGTCAACTTTTACCTTTGCATCGTGATTCAGAATTAACAATT
>CAMWHE010000060.1 GCA_947173955.1 uncultured Bacteroidales bacterium | reverse complement strand
TAATTTTGTCGGGCAGAGTAGGGTGTCGTGTTAGCGTAGCAATATGCGCAGCCGTGAGGACATGTATTATATGCTCCGATGTCTTTTGAAGTTATGCAACCGCATAGGGTTCGCTGACCTTTGTCTGTTTTTAGCGAACCGATTTCATCTTGTAAGTTCGGAGCAAGTCGGCATATCAAATCCGGGTCAATGCAGCGGTTGTGATTTATGCCAAATCGGGATAAGTCAATCTTTTCAGCGCAAGTAGCTAATTCCAACCCAAGATTGAGTGCAGATAAGCGCTTCGCAAAGTCAAGCATATCGCTTTCTGTCCATTCGCGATAATTTATTCCGGCTACTGACAGATTTCGCCCAACCTTTTTATATGTCGCGATATCCGCAAAACTAAACACGAGTTTTTCAACATATCCGCTCAGTTGATTGGCGATATTCTCAATTTTGTGTAGTAAATCTTCCGATGAGATTATGTCTGTCAGAATTAGTGGATCGAAACGCCAAACGACAGAGCCTTTACCAAGAATATTGACAATTCGTTTAAAAGTATCAATTCTCTTGGCCAACGGCGGTACATTCGGCTCCAGTCTTTCAGCATCATAATCATTCAGAGTGAATTGAAAATAACAACTGATATTACGCTGCTTTAAAAGCGGCAAGTATGGAATAATCGGCTTTGGATTCTTCGACCAGAATACAATAAAACGAGTTTTATCAAACGACACATAAGAATCCTTGCCACTGTAAGGATTACGCCATCTCACGTAACCCTCTCGCAACCGTTCAAAGAACCACTGACTATAAAATGCAGGAATATCAGTAGCACGGCTCGCCGATACAATCATCGGAGCCTGCGCCTCAACGATATTTCCGTCTTGTAATGTCAATTTAATCTTCTCAGTTTTCATAGCACAAAGTTAAGCCTAAGCATGGGCAAAAGTAATTCACATCAATGTTAAATTTTTGTTGCTTCAAACTTTCTTTGATGCTCTTTGACGATGTTTTAGGCTTAAATCCTGTAATGTTCGGCGGGGGTATCCTCCTCTTGCTCAGTAACAGTCAATTACTATTAATATAAATTATTGATAAGCAACCTATTACTTGCCGATGCAGAAGCGGGAGAAGATGGTGGCGAGGAGGTCGGGGGTGGTGATGTCGCCGGTGATTGTAGCGAGGTGATGGATGGTCTCACGGATGTCCTGGGCGATGAAGTCGCCTGAGAGGTTGGCGTCGAGTCCCCGGATGACGCGGCTGACCGAGTCGAGAGCCTGCGTAAGTGCCTGCACATGGCGGGCGTTGGTGACGAGTATGTCGCCTGCGCCGCTGTCGGTTTCGCGGTCCATGATGCCGGTAAGAGCGTCGCGCAGCTCGGCAATGGTCTCGGAAGAATGAGTCGTGCCGCTGATGATGGTTGTCGCGGGATGCTGCTCGCGTGTCCGATTGACGGCCTCGGCTATCTGTGCGTCGTCGACGAGGTCGGTTTTGTTAAGATATACGATGCAGGGAGTGTCTTCGGGGAGTGTGAGGTCGTCCGGCTCTCTGTCGAGTGGGGCGGAGAGGTCGACTACCAGGATGACGATGTGCGCTTTTGAGGCGGCTGAGAGTGAGCGGTCTATGCCGATGCGCTCGATGGTGTCATCGGTCTGACGCAGTCCGGCCGTGTCCTGGAAACGGAATAGGTAGTCACCGATCTCGACGGTGTCCTCGATGATGTCGCGCGTGGTGCCGTGGATTGAGCTGACGATGGCACGCTCGTCGCCGACAATAGCGTTCAGAAGGGATGATTTGCCGGCATTGGTCGGGCCGATGATGGCCACCGGCACGCCGTCTTTGATCGCGGCGCCTGAGCGGAATGATGATGTCAGGCGGCTGATCTCGTCGTGGAGCTCGCGGGCGAGCTGACGGAGCTTCTCGCGGCTTGCAAATTCTACTTCTTCTTCGGAGAAGTCGAGCTCGAGCTCGAGCAGAGCGGCGAGATCGATGAGTTTGTCGCGTAGGGCTTTGAGGTGAGCTGAATAGTGGCCTCGCATCTGGCCGGAGGCTATGCGGTGGGCGGCTCGCGATGTGGAGGCAATCATGTCGGCTACGGCTTCTGCTTCAGCAAGATCCATCTTGCCTGCGGCAAATGCGCGACGCGTGAATTCGCCGGGCTCTGCCAACCGGCAGCCTGCGTCGCACAGGGTAGCTATCAGTTCGCGCTGTATCCACCGAGACCCGTGTATGGCTATTTCTACAGTGTCGTCGCCTGTGAATGAGCGTGGAGCGCGGTAAACAGTGGCTACCGCCTGATCGAGTGGTTTCTGCTGCGTGTCGAGGACAGTTCCGAGATGGACGGTGTGGGAGTTGCATTCCTCAAGCGGCCGACCTTTCCATATGCGGCTGACTATGGCGATGGCTTCCGGTCCACTGACGCGGGCTACGGCGATACCACCTACTCCGGGCGCTGTCGATATGGCGCATATCGTGTCTATCTGCTGATGCGGCTCCATTTGTGGAAGTTTGGGGTTGATTCGAGTTTGGCTTCAATGTCGTCGGGCAGGGCTGTGAAGAAGTCGTGGCCGGTAAGCGACTCTACGGAGTCGACGCTGACCGCGCATGCCTGTATGCCTCCTGCGAATGTCTCGTTGGGGACGATGAATCCGATAGCCTGGGGCGGATCGGCATAGGGGGAGAGGATGACTTTGAAGAAACGGCGCGGGACGGCCACGCCGGTCGTGCCGATGCGGAAGTCGATGGGATCGGTCAGAACGGGACCTGAAATGATGTAGACGGCGCTGTCGGCTATGGCGTGTGAGCGGCACTTGTCTTCGAGCTTGCTCCATGCTCCGCTGTTGATGGCGTGGAGCTGCGGGACGATGTTGGTCATCAGGAATGACTCGCGCATGGCGAGCGAGTCCCATTTCATGTCGGCGGCGGGAGCCATGTGTCCGCGATCGAAGCCCGTGTTGCGGTAGTCGGCGGGTGAGGCGCAACCTCTGACATTCCTGTCCTGCTGAAACTTGTTGTAGCGCGGTTCGTCTCCCCGGGCTTCGTCGGCAGTCAGTTCGTAAGCAACCCAGTTGGGGACGTGGTAGTCGGCATTGAACGATACGGTCATTGCCCGGTATTCGATTATTTCCTCGTCCATGTCGGGGTTAGTGCGCACGGCTGTCAGATTGCTGTCATAGTCCAGTCGCTCTCCGCGCGAGTGTCCCGACCGGTCGCGTGCCATCAGGTAGTCTACGCCGATGATGAGTATGACGATAGCTATCAGCAGCCAGAAGGCTATTTTCCAGTTGCGCATCTTCCGGCGTTTTCTCGCGCCGGCGCTGTAGCGGGGAGTCCGGTAGGCTTGATTGCTCATTTCCTTAATATTGGCCAGTTATAGTTTTTCAGTTGACGTATTAATTGCTTCTCGCGGCCCGAGAGATAGCTGTCGCAGGTCCGGTGGAAGAGCGGGCTATGGTCAAAGTGGCTGAGATGGGCCAGTTCGTGGCAGACGATGTACTCCTTTAGCTCCGGAGGCAGAAAGACGAGTAGCTCGGAGAGCGAGATTTCCCCTCGCGAGCTGCACCGGCCCAGCGTGTGGTGGCCGTGTGATATCTTCCAGCTCCGCGGTGCTACGCCGAGCCGGGCGGAGACTTCCTGTGCAAACGGGATGATGAGTTCCGGGGCTACGGTGCGTGCGACGACGCACATCAGGCGGCTTACCATTGCCGTAGCCTCATCGGTCGCGAGATTTATATGGTTGCCGACGAGAATCCGGGGCGCATAGCGTTCGCCCTGCAGCAGTATCCTGGCCGGAGCGAGACCCTGCCTGTCAATGGTGACGGTGACCCCGTCGAGGCGTATGGTCTGTCCGGGAGAGTATCTGAGTCCCGGGCGTCGGGAGAGAAGGGTGTCGGCATTGGAAGTGAGAAACTGCAGGATACGGTCGCGGGAGAGCCCTGTCGGGGCAATTACGTGGAGTTTGCCGCCGCTCCATCGGGCCGACAGCCGGCTCGTCGAGTCGCGCATCGTCAGGCGTATGACAGTGTCGCCCAGAGTGTCAAGCGTGAAGTGTAAGCCCGATTGCGTGGCGTTGCGGATAGTCCTCATACTCCCCAGAGCAGTTTGTTGCGCAAAGTATCTATGAATTTATGATCTTTTTTATGTATGACCATCGTCACAAACGGCGCTTTCCGGAGCCTGATCTCCGTACCTACGGGAAGCGAGTGACTGTTGCCGTCGAGACTGAGCAGGAAAGCGGATGTGCGAGCCGAAATGCTGATCGTGAGATCGTTGGTGTCGCTGACTACAAGCGGGCGCATCGTCAGTGCGTGAGCCGCTATCGGCGAGATGATCCACACCGGGGCGGTAGGCTCTACGATAGGTCCCCCGACCGAGAGATTGTAGCCGGTGCTGCCGGTCGGAGTGGCGATTATCAGGCCGTCGGCCTGATAGCATGCCGGGGTGGCGCCTCCGACGCTGACTTCGCAGGTTATCATCGAGGCGTATTCCGTACGCAGGATGGCGACCTCATTGAGGGCGAACGGGAAGTCGCCCAACACCTTCTCCGGCAACTCTACCATGAGCAGGATCCGGTTGTCGATCGTGTAATTGCCTGTCATCAGGTCCTCGACGAGCTGCCTGGCTTCGTCT
Source organism: uncultured Bacteroidales bacterium (assembly GCA_947173955.1). GTDB lineage: Bacteria > Bacteroidota > Bacteroidia > Bacteroidales > Muribaculaceae > JAAVFS01. Next base: position 6,323 of record CAMWHE010000060.1, on the reverse strand, counting down.
ATATTGTAGGCTGCCAGATATCCGAGATGGCCGGTGTTGACACCTACTACCGGGATCGGCTTGCGGGCGACCCAGCGGGCGGTGCGCAGGAACGTCCCGTCGCCGCCGAGGCTTACGGCCACGTCGGCCTCGAAAGATTCGTCGCTGACCACCCTGTCGACCGGTATCGTGCCCGGAACTTCGGATGTCAGATGCCTGTAGAGCTTCGAGTGCATGATAATCTCCATGCCGCTCTGCCTCATGGCTGTCAGCATTCTGACGATACGTGACAGGTAGTTACCCTGCCGTCTGCTCCCGTAGATCGCTACTTTCATAGTCTCTTATAGTTCTAAAATGTGAAGAAGCTCGGCGACACGCATCCGGCCCTCTTCGTCGGAAATATCGCCTGACTGGGGTGAAGATACAGCCACAATCGAGAATCCGTAACGCTCGAGTGAGCGTGCGACATCTGCGAGCCCGTCCGGGGTGTCGATGCGGAGTGCGACGAGCATCCGGCCCGTGTCGCCCGAACGCCCACCCATCACATTGAGATTGACAAGATGGCGGTCAGCGTCTTCGACAGCACGCGCTATGAGCGACGCGCTGAAGTCCGCCGGAGCCACATCGAGCAGCAGCTCGGCGCCATTCGTGTCGGGATAGAGCGCGTCGAGTATGAGCGCCGGATGACCGACACTTGCGCCTGATAGCGAGGCATACTGATTTAATATCTCATCTTTTGGGCTCAATTCTTTCGGATTTGTGTTTATTTGTCTACTTTTGCATTACAAAGATACAAATTTTAATTTGATTTCTCACGGTTCGGCAGAGCCATACAATGAATTAACACCATAATGACTACAAATCTAAGTGTAAACATCAATAAAATAGCCACGCTGCGCAATGCCCGCGGAGAGAACGTCCCCGATGTACAGCAGGTCGCCATCGACTGCGAGCAGATGGGTGCCCAGGGCATTACAGTCCATCCTCGCCCCGATGAGCGGCATATCCGTCGCGAGGATGTCTTCAAGCTCCGCCCGCTGGTCAAGACGGAACTCAATATAGAGGGATATCCGTCGCCCGAATTCATGGATCTGGTGCTTAAGGTCAAGCCCAAGCAGGTGACCCTCGTCCCGGATGCTCCTGACGCGCTGACCTCGTCGGCCGGATGGGATGTCAAGGCCAACAGCGAGTTTCTGGCTCAGATAGTCGAGAAGCTGCATGATGCCGGCATACGCTCCTCGATCTTTGTCTATCCGGATGCGGAGCAGATCAAAGGGGCGGCCGCTGTCGGTGCCGACCGCGTAGAGCTTTACACCAAGCCTTATGCCGATCAGTATCCGAAAGATCCGGCCAAGGCGGTAGCTCCCTACACCGCTGCTTCGCTGGCTGCCCATAAGGCCGGCCTCGGCGTCAATGCCGGACATGATCTGAGCCTTGTCAATCTGAAATATTTCCACGACAATGTCCCTTACCTCAATGAAGTCTCGATAGGGCACGCGCTAATCTGCGATGCGCTCTATCTCGGTCTCGCAGAGACAATCCGCCGCTATAAGGAATGCCTTAAATAACGAATAATCATCCTCTCAATATCACTCATTCTTAACGCGTAAATCAAGATGATTCAGATGGAAATAATACCCGCCGACTCAATGACGGATCCGGGTGTGGCCACAATGACAGCAGACATCACATCGGCAGCCGGACAGGCCGCCGAGCCTGTAGCTGAAATGTCGGTGTTCGATATGTGCCTTCAGGGAGGCTGGCTAATGATCCCGCTCCTGCTTCTCTCGATCGTGAGCATCTACATTCTTGTCGAGCGGAGTATAGCCATTCGCCGCGCATCGCGCGAGGACATGACTTTCATGCAGCGTATCCGCGACTATATCCATTCCGGGCAGCTCGATAGCGCCCGCAATCTCTGCCGTACTACCAATACACCCTATGCCCGCCTGATAGCTAAAGGCATAAGCCGCATAGGACGCCCGATGAACGATGTGCTCGTCGCGATTGAAAATACCGGCAATCTCGAGGTGTCACGCCTCGAAAAGGGTCTCCCCTGGCTTGCTACGACAGCCGCCGGCGCTCCGATGCTCGGCTTCCTCGGCACGGTAATCGGTATGGTAAAATCATTCTATGACATCGCATCTCAGGGCAATACCGCCGGCATCTCGACCTTTGCCGACGGTATATATACGGCTCTTGTGACCACAGTAGCCGGCCTTGTTGTCGGTGTAATAGCGCTCTTCGCCTACAACTATCTCGTAGCCCGTATCAATAAGGTAATGAATCAGCTTGAGGCCAAGACAATGGAATTTATGGACCTTCTCAACGAACCGGCCTGATGTCGCTCAAACGCTCCAACCGAATGATGGCAACATTCTCTATGGCGTCAATGACCGACGTCATTTTCCTGTTGCTGATTTTTTTCATGGTCACATCGACATTCGTCTTCCCGACAGCTCTTGAGGTTAATCTTCCCAAGAGCTCCGAGCAGACAGCCCTGAAGCCTGCCGTAAAGATCTATATCGACAACCAGGAGCAGGTGTATACAGCGACCGGCGACGGACTCCCTGCGCTGATAGAGACGGATCATCTCGCATCGTGGCTCAAGCTTCAGGCGGTGCAGGACGAGATTAGTTCGGTCGGCCTGTATGCCGATGAGTCGGTGTCTTACGGAAAGATAATCGAAGTGCTCAACAGCGGGTCTGAGGCCGGCGTCAAGATTGTCCTGGCTACTAATCCCGTACCGACTGAATCGGTCAAGCGCTATATTGAAAAATAAACTCACCGCCCCCCCATCTGACGTGTCTAAATCTCCGACTCCACATACAGACTCCTCAAAGCTGATAAGCATAGCGGTGACAGCGGTATTTTTTGTCGTAGTGCTGCTCATATGCCTGGCGACCAAGCTCGGTCGTCCGGGTGAGGATTCTTTAAATCCTGTAACAGAGGAAGACGAGCGGGAAATCACCTTTGAGGAGGTTGTGGATCTGATAGCCGGCGGCAGCTATGTGACGGCCGACTTCATTCCTCCGGATCCTGAACCCAAACTGTCGGCCGGGGCTAATGTCGAGGCCGCACCTCCGTTGCCTCCTGAACCTACGCAGGAAGAGATTGAGGAAAAGAAGCGTCAGGAGATATCTAAAAAAGTAACATTCAATACTTCTACTGTTTCCGAAGAAAAGGGCGATGGCGGCGATGCTCCTGCTACGGTTGCGGCTACTGCCGACACACCGACTACGGAGGGACTTCAGGGATTTAAACTCGGACATTTCGATCGTCCGCGTGGCATATCGCAGGGCATAATAGCCATACGTGTCACACTTGATGCCGAAGGGAATGTTGTCGGTGCGGAGTTTTACGGACCGCGTACAACCTACGATGTCATCAAGGATCCTCAGGCTAAAGCCAACTGCATAGCAGCTGCCAGAAATTCAAAATTCAACTGGACGGGCGAGGGTGAGGCTAAAGGTGTCACCGGCTTCATATTCTATCGTTATTGACAAACTGACTGCGATTATTATGGATTCATTTAAATTCACACCGTATCTTAAGAGTGTAATCTGGGGCGGCGACAAGATCGCTGCCCTCAAGCATATCGATGTTTCTGCCACCGACATAGGCGAGAGCTGGGAGATCTCAGGTGTGGCCGGTTGCGAGACACGGGTCGCCGAAGGACCTGACAGCGGCCTGACGCTATCGGAACTTATCGCCCGGTATCGCGAGCGACTTGTCGGGAAAAAGGTTTGGGATGCTTTTGGCACCTCATTTCCATTGCTTGTCAAGATAATAGATGCCCGTGCTGACCTTTCTGTCCAGGTGCATCCTGATGATGAGCTTGCTGCGAGGCGCCACGGATGCGCCGGCAAGACGGAGATGTGGTATATTCTTGATACTGAGCCGGGAGCCAGAATTTATGCAGGTCTGTCGGCTGACCTGACCCCTGCAAGTTATCGTAAAGCGGTAGAATCGAATACAATAATGGATTACATCAAGGCTCATGATTCAAAGCCCGGCGATACATTCTTCCTCCCGGCGGGTCGCGTCCATGCCATAGGCGCAGGCAATCTTCTGCTTGAAATTCAGCAGACAAGCGACATTACCTATCGTATCTACGACTATGATCGCCGCGACGCCAACGGTAATCCGCGGGAACTCCATACCGAGCAGGCTGTCGATGCGATTGACTATCGCGTATTCCCCGAATACAAGTCGGCAGCTATCGGGATTGCTCCCGGAGTCAAATCGCTTGCAGCGTGTAAGTACTTTGATGTCAGGCTCCACAATATCGTGAAGCCTGAAGCTGTCGGATATGCCGATGGTAGTTTTGTGATTGTCTGCTGCGTCAGTGGCAAGATATCGGTCTCTACCCGTCAGGGCAATGCTGTTTCAGTCAGCTGTGGAGAATCGGTACTTGTTCCTGCTGAGCGTGATATGCTTATTATCGATGGAAGCGGCGAAGCTGTGACCGCCTTTGTCCCATAATATATCTACGTATGGCAAAAGAAGATTACGTCCTTAAAAATCGTGAGTGGTTGCGTTCGAAAGCCCTCGAGCCGGGTGTCATGCCGCTCGATCGCGGTATATTCTATAAAGTGATGAAAAAGGGGAGCGGTTCGTCAGCTTCTCCCAATCGCAACAGCGTCGTGACCGTACACTATACCGGCCGTACTATCAACGGGAAGAAATTCGACAGTAGCCTCGGCGGCACTCCGCCTGCTTTCCGTCTGCGTGAGCTCATCCCCGGATGGACTATTGCGCTTCAGAAGATGCACGTCGGCGACAAATGGGAAGTATATATTCCCGCTGAGCAGGGTTACGGCCGCTTCTCGCAGCCCGGTATCCCCGGCGGCTCGACCCTCATCTTCGAAATCGAGCTCCTCGGCTTCATGTGACCCTTCCCTAAAAACTGTTTCCTTGTTTTAGGGGAAGCCGGACTATAACACATATAAAAATCCTGCATCAAATGGAGTTTTGATGCAGGATTTATAGATTTACAGACGTAATCAGGCGGGGAGAATGGGGGTGGGAGCGGGAGTTGCGTCGAGATTCTTGGCTTCCCAGCCGAGAGCCGATGCGCCGAGTACGGCGGCATCCGCTTCCTTGAGCTCCGAGAGGAGTATCTTGACTTTGCCTTTCCAGATCGAGAGCATATTCTTCTCCATAGCGTTGCGTACGGGCTTCAGGATGAGATCGCCTGCTTTGGCAAGACCTCCGAAGAGCACGAATGCCTCGGGAGCTGAGAATACTGTGAAATCAGCAAGAGCTTCGCCGAGTATTTCGCCTGTGTATTCGAATATATCCTTTGCGATGGGGTCGCCGGCCATAGCTGCGTCGTAGACATCCTTTGATGTGATCTCGTCGACGGGGATATTACGCAGGATCGAGGGCTCGCGGCGGATTTCAAGGAATTCGCGGGCGGTGCGGGCTACACCCGTTGCCGAGCAGTAGGTTTCAAGGCAGCCTGTACGTCCGCATCCGCAGAGTCGGCCGTTATTGCGCTTTGAGATCACATGTCCGAGTTCGCCTGCGAAGCCGTCGTGGCCGTAGACGAGCTGTCCGTTTATGACGATTCCTGAGCCGACACCGGTGCCGAGAGTGATCATTATGAAGTCTTTAAGTCCGCGGGCCACACCGTAGGTCATTTCGCCGATGGCGGCGGCATTGGCGTCGTTGGTGACAGCCACGGGAATGCCGAATTTCTCGCTGACGAGCTGTGCCAGAGGTATGGGGGTAGGCCAGGGGAGGTTGACGCCGTCTTCGATCATGCCGGTGAAGAAGTTGCCGTTGGGGGCGCCGATACCGATGCCGTGGATCTTGCCGACGGTGGATGTCGACTCCATCAGCTTCGTGAGCTCATGGTGGAGTTCGTCAATGTAGTCGTTGATGTTGCTGTGTTTGCGGGTCTTGATTGAGTTGCTTGCAAGGACTTGTCCGCGGGCGTCGACGATACCGAAGACGGTGTTGGTGCCGCCTATGTCGATGCCTACTACATAAGGTTTACTCATGATGATTGGTTTTAAAGTAAGATGATATAATGTTTAGTTGTCTCTTGTCGGATTATGCTTTGACTCCTTTGGCTCCCTTTACACCCTTGGTGCCTTTGCCGAGGGCGAATATGTTCGCGTCATAGGTCTGTGTCTTTTGTGCGAGTTCGCGGCGACGCTTGAGGGCGAGCGAGACCAGACGGTCCATCAGCTGCGGGAAGGAGATTCCCGTAGCCTCCCAGAGGTAGAATGACAGTGAGCCGGGGATAGTGTTGATCTCGGTGACGTATATTTTGTCGGTAGCGCGGTCTACTATCACATCGACGCGGCTCACTCCGTGGCAGGATAGCACGCGGA
>CAMWHE010000059.1 GCA_947173955.1 uncultured Bacteroidales bacterium | reverse complement strand
ACTGATTATTGTAACAATAAAGACCAATCAACTGAGTATTATTACTAACATCAAGCTGCTTCAACAGATTATCGGAACATGCAAGATAAGTCAACTGAGCATTTTTGCTGACATCTAGTTGCGTCAACTGATTATTGCGACAATAAAAAACAACTAATTGAGTATTGTTACTGACATCAATATGTGTCAAAGAATTATTGAAACAATAAAGATCAATCAACTGAGTATTGTTACTGACATCCAGATGTGTCAACTCATTACTTAAGCACCATAGTCTGGTCAAATGAGTATTATTGCTGATATCAAGATGCTTCAACGGATTACCGGAACAAGAAAGCTCTGTCAACTGAGTATTTTTGCTGACATCTAGTTGCGTCAACTCATTTCGATCGCAGGAAAGCTCAATTAACTGAACATTTTTGCTGACATCTAGTTGAGTCAACTGACAGTCGTAGCAGTAAAGTCTTTCTATCTGTACATTATTTGATATATCCAATATTTTCAATGGGTTTCCATCACATCTGAGTTCTCTGAGTTTAGTATTACAGGACAAATTAATTTGTCCAATATCATTTCTACTACACTTAAGAATTTCAAGTGCGGTAAAATACTCTATACCTTTGAGCGAAGTGATGTAGCTAGCATACGAGACGTCCACATCCGTAAGATGGGCAATCTCTGATGGAGTTACTGTACTAGCATCGGATATATAGTGTTTCTTTTCCAAGACACGGGCAAACACAGGATCAATCCATTGGCTCCCAATTGGTTCCGAGTAGTCATTGTCACTGCATCCCGTAACAAAGATACCTGAAATTGTTGCGCATATTGCGCAAATAAAAAAATTCTTCATACTCTGTTTATTAAATTATTTATTAATTATTATATAAATACCTATTAAGTAGTACTTTAATAATCACTCTCAATACTATCGAAAGTACAAATTTTAGTGAGAAGAATATTAAATTGTTCCGGCGTGCAAGGATAATGTGTTCGTAGGAACTCGATAATAGCTGTTAATTCATCCTTGGTCTGAACTATTATATATTTTATATCATCTGGACCGAATTTCAATCTATAATCTGAAATTTTATTATTCAATTCGTCTTTATAATTCTCATAATCATCTAAACTTACAGAGATATTAGCATTACATCTTATAAAATCCAGATCTTTTTCTTTGTCCGGAATAAATCGCCATTCTCTCTCGTCGTAGAACCTATAGTCTGAATCTTCCTTAGATACACCGCTATAATTTTTCATACAACATTTCATTATAGCAGTATTGCTGTTGAGTGGCATTCTTTGAATCTTTTTGCGACCGCCCATCGTAGCGGTCTTTTTGCTACTAGCTCCTAATTTCAACAACTTATGCAATAAATCTGCTATAAGAGATCTCCTATCCACATACATAATAGGATTAATCCTTTTATTAAACGCCCATTCCTTACTAAGACCGATACCATATTTTCCATAATGAGCAATATGCTTTTTACTTTGGGAGATGGGTATATCGCAGAAGCATACTATAGGATGTGCCATAGTGGTATATCCTACTCCTAACTGCAACTTCTCCAGACAATAGTTTAATTTGAAGCCTTCACGTAGAATTAACTTCAAGACCTCAAGACTATTTGTGTAGTGAAAAATCACATTTGTACTTACAGGCATAATATTTAATTGTTTTGTTTATACATTCCAGTTTCTTCCAATCGCATAGTGATGTGCTTGAATATTTTTTTATATGCACCACATAAAAAGGTCTTTGACCTGAAATCCCCCGACTTCAAAAAGCCATCATACATACATCCCCCATAGCATATATTATAAAAATGACAACTACAGCAATCGCTATCTGCTATATATTCCGCTCGATTATAAGTTTTCGTTGTCCTTATTGTGGCAAGGATGTTGGCTAAAGAGTCTGAATGCAAATTACCATACGAGTATTCTATAAGATCTTCGTCGCAGAATCGTCCGCAAGGAACCACATCGCCACTTGGAGAAACTGCAATTATATTGTCTTGACAATTATAAGATAAGAGGCAGTGAGTGCATTTCTTTTTTGAAATTATACTACTTGCAATATCTGTAAAAAACGAGCTTGAGATTCTACTTCTATCATCGTAAAACCATAGATCGAACAATTCGATTACCATAGAAGCGTATTCGGCAGGGGAAATTCCAAGTTCTTCTATATTATTTTGAGCCTCACCTCCTTTGAAGATAGGATTGAACTTAAAGTCTAATCCAAGTTCTGACATTAGATCATATAGTTCCCTGACACGTCCGATGTGCTTTCTTGTACCAACTGTGATGCAGCCTAATTTAAGTCCTGCGTTTGTGCAGATTTTTATCTTATTCAACACAGTATCGAATGTGCCTAGACCTCTTAAAGTCTGCCTTTGGCTATCGTGTATATCGTTTGGACCGTCTAAGGATAAGCTTACATTGACATGATGCTTTTTAAATAGATTGATAAAATCATTGTTGATCAAAGTAAGATTTGTCTGGATAGAAATTTTATATTCCCTGTCGTGGAACTCATTATCTATATAAGGTAGGATTTCTTTAAAGTTGTCTAAACCCCACAGTAAAGGCTCTCCCCCATGCCATAAAATTTTAATTTTCCGGTACCTGGGGAGATTCTCTTTGACTTGTCTCAATATTGATTTGGCAAAATCTACGTCGAACGCATTACCCCTCTTACTACTTTCTTTAAGATAGCAATATCGACATCGTAAATTGCAGTTTAACGTCGGTTTTAATATAATAATCATAACTATATTTCATCAATACTCATCATTATAGTCGTTATCATCATAATAATCTGAGTAATCACCATCATCCAGATGATCCTGAAAGGTAATTTCCATATCTTCTTTACTTTTTGCATTGGCTAAAATTCTTCGTTGGGCATACGTTAACTGTTCCATAAATTTAATTTTATTTCAATTGTTTATTAGATTGGGTTATTCGAGTAAATGGACTAATGGACATAACAATGCTCTACTATATGTGTATACAGTTTCCATACCAATCCTTGGCTTGGTATAGAAACTGCGAAACAAGTATATCCATAATAGTTGTCGATGCCGCGGTCTTCCCCTCGTTGGCATTTGTTGTAATACAAAAAAGCGCAGGAATCTGTATCTGTTACCGTCCTTCTGTTGGAGGCTTCTCGCATTGCCTTTCTCTGTTGGACGGCAACGCAGAAGCCCACGCCAGTATATGCAATCAATGCGTCCGGCTGCCATTTCTCTCGAGACAGCGCCGAATGCGGTGTATCACATAACCACGGGCATCTACCGTTGCTCTTACTTGACAGAGAATGAAATTTTGCGAGAATTTCCAACAATCAAGAATCAGCGCGGATAAACGCTTTCTAATATGTCATTGCCGACTATCCCATCAAGACTTTAATCGTCAACGAGTACGGTCACAGTCTTACCCACCCATGATTGGCGTGTGCTGGAGAAGAGTCTGCGAATGCGAAATTACAAAATCTTTTAATTTCAGTCAATAGTAAGCTGATTTATTTAACCGTCAGTTTGAGATAAGCCGGTGCCTGAAAGGCATATACTTAGGGGATGACGGCGTGATAGTTCGATAAAGTATCAGCAGATAGTGCTGACAGGCTTTAATCGGCGTACCAAAAAGGCACGCCAACAGTGAGATTGACCTATACCGGGCACATCTCGCTATGCTCGATGTACCGCGGCTACTGTAAATCGGCGCTCTCTTCGGAGCGCCCCGATGGTGGATAAAGTGAGCGCCGGAATGGGGGTTGAATCGGCGTCCATCTTAAGAACGCGGACTAATGCCGGTGTTTTGCTCGCACATGCTCTGCACGTGCGGCGTGTGAGAGCGCGCACATCGTGGGGTTTCGCCTGCGGGCTCAACCACCACGCTACTTTGCCGACACCTACCCGGCAGGTGTCTCTACTCTATTCACGCTCTCCCGGGGCGGGCGTGGAGGGAGGGGTGGCAGTAGTGGAGGATGTGCTCCATGTCGTTCCAGAGGGAGGGAATGAGGTCAAGGAGCTCGTTTTTGAAATGGTCGAAGATGCGGTCGGAGAGTTTGGCGGGGTCGACGGCAGCAGGGTCGATGCCTGACTTATCGCACACTGTGCGGACTACATGGGCGAGCATCCCGAAGCCCATATATGGCTCGGAGTCGGCGTCGACAGGCGGACGATGGAAGAGCCCGGCAAGGTCGATGCTGACCGAGAGGTCGTCGAGCGACGTCGCACGCAGGGGCTCGCCCGAACTGAAGTCGACAAGCTGATGAGACGTGTCGTCGGGAAGATTGACAGTCACCGACGAATCCTCGCTGAATATCATGGAGTCGATATCAAGCAGCTCGACTACGTCGTGCCCTTCAGCCGCAGGCGTAATATGGAGGCGCGTGCGCGCCACAAGATTGTCGATCCAGCGGTCGAAGTCGTGGCCGTGGAAGTTGCGGTGGACGACGCGGGCGCCATCACTGACCGACCCGTTGACCTCCTCGGAATAGTGGAAGATATGGTCGAGAAGGGTGACGGGGAAAAAGTGATCGGCATGGACGTCGAGGCAGTCGGCACGGCGCAGACGGTCGCCGAGATATATTTCGATGGATTCGTAGTCGAGGGTTGTCATAGTAGCATATTTAATGATATAACACTCCAAATTTAGAAATTACCTGTTAAAATCGCTATAAACTGGCATAAAAATAGCGTCAAAAAAGTTATAAATAACTATATTTGCAATTGGAACGATGAAAAGAACGTTAGCCGCCATATTACTGCTCGCGCTTAGCGCCGCTTCCGTCTCGGCCCAGAAGCACTGGGAGGAGATGGAGAGAGGTATCGCCGTGTCGGAGCAGATGGAGGGTGAGATGCTGGAAATCACCGTAAAAGACGGCTATGTCTATGTCACCACATCGCGCCCTGTCACGGTCAAGATCTTCTCGATCCTCGGGCAGCTCATCTCCCAGAAGTCAATTCCGGCCGGCACATGGCGCACCCACATAGCGTCGCGCGGCATCTACATCCTCAAGGCCGGGACGCAGACCAAACGCATCACCATCTGACAGCCGGGTCAGACAGTTTTTTCAAGATTTTTTGCGGGCTATGACAGCTTCGACGCGGTCGACTATCGACTGCGGCCGGATGGCGCTCAGGCATTTATAGTCGCCCGTGGCGCACGGCTTGTTGCCGAAGACGGAGCATGGACGGCACGGTAGCGGAAGCTGCACATTGTTTTCATCCGGCACCTGCCATCCGCTGAAGCCGCAATAGGGGTGGGTGGCACCCCATACGCTTACTACGGGGACTCCGGTCAGAGCGGCCAGATGCATATTGGCCGAATCCATCGTCAGGACGACATCCATGCGGCTCATCAGCGCGAGCTCCACCGGGAAACCGTGGCGCTGACCGGCCAGAGAGACCGTGGCGGGATATTTCCGCGCCCATTCGGTGAGGATCTTGTTCTCATACGGACCTCCGCCGAAAAGGAAAAGGCGTGTGGCACGGCTGCCGGAGAGAGCGCGGATCACCTGCTCCATCAACTCGATGGGATAGATTTTCCCCTCATGCTTGGCAAAGGGGGCTATGCCTATCCATCGCTCGCCGGGCTGTCGCGGTCCGGCAATCGACTCATATAACGCTTCGGAGGGAGGAGTCGCGGCGAAATATCCTTTGAAAGCTCCTGCGGGAGCGGGAAGCCCAATATCGGCCAGCGCGCGGCGATAGCGCTCGATCGAGTGAGTCAGCGGGAGAAGCACTTTGTCACCGGAGCGGGTCAGGCGGCGCTTCTCCTTGCGGCCTTTATCGATTTTGGCCGTGGGAATGCGCCTGAGATGGCTGTATAGGCGCATCATCTTCGTGCGGAGGACATCGTGCAGATCTACGTAGTGGGTTATCCCGTAGGTCGACTCCATTTCGCGGAATAGACGCCACATCCCCGCCGGGCCTTTGTAGTCGTCGAGATTGACACCGACAACAGTCAGATTGTCAGGCGTCTCCAGAAAGAGAGGAGCCATGAAGTCACGCGTCAGCATGACGACATGGACGTCGGGCGAAGCCAGACAGGCGTCATAGAGCGCCGGGACGGTCATCGCCACGTCGCCGAGCGCCGAGAAGCGGGTCGCCAGCACCACGCTGCCTGCTTTCAGAGCCTGCGCACTCACTTTGCTTCGGCTGCCCCGTAGAGCACGGGATTGGTATCGGGATCGTTGTACATCTTCATCTGGCGATAGACCTTCATATACTTGCGTCCGGCAGCGATATCGTCGAGAAGGCAGTCGATGGCCATGATGAGGTCGGCGCGCTGCTCCAGGAGCACATCGAGCTTGGCGCGGCACTTGGCGATATGGGCCGGAGTAGCGTCAACGCGCTTCACCTCCTGCTCCATGTGATAGATCTTCAGCGCGAGGATCGAGAGGCGGTCGAGCGCCCAGGCCGGACTCTCGGTGTTGATGGTGGCGTCGGGGGCTACGGTCACATCCTTATATTTGTCGCGGAAATATGTGTCAAACTCCTCTACCATGTCGGTACGGTCCTGATTGGAGCGGTCGATGCGGCGCTTGAGGGCGAGAGCGGCTACGGGGTCGATCTCCGGGTCGCGGATGATATCCTCCAGATGCCATTGCACGGCGTCAATCCAGTTTTTCTCATAGAGAGTATGGTCGAATGAGCCTTCGGAATATGGATTGACATGGGGTGCGTCAACATGGTCGGTCAGGTGATAATCGTCGGTCGAGCGACGGAATACGTCGTAGCAGTTTTCAGCTATAGTCATTTTTCAGTGAAGATTATTTATTAAAAGATCCGCTTCAGAAACGGTCGTGATGCAAACATACAAAAAAAACAGCAGATAATCCCATCCCCGCGTGACATTTTTCTATCAGGTGGTCATCTTTATTTGGATGGGGGAAGGATTTTTCAGGGATTTTATGTTAAAATTAGTTAAAGGATTAAACCTTTAACCGCCGGGAGCGTCTGTAAAAATGTACCGATAAAATTCATCCTGATGCACCAATCCTTCACTCGCCGCGCCGCTGCCGCACTGTTTTCCGCCGCCTTCGCCTTAGGAGCGGCAGCAGCCGATATAAAGGGAATAGTAGCCGACACCGACGGCTCACCGCTGGGCGACGCCACCGTGCGCCTGCTCCAGGCCTCCGACAGCTCCTTCGTCAAAGGCTCGATAGCCGATGCCGACGGCGCTTTTCTTTTTCAAGGGCTAAAGAAAGGCAAATACATAGTAGAAGCCAACTACATCGGCTTCAACAAGGGCTATGTCGATGTCACACTCGGCAACCGCGACATTACTCTCGACACTCTGCGGCTGTCAGAAGGCTCCATCATGCTCAAGGAAGTGGGGGTCACCGCCATCAAGACTCCCATCAAGGTGATGGAAGACACCGTGGAATTCAATGCCGACTCCTACCGCACGGCGCCCAATGCCGTGGTCGAGGACCTTCTGAAACGCCTGCCGGGCGTCGAGGTCGACAATGACGGCAAGATAACAGCCAACGGCAAGGAGGTCACCAAGATACTCATCGACGGCAAGGAGTTTTTCAGCGACGACCCGAAAGTAGCCTCCAAGAACCTGCCTGTCACGATGGTCGACAAGCTTCAGGTCGTTGACCGCAAGAGCGATCTGGCACGCATCACCGGAGTGGACGACGGCGAGGAAGAGACCGTCATCAACCTGACCGTAAAGAAAGGCATGCAGAACGGATGGTTCGGCACAATCGAGGGTGGCTACGGCACTGACGACCGCTATCAGGGCACCTTCAATGTCAACCGCTTCTGGAACGGCAATCAGATCACATTCATCGGCAATGCCAACAACACCAACCAGCTGGGCTTCACTGACGGCAACGGAAACCGCTTCCGCCGATTCGGCGGCGACCGCGGCATCAACAATTCACAGTCATTCGGCGTCAACTTCAATGTGGGCCGCGAGGAAATCATACGCGTCGGCGGCGACGTCATGTACTCGCATACCGACCGCGACACGCGCTCGCGCCAGAGCCGCACCTACCTGCTGACCGACGGCGACTACTTCACCAACTCGCGCTCAGTAGCCCGCGACAAAGGCCACAACCTGCGCGCCGACTTCCGCATCGAGTGGAAACCGGACTCATTCAATACCCTTGATATCCGCCCCAACGTCTCCATCAACTTCAACGACTCCGAGAGCGACCAGTTCTCAGTCTCCCACCCCAACCTCAACACCACCACGAGCCTCAATCTCGGCAACTCATCGGGAAAAAGCTATGAGGCCGGCGCCCGCATCATCTACAATCATAACTTCAAGCACCATCGCGGTCGCTCGATATCATTCTTCGGACGCTACAATTTCTCCAACGTCCGTGAGCGCTCCGACTCCTATTCCTACAATCTGTTCCGCCAGTGGCGCGAGATCAATCAGGCCTTCGAGGACAGTCTGGATGTCTACGACCAGTACACTGACAACCACAACTGGAGCAACCAGATGGCAGCCCGCCTGTCATGGACCGAACCGCTCGGCGACGTCAAGAACGGCAACTTCCTGACCCTATCCTACAACTTCCAGTATCGCTGGACCAATGCGGACAAACTCGTCTATGACCGTCCGGTCGATCTCGACGACATTGTGGCACTCTCGACCTATCAGCTCGAAGGGGCTGACTATGAAGTGCCCATGTATGCCGTCGACTACGCCGGCGCCCTGCTGAGCCAGTCGCTCAGCAACCGCTTCCGCAACGACTTCTTCTCGCAGGATATCCGCCTGGGATATAAGAAAGTAACCCGCGACATCAACTTCGAAGGCGGCGTCTCGATCGTCCCGACACGCTCCAAGAGCATCAACCTGATCAATGACGCCAAGAGCATCCCCGAACGATGGGTATGGAACTACGCGCCCTTCATGCGTTTCCGCTATAAGATCAGCAAGGTATCGTCATTCAACCTCCACTACCGCGGACGCTCGTCGCAGCCCTCGATGGCTCAGCTGCAGCCTGTAGCCGACTATTCCGACCCGCTGCGCGTAGTACAAGGTAACCCCAACCTGTTGCCGACCTTCTCCCACAACATCCAGGCCCGTTATCAGAATTTCAATCAGGAGCGCCAGCAGTCGATCATGGCCATGGCCTTTGTCAACATCAGCCAGAACAGCATCGTATCAAAGACCACGTTCAACCCCGAGACCGGCGGCCAGTTCACTACCTACGAGAATGTAAGCGGAGTATGGAATGCCCGCGTAATGAATATGTTCTCGACCCCGTTCCGCAACAAGAGCTTCACATTCTCCAACCACATCTTCCTCAACTATAATCAGACCGTAGGCTTCAACAACGGACAGAAAAACACCTCGCGCTCCATCATGGCCGCCGAGATGTTCACCCTCGCATGGCGTCCTGACAACGTCTCGCTCGAACTCCGCCCCAACTACCGCCTGCAAAAGACCTTCAACACCCTGCAGGCAAGCAATATCAGCAATCTGCTCGTCCACAACTACGGTGTAGGATTCGATGCCTACTACTACACCCCGATAGGCATCATCCTCGCCTCCGACATCAACTTCCAGGGCACAAAGGGCTATGCCAACGGCTACGACACCAACACATGGATGTGGAATGCCTCGATCGCCTACGAATTCCTGCGCTCCAAGCAGCTCACACTCCAGCTTAAGGTCTACGACATCCTCCAGCAGAAGCAGCAGATACAGCGCAACGTCACTGCCAACTATATCGACGACAGCGAATACAACACTCTCTCCCGTTACTTCATGCTGACGCTGACCTACAAATTCAACACTTTCGGCAAGGGCAACGAGCCCGCAAGCATGACAGGCCCCAGATTCGGACCCGGCGGACCTCCTCCGGGCGGTCATCCCGGCGGCGGACGCCCGGGTGGCCCAAGATAATGACTCTCCCTCCCTCATTGGATTGATGAACATACTGCCCCGCGTGTCGGCCTCCGACCGCTCCGGGCAGTTGTTTTTTTGATCAGTAGCAAAAGCCGGTTAAATTGTTAAAAGATGCGAGTGCAAATAACTTGCATAAAAGTGAGTTAGATATAATACCATCGGTTACTGTGTCCAGATCTATGATTCTCATATTAATTTGAATATTTTGGCATAACGGAACAGACTTGCAGCCAAATGGAATATTTAATGTTCAAACAAACCGATATTTCATATTGTTCTAATGAAAACATCAATACGCAGACAAAATGAAAGTTATAGGAATAAATGCCAGTCCGAGAAAAGGCTGGAACGATGATACGCTAATGCACAAAGCCCTTGAGGGAGCTGCAAGTGTAGGGGCGGAAACAGAGGCGATCAATCTATATAGTTTGAACTACAAAGGCTGCTATTCATGTTTCGCTTGTAAACGAAAAGGGAACACATGTAATGGTCTTTGTGCCATCAGGGATGAATTGCGCCCGGTTCTTGAAAAGATTCTTGCAGCCGACGCTCTTGTAGTGGCTTCTCCGAACTATTTAGGCTATCCAACCGGTATGCTGAGGTCAATGATAGAGAGGCTTCTCTATCCGTCTACCTCATATAACTCAAAAGATGGTAAGCATGAGGGGAGTCTGATGAAGAAGATTCTGCCTACCGGTGTGATATTCACCATGAACAGCTCTCCTGAGTTTTATGGAGCTATGAATTATGAGACCACACTTGGAACGACTACAGAAAACTTCCGTTACATTTTCGGATATGCCGAGCAATACAACTGCTACAGCACCAAGCAATTCAAGGACTACTCGCAGATGGAGGCAAGTATGTTTGATGCCGAGGAAATCGAGAAACGCCACGAAACAATTTTCCCGGAAGATGAGAAAAATTGTTATGACATAGGCAAACGTTTAGTGGAACAAGCAAAAACTTTGAACGGAGTAATCTAGACAAGCACATTTAAACATTATCTATTTATGGCTGTTTTTAAGTATATGGATAAG
>CAMWHE010000058.1 GCA_947173955.1 uncultured Bacteroidales bacterium | reverse complement strand
GCTCGAACTCGTGGACTACCCACCAACGGTAATCCTGTTCGTTGACGGCATAGTTAGAGCCGAGGGCGGTTGCGTCGAAGTAATAGACCACAGTCTTATTTCGATGCTCCGCGTAATAGCGGCAGAAGTCCTCGACGAGTGCCGGGATTTTATGCTAAAACTTGAGTAGAAAGATTTGATGATATTGAGGCGGCGGTCGCGTGGTTGCCCTGCGACAATCCAGTTGATGTTAGCGTTGTAGTCCATACCTATGCAGATAGGTGCGTCGGGGTCAACGTCCTTGTCGGTGCGAGAGTCGAGCGTCGAGAAGTCATAATCATAACCGAGGGTATCGAGGTTATGATTATCGTTGGCGTCGTATTTATGCCCCTCTCGCATCGAGGAATAAAATCCGTCCTTTGCAATTCCGATCCTCTTATACGTGGAATATTTTGTGGATTGACTGTTACTTTGTCAGCAGTTCGGTGGATTGGTAGGGGGTGGTGTCGGGGAGGCCGGCAGTGAGGATGGCTTCGTGGCGCTCGACGCAAGTGGCGCATCGGCCGCAGTGGGTCTCGCCTCCTTTGTAGCAGGAGTATGTCTGGCACGGATCGAGTCCGGCGTCGGCACCCTTGCGGGCTATCTCGGCTTTGGTCAGATGGGTGAATGGTGTGTATAGGCGTATGCCCGGATATGTGCCGGCTTCGATGGCTTTGTCCATGGCTTCGGCAAAGGCCGGGGTGCAGTCGGGATAGATGGCGTGGTCGCCGGCGTGATTGGCCAGCATGACGGTATCGAGTCCGCGGCTTTCGGCCAGTCCGGCAGCGATGGAGAGCATGATGCCGTTGCGGAATGGCACGACTGTCGAGCGGATATTCTCCGAGTCGTAGCTCCCCTCGGGTATGGCGTCGGCACCACTGAGCAGCGAGCTGCTGAAGTATCTGGTCATGAAGTCAAGGTCTATCTCCACCAGCTCTATGCCGAGCTTCCCGCAGTGATAGCGGGCCGACTCGCGCTCGCGGTCATTGTGGTTGGATCCGTAGTGGAAGTTGACGGCGAGGCGTATGCCGTTGCGGTAGGCATAGAGCATCGAGGTCGAGTCCATGCCGCCTGACAGTACTAATAGTGCATTCATGATGAGAGTAGCTTGTTTCTAAAAAAGAGCAGGAGCGTAGCCCCGTGAAAGGGTTTGCTCCTGCTTATAATGAATTTATCGTCAGTCGATTATTTGTCTTCGTATTTCTTGACGATCACGGTTGCGTTGTGGCCGCCGAAACCGAAAGAGTTGCTCAGGGCTGCACGCACGGGACGGTGCTGAGCCTTGTTGAAGGTGAAGTTGAGTGCGTAGTCGATGTTTTCGTCTTCGTCGCCCTCTTCATGGTTGATTGTCGGGGGAACGACATCTTCCATCACTGACTTGATGCTGAACATAGCTTCGAGCGCGCCGGTAGCACCGAGGAGGTGGCCGGTCATCGACTTGGTTGAGCTGATGTTGAGGTCATAGGCGTGTTTGCCGAACACTTCCTGGATGGCCTTGATCTCGGATACGTCGCCCACGGGGGTAGATGTGCCGTGCACGTTGATGTAGTCGATGTCTTCTGGTTTCATGTTGGCGTCCTCGAGAGCGTTGCGCATGGCGAGGATGGCACCGAGGCCTTCGGGATGTGTGGCTGTCAGGTGGTAAGCGTCGGCGCTTAGGCCGCCGCCGGCTACTTCGGCATAGATCTTGGCGCCGCGGGCCTTGGCGTGCTCAAGTTCTTCAAGAACGAGTACGACGGAGCCTTCGCCCATGACGAAGCCGTCACGCGACTTGCTGAAGGGGCGTGATGCCGTCTCAGGGCTGTCATTGCGGGTCGAGAGCGCATGCATCGAGTTGAAGCCGCCTACGCCTGCGGGGAAGATTGCAGCTTCGGCACCGCCGGTGACGATGGCGTCGGCTTTGCCGAGGCGGAGCAGATTGAATGCGTCGATGATGGCGTTATTGGATGATGCACAGGCCGATACGGTGCCGAAGTTGGGGCCGTGATATCCATATTCCATAGAAACATGGCCGGCAGCGATGTCGGCGATCATCTTGGGAATGAAGAAGGGGTTGTATTTCGGGCCGTTTTCAGCGTTTTTGGCATAGTATCCGGCTTCCTCTTCGAAAGTGTGCAGGCCGCCGATGCCGGCTGCGATGATTACGCCGACACGGTCGCGGTTGAGGTTGGAAGCCTCTTCGAGACCTGAGTTTTCGATAGCCTGTTTAGCTGCATAGAGTGCAAACTGGGCGTAGAGGTCGAGAGTGCGGAGCTTTTTGCGGTCGATAAATGAAGTGTCAAAGTTCTTAACCTCGCAAGCAAACTGAGTCTTAAACTTTGAGGCATCAAAATGAGTAATAGGACCGGCACCGCTGACACCGGCGAGGGCGTTGGCCCAAGTGGTCTCGACATCATTGCCGAGGGGTGTAACGGCACCCATGCCTGTTACAACTACTCTTTTTAACTCCATAGTATAAAGTGAATAGGGTTATTGTTGAAGTAGGGAATCTACGTATTAAAACATTATCACTCTCGCTAAGGGGCGTCATTGCTTCCACCCGGCTTAGTCAAGAGTGACAAGTGTGGGAAATAGATTAGGCCTGGGCAGCTTCGATGTAAGCTACTGCGTCGCCTACAGTGGCGATACCTTCAGCCTTGTCGTCGGGAATTGTGATACCGAATTCTTTTTCGAACTCCATGATGAGCTCTACAGTGTCGAGGCTGTCAGCGCCGAGGTCGGTGGTGAAAGCTGCTGTTTCGGTAACCTGATTTTCGTCTACGCCCAGCTTGTCAACGATGATAGCTTTAACGCGTGATGCAATTTCTGACATAATGATTTGATTTTTATAATTAGTAATTCCAAATTTTTCCGTGCAAAGATAAGCAATTTTATTGATACTGCATAAGTTTGACGGCACAAAGATACAAAACAATATCCAAATATAATCAATAATTACCGAAAAAAATCCGTAATTATAAGCAATAGGCACATAATCAGCAATTTAGTATGTGGCTATAAAAAACTTTCTTATCCATTTTTGACCTGATGATGATTTTTTACGCCGTCAGTTAGGGCGAAAATGCGCTTTATGTATTACTTTTGTACACATATATTATATATGTAGATTATCGTGACGGGTTCCGGCTGTTGGCCGGGAGTCCCGTCGGCGTGAGGATGAAGCGACTTTACAGGATCATAAGAGCTGTGATAGTCAGCGTGGTGGTGCTTGCCGTCGCGCTGCCTGCGTTGCTTTTTGTCGCCCTGTCGCTCCCTGCCGTGCAGGACAAGGTGGCCGAGATCGCCGAGAAGGAGCTGTCGGCACTGATGGGCGCGGAGGTATCGATAGGCTCGGCGCGTCTTTCCCCGTTCAACAAGGCGATGCTCCGCAATGTCTCCATGACGGTAGGGGAGAATGATACTGTCATGACCGCCAAGAAAATAAGTGGCGGTATCAATCTGATAGAGCTGCTACGCCACCGTAAGGTCGTGATCAACTATGTCGAAGTCATAGGTCTTGACGCCAAAGTCAGCCGGCTCGATCCCGCCTCGCCCCCCAACATACAGCCCATCATCGACGCGCTGACCCATCGTCCGCCGCGCAAGCAGGCTTTCCAGCTGGCCATCAATACCATCCTGATGCGCGACAGCCGCCTGAGCTATGATGTTATGTCAGAGCCCATGCCGGAGCCGGGTCGCTTTTCGCCGGCTCATGTGGCGCTCGACGACCTCAATGCCGACTTCGTAGTGCCTACCGTCGGCCGTATTGAGCAGCACGTCAAGGTCAAGCGTCTGAAATTCAAAGAGCGTTCCGGACTCGAAATAACCGATCTGCAGGGTGTCTACATCATGTCGCCCACGATGCTGTCAGTCGAGGGGCTGTCCATCGAGATGCCGGCGTCGAGGCTCGCGTTCAGCAATGTAAGCTTCGAACACGACGAGGAGACGTCCTTGCTGACGAGTATCCTTGACACTCCGCTCAGCCTTACGCTCGACGCCGGGTCGCATATTACCCCCTCCGACCTCGCTCCCCTTGTGCCGATGCTGGCTCCGGTCAAGCGTCCGGCCGAGCTTGAATTTGAAATCGAGGGAACGGTCAATGGCGACCTGACTGTCCGATTTGATGCCTACGACTCTGATGATCAGTACAATCTTGCATTCTATTCCACCATCTCCGAACCTCTCGACACCGTCACCCGCAGGATCGAGGGCGTGATGCTCGCGGCATCGGCCACTCCGGAATTCCTTCACACGCTGCTCGATCCGATCACCTCTCTTCCCGAGGATATGGATGATGTCGGGTATATCACTCTGGATATCGACGGGGCGTTTGACAATCAGCGGGGCAGACTTGAAGGCACGCTGACGACCGATATCGGTTCGGCACAGTTCGCCACATCGGCCGAGGGCATCCTTACAGCCTCGCCCGACGCCACATTCAGCGTCTCCCTGAGAGATGCCGGCATAGGACGCCTTATCGAAAATCCTGATCTGGGGAATATCACGATGACGGCGCAGGGTCGGGTGCGCCCATCGAAGCGTTTCCCCGTCGGCGATGTGACCCTAATGGTCGACAGCGTACGCTGGAAGCAGAGCCTGATTGCAGGGTTGACAGCTTTCGGAGAGATCAGCTCCAGTGGACAATACGCCATAGAGCTTGGATGCGGCGATGCCGACGCTGATTTCAGCCTGTCAGCCGCCGGCCGGATCGGCGCAAAGGACAAGACTCTCAACCTCTCGGCCGAGATTGCGGCGTTCAGTCTTCAGCTCGTCAGTCCGCGTGCCGATGCAGGGCGCCTGTCTCTGAAAGCCGGCGCAGAGCTGTCCGGCTCGACCATCGATGATATATCCGGTCACATATCGCTGACCGGGATAACTCTGGAGGACGCGACAGGCCGCGAGTTCACGCCCGGCGATATCACGCTTACGGCCGAAGGCTCTCCTGACGACCCCTCCCGACTGCTTACGCTCA
Organism: uncultured Bacteroidales bacterium; assembly: GCA_947173955.1. Lineage (GTDB taxonomy): Bacteria > Bacteroidota > Bacteroidia > Bacteroidales > Muribaculaceae > JAAVFS01. The sequence goes on along the minus strand of CAMWHE010000058.1, from coordinate 6,397 downwards.
GATCCGACCTCATTGAAGCTGATATCCGCGGACGCTACTACCTGTCAACTCTCGCACGCCAGATGCGCGAGCTCGCCCTGCAGTCATTCCCGTCGCTTGCTCCGCAGCCGCCTCGCGACAAAGGAGTTCAGCCCGACAACAACTTCGACTTCGACATCCGCGTCAACGACACCGACGGACTGGCGGCACGCCTCGGGCTGAAACCGCCGCCGGTCAGCATTCTCGGCCGTATGACGGCTGAAGGCAGCGTCAACTATCCGCTGGGTAACATGCGCATGAATCTCGACCTGCCGTATCTGCGGCAGGGCATGAAGCTGATCGACAGCACCCAGGTGATAGTCAATGTCGACGGCGGATCCGGGCGCACTATGCTCTATGCCACTTCCGACATCCCTACTGCCAACGGATATATGCGCATGAATCTGCAGGCCGACGGTGCCGACGACAATCTCGGCACACGGATATGGTGGAACATCAAGCGCCCTGAGAAATACAACGGCGACATTTCGCTCAATACGTCGCTTGGGAAAGATGCCGACGGGCTGACGGCTCAGATCGTGCTGCTTCCGGGCGAGGCAACATTCAACGACTCGACATGGATCGTGTCCCCCTCCACGATAGATATTACCCCCGGACGTGTGGACATTGCCGGTATGGATTTCCATCGCGCCGGCCAGTTCATTCACATCAGTGGCGCCGCTTCGGCCGATACGCTCGATGTGATCGATATCGATGTCCTCAATATCAATCTTGGCGACATTTTCGAGGCGCTCAGTCTGAAGAAAGTGCTTGTCGGTGGAGAGGCTACAGGGCAGTTCTATGCCTCAAGCCTATTCAGTCCCGAGCCGCGCCTCGAGACCCCCGGAATTGATGTGAAGAATGTCAGCTACAATCATGTCGTGCTCGGCGACGCCGTTGCGCGCAGCCACTGGGACGGCGAGCGGAGAGCTGTGACACTCGATGTCGACATAGCTCCCCACGACGGCGGCCGGCATTCGCAGGTGATCGGCGCGCTTTATCCGATGACCGACTCCCTCGACCTGACTGTCAACGCCAACCGCGTCAATGTGGCCTTCATGCAGCCCTATATGAAGGCGTTCACATCTGATGTATCGGGTATCGGCACCGGCCGCGTGCATCTCTTCGGCAGTTTCAAATATGTTGACATGGAAGGCGAGGTCGATGCCGAGAACCTGCGCCTGAAAGTCGACTTCACCAATACATATTATACTACCTCCGACCGCATCCGGATCCGTCCCGGCGAGATCCGCATAGACAAGACGACCGTGCGCGACGACCGCGGCCACACGGGCAAGCTGTCTGGCGTCGTCACACATAAATTCTTCGGCGAGCCATCTTTTGATTTCTCGATAACGGATGTCGACGGGATGCTCGTCTATGACCACGGTCCCTCCCCCGACGCCAACTGGTATGGCCGTGTATACGCCGACGGCGAAGCGCGCATCCACGGAGTGCCGGGTGTGGTGGATATCGACGTCAATGTCACGACCGGCGCCGGTTCGACATTCACATATGTCAACAACGACATGAAGGTGGCGAGCAACTATGATTTCATCACTTTCCGCGACCGCGACATCGCCGCTATGGGCGAGCAGGAGACTCTGGCCATGAGGGAGCCCGAAAGCGTCAAGCAGCTGCGCGGACGGCAGAATGCCGCCGGCGCGGCGCATCATGATGACTACAACATCACTCTTCAGGTCGAAATAACCCCCAAGGCTCAGATCAATATGATCATGGACTCAAGCGGCAACGACAGCATCCGCTCCAATGGTTCCGGCAATCTGCGCATCGGCTATCAGTCTCGCACGGAAAATCTCAACATGGTCGGAAAGTATGTGCTCGAAAAGGGTATGTACAATTTCACGCTTCAGGATATCATCATCAAGGACTTCACCATCCGCGAGGGGAGCCGCATAGAATTCAACGGCGATCCCTACAAGGCTCAGCTTGACATTACGACCGCCCTTACTATCAATGCCAATCTCTCCGATCTCGACGAGTCGTTCCTGCAGGACAGGGAGCTCAACCGCACCAAAGTCCCTGTCAATGCGATGGTGATGGTTCGCGGACCGCTCCAGGAGCCTGAGATTACCTACGATATCGACTTCCCGACTCTCAATGAGGACACCAAGCGCAAGATCAACTCGATCATCAACACCGACGAGATGAAGAGCACGCAGATCATCTACCTGCTCGCTCTCGAACGTTTCTATACCCCTGACTATATGGGCTCGACGACCAACGGCAGCGAGCTGATGTCGGTGGCTTCGTCTACCATATCGTCGCAGCTGAGAAATATCCTCGGCCATCTCGCCGACAACTGGAACATCGCCCCGTCAATCCGCAGCGACAAGGGCGACTTCAGCGATGTGGAGGTTGAAGTAGGCCTTTCAAGCAGCCTGCTCAACAACCGCCTGCTGTTCAACGGCAACTTCGGCTATCGCGACAAGTCGCTCAACTCCAATCGCTTTGTGGGTGATTTCGATATCGAGTATCTGCTCAATCAGGGTGGTACGTGGCGCCTTAAGGCCTACAACCGTTTCAACGACCAGAACCTCTATCTCCGCTCGGCGGAGACCACGCAGGGGGTCGGCATTGTGTTCCGTCGTACGTTTGATGATCTGAAATCACTCCTCGGCATAAAGCGGCGCGACGACCGCCATGACGCCACTGAGACAGCCGACGATAAGGATGCCGGCGAGAGCACTGACTCAGCGGGTAGTGCCGATCCAGAGGCAGGCGAGGCCGATAAGGACTAACGCGACATCGAAGCTCTTCGACTTCAGGTTCTTCTCGCGGAAGAACATCGCTCCGCATAGGAACGAGATGACCACGCTGCCGCGTCTGACCATCGAGACAACCGATATCATCGCGTCCGGGAAGGTCAGCGCGTAGAAATAGACGAAGTCGGCGGCCGTCAGGAAGATGCTTATGAAGACTATCGAGTGGCGCCAGCGGAATACTGTCCCCTCCTTGCGCTTGGGCCACCATACGACCAGCAGCACTATCCCCATCATGACAGCCTGATAGACATTATACCAGCTCTGTACGGCCATCTTGTTGATCCCCAGCCCGCCCGTGGCTGTCGGCGACATCAGGTGTTTGTCGTAGAGACCGCTCGCGGCTCCGAGCGCCGCGGCCGCGAAGAGGAAATAGATCCAGCGGTTGTGGGAGAACGATATCCCCTCCTTGCGTCCCGAGCGGCTCATGAAGAAGACCGACACGATAGCGATGATTACGCCCGCCCATTGCCACCCGTTCAGGCTTTCGCCGAATATCAGCAGCGCGCCCACGAGGGTCATCACCGGACGTGTGGCATTGATGGGTCCCGCCGTAGTCAGCGGGAGCTGTTTCAGAGCGTAATAGCCCAGAATCCATGAGCTCAGCACGAGAGCCGACTTGATGAGGATGTATTTGTGGTCGTCCCAGTCGGGCGACGGAATGTAGTAGTGGGATTCAGCCGGGATAGTGCCTGTAGCCGAGAGGATTATGACGGGCACGAATATCAGCGCGCAGAAGAGCGTGTTGAGAAATAGTATAGGTATGACCGCATTCTCCCTCAGGGAGTGCTTCTTGCACGCATCATAGAGCCCGAGCAGAAGAGCGGAGATAAAAGCCAGCGTAAGCCACATATATAATAACAGTCGTTTCGACCTGCAAAGTTATACATTATTTATAAGGTTTGTACATCACGCCGAATATTTCATACAATGGGACGGCGCAGACATGGTGTGTATCTGAATAATTGCTAACTTTGCACCGTAATGAAACGACACGGATACATATCGCTCTGGCTTCTGCTTGTGGCAGCATTCGGACTCGTCGCCTGGGGATCGCGCTATGAGAAGGTGCGCCTCTTCGGACATGACTTCAAGACAGCCTCGGTAGCTGCCGAACTATCTTGGCAGCCGCAGCGCGACTCGACCGGTCTGGCCGACATCCTTCGCTCGTGGCTGACGGAGAGAGTGCTGACCGAAGAGGAGTGTCCGACGCTTGTCCCGAAGTTTCCGGCCGAAGTCGACACTACGGCCAAGACCATACTCTTTTTCGGCGACTCGATGCTTGAGGGGCTCTCACCCCGTCTGGCCGACTATTGCAGGCAGAACGGCCATAAGCTCTACACTGTCATCTGGTATAGCTCGACTACGGAGATCTGGGGACGCTGCGACACGCTGTCTACATTCATCCGTCAGTACAACCCCGACTATGTATTCGCCTGTCTTGGTGCGAATGAGCTGTTTATAAGGGATATAAAAAACAAGCGTAAGCCTTATCTCGAGCATATTCTCGCCGAGATAGGCGACCGTCCGTTACTCTGGATCGGTCCGCCCAACTGGAAGGAGGATACAGGTATCAACGAGATGCTGCAGGAGCGCCTTGAGGAAGGCACGTTCTTCCTGTCCAACGGCATGAAATTCAGCCGTAAGCGCGACGGCGCCCATCCGACCAGAGAGTCGGCGGCACAGTGGATGGACAGCATCGTCAGGTGGATGCCTGACCACTGCCTGCATCCGATCCTCATGGATATGCCCGAGCAAAAGGGACGTGCCGACAAAGTAATTCTACTTCAACCCGTCAAGTGATGGTCAGCCCCGATACAATCTTAGACAATATAGGCCGTATGCTGAGCTATAATCCCGGCCACCCGATGATTTTCTCCTCGGGTACTTTCTGGGCTCTGTTTCTCGTCTTCATGCCCCTGTTCGGTCTGCTGAGAAAGCGGCTGTGGCAGATGCTGACCTTTGTAGTGGCGTTCAGCTTCTTTTTCTACTATAAGTCGAGCGGATGGTTTGTGCTGTTGCTTGCCGGCACGTCGCTGATAGACTGGACCGTTTCGCGGCTGATGGCGCGTACCCCCGTCAAGTGGAAGCGCAAGACGCTCGCCACGCTCTCTATTGTCTTGTCGCTCAGTGTACTGGGGTTCTTCAAGTATGCCAATTTCTTCCTGTGGAACTGGAATCAGATGGTGCAGGGCAACTTTCAGCCGCTCGACATCATCCTCCCCGTAGGCATATCATTCTATACATTCCAGTCCATAAGCTATGTGGTCGATGTCTACAAAGGAGATGTGCGTCCTACGGAGACATGGCTGGAATACGTCTTCTTCCTGTCGTTTTTCCCGGCTTTGGTAGCAGGCCCGATAGTGCGTGCCGACTATTTTCTCCCCCAGATACGCGAGAACCACCGGGCTACCCATACCGAGCTTTACGCGGCTCTGTGGCTCATCATCGTCGGAATACTCAAGAAAGCAGTCATCGCCGACTATATCGCCCAGTACAACGACCTGATATTCGACAACCCCGGCGGCTACTCAGGATTCGAGACTCTGATGGGGGTCATAGGCTACACGATGCAGATCTACTGCGACTTCTCAGGCTACAGCGACATGGCTATCGGTCTGGCGCTTATCATGGGATTCCGTCTCAACCGCAACTTCAACTTCCCTTATAAATCGAAAAACCTGACAGAGTTCTGGCGCCGCTGGCACATCTCGCTCTCCACCTGGCTGCGCGACTATGTCTACATACCGCTCGGCGGCAACCGAAAGGGCACATTCCGCACCTATGTCAACAATTTTCTGACCATGCTTATCGGCGGCCTATGGCACGGGGCTGCCTGGAAGTTCGTCTTCTGGGGAGCCATGCACGGCGCCGGGCTGGCTGTTCACAAGGCTACTATGCCTCTCACCCGCCGGCTGCCTGACAGTTGGCCGGTCAAAGCTGTGGGGTGGATAGTGACGATGATGTTCGTCTCTCTGCTCTGGGTATTTTTCAGAGCCGACTCATGGGCCGACTCATGGATCATAATCAGGACTATCTTTACCGATTTCTCGCTCGACTATCTGATGCCCTTCCTTGATGTCAGGCTGACATGGGTAGTCATGATGGCCGTCATAATCGTCGCTCACTCTGTCCCTTCACGTTGGGTCGATTCATTGTCTACCGGATTCGTGCGCTCCCCGTGGATTGTCAAGCTCTTGGTATTCCTTGTAGTTGTACAGCTCGTTCTGGAGTTTGCCGGCGAGGATGTAGCGCCCTTCATTTATTTCCAGTTCTGATATTGGGGTTTTGCCCCGGGTCCGACAGCCACAGATTGGGCTATTCTCCCCCCTCAGAGAGTGTAGAGCGGAGCCACCGCGAGAGCGCGTGGCAGCAGAGTCGCGTAGCGGTTGAGCCGGAGGCGAAACTCCACGATAACAGCCATTTATCCTCTCTGCACCCGCAGCGCGGGTGCAAGCAGTTTGTTGTCAGACCCGCTCTCGCTCTCGGGGCGTTCGTAGAACGCCGAATTACCGTAGCCGTGGTACATCGAGCCTAAAAGGCGAGATGTGCCCGGTCAGGATCGCTCCCTCTCGGTAGGCGTCCGGACAAGGACG
>CAMWHE010000057.1 GCA_947173955.1 uncultured Bacteroidales bacterium | reverse complement strand
ACACCCTTCTTGCTTTCACAGGTGAGGACGGAGCGGATATCGACAGCCTCGATGGGCGACTCGTTGATGCGGTCGGCTGCGGCATCGTTGATTTCCTCGCCGGCCTTGACGATTACCTCGCCGGTCAGCGGGTCGATGATGTCGTGGACTGACACGCGGCCGAGAATGCGCTCGCCGAGGGATGCCACCACGTCGTCGTTATTCTTGATTTCCTTGCAGACAAGGCCGCGGAGCGTACCGCAGTCCTCTTCGTGGATGATCACATCGTGAGCCACGTCGACGAGACGGCGGGTCAGATAACCGGCGTCGGCAGTCTTAAGCGCGGTGTCGGCAAGACCCTTACGGGCACCGTGTGTCGAGATGAAGTATTCGAGCACTGACAGGCCTTCCTTAAAGTTAGCCAAAATCGGGTTTTCGATGATCTGACCGCCTTCGGCACCTGCTTTCTGAGGCTTGGCCATAAGACCACGCATGCCGGCGAGCTGACGGATCTGGTCGCGCGAGCCACGGGCGCCTGAGTCGAGCATCATGAAGACTGAGTTGAAGCCCTGATTGGCCTCGGTCATCTGTTTCATAAGGACATTGGTCAGCTTGGAGTTGACGTGTGTCCAGATATCGATAATCTGATTATAGCGTTCGGTATTGGTGATGAAGCCCATCGCGTAGTTGTTCATGACTTCTTCCACCTGCTCGTAGCCTTCCTGTACGATTGCCTCCTTCTCGGCGGGGATGATCACATCGCCGAGGTTGAACGACAGACCGCCCTGGAACGCCATACGATAGCCGAGGTTCTTGATATCGTCAAGGAACTGGGCTGAACGGGGAATACCGCATTTCTTAATTACGCGCGAGATGATGTTACGGAGCGACTTCTTCGACAGGATCTCGTTGACATAGCCTATTTCCTTAGGCACATACTGGTTGACCAGCACGCGGCCTACAGAGGTATTCTCGACGAGGTGCTTGATAGGATTGCCGTTTTCGTCTACATCATCGACCATCACCGAAACGGGAGCGTGGAGTGTGACGCGGCCTTCGTTGTAAGCGATCTCAGCTTCCTCGGGTCCATAGAACTTGAGGCCTTCGCCCTTGTCGCCCTTGCGGAGCTTGGTGATATAGTAGAGACCGAGCACCATGTCCTGTGAAGGCACGGTGATAGGTGCGCCGTTGGCGGGGTTGAGGATGTTGTGGGCGCCGAGCATGAGCATCTGTGCTTCAAGCACGGCTTCGTTGCCGAGGGGAAGGTGTACGGCCATCTGGTCACCGTCGAAGTCGGCGTTGAATGCCGTACATGCGAGCGGGTGGAGCTGGATAGCCTTGCCTTCGATCATCTTGGGCTGGAACGCCTGGATACCGAGACGGTGAAGTGTCGGGGCACGGTTGAGCAGTACGGGATGACCTTTCATCACGTATTCGAGGATGTCCCAGACGACGGGCTCCTTGCGGTCGACGATCTTCTTGGCGCTCTTGACGGTCTTGACGATACCGCGCTCGATCAGCTTGCGGATTACGAAGGGCTTGTAAAGCTCGGCGGCCATGTTTTTGGGAATACCGCACTCATGCATCTTCAGCTCGGGACCTACGACGATAACCGAACGGGCCGAATAGTCGACACGCTTACCGAGGAGGTTCTGACGGAAGCGACCCTGCTTGCCCTTGAGCGAGTCGGAGAGCGACTTCAGGGGACGGTTGGCATCGGTCTTGACAGCTGATGACTTGCGTGAGTTGTCAAGAAGCGAATCGACAGCTTCCTGAAGCATACGCTTTTCGTTGCGGAGGATGACTTCTGGAGCCTTGATTTCGATAAGACGTTTCAGACGGTTGTTGCGGATGATGACGCGACGGTAGAGGTCGTTTAGGTCACTGGTCGCGAAACGGCCGCCGTCGAGGGGCACCAGGGGACGCAACTCCGGCGGAATCACAGGCACAGCCTGCAGAATCATCCATTCGGGCTTGTTGCGGTGCTTGGAGGCACGGAATGACTCTACGACCTGGAGGCGCTTGAGAGCCTCGGTCTTACGCTGCTGGGAGCCGTCGGTGTCGGCCTGATGGCGGAGCTTGTATGAGAGGTCGTCAAGGTCAAGACGCACCAGGAGGTCATATATGGCCTCGGCGCCCATCTTGGCGATGAACTTGTTGGGGTCGCTATCGTCGAGAAGCTGATTTTCCTTGGGGAGCTTGTCGATGATATCGAAATATTCTTCCTCGGTAAGAAGGTCGAGAGCCTCTACTCCTTCGACATTGCCGGGCTGTATTACGACATAGCGTTCATAGTAGATTACTGAGTCAAGCTTTTTGGAGGGAAGACCCAGAAGATAACCGATCTTGTTGGGGAGTGAGCGGAAATACCAGATGTGTGCCACGGGTACGACGAGCTTGATGTGGCCCATACGCTCGCGACGCACTTTCTTTTCGGTCACTTCTACACCGCAACGGTCACACACGATACCTTTGTAGCGGATGCGCTTGTACTTTCCGCAGTGGCATTCATAGTCCTTGACGGGACCGAAGATGCGCTCGCAGAAGAGGCCGTCACGCTCGGGCTTGTAGGTTCGATAGTTGATTGTCTCGGGCTTGAGTACCTCGCCGCTCGACTTTTCAAGGATTTCCTCGGGCGATGAGAGTCCGATGGTAATCTTTGAGAAACCGTTTTTTGCCTTTGTTTCTTTTCTAAAAGCCATAATTGGTTATAAAGGTATTTATGTTTTCCCTTCTATGCCCCGGACCATTATGCATAGTCCGGGGCGACAGGTTGTGGGAAGTAATGGTTTTTATCTGTATATTACTGCTCGAGATTGATGCTCAGGCCGAGACCACGGAGCTCGTGGAGAAGGACGTTGAGCGACTCGGGGATGCCTGCCGGGGGCATGGGATCGCCTTTGACGATAGCCTCATAGGCCTTGGAGCGACCGGTGACATCGTCACTCTTGACGGTCAGGATCTCCTGGAGGATGTGGGCGGCGCCGAATGCTTCGAGCGCCCATACTTCCATCTCACCGAAGCGCTGTCCGCCGAACTGGGCCTTACCGCCGAGAGGCTGCTGGGTAATCAGTGAGTACGGGCCGATGCTGCGGGCGTGCATCTTGTCCTCCACCATGTGGCCGAGCTTAAGCATATAGATGACACCTACTGTGGCAGGCTGGTCGAAGCGCTCGCCGGTACCGCCGTCGTAAAGGTAGGTCTTGCCGTAGCGGGGAAGGCCGGCCTTATCGGTCCATGCGTTGAGGTCGTCGAGGCTCGCACCGTCGAAGATGGGGGTTGCGAATTTCTCGCCGAGCTCGCGGCCTGCCCATCCGAGGACAGTCTCGAAGATCTGGCCGAGGTTCATTCGCGAGGGCACACCCAGCGGGTTGAGGACGATGTCGACAGGTGTACCGTCGGCAAGGAAAGGCATATCTTCCTGACGCACGATGCGCGATACGATACCCTTGTTACCGTGGCGGCCTGCCATCTTGTCGCCGACGCTGATCTTACGCTTCTTGGCGATATAGACCTTGGCCATCTGCATGATGCCCGAGGGGAGTTCGTCGCCTATCGAGATGTCGAACTTCTTGCGGCGGAGCTCGGCGTCGATTTCCTTGGATTTGCGGAGATAGTTGACGATAGTGGCGCGGATAAGATCATTCTTATGAGCGTCATTGGTCCATTTGCTCAGGTTGATGGTATCGTAGTCGATATCCTTCAGCACGGCTGCTGTGAACTTATTGCCTTTGGGGATGACATCTATTCCGAGGAAGTCCTTGACACCCTGCGAGGTCTTGCCGTTGGTGAGAGTCAGGAGCTTGTTGACAAGCAGATCCTTGACTTCAGCGAGCTTCTCCTCATATTCCTCGTCGAGCTTGGGGAGCTGGGCGCTGGCGCTCTTGCTCTTTGACTTGCTCTTGTTGGCGCGTGAGAAGAGGTTGGTGCCGATGACAACGCCTTTCAGCGAGGGAGATGCCTTCAGAGAAGCGTCCTTGACGTCGCCGGCCTTGTCGCCGAAGATGGCGCGGAGAAGCTTTTCTTCCGGAGTGGGATCGCTCTCGCCCTTAGGTGTGATCTTACCGATCATGATGTCGCCGGGGACTACATGGGCGCCGACGCGGATGATACCGCGCTCGTCGAGGTCCTTGGTAGCTTCCTCACTGACATTGGGGATATCATTGGTGAGCTCTTCGAGACCACGCTTTGTCTCGCGGACTTCGAGAGAGTACTCCGACACATGGACTGAGGTCAGGATGTCTTCCTTGACGACGCGCTCGTTGAGCACGATAGCGTCCTCATAGTTGTAACCTTTCCAGGGCATGAACGCTACCTTGAGGTTGCGGCCGAGAGCGAGCTCGCCGTTTTCAGTCGAGTAGCCTTCTGTGAGGATATCGCCTTCCTTGACGCGCTGCCCCTTGGTGCAGATCGGACGGAGGTCGATTGTGGTATCCTGGTTGGTACGGCGGAATTTCGGCAGATGATATACTTTGAGAGAGTCTTCGAACGATACGAATTCCTCCTCTTCGGTACGGTCATAGCGGATACGGATCTCGCTGGCATCTACGAATTCGATGGTGCCGGCACCTTCGGCTGTGATCTGTGTGCGTGAGTCGCGGATGAGCTGACCTTCGAGGCCTGTACCTACGATAGGAGCTTCCGAACGCATCAGGGGAACTGCCTGGCGCATCATGTTCGATCCCATGAGCGCGCGGTTGGCGTCGTCATGCTCGAGGAAGGGGATGAGCGATGCAGCGATAGATGCGATCTGTGTGGGCGACACGTCCATGAGCTGCACTTCCTGAGGAGCTACCACGGGGAAGTCGGCGTCCAGACGGGCCTTGACACGGTCGCGTACGAAAGTACCGTCGTCATTCAGGGGAGCATTACCCTGGGCGATGACCTTACCCTCTTCGACTTCGGCAGTGAGATAAACTACTTCGTCGTTGTTGAGGTTTACCTTGGCATCCTCCACCTTGCGGTAAGGAGTCTCGATGAAGCCGAGATCGTTGATCTTCGCATATACGCAAAGCGAAGATATCAGACCGATGTTGGGGCCTTCAGGGGTCTCGATAGGACAGAGACGGCCGTAGTGGGTATAGTGTACGTCACGTACTTCGAAGCCTGCGCGTTCGCGCGACAGACCGCCGGGGCCGAGGGCCGACATACGGCGCTTGTGAGTGATCTCGGCAAGCGGGTTTGTCTGGTCCATGAACTGCGACAGAGCGTTCGTGCCGAAGAACGTGTTGATTACAGATGAGATAGTCTTTGCGTTGATAAGGTCGGTGGGATTGAACACTTCGTTATCACGCACATTCATACGCTCGCGGATAGTACGGCTCATGCGCGCCAGACCTACATTGAACTGGTTGTAGAGCTGCTCGCCCACGGTACGCACGCGGCGGTTTGACAGGTGGTCGATATCGTCGACATCGGTCTTCGAGTTGATGAGCTCGATAAGATACTTGATGATGGCGATGATATCCTCTTTGGTGAGGACCTTGATCTCCTCGGGAGTGTCAAGGTTGAGTTTCTTATTGATGCTGTAACGTCCTACATCGCCGAGGTCATAGCGCTTTTCGCTGAAGAAAAGGTTGGTGATGACTTCGCGGGCGCTTGCGTCGTCCGGCGGCTCAGCGTTACGCAGCTGTCGGTAGATATACTGGATAGCCTCTTTCTCCGAATTACTTGTATCCTTCTGAAGGGTGTTGAAGATGATGGAGTAGTCGGTGGAGTTGGGGTCTTCCTTGTGCAGGAGGATTGTCTCGACTCCAGAGTCGAGGATCTCCTGGATGTGGTGTTCTTCAAGTACGACTTCACGGTCGATCACGACGTCGTTGCGCTCGATGGAGCTGACCTCGCCGGTATCTTCATCAGCGAAATCCTCTACCCATGAGTGGAGCACACGTGCTGCCAGCTTACGGCCGAGGGCTTTCTTCAAGTTGGCCTCGGTGACCTTCATCTCTTCGGCGAGACCGAAGATCTCGATGATGTCCTTGTCGCTTTCAAGACCGATAGCACGCAACAGTGTTGTCACAGGCAATTTCTTCTTACGGTCGATGTAAGCGTACATCACATTATTGATGTCGGTAGCAAACTCAATCCAAGAACCGCGGAACGGGATGATACGGGCCGAATAGAGCTTTGTGCCATTGGCATGAGTGCTCTGGCCGAAGAATACACCAGGAGAGCGGTGGAGCTGAGACACGACAACACGTTCGGCACCGTTGATGACGAACGTACCCTTATCGGTCATATAGGGGATGGCTCCGAGATATACGTCCTGAATGACGGTATCGAAATCTTCGTGGTCGGGGTCGGTGCAGAAAAGCTTCAGTTTAGCCTTCAGAGGCACACTGTAGGTGAGGCCGCGCTCCAGACATTCGTCAATAGTATAGCGGGGCGGATCGATATAATAGTCGAGGAATTCAAGAACGAAGTTATTGCGTGTATCGGCAACAGGGAAGTTCTCTGAAAATACCTTATAAAGACCCTCATTGTTACGTTTCTCAGGAGGAGTGTCAAGCTGTAAGAAATCTCTGAACGATTTCAATTGAACCTCAAGGAAATCGGGGTAAGGAAGCGGATTCTTTACCGACGCGAAGTTTTGGCGGGGTTTTGCTGTTGTAACTGACATTAAATAATTGGTTAGGGTGAGAGGAACTCAAAAAAACCGGAAATATAGTCTGCTCCGATGGCAGAAAATGTATGTCAAAGTAAATATTGTATCGATTTCTTCTGACAGTCAGCGCCGAAAAGCCCGTGTCTCAGTCCTGACAGAAAGCCTTACAGGCATTTCGCCCGGCTTCATCGCCACTTTACTAAGACAGGCCGTTCAGCATCTGTAAATGAAGAAAGTCGTTAAAAAAAACGCTATCGGAAACAGGATTTGTGAATAATACACAAAAAGGTTAAGAATCATCCGATGAGAGGATTCTTAACCTAATCGCCTGAGTTACAGGCAATATTATTTCAGTTCGACTTCGGCACCAGCCTCTTCGAGAGACTTTTTGAGAGCCTCAGCGTCAGCCTTGGCAAGGCCTTCTTTAACTACTGAGGGAGCGCCGTCAACGAGTTCTTTAGCCTCCTTAAGGCCAAGACCGGTCAGTTCCTTAACTGATTTAACTACCTGGAGCTTGTTGGCACCGGCAGCCTTGAGCACTACGTCAAATGAGGTCTTTTCCTCAGCGGCGGGTGCACCGGCAGCGGGACCGGCAGCTACTGCTACAGCTGCAGCAGCAGGTTCAATACCATACTCGTCCTTAAGGATCTGAGCAAGTTCGTTTACTTCCTTAACGGTAAGGTTAACAAGTTGTTCTGCAAAAGCTTTTAAATCTGCCATTTTTGTATGATTTTTTTGATTTGAATTTACTGTTGAATAGATTGTTTAGTCTTCCTTTTTGGAAAGGGTCTCTAAGACGCCATGGATAGTTGTCGCGCCACTCTGGAGGGCAGATACGACATTCTTCGCAGGCGACTGGAGAAGAGCGATAACATCGGCGATGAGTTCGTTCTTGCTCTTGATGTTAGAGAGGGTTTCGAGCTGACCTTCACCTACATATACTGTCTCTTCGACATATGCGGCCTTGAAGCGGGGAAGGGGCTGGTCTTTCTTGACCATGCTCTTCAGAAGCTTTGCGGGAGCATTGCCTACATTTGAGCAGAGAAGTGAAGTTGAGCCTTTAAGGGCACCGTAGAGTTCGGTAAAGTCGCCTTCCATGCTCTCAAGGGCTTTGTGAAGAAGGGTGTTCTTCACTACCATCAGCTTGATGTCCTGCTTGAAGCAAGCTGCGCGGAGTTCGCTCGTCTGAGCAGCATCCAGGCCGGTTGTCTCTGCGAGGTAGAAGCAGCTGTAGGCTTTGAGAGTGTCAGCTATCTGATCTATGATAATTGCTTTATCTTCCTTTTTCATTGTCTACGGTTTTAAATTATTCGTCAATAGTCTTTGAGTCGACTTTAACGCCGGGGCTCATAGTGCTTGAAAGATAAATGCTTTTAATGTATGTACCCTTGGCAGAAGCAGGTTTAAGCTTGATGAGGGTGTTGATGAACTCTTTTGCGTTCTCCTTCATCTGCTCGGGTGTGAACGATACCTTACCGATTGATGAGTGAACGATACCGTTCTTGTCAACCTTAAAGTCGATCTTACCCTTCTTAACTTCTTCTACAGCCTTGGCAACATCGACAGTCACTGTGCCGCTCTTGGGGTTAGGCATCAGGCCACGGGGACCGAGTACACGGCCGAGGGCACCGATTTTACCCATGATGGCAGGCTGAGTGATGATGACGTCGATATCGGTCCATCCGCCTTTAATCTTTTCTATGTATTCATCAAGACCTACGTAGTCAGCGCCGGCTGCTTTAGCAGCTGCTTCTGCATCAGGTGTGCAGAGTACGAGGACACGTACAGTCTTACCGGTTCCGTGGGGCAGTGTTACGACGCCACGTACCATCTGGTTAGCCTTACGAGGATCTACGCCAAGACGCACATCAATGTCAAGCGAGGCATCAAACTTGGTATAGGTGATTTCCTTTACCTTCTCAGCGGCTTCGCCGAGAGAATAGCTTTTCCCTGCTTCAATCTTCTCTAAAGCTAACTTTTGATTTTTTGTAAGTTTACCCATTTCAATTGAAGTTTATTAGTTATTTTCGGGGAATGCTCCTTTTACGGTGATACCCATGCTTCTTGCTGTGCCGGCAACCATACGCATGGCTGACTCTACAGTAAAACAGTTCAAATCGGGCATCTTGTCTTCTGCAATTGCCTTTACCTGATCCCAGGTCACTTCAGCCACTTTCTTACGGTTGGGCTGAGCAGAGCCACTCTTCAGCTTTGTAGCTTCGAGGAGCTGGATAGCTACCGGGGGAGTCTTGACAACGAAGTCAAAGCTCTTGTCAGTGTAATAAGTGATTACTACCGGAAGAACTTTACCAGCCTTGTCCTGGGTGCGGGCATTGAATTGCTTGCAAAATTCCATGATGTTGATACCCTTTGAGCCCAGTGCAGGACCTACGGGTGGCGAGGGGTTTGCGGCTCCGCCTTTAATCTGCAATTTGATCTGTCCAGCAATTTCTTTAGCCATTTCTTAGATACTTTAATAAAAACAGTTATTGTTTTGCTTGAGTTGGTCTCGTACGTTCGTAACCACGCCGGACTCACTCTCTTTCTACCTGCGAATTTTCGAGCTCCAGAGGCGTACCGCGACCGAAGATCTTGACCATGACCTTGAGTTTTTTCTTCTCGGGATAGACCTCGGTGATCTCGCCGTTGAATCCGTTGAACGGTCCGTAGGTCACCTTTACGGTCTCGCCTACGATGTAGTCGTTTACTTCATCTTCAGCTGACTCATTGATGTCGTCAGCCATACCGAGCATACGCATGACCTCACTCTCGCGAAGCGATTCGGGCTTGGCGTCCTTACCGCGTCCCTTGAGGAAGTCGATCACATTGGTGGTGTTGCGAAGCTCATGTACCACTTCTCCCTGAAGATCTGCCTCAATGAATACGTAACCGCTGTAAAGGTTGCGTTCTTTGACAACTTTCTTGCCGTTACGCACTGTCATAACCTTCTCAGTGGGAATCAAAACCTGAAATAGGTAGTTGCCAAGGTCAGTGTTGCGCATCGATGC
The DNA here is from genome assembly GCA_947173955.1 of uncultured Bacteroidales bacterium. GTDB lineage: Bacteria > Bacteroidota > Bacteroidia > Bacteroidales > Muribaculaceae > JAAVFS01. The sequence continues at coordinate 1,846 of CAMWHE010000057.1, read as the reverse complement.
CTCGAGCACTTCCTTCACCTTAGCTTCTTTACCTGAGATGGCACGCAGTACGTACCAAGCTTTCTTACTTTCAGCCATTGCCTTCTTTACCACTTAGAGGGTTATAATCAGAATTTGCCAAAATAGAGCAGATGGATAATCTTATCTATCACCTTATCCATGCCAAAGATTATCGCGGCGATAATTACGGAAGCAAGCATGACAATAAGGGCGCTCTTCACAAGCTGTGTTTTGGTAGGCCAAGAAGTCTTATCCTTCAATTCAGTGTAAGACTCCTCTATATTCGTGAGTAGTTTAAATTTCATTTGTCGTTAAAATTAGCACGGGAAGAGAGGCTCGAACTCCCGACACCTGGTTTTGGAGACCAGTGCTCTACCGACTGAGCTATTCCCGTGTTTAACCGTCTCCTGCACTTCTTACGTCCTTTCCGAACCTCGGAGCGCAAGGAGACGGCTGTTGGTTATTTAAGCGGCTTCCGCCTTACTTAAGTGACTTGTATTAGTCGAGGATCTCAGTGATCTGACCTGAACCTACGGTGCGGCCACCTTCACGGATAGCGAAGCGGAGACCCTGGTCGCAAGCTACAGGGTTGATGAGCTCGACGATGATTTCTACGTGGTCACCGGGCATTACCATCTCAACACCTTCGGGAAGGGTGATTTCACCTGTCACGTCAAGTGTACGGATGTAGAACTGGGGACGGTAGTGGTTGTGGAAGGGAGTGTGACGGCCACCTTCTTCTTTCTTCAGGATATAAACTGAAGCTTTGAATTTGCTGTGGGGCTTAACAACTCCGGGGTGGCAGATTACCATACCACGCTTGATATCTTTCTTGTCGATACCGCGGAGGAGGAGACCTACGTTGTCGCCGGCTTCACCCTGATCGAGGAGCTTGCGGAACATTTCAACACCGGTAACGGTTGACTTCATGTCAGCGCCGAGACCCATGATCTGAACTTCGTCACCTACCTTAACAACGCCGGTTTCGATACGGCCGGTAGCAACGGTACCACGACCTGTGATTGAGAATACGTCCTCAACGGGCATCAGGAAGGGTTTATCTACGTCGCGGGGAGGCAGGGGAATCCAGTTGTCAACAGCGTCCATGAGTTCCATAACCTTAGCTTCCCATTCGGGTTCGCCGTTAAGAGCGCCGAGTGCTGAGCCACGGATGATGGGAGTGTTGTCGCCATCGTACTCATATGCTGAGAGAAGTTCACGCATTTCCATTTCAACGAGTTCGAGCATCTCTTCGTCGTCGACCATGTCGCACTTGTTGAGGAACACTACGATACGGGGCACGTTCACCTGACGGGCGAGAAGGATGTGCTCGCGGGTCTGGGGCATGGGACCGTCAGTAGCAGCAACTACGATGATAGCACCGTCCATCTGAGCAGCACCGGTTACCATGTTCTTCACATAGTCAGCGTGTCCGGGGCAGTCAACGTGAGCGTAGTGACGATTTGCAGTCTCATACTCTACGTGTGCGGTGTTAATTGTGATACCACGCTCTTTTTCTTCAGGAGCGTTGTCGATCTGGTCAAATGACTTAACCTCTGAAAGACCGGCTTTAGCAAGCACTGTGGTGATAGCTGCGGTCAGAGTGGTTTTACCATGGTCAACGTGACCGATAGTACCGATGTTTACATGCGGTTTCGTTCTTTCGAATTTCTCTTTAGCCATAACTTTGCTATTTATGTATGATTGTTTATAATTAACTCTTACCAAGACGCCACGATAACGACAAAGCGCTATCTTGGCTATCATGTTGTAAAAAAAAATAAGAGCCGGTGGCGGGATTTGAACCCGCGACCTCTTCCTTACCAAGGAAGTGCTCTACCCCTGA
>CAMWHE010000056.1 GCA_947173955.1 uncultured Bacteroidales bacterium | reverse complement strand
CCGACTACTATCCCTACGGACTCCCCAAAGCGACATCGACTAATCCGACGGTCAATGCCTACAAATACGGCGGCAAGGAACTCAACACCGACTTCGGCATCGACTGCTACGATTTCGAAGCCCGTTTGCAATACCCCTCACAGCTACGCTTCAACCGACCAGACCCACTCGCGGGCGATAATCCCGGTGTCAACACTTACCTATATTGCAACGCAAATCCAATTATCCTGACAGATCCAACTGGCGAAAATCCTGTTTATAATCAATCAGGTGAGTATCTTGGTTGCACTGAAGAAGGATTTACGGGAGAAGTGTTTATCTATACCGGATCTGACAATGTCGATTTCAGTAAAATGTCGATAACCGATGCGCAAAAAAAATTCGGTAGCTCCTTAATGACATTTGACGCAATGAAATCAAAATCAAAATCAAAATTAAGTGGCGAAGCGATGAGCAATGTATGGACACATATTGTTTCTCAATTTGACGGATTACAAGTTTACGATGAAATATTTACTCTCTCCGATCTAAAAGAAGGTAGAATTTCATACATCAGTATAACTCATCTTAAAAAAGCTGGTATATCAGATACGAGTTGGTATTATAATCGTGATAAAAATTCTATTACCGGAACTGGAAAGTATAGATATGAGTCTACTATAGAAAATATTGCTCTTTCGTTAATCGTGCATGAATGGTATGCTCACAAAATAAAAGATTACGGAGATAAATCTCATAGACATAGATTTGCGTATTTATCAGTAATGGGATTTCATAAATTATGGGACAAGGCAACAGAAAAATACAAAAAATCTGTCATTAATAAATATAATGACTATAAAGCAATAGAAATTAAATCACCATCAGAAAACGAAAAATGAATATACGAAGTTTATTTTATCTGTTAGCAATATTCGCACTATGTGGGTGTAGCGGGAAAAATGATAAAGATGCAGTATTGTATAATAACCGTGTAATAAACACCTATCGGGCTTGCCATCCGATGACCGAGAAGATAAATAATTCGGCACTGGACACCTTATCACTTGAGCAGATTAAAGCTGAATTACATCAACTTTATTCCCAGACTTCCAATGATAGTGGAGCTTGGTTTTTAAATGATCTGATTGAATCTAACTTTCCTCTATATTTGAATAGTCCAATAGACTCGTGTGTGATTAGCTATGTCATGGGAGATGATCCTGGTATCGATATAAAAATAATTTTATCAAAGCAAGGAAGTATAATACAATTTGAGGACGCTTATTCTGATGAACCTACACCAATTGTTGTCGCTTATATTCCGCTTTATCATACGGCCGCAATATATGAGTATTTAGACCGTATATATGTATCAAAGACAGCTAAAGCACGCGTATCATCTGACGAGAAAAGGACTCCTGACTACTCTGAAGTGATGATGTATATCTCAATATATTGCGGCGAGAAGATTATCACAAACATCTTCTTCGTAGATGGTCCAAGATTTTCTAGGGGGACTCTCTATGATTATTCCTACGAGATGTCAAATGTAATAACGATAGTCAATCAGTTGGTGCGTGATTTTTTAAATAAAATAGGGGAGGATTTTAATGTATTTGAGGACTCTGACCTTAGAGTTATAAGGAATAATTAAACACGACCTCATGATTGCGCAAAAGCCGGATATATCTAACACAAACTGCCCGAGGCTCATATCAGTCCCGGGCAGCTTATATGTTAATGGGATAAGATTACTCGATGGGGGAGATGGAGAAGCTGTAGGTGAGGTATTTGCCTGGAGCGAAGCGATACTGCTTCAGTGTGCGCTCGCCCCAGCTGTTGGTGCCTCCGACGCCCATCTGCCCGAGGTCGATGTTAAGGACAATATGGTTGACGGGGTCAATGTCGACCGTGTGCATCTGCTTCTTGGTCAGGCCGGGGTCGAGTGCCGAGGTCTCAACGTGTGAGGCTCCGAAGCTGATGGGGCCATGCAGTCCGCGGAACATTAGACCGCGCCCGTTGGCGGGATCGGTGATCGACATCCAGCGCACGTCGGTGCGGTAGCCGTTCTCCTGCGGACGGATGTACTCATAGTTGAGCTCGTCGACAGTCGAGCGGTACAGACCTATGTAGCTTGACCAGGAGCGGTCTACATAGTTTTCCCACGGGCCGCGGCCGTAGTAGGTGACGCTGTCGAGGGAATTGCTGAGGCGTGTGGTCATGCCGAAGCGGGGAAACTCCGGGAGATCGTCGTGACCTTCGAGACCGACTGACACACTGACGTCAATAACTCCGTTACCTTTGAAGGTGTATACGATAGTCATCGGGACGTTGATGTCGCGTATCATCAGTTCGGCGGTCAGTGATTTCGCAGCTTCATCGTAGGCGAGATTGACAAGCTTGGTACGCTCGCCCGCGGTGCGCCATACGTTGGACTCGACCTGCATTCCGAAACCGAAGTCATTGTCGATCGGCGCGCGCCAGAAGTCGGGGCGCAGCGGGCTTTGTATCAGTTTTTTGCCATCCACGGAGTAAGCGGTCAGCAAGCCGCTGCGCTCGTCGATGTCGGCCACGGTGTTGTCGGATGTGAAGCGCATCAGCGGCACGTCGTGTTTGCCTTTGACGTGCTCAACGGTCACGTCGCCGGTTGTCGCGGGAGCATTTGCTGCGAAATAGTCGCCAGAGAGGTGTATCTGCTCGTCGGCTACTACATGGCCGGCCGGGACGAGTTCGGATGCATCGCGCGTGGCGGCTGCGATGTTGAGCATATATTCAGTGCCTGCGACGTCTTTGAGCGCCGGGAGGGGTATGGACATATCGACAGTCGACAGGGGAGCCCCTTCAAGGTCGAAGAGTCCTTCGGCCACTACCGAGCCGTTGGCCGTGACGTTCCATCGGAATGTGTAGTCGGCAAGGTCGGTGAAGAGGTTGCGGTTTTCGACGGCGATCGTCATGTTGGCCGGGTCGGCGAGACTGAATCCGATGGGCTGATAGGCCTTCTTGACCTCATGTATGGCGGGATGGGGGGTACGGTCGGGATTGACTACGCCGTTGATGCAGAAATTCTCATCGTGGGTCCAGCGATGTCCGCCGAGGTCGCCGCCGTAGGCCCAGTATTTGCGTCCCTGCTCGTCGTAGGCGGTCAGACCCTGGTCGACCCAGTCCCAGATGAAGCCGCCCTGAAGCGAGGGATTGGCCATGATGTCCTCCCAGTAGTCGCGGAAGTTGCCGTTGGAGTTGCCCATGGCGTGCTGATACTCGCACTGTATCAGAGGCTTGGTATTATCGGGATTCTGAGCGAAGCTGACAGCATCGGCTGTAGGCATATACATCGGGCAGAAGATGTCGGTATAGGCCGAGTTGCCGGCGCGTTCATACTGCACGGGGCGTGTTGGGTCGGTGGCCTTGAACCAGTCGTAGATCTCGCGGAAGTGGGTACCCATCTGGGTCTCGTTGCCCATCGACCAGATGATGACCGACGGATGGTTTTTGTCGCGCTCATACATCCGCACCTCACGGTCGAGGAACTGGCCGCGCCACTCGGGGCGGTCGACAGGGTGGTCGGGGTTGTCGTAGCGTAGGCCGTGCATCTCCAGATTGGCTTCGTCGACCACATAGATGCCGTAGCGGTCGGCCATCTCGTAGAATTCAGGATCCTGGGGATAGTGGGATGTGCGTACGGCGTTGATATTGTTCTCCTTCCAGAGTTGGAAGTCTTTCAGGCGCGTCTCGGAGTCAAGATAGTGGCCTGTGGTCTCATGGTGTTCGTGGAGGTTGACACCCTTGATCGAAACGGGTCGGCCGTTGACGAGCAGCTGGCGGTCGCGGATCTCTATCGTGCGGAAACCTGTCTTGCAGCCGGTCACTTCCACAGTCTTGCCGTCAGGAGCTATCAGCTCAAGGGCGACTGTGTAGAGGTATGGGTGTTCGGCGCTCCACTGCCGGGGAGCCTTGACTGTTGTTGAAACTATGGTAGCGGTCTCGTTGCCCGGCTTGACAGCCGCGATGCGCGATGTCTTGGAGTAGACTACATTCCGGTCGGCGTCGAGCAGCGATGTGCGGAGCTTGTAGCCGGATGCGCGCCTGTCGGAAGTGTTGGCTATCTCGGTCTTTACGCGCAGGGTGCCGTCGGTATATTTGGAGTCGAGGCCGGCCGTGACAGAAAAGTCGGCGATGGAGACTTTGGGCCGGGCTATGAGCTTGACGTCGCGCTCGATGCCTGACAGGCGCCAGAAGTCCTGGTCTTCAAAATAGGAGGCGTCGCTCCACTTGTAGACCTGGAGTGCGAGAGTATTCTCGCCCTTGCGCAGATAGGGAGTGATGTCAAATTCGGCCGGGGTCTTTGAATTCTTCGTGTAGCCGATTTCCGTGCCGTTGACGTAAACGGTGGTCGCGCCTGATATCGAGCCGAATGACAGGATTATGTCGTCGCCGGCCATCGATTCGGGTACGGTGAATGTCGTACGGTATGTACCGACCGGTAGATCATCGTTGTCGACAAAGGGGGGATTGGCCGGGAAGATGTATTTGGTGTTGGTGTAGACCGGCACGCCGTAACCCTGTGTCTCCCAACTGCCGGGAACGGTTATGTCGCCCCATCCGGAAGTGTCGACCGTGTCAGAATAGAAGTCGGTGATGGCATCGGCCGGACGTTCGGCAAACGTGAATTTCCATGTGCCGTTGAGAGAGTATTCGTCGGGCGAGGCTTGCCCGTCGAGGAAGTCTGTCAGGGTCGGGTATGTGTGGAAAGTCGCCCGGGGAGCGAGTTTCGCACTGTCTACGATAGCCGGATTCTCCCAGCGGTTGACGGCGGAAGCCGAAAGCGTGGCGAGAATTGCGGCAAGTGATAATAATCTGTATTTCATGGTGGTAAGAGAGGATTTGTCAGTGAGTTATCGCATTTCGAGGTAGGTCACCTTGTCCATATCGCCGTAGTCGAGGTTTTCGCCGCCCATTCCCCAGATGAACATATAGTTGGAAGTGCCGGCAGCGGCGTGAATCGACCATTCGGGCGACATGACGGCCTGCTCGTTGTGCAGCCAGATGATGCGGTTTTCCTGTGGCTGGCCCATGAAGTGGCATACGGCATTCCCTTCGGGAACATTGAAGTAGAAATAGGCTTCGACACGTCGGTCGTGGGTGTGGGCGGGCATTGTGTTCCAGACGCTTCCGGGCATCAGTTCCGTAAGCCCCATCTGCAGCTGGCACGGACCCTCTTCAAGCACATTGGCCACGATCAGCTGATTGATGCGACGGTCATTGCTCTCCTCCATCGAGCCTGCGGCAAATGAGTTGGCCTTTATCGAGCCTTTGCGGCCGTCGATAGTGACGAGCTGGGTCTTATAGGCGGTGTGGGCCGGGGTGGAGTTGAAATAGAAGCGTGCGGGATTGGCTTTGTCGACCGACGAGAAACGTATGTCGCGCTTTCCGCGGCCTACATAGAGGGCATCCTTGAAATTGAGCCGGTAGTCGGTGCCGTCAACGGTCACGATGCCGGGACCGCCGGTATTGATGACGCCCAGCTCGCGGCGCTCCAGGAAGTAGTCGGCTTTGAGCGGCTCGATGGTCTCAAGCACGACAGTCTCTTCCACAGGAACGACGCCGCCATAGATGAGGCGGTCATAGAGCGAGTAGGTCATGTTGACAGTGTCATTGGCCATGACGCGCGGCATCATGAAGTGCTGCCGCAGCTGCTCGGTGTCGTAGTGCTTTACGTCGTCGGGATGAGCGGCGCGCAGTATGGTGTAATTGGTGTGCGCGGCAGCCGTCAAAGCCAGACAAGCGGCAATAGCTGTCAGAATCTTTCTCATAATTCTGACTTTTAGCTTCTTACTTTGCCTATTACTTCAAATGCCTCGTGACATTTTGCCGTGATGACGTCAAAGTGTCCTTCGGCTACAGCCTCTTTGGGGAAGAGCTTGGAACCCATGCCGACGCAGAATGCTCCTGCCTTGAACCATGCGGTGAGATTTTCTTCCTTGGGCTCTACACCTCCGGTCACCATGAGCTTTGACCAGGGCATCGGTGCCATCAGTCCCTTTACAAATTTGGGCGAGAGGACATCGCCGGGGAATACCTTGCAGATGATACAGCCGGCTTCCTGTGCGGCTCCTACTTCGGATATCGAGCCGCATCCCGGGGTGTAGGGTACGGAGCGACGGTTGCAGACGCGCGCTACATCGGGATTGAACAGCGGACCCACTACGAAGCAGGCTCCGAGCTGTATGTAGAGCGATGCTGTCGGAGCGTCGACGATAGAGCCTACTCCCACGGCCATCTCCGGACATTCCGTAGCGGCGTATTTCACCAGCTCGGTGAACACTTCATGGGCGAAGTCGCCGCGATTGGTGAATTCAAAGGCTCTTACGCCTCCGTCATAGCAGGCTTTCAGCACTTTTTTTGCTGTCTCGATATCGCGATGGTAGAATACGGGTACCATCGGGGCGGCAGCAATTTTGTTGATTACGGATATATTGTCAAAACGTGGCATGATAACTGTTCTTTAAGGATGTTGATGATTGAATGTTAGCGCTGTACGCGGCCGTTGGCGTTTCCGCCGGCGAGTGCGGCTACTTCGGCTGCGGTGACGAGGTTGAAGTCGCCGGGGATGGTCTGCTTGAGTGCCGATGCGGCTACGGCGAATTCAAGCGCCTCTGCCTGGGTGGGCATGGTCAGCAATCCGTGGATGATGCCGCCGGAGAATGCGTCGCCGCCACCTACGCGGTCGACGATAGGATTGATGTCGTAACGCTTTGATTCGTAGAATTCCGATCCGTTGTAGATCATGGCTTTCCAGCCGTTGTGGCTTGCCGAGAATGACTCGCGGAGCGTGGAGATGACGTATTTGAATCCGAATTCCTCGGCCATGGCGCGGAAGATTCCCTTATAGCCTTCGGCATTGGTCTCGCCCCCTTCTACATCGGCGTCGGGCTTGAATCCGAGACACAGCTCAGCATCCTCTTCGTTGCCGATGCAGACATCGACATACTTCATGAGCGGGCGCATGATCGACTGCGCTTTTTCCTTTGTCCATAGCTTTTTGCGGAAGTTGAGGTCGACGCTGACAGTGACGCCGTGGCGCTTGGCGGCTTCGCAGGCGAGACGGGTCAGTTCGGCGGCCTTGTCGGAGATTGCGGGTGTGATTCCGCTCCAGTGGAACCAGTCGGCGCCTTCCATGATGGTATCGAAGTCGAAGTCAGCCGGGTCGGCCTCGGCGATAGCGGAGTGGGCGCGGTCATATATGACCTTAGAGGGGCGCATAGAGGCTCCTGTCTCGCAGTAGTAGATGCCGACGCGGTCGCCTCCGCGTGCTATGAAACGGGTGTCGACACCATAGCGGCGGAGGGCGTTGACGGCGGCCTGGCCTATCTCATGTGTGGGAAGTTTGGTGACGAAAGCCGCGTCATGGCCGTAGTTGGCACAGCTGACGGCTACATTGGCTTCGCCGCCACCCCAGATTACGTCAAAGTTGTCTACCTGTACAAAGCGTGAAAATCCGGCGGGAGAGAGTCGGAGCATAATCTCGCCGAGAGTAACTATCTTGCTCATTGTTTTATGTGATTTGTATTGTTTGATTGTTTTTTGCAAATATACGTATTATTCCGCTGATTGAAGCGTGTCGGAGCCTTTAAGGTTCATCAGCGCCTGATTCTTTATTATATTAATCCTGTTACGGATGACGAGAGCCATTGTTGACACGACGAGCAGGGCGGCTCCGGCGATGCGCCACGACTTGAAGGCCGTCAGCTTGTAGATCAACCAGCTCAGCGGACTCGATGCAAAGTCGAGCGAGCCCCCTTCAAACCCGTCGGGTATTGCTACGGCGGAATCGCCGGTGGCGGCATAGACGTCGTGAGCGGCCAGAGTGAACGCGTGAGCCATATCGGTCACCATCAGCAGTCCGATTACAAGGACTATGAGTCCGACGATAAAAGTCTTCAGCACATTGCCGCGCGTAAACGGCAGGACGAGAGGGAATATGTAGAACATTCCGGCCAGAGAGGCAAGGGGAAGAAACTGGTTGCCGGGGAGAATTACGGCTAAGAGGAGTGTGAACGGGATGAGCAGCAGGGAGACGACGAGCGTAGTGGGATGGCCGATGACGATGGCCGGGCTCATGCCTATGTTGAGCCCCTGGGCGCCCTTGAAGCGGCGTGCGACGAGGTCGCGTGTGGCATCCGAAATCGGTCGTAGTCCTTCGATGAAAAGTCCGGTAATACGCGGTATCAGTTCCATTACGGCACCCATCTTTATGCCGAGACCGAGGATGTAGGGTATCGAGCCGGCGATTTCGTCAAGTGATTTGCAGGTCAGGCATCCGATGGCTATTCCGGCCAGTACTCCCAGAAACAAAGGCTCGCCAAGCACACCGAACCGCTTTTTAAGCCCTTCGGCATCGATGTCGACGCGTCTTATGCCCGGGATGCGGTCGAGCAGCCGGTTTATAATCACCGCGAACGGCACGAATCCCGCACAGAACGGCTGGGGAATTGATATCCCTTCTACTCCGTCGTAGAATTTCTGAAAGCGCCGGGCGGTCATGTCGGCGATGACGAGAGTGATGATGTAGCATATCACGGCCGCGAAGAATCCCCACAGCAGCGAGCCGGCCGCGAAGTAGACGACAGCACCGATAAATGCGTAATGCCAGTAGTTCCAGAGGTCGATGTTGACAGTGCGCGTTGTTTTGGTCAGCAGCATCAGTATGTTGATACCGAGACAGACGGGAATGATGAATGCGCCGATTGCTGTATTGTAGGCTACCGAGGCAGCTGCCGGCCACCCCATGTCGAATACCTGCAGGTTGAGGTCGTATGTGCCGACAATTTGTTCGAGAGCCGGTCCGAGCGCGCCGGTCAGCAGGGCGGTGACTATCGACAGACCGATGAATCCGACTCCGACCTTCAGTCCGCTCATCAGCGCGCGGCTGAACGGAATCCCTATGCAGATACCGAGCAGAGTGAAGATTACGGGCATCATCACTGCCGCACCCAGTGCTATGATGTATTTGAAGATCCCGGCGACAGGCGACGATGATTTTACCGTTTCGGTACTGACGGTGTAGGTCGGAGTGATGCCGGAGTTCTCATAGACTTCCCTCAAAATAGAGTCCCATTGGTCAGAGTTGATGACACCCCCTTTGCTCCAGCCGGCACCCCAATAATATGTGAAGACCGAGTCAGGATAGACGGTAGCTTCTGCAATAAGATGGCCGGCAGCCGTGCCGACAGGTTCGGGAAAAGATTTGAAATAAAGAGTGTCGGCTTGTGGACTGACTATACCTATATATATAGTGCCGTTGCCGTTATGGGGGCTGTCAGTAAGGTCTTCATAAGCTATGGCGTTGGACTCGGGTATAAAGCGATAACTCTCAGGACTTTCTGTATGAACCACGATGCCGGTGGCTATCCGGGTCGGTTTGGAAAGACCTTCGTACCATACGTCAGTGCGATTGAGCCATGAGCCGCGGTCGAGGGTGATAAGACGTCGTTCAAAGACTGTGTCGGTTCCAACCTTTAACGAGTCTGGTTTAATGAGCATTCTTAGTCGAAACGGTCCCTCCTCCATGACTAATGCCTCATTATAGCCGGCTGGCATGACGAGGTCGCCGGATGGCGAAATCAAGGCGTTGAGCCCGGCTCCGAGCGTGGGTCCCACGGTGTAGACATCCATTCCGTCGCCATGATCCTCATGGTAGGAGATACCGGCCATGTGGTCGGCATATCGTTTTGACAGCACGGGGTGGGCGACTGATTTAGTCCAGATGTCATAGCCGCGAACAATTCCGCCATCACGATGATATGTTGGACCGTAGAGCCGGTAGCCGCCGTGGTCGTTCTCCCAGGCGATGTCGTCCTGCATCTCGGGATGGATTTCAGCCACGCAGAAGTGTGGAAATTCGATTATATCATCAGGCCGTAAGACTTCAAAAGTGACAGTTTCACCCGCCTCGGCGGTGACAGGGAGATAGAGGGTTCCTCCGTCCGACCATTGCGTGGGGACAGTGTCACCATCGGCTGATCTTACCAGAATGTAGGGATTGAAACGGTTGAGCAACAAGTCGTCATCTATCGAGACAACCGTTTGGTCGAGAGCTTGGTCGGTCGGCGCTGTGACTTTGATACAGACCTTTTCTTCTGTCGATGAGCAGGCCGACAGAGCGGAAAGGGCTAAAAGCCAATAGAGTAAATTTCTAATCATTGCTCTCACGGTTGTTTGCCGATATAGGCGAGGATACCGCCGTCGACATAGAGGATGTGTCCGTTGACGAAGTCGGAGGCTTCGGAGGCGAGGAATACGGCCGGACCTTCAAGGTCGGCCGGTGTGCCCCAGCGTTCTGCCGGAGTCTTGGCTATGATGAACGAGTCAAACGGGTGGCGCGATCCGTCGGGCTGACGCTCGCGCAGGGGTGCGGTCTGCTCGGTGGCGATGTAGCCGGGGCCGATGCCGTTGCACTGTATGTTGTAATGGCCGTATTCCGAGGCTATGTTGCGTGTCAGCATCTTCAGACCACCTTTTGCGGCGGCGTAGGCGCTGACAGTCTCGCGGCCGAGCTCGCTCATCATCGAGCAGATGTTGATGATCTTGCCATGCCCCTTCCTGATCATGCCGGGGATGACGGCTTTGGAGCAGATGAACGGGCCGACGAGGTCGATGTCGACTACCCGGCGGAAGTCTTCGGCCGCCATTTCCTCCATGGGGATGCGCTTGATGATGCCTGCATTGTTGACGAGGATGTCGACCGAGCCTAAGGTAGCTTCGATGTCGGCTACCATCTCTGCTACAGCCTTTTCGTCGGTAACATCGCAGAGATAGCCTCTGACGGGGATTCCGAGTTCGCGGTAGGCGTCGAGGCCGCGTTGTAGGGTGGTGGGGCGTGAACAGTTGAATGCGATTTTAGCTCCGGCTCCGGCGAGAGCTTTGGCTATGGCGAGGCCTATGCCGTAGGCGGCGCCGGTGACGAGGGCTACTTTGCCCTCAAGTGAGAAGTTTGGCATGGCTGTCAGATTGGGTTTGGTATAGTCGTGGGTTAGGTCTGTCTGCTGTCGGGGAGAAAGAGTGGCATGAAAGGCAAAGGTGCTGTCCGTTGGAGCATAACGCACCGCGGGATAGCACCTTCGTATTGAGGTCAAATAAGGATAGGCTTATTCAGCTTTGTCCTTGCTGCCGAGCACGTTTTCGATTTTGTGCTTGTAGAGTTTCTCCATTTCGTCGCGAGCCGGACCGAGATATTTACGGGGGTCGAACTCAGCGGGCTTTTCGTTGAAGACCTTACGTACGGCTGCTGTCATGGCCAGACGGCTGTCAGAGTCGATGTTGATCTTGCAGACAGCGCTCTTGGCAGCCTTGCGGAGCTGCTCTTCGGGGATACCGATAGCGTCGGGAAGCTTGCCGCCGTTGGCGTTGATGATGTCAACGTATTCCTGGGGAACGGAAGAAGAGCCGTGGAGCACGATGGGGAATCCGGGGAGTTTTTCCATAACGGCGTCGAGCACGTCGAATGCCAGAGGCGGGGGAACGAGCTTGCCCTCAGCGTTGCGGGTGCACTGTTCGGGTGTGAATTTGTAAGCGCCGTGGCTTGTGCCGATTGAGATAGCGAGTGAGTCGCAGCCTGTGCGGGTAGCGAAGTCGATTACCTCTTCGGGGTTGGTGTAGGTGTGGTCTGTCTCTTATACACAAATGACGCTGCCCACGAACTTACGCGTGTAGCTCT
>CAMWHE010000055.1 GCA_947173955.1 uncultured Bacteroidales bacterium | reverse complement strand
GGCATTCCTTACGGCTATCGAGCCGCGTCGCAACTATATCATCCTCCGGGCAAGCAATCTGTCGAAGGAGTCACACATTCTCGCTTCCAATATAGATCAGGCGGCCCTTGTGGCTACTCTTGCGCATCCTGTCACGTCGACCACTTTTATCGACCGCTTTCTGGCTACCGCAGAGGCTTATCGCGTTCCGGCTATACTGATTATCAACAAGATTGATCTGCTCACTGATGGCGAAGACCGCGATTTGCTTGATGCGGTATGCTATCTGTATAAATCGATCGGTTACCGCGTGATAACCGTGTCGGCGTTGTCCGGCGAAGGGCTCGATGAACTCAGAAATCTGCTGTCGGGTAAAGTCACTCTGCTGTCAGGCAACTCCGGAGTAGGCAAGAGCACGATAATCAATGACCTGATACCCGGACTCGAGCAGCGCACCGGAGATATCTCCGGTGCACATGATACAGGAATGCATACTACGACCTTTTCCGAGATGTTCGCTCTGCCGGGCAGTGAGGGATATGTGATTGATACGCCCGGTATCCGCGGCTTCGGCACTATCGAGATGGAGGAGCATGAGGTATCACACTTCTTTCCCGAAATATTCGAGCAAGGGAGGGAGTGCCGTTTCGGCAACTGTACGCATACCCACGAACCCGGCTGTACGGTCAGAGAGGCTGTGGATGAGGGGCGTATCGCGCAGTCGCGTTACGCATCGTATCTCAGTATTCTCGACGATATCGCTCCCGATAAATATCGCAAAGGCTATTGATTTATAGTCTTTTGGGGGCGTTGTAGCCGGAAGATGATATGAAATTGCGGGTGAGCCTGCATTTTTTTTGAAAAACGGACATATTTTTGTTAGGAAATCTAAGTTTAAGTCACGAAAAAACTGTAACTTTGCACATTGAATAGTGGCCGACGGGCATCCGCATTTGTGTCCGCTCGGTAAAATAAACCAATATTTCCATACAGGAACATCATCATAATGAAGCTCTTACAGAAGAAACTCTCAGCTTACACCATTCCTCAGGAGGCTAAGGCCGCCGGTGTCTATCCCTATTTTCGTGCAATATCAAGCGAGCAGGAGCCCGAAGTGACAATCAACGGGCGCCGAGTATTGATGTTTGGCAGTAACTGCTACACAGGCTTAGTGTCAGATCCGCGTATCAAAGAGGCCGCTATCGAGGCTATCAAAAAATATGGTACAGGTTGTGCCGGCTCACCTTTCCTTAACGGTACTCTCGACCTTCACAAACAGCTGGAGCACCGTATAGCCGAATATATCGGCAAGGAAGATGTCATGATATATTCGACCGGTTTTGAGGTTAATCTCGGCGTAGTGTCTTGTCTGACCGGACGAGAGGATTATATCCTCTGGGACGAGCAGGATCACGCTTCAATCATCGAAGGTCGCCGTCTGTCGTTCTCCCAGTCGCTTAAATATAAGCACAACGATATGGAGTCGCTTGAAAAGCAGCTCCAGAAGTGCGACCCCGACAAAGTGAAGCTCATTGTGACCGACGGTGTATTCTCTATGGAAGGTGATGTTGCCAATCTACCCAAGATCGTGGAGCTGTCAAAGAAGTACAACGCTACGATCATGGTCGACGAAGCCCACAGTATCGGTGTCTTCGGCAATGGCGGACGCGGTACATGCGATCACTTCGGTGTCACAAAGGATGTTGACCTCATCATGGGTACATTCTCGAAATCTTTCGCTTCTCTCGGTGGATTTATAGCAACCGACAAAGAGATCACCAACTATCTGCGCCACCACTCGCGCTCATATATCTTCACAGCGTCGATTACCCCTGCATCGACCGCAGCCGCGCTGAAGGCCATCGACATCATGGAGCAGGAACCCGAGCGTCAGGCACGCCTCTGGGAGCTGACCAATTTCGCTCTCGACGGTTTCCGCGCCAACGGATTCGAGATCGGCAATACATCTACCCCGATCATTCCGCTCTACATCCGCGACAACATGAAGACATTCGCTATCACTACGGAGCTCTTCAACGAGGGCATCTTCGTCAATCCCGTTGTTTCTCCCGCTGTTGCTCCTCACGATACGCTTATCCGATTCTCGCTCATGGCCACACACACCAAGGAGCAGGTGACCGAGGCAATCGAAAAGCTTACCAAGGTATTCAAGAAATACGGCATTATAGAGTAATCCTATTACGGCCACACACAACAGCCCCCGATAATCCAGCGATTATCGGGGGCTGTTGTATTGTGTTAAAGCCTACAGGCTTTTTATTCTGCTCGGATTACTGGAAAAGAGTGATGATGAGTTCCTTCTCATCCTCAGGGTTTTCCTGAACATCAATTTTGCCTTCGCGTGCGAGCCAACCGATGGCTGCGAAGACTTCTTTGTCTTTGAGTTTGGTTATTTTTTTGATCTGTTTGATGCCGAGTGCATCAGCTTCATTGAGAGCTTGCCATACCTGGCCGGCATATGTGCCGATTGTAGCTACGTTCATAATTGTAATTGTTTTAATGTTAGACTTTATTATAATAATGTATGATTAGGGTATTTGGTTTTCAAGAAGTTGCAAAATTATAACTTTTTTAGATGAAAACAATGATATTTTATGAAAAATTATAATTTTCAGTGGATTACACGTCGTTACCGGTAGATCAGCGCTCTCTGGAGATAGATTTTGTGTCCTGTTGATGCCGGAGCGGATTCAGGAAGGACGCGAAGTGTGACAGTATGCTGTCCGTCAGTAAGATCCGTGACGTAGAATATATAGGCGCGGTTGCCTTCGAATTTGCCCGCCTCTGTGATGTAGTATGTCTCGGCTATCCGTGGCTCACGGTCGTCAACCTGCACCAGTGCACGTCCGCCATCAGTGTTCCAGCTGCCGAGCAACGCTATGCCCGTACCGGCAAAAGTGAGTGTTGCCGAGTCGCCGGGTGTAGTGGCTACGAGATAAGGGGCATCGTCGCCGTTGCCGTAGACAAAGGGCTCCCAGTTGCCGGAGAACTTCCATCGCGTGGTGTCCGTCACTTCTACCTGATCGGCCATGACAAGATTTGCCAGACCGAGTTCGGCGGGAACGGCTACCGGAGTCTGGGGTATGATGCGGTAGAGGCTGTCCGGGATGTATTCGCCGCCTCCTGCTATGACATTTTCCGCGATAAATTTCAGGGTGACATCGACAGCATCGTTGAAGGAATAGTCTGTAAAGACAAATTTCTCGTCGGCAATGGCCGGTATGTGGCTTTTGAATTCGTCGGGGATAGCTTCATAGCCTGACATCAGGCAGAGTACGGCGGCTGCGGTAGCCGTATTGCAGTCAGTATCCTGTCCGCACCCTACGGTTATATCCATTGTCTTTTTCAGATCGCCGTGGCCGTATAGGAGACCCATCACGACGTAAGCTCCGTTAATCTTTGCATCGATGTTGAATGTATGGTATGGCGTGCAGACATCATGCTCGTTCCACTTTTCATTGATTGCATACCAGCATTTTGTCCAGTCGGTTGAGTCGGCTTGGTAGGCTGCGATGACATCCTTGATGCACAGTGCGTAGGGGCAGTCGGCCGGAATGGATTTCAGTGCTTCCCCGACTACATGGGGAATGTCACTGCTGACATAGCTGAGGGAGTGGAGCGTGGAGACATATATGCCGGCATACAGACCGTCGGCGGCGGCCATCACGCGTCCGACTCTTTCACACATGGCTGACGCTGACTGGGGCATGGCCGGATTGACAAAGCCGATGAAGTCACATTCTATCTGGAAGTCGATGTCCTCGCAGTGGATATTGTTGGCGGGAGAGGAGATGTCGAGGCCACGCAGACCGTCGAAATAGTTTTTGCGCGCCTGCAGGTTGGCATGGCACAGCGCAAACTCGGCTTCGGCGAAATAGCGTGCGAGGGAGTCCAGGGGAGCATCCTGCCCGAGACGCTGCATGGTGGCCATGAAGTTCATCTGGCCGTAGAGGTCGTCTTCGTTGAGGGCGGCAGTTATGTTTTCCGGCTGCCAAACGACGGAGTCGGTGTACATCCGGTCGGTCACCTGAAATTCCATCGGACGCCCGTACATGACTCCGATCATTTTACCGGCCCACGCGCCGCGCACTTTGTCGGTCATATCGGCCGAGGAGATTTCTACGGGATCAGGGGTAGGGGAGGAGCAGGCCGCCGAGCAGAGCAGGGTGGCGAAAAGAAGCTTGGTAAGTCTCATGATGAGTAAGTGTGATATGTTAAAAACTTTTCGCGAAGTTACGGAAAATAATTTACTTTTAGCTACCTTTGTTACAATAAACCAAATCCCGCCACAGAGCGTTATATTTGGGAACAATAATTCAAGTATATTATGGCAGATTCCAACTTCATAGACTATGTAAAGATATTATGTCGCTCAGGCAAAGGTGGTGCGGGCTCGCGTCACTTCTATCGTGCGAAATACATTCCCAAGGGAGGTCCCGACGGCGGCGATGGCGGACGCGGCGGCCATATCATCCTCAGAGGCGACCGCAATATGTGGACGCTCCTTCCTCTGAAGTATCGGCGACACCTGTTTGCCGGCAACGGCCAGAGCGGATCCGGTGGTCGCAGTTTCGGCAAGGATGGCGATGATATCATCGTCGACGTGCCGTGCGGTACCGTTGTCTTTGATGCCGAGACAGGTGAATTCCTTGCCGAAGTGACCGATGACGGACAGGAGGTGAAGCTGCTCAAGGGAGGGCGCGGAGGTCTCGGCAACTGGCACTTCAAGTCGGCTACCAACCGTACGCCCCGTTATGCCCAGCCGGGCGAGCCTGCCATTGAGAAAAGCATCATACTCGAACTGAAGCTTCTGGCTGATGTCGGTCTTGTAGGATTCCCCAATGCCGGTAAATCCACTCTGCTCTCCTCGCTCTCGGCTGCCCGTCCCAAGATTGCCGACTATCCCTTTACGACTATGGAGCCGCAGCTCGGCATCGTGTCCTATCGCGGCAACCGCTCATTCGTTATGGCTGATATCCCCGGCATCATCGAGGGTGCCAGCGAAGGAAAGGGGCTTGGACTCCGCTTCCTGCGCCATATAGAGCGCAACGCTGTCCTTCTGTTCATGGTGCCCGCTGATGCCGACGATATCCGAAAGGAATATGAAGTCCTGCTTCGCGAGCTCGAGCAATTTAACCCCCAGCTGATGGACAAACCCCGTCTGCTTGCTATCTCAAAGAGCGACATGCTCGACGACGAGCTGATCGCAGAGATCGAGAAGACGCTGCCAGACGATCTGCCCCATGTATTCATCTCTGCAGTGACCGGCTATGGTCTTACCGAACTGAAGGATATGCTCTGGGCTGCCATTAACGATGATAGCAACCGCATCGAGGCCGTACCTATCACCCACCGTCCGCTTGACGGACATCACCGCGTTCGCGAGGAAGATGAATTTATCTTCGAGAATGTCCCGGCTATGGAGGATGAAGAGGATTTCGGCGAGGACTATGACTCCGAGATGCTTGACGAGGATTACGACTGGGATGAAGATGTGGAGCCGGAAGATGAAGATAACGGTAAGTAAGTACCCCACTCCCGATCATATTCTGGCATTTTCGACTGAAAGAGGTGTCGGCATTGATGCCGGATCGCCATATTCAGGATTCTCGATATGCAGTTATACAGGCGATACCCCTGAACACGTTCAGGAGTGTCGTCTGGCTTTATTGGATTATCTTGAGATAGATCGCAGTCGACTTTTTGTGCCGCGTCAGACGCATTCTGTTAATATCATGGTAGTCGATGAGGGCTTTGCCGGCTCGCTTGCCGGGGTTGACGGACTTGTGACATCTGCTCGAGGCGTAGCGCTGGCTATCAATACGGCCGACTGTGTCCCCGTCCTTCTGGCTGATCCGGAGGCAGGTGTGATAGGCGCAGCTCATTCCGGCTGGCGAGGCACTGTCGGCGGGATCGCCGCGAGGTGTGTCGGCCGGATGGTGGCGTTGGGAGCTGATCCGAGCCGGATAAGCGTTTGGATGGGTCCCTCGATCTGCTGTGACTGTTTTGAGGTGGGAGAAGAGGTCGCCGAGCAGTTCTCGGTATTCCCGCACGCTGTAGTCAGTTGTCCCGGCGCGAAGCCGCATATCGATCTCGGAGTCGCTATCATGCAGTCGCTTACAGACGCCGGAGTAAAGATGGAAAACATTTCGTTACCGCCGGCCTGTTCATTCTGCAATCCTGACAGATTTTTCTCGGCACGTCGTCTGGGCATCGCCTCCGGACGCACCCTCTCAGTCATCATGCGGAGATAAATTTCTTTTTGAATGCTTTAGCGTTCCTTCAGGGCTTTTGAAGGATGTTGAGTGTGAGCCGGTCGCGCTGACCCTGAAAGAACTTGTCAAGCACTCGGGCGAAGACATCGCCGGGAGATACGACATCGAACAGTGTCATCGATGAGCGGAGTTTGTGGCTGTCGATGCCGCCGAAGATCTCGTCAGCATCGTCGCCGGGCAGATTGAGCAGGGTAGTGGAGACTTCTCTCAGCCGTTGTCCCAATGTCGGGTCCGCAAGATAGGCTCCGGCTTCTTCAGTGCCTGAGATGGCATAGAATTTTGACGTGTATGAGTGGCCGAGTCTCTTTATCTGCGGGAAGATATACCACATCCAGTGGGAGCGCTTGCGCCCATCCTGCAGTTCTTTAAGGGCGGCAGGATAGGCTGTTTCCTGCGCATCGACGAATCGTCGGAGGTTAAATTTGTCTTCCGGTTCTATCATCTTGTCTGTTTTTGCAAAGATAGCGATAATATAGTATATACAAAACTCCCGGGAGGTGCCGTGGCACGACCCGGGAGTCTTATTTCAGATAGACCTGAATCGATTTATGCGTTCTTTACTTTTTCAACAACAGCTTTGAATGCAGCGGGGTTGTTGAGAGCGAGGTCGGCAAGAACTTTACGGTTGATCTGGATGCCTGCTTTGTGGATGAGGCCCATGAGCTTGGAGTATGAAAGGTTTTCCTGACGGGCTGCGGCGTTGATACGCTGGATCCAGAGGGCGCGGAAGTTGCCCTTTTTGTCCTTGCGGTCGCGGTAAGCGTAGGTTAAACCTTTTTCCCAGGTGTTTTTAGCTACGGTCCAGACGTTGCGACGGCATCCGTAGTAACCACGGGTTAATTTCAGAATTTTCTTACGACGTGCTCTTGAAGCTACGTGATTGACTGATCTTGGCATTTTACTTTTAGATTTTGAATGTTAGCGGCTTATGCTCTTTGATTGCTAAACACTCGGTTAATAAATGTAATAAAATCGCTAATTGATTAAGGGAAAACAGTTGGTAGGCTTTAAGCGTGATCCTTTCTGACGCCTTTCTGGGGTGTCGGAGCGGATTATCTGATGCCAAGTAATGCCTTTACGTTGGCCTCGTCTACGCGAGCTACTGTGCTGAAGTGGGTGAGATTACGCTTCTGCTTTTTTGTTTTCTTGGTCAAGATGTGGCTCTTGAACGCGTGTTTTCTCTTGATCTTTCCTGATCCGGTAAGGGCGAACCTCTTTTTGGCACCGGAATTAGTTTTAATCTTTGGCATTTTTTTGTTTGTTAAATTATTACAGGATGTTTAGTAAAACTGTTTTTGTCTTATTTCTTTTTGGGGGAGAGCGTGATTATCATGCGCTTTCCTTCGAGCAGAGGCATCTGCTCAACCTTGCCGTAGTCTTCCAGATCGTTGGCGAAACGGAGGAGAAGCACTTCGCCCTGCTCCTTGAAGAGGATCGAACGTCCTTTGAAGAATACGTAGGCTTTGACTTTCGATCCTTCCTGCAGGAAGCTGATGGCGTGTTTGAGCTTGAAGTTGTAGTCATGATCATCGGTCTGAGGTCCGAAACGTATTTCTTTGATCGTGACTTTAGCCTGTTTGGCTTTCTGCTCTTTCTGCTTCTTTTTCTGCTGATAGAGGAATTTCTGATAGTCAAGGATCTTGCAGACAGGAGGCTCGGCGTTGGGAGAGATCTCCACAAGGTCGAGCTCAAGCTCGTCGGCAATCTTCAGAGCCTGACTGAGGGGATAGATACCGGTCTCCACGTTGTCACCGACGAGGCGTACTTCGCGTGCGCGGATCCGCTCGTTGATGTTGTGGAGGTCCTTGTCCTTTGACGGAGCGTTGTTGCCACGACGGGGAGCTCCGCCTTGCTGGGGAGCGCCTTGCGATGCGGGACGCTGGGGTGCTCCTGAGCCCTGGGGGCGGGGAGTCATGGTAGAGGGGCGCGGGGCGCCGGTGCTATGAAATGGTTTTTTCTCCATCAAAGGGGGTTATTGGTTAATCATTTTGTTGACTTCCTCAGTCAATTCGGCTGCAAAGGTAGCAATTTTCTTCGAACCTTTATCGCCTTCGCCCTGTTTTCTTACAGAAACTTCGCCATTTTCTGCTTCTTTTTCGCCTACGATGAGCATATAGGGGATACGCTTGAGCTCATTGTCGCGGATTTTCTTGCCGATCTTCTCGTTGCGGTCGTCGACCTCGACGCGTATGTCGGCTGCCTGAAGCTGTTTGGCTACCTCATAGGCGTAGTCATTGTACTTCTCGCTGATGGGAAGGATGACAGCCTGCTCGGGTGCGAGCCAGAGAGGGAACTTGCCGGCGGTGTGCTCGAGCAATACGGCTACGAAGCGTTCCATTGAGCCGAACGGAGCGCGGTGGATCATGACGGGGCGGTGCTTCTGATTGTCAGCGCCGGTATATTCGAGCTGGAAGCGTTCGGGCAGGTTATAGTCTACCTGGATTGTGCCCAGCTGCCAGCGGCGGCCGATGGCGTCCTTCACCATGAAGTCGAGCTTCGGGCCGTAGAATGCGGCTTCGCCTAACTCCTTGCGGGCGTTCAGGCCCTTTTCAGCGCAGGCTTCGATGATGGCGTTCTCGGCGAGATGCCAGTTTTCGTCAGAGCCTATGTATTTGTCCTTGTTGTTGGGGTCGCGCAATGAGATCTGTGCCTCAAAGTTGTCAAATTTCAAAGCCTTGAAGATGTAGAGGATGATGTCCATCACCTTGAGGAACTCCTCCTTGATCTGGTCGGGGGCGCAGTAGATGTGTGCGTCGTCCTGAGTGAATCCGCGTACGCGGGTCAGGCCGTGGAGCTCACCGCTCTGTTCGTAGCGGTAGACGGTGCCGAATTCGGCCAGACGCAGGGGCAGTTCGCGGTAGGAGCGGGGAGCGGCCTTGAAGATCTCGCAGTGGTGGGGGCAGTTCATCGGCTTGAGCAGATATTCCTCGCCCTCCTCCGGGGTGTGGATCGGCTGGAATGAGTCCTTGCCGTACTTGGCATAGTGGCCCGAGGTCACATAGAGAGCTTTGTTGCCGATGTGGGGAGTGATTACCTGCAGATAGCCGTATTGCTTCTGAATCTTGCGGAGGAACTGTTCGAGACGGTCGCGCAGAGCAGCTCCCTTCGGAAGCCAGAGAGGCAGACCGGCGCCGACATTCTGGGAGAATGCGAAGAGCTCCATCTCTTTGCCCAGCTTGCGGTGGTCGCGTTTCTTGGCCTCTTCAAGCAGGGCAAGATATTCGTCAAGCATCTTTTTCTTGGGGAAAGTGATGCCGTAGACTCTGACGAGCTGATTGCGCTTCTCGTCGCCACGCCAGTAAGCGCCGGCGAGCGATGTGATCTTGACAGCCTTGATGGCCGATGTGTCGGGGAGGTGCGGGCCGCGGCATAGGTCGGTGAAGTCGCCCTGTGTGTATGTGGTGATGTGGCCGTCCTCAAGCTCCGATATCAGTTCGCACTTATATTCTTCGCCGCGGTCGCCGAACATTTTGAGCGCATCGGCTTTCGATATGTCGGCGCGCTTGATCTCCTCCTTGCGTTGGGCGAGCTCAAGCATCTTTGCTTCGATTTTGGGGAAGTCGGCTGAGGTTATCTGATGTTCACCCGGGTCGATATCATAGTAAAAACCGTTTTCGATGGCCGGGCCGATGCCGAATTTTACGCCGGGATAGAGCTCCTGAAGAGCCTCGGCGAGCAGATGGGCTGACGAGTGCCAGAAAGCGTGCTTGCCCTCGGGATCATCCCATTTGAAGAGTTTCAGATTGGCATCTTTGTCGATAGGACGGGTAAGATCCCATGCTTCGTCATCCACTTCAGCTACGAGAACATCCTTGGCCAGACGCGGGCTGATGCTTTCAGCGATAGCGAGCGGGGTAACTCCCTTTTCGAATTCCTTTACACTTTGATCAGGAAAAGTAATTTTAATCATAGATATTTAACTGTTTTACAATAAATTGCCATTTACAAGCATGGCAATCAAACATAATTGCGACAAAGTTACAAAAAATTGACATTCAATCCAATACCCTCCCTCTGAAAATTCCCAGAAATTATTGTAGATCATAATTTAACGTAATTTTGATATAATCAAGTACACAGCTGGTGTGTCAATTGCCAGATAATGAGGCGGAAGTCAGAGGACGCCGATTAAAGCGGATAAGTTATGCTCGCACATGCGTTGCGCGTGCGGATATCAGAGAGGGATCGGATTCCTGTGGTTTCGGCTTGACAGCCTCAACCACAGGCTACTCTGCTGTCACCCGCTACTGCGGGTGACCTTCGGGCATATCTGACTCATTGCCAGCCCGGGACGGGCTGAACTTTGTAAACCGCGGGTTCTTGAACCCGTGGAAAGCTCAAAAGTGTATAATGTGCATCCGGCCGGGGCGATTTTGTGTGCATCTTTGCGATGGAAAACACAATAACACACATCTTACTATGAACAAAGCAAAGACCATCACACTCACGATCGACGAATTCTCACAGATTCTTGAAATCTCTGACCCCGCACTCCGCCAGGCCATCCTGACTGCCGTACAAAATGCCGTTGCCGACCCTGACACTATCGACCTGTCGGCTTATGCTGATCCCTTGACCGTCAGCCTGCTTAAGCGGATCAAAACCCGCGCCGAAGCCGCCCGCCGTCGCGCTGAGAAGCGCAAGTCCGCCCCTGCGAAACCAAAGAAGCCGACCGCCGCGGCGAATGCCCCGGCAGTATATATGCCGTTGAACGACAACAATGTGCGCCGTCTGCTCTGGATCAAGCAGCATTATGCCGAGACGATCGACAACATAATGCGCATCCTGACTGCACAGAATGGTAATACGCTGGGGCAGCATCTGTCGGCCTGCTTCAGCGAGGTAGCTGCGTCCGTTCAGGCCTACCTCCGTCCGCTGATCGACGTGGCCTCCAACTACTTCCGCACGCCGAAGCATCGCCGTCCACTGACCGTCCGCATCCCCGTTACCTCCATCCTCTGATCAATTCCTCGCAGATATCCTTATCGTCATAAATTTGCTTATTTCGAACGCACATTAATATTGTATTCTACATCAAACCACAAGCCCCCACCGCGCTGACGCTTGTTTTTGCCTGTTGCTAATATAATAGATTCTACATCAAACCACAACGGAGCCTTTAGCTTCAAGCTTTGGCTTTTTGTTGCTAATATAATAGATTCTACATCAAACCACAACCGCTCCTCAGTACACTAATTCCATTTTTGGTTGCTAATATAATAGATTCTACATCAAACCACAACAAAAGACGGTGGATTAGATAATGATTATCGTTGCTAATATAATAGATTCTACATCAAACCACAACATGCGGAAAGTATCTGTTTGCCATACTCCGGTTGCTAATATAATAGATTCTACATCAAACCACAACTTTGAGAATGCCAGATACTGCTCTCGGAAGTTGCTAATATAATAGATTCTACATCAAACCACAACAATGTTATCTCGATAGCCTTTATGTGTCTTGTTGCTAATATAATAGATTCTACATCAAACCACAACGTCTCAGCGTCGTCAGTATACTACTCCCAGGTTGCTAATATAATAGATTCTACATCAAACCACAACTCCCGAATTTGATGACCTTGGAATGCAACCGTTGCTAATATAATAGATTCTACATCAAACCACAACAT
>CAMWHE010000054.1 GCA_947173955.1 uncultured Bacteroidales bacterium | reverse complement strand
AGCGGAGCTGCAAGCGGAGCTGCAAGCACGCAAAGAACAATACGAGTATTATCGCAATCTCTTGCTCACTTTCAATCCCTCCGCCTGCGGCTACGGGACCGATGGTGAGCAAGAGATAGATATTGTAGAAAGGGAAGGATTTACCCCCCCATCTGTTAAACAATGTTAATGTAAAATGGGCGACTATGGGCGAGATTGGCAAGTTTTTTAACGGCTTAACCGGTAAGTCTAAGGCAGATTTCATCAATGGGAATGCCCGTTTTATCTCCTATATGAATATATATTCTAATATCGCCCTGAATCAATCTGCCAATGAGTTTGTGCGTATTCTTCCAAATGAAAAACAAAATATTCTTCAATACGGAGATGCTTTATTCACAGGTTCATCCGAGACTCCAGATGAATGCGGTATGTCCTCGGTTGTTACCACAGAGCCAAAGGAAGCGTTATATCTTAATAGTTTTAGCTTTGGCTTTCGTTTAGATAATATTTCAATCTATCATCCTGATTTTTTGAAACATCTTTTACGATCACAGGCAATTCGAGCCCAAATAGCTAAAACAGCAAATGGAGTAACACGCTTCAATGTTTCAAAAGCACTCTTTGCAAAGGTTGTTCTTCCAATTCCTCCTATAGAATTACAGGTTAAAATCGCAAACATCCTTGACCGCTTCGAGACGTTGGTCAACGACCTGACGCAAGGCTTGCCGGCTGAAATCGTCGCTGAGAAAGAGCGGTATGAATATTACCGTAACCGCCTGCTTTCCTTCAAACAATTGAGCGCATGAATGATTTAATCCTAAATACAGGCAACTACAAAAACCTGCTGAGCTATAAGAAAGCTGACATAATTTTTCGAATAACTTATTTCTTCTGCAATAAATTCCTCAGCAGAGGCGACCGCACCATCTACCAAATGATTCAAGCCGCTCGCAGCGGAAAGCAGAATATCGTCGAAGGGTCGGCCGCCTCATCCACCTCAGCTAAGGCTGAGATTAAGCTCATCAATGTCGCCAAGGCAAGCCTGCGCTACACCCAACCGAGGCTTTTAATCTAAAAGCCCCCCACTGACCTTTAAGTCTTTCAAGACCTTAAGAACCCTAAAGATTCTTATCACGAAAAACAGATTATGAACAGTTACGACCTAATTTCAGAGAATCCGGAATCGACCATCGTAGCCGAATTTGAACCGGGCTATCGTGGTGCCGCTCAATATCAGAGCGAGGCCGAGATGGAGGCCGACCTTCTACGTCAACTCGAACGCCAGGCTTACGAACGTGTAAACATCACAAGTGAAGCCGACCTCATTGCTAATCTTCGCCGACAGATCGAGCGGCTCAACGACATTCAGTTCACCGACAATGAATGGAAGTCATTCTTTGCCGAACATCTCGGCAACCCCAACCACGGCATCGTGGAGAAGACCCGCACCATTCAGGAGGACTCCCGAAAGACGATAGTCCGCGAGGATGGCTCGACTGCCAACATCACCATCATAGATAAAGCGGATATCCACAACAACCACCTCCAAGTCATAAACCAATATGTGCCTGAAGGAGGGGCTTACGATAACCGCTATGATGTGACGATACTCGTAAATGGTCTGCCGCTTGTTCATATCGAGCTGAAACGCCGCGGTGTGAGCATCAAGGATGCCTTTAATCAGATCAACCGCTATCAGCGCGATTCGTTTTGGGCAGGATGCGGACTCTACGAGTTTGTGCAGATATTCATTATCTCCAACGGAACAATCACAAAATATTACAGCAACACAACCCGCGACGCCCACATAAAGGAGCAGACCCGGGGGAAAGGCCGCGGCAAGAAGCAGACCTCAAACTCATTTGAGTTCACATCCTATTGGGCCCGGCTCGATAACGAGCCGATATATGACCTTGTGGACTTCACACAGACTTTTCTTGCGAAGCACTCGCTGCTGAATGTGCTGACCAAATATTGTATTTTCACCTCCGAGGAAATCCTGATGGTGATGCGACCTTATCAGATTGCCGCCACCGAAAAGATCCTGCAGCGGCTCAATATATCGAGCAACGCCCGCACCTGGGGCAAGCGCCAGGGGGGCGGATATATATGGCACACAACCGGCTCCGGCAAAACACTGACCTCATTCAAGACTGCACGGCTCGCATCACGGATGCCCGACGTTGATAAAGTATTCTTCGTAGTCGACCGCAAAGACCTCGACTATCAGACCATGAAGGAATATGACCGCTTTGAGAAAGGGGCTGCCAACTCTAACGGCTCGACAGCGGTGCTTACAAAGCAAATCAACGATCCAAATGCCCGAATAATAATTACCACAATACAGAAACTCACCAACTTTATTGCGCGTAATCCGCAGCATAAAGTCTATGGGCAGCATGTAGTGCTGATATTCGATGAGTGCCACCGTTCACAGTTCGGCGACATGCACAAAGCCATTGTCAAGAAATTTAAGAAATACCACATGTTCGGTTTCACCGGCACACCGATATTTCCTCAAAACGCCGGCAGCATAAAGAATGTGGAATTTACCACCACTGAGGGGACATTCGGTGACCAACTCCACAGCTACACTATAGTCGACGCAATCCGCGACGGCAATGTGCTACCGTTCAAAGTCGACTATATCCGCACCATGCGCGAAGAAGATGAGATAGCCAGCGAGCAGGTGAATAACATCGATCGCGAGCGCGCACTCCAGGCGCCCGAACGCATCGCCAAGGTGAGCAGCTACATACTCGAACATTTCGCCCGGAAAACGCGCCGCGATTCCAGGCATTATGACATCTCGCAACTGGTAAATGTCAGCGAAGTCGCCACAGCTCGCGACCGCTCAAAGATAAAAGAGGTAAAAACCAAAGCGAGGATGCAAGGCTTCAACGCCATCTTCGCAGTGGCCTCCATACCCTTTGTGAAACTATATTACACCGAGCTTAAAAAGCAGATGGAGCAGTTGCCGCCCGACAAACGACTTAAAATAGCAACGATTTTCAGCTATGCCACCAACGCTGATATTGATGACGAAACTCCCGAAGACACCGAAGGACTCGACCAGAGCAGTCGCGACTTCCTCGAAGCCTGCATAAAGGACTATAACGAAATGTTCGGCACAAGCTACGACACGAGCGCCGACAAATTTCAGAATTACTACAAGGATCTGTCACTTCGCGTAAAGAACCGCGAAATCGACTTGCTTATAGTGGTGAATATGTTCCTCACCGGCTTCGATGCGACTACGCTTAACACCCTTTGGGTCGACAAAAACCTGAAATATCATGGCTTACTGCAAGCCTATTCGCGCACAAACCGCATCCTCAACTCCATAAAAAGCCACGGCAACATCGTCTGCTTCCGCAATCTTGAAAAAGCTACCAACGACTGCCTCCAGTTGTTCGGTAACAAAGAAGCCCGGGGGCTTATCCTCTTAAAGACATTCGATGATTATTACAACGGATATGATGATGCCAACGGCACACATTATGCAGGCTGGGCAGAACTGATCAGGGCGCTGCTCGAAAAGTTCCCGTTATCGGGCGACCCTCGCGGCCTGCACATCGCCGGCGAGAAAGATGAAAAAGAATTTATAAAACTTTTCGGCACGATACTGCGCGCCCTCAATATATTGCAGACATTCGACGAGTTTGATGGTAACGAAATAATCGACCTGAACGGCGACTTCATCGACTATCGCGGCTTCTACAATGAGATGCACGAGAAATACAGGCCTAAGGGAGGAGATGCTGTCAATATCAATGATGATCTCGTCTTTGAGATGGAGTTGATGAAGACTATTGAAATCAACATAGATTACATCCTCTTTCTTGTAGGCCAGCTGACCGGAGAAGAAAGCTCTGACCAGGAAATTATCATAAAAGTAATAAAAAGCATAGAGGCTACCCCCGACCTGCGTAACAAAGAGGAGCTGATCCGCGAGTTTATCAATCGCCTTACCCCCGATAATGATATTCACGACCAGTGGCACGAATATGTCAAGGAAACCCAACGAAAGGAAATAGAAAAAATCATATCAGAGGAGAATCTCAGACGCGACAAGACCCTTGCCTTTGTCGGTCAGGCATTCCGTGATGGAGAGATACGCGATGGCGGGACTGCCATCGCAGACATATTGCCACCGATGGGCCTGTTCGGCAATGCCGGAGCCATACGTGCAGAAAAGAAAAAGAATGTGCTTAGGAAACTGAAGGATTATTTCGACCTCTTTTTTGATATCTCGGGTGGCAATTTCTATGGATCGACGGAGGGAGACTAAGACCCCGTTCCCCCTATATTGGAAATTATCAAAGAGAGAGAAATCGGGTTGTGTTACTGTATTTTTTTGTATCTTTGAGTTTTTAAATGGAGCTGAATGAAATGAAAGGTCTTAGATATATTCCCCTATTTATGGCTGCCCTATGCGGATGTAGCTCTCAGTCAGGGTCTAAGGCGGAAGAGGCGACTCACGTCGAAACGCCCGGGCGCCAGGCTGAGCCGGCGGTCAAGGCAGCTCCGGCATTCAATGCCGACAGCGCCATGACATTTCTGCGCCGTCAGGTCGAGGCCGGACCGCGTGTCCCCGGCACGGCGGCTCACAAAGCTACGGGCGACTACCTCGCAGCCACCCTCCGGCAGCTTGGCGCCGACACCGTCATGGAGCAGCACGTGGAGGCGACTGCCTGGAACGGCGACCGGCTCCCACTGCGCAACATTCTGGCCCGCTTCTCTCCGGAGTCGAAGGGCAAGCGAATACTGCTCGTGGCTCACTGGGACTCCCGCCCATGGGCCGACCAGGAGGCATCGGACGATAAGCGCCGGACCCCTATTGAAGGAGCCAACGACGGCGCGAGCGGTGTGGCTGTCCTGATGGAAATAGCCCGCCTGTTAGGACTGGAGCGTTCGGCCGAGCCTGTTGACATCCTGCTGACCGACGGCGAGGACTATGGCGCACCGGAGGGCCATGACGGCGACGAGACTACCTGGTGTCTGGGGACACAGGCATGGATCGCCGGCGGGATGCCCTACGACTTCTCGACTCAGCCCCGATATGCCATCCTGCTCGACATGGTGGGCGGCCGCGACGCGCGCTTCCACCGCGAAGTGATAAGCGACTATATGGCTAAAGACGTCGTAGACATGGCATGGAACCGCGCCGCAC
This sequence comes from uncultured Bacteroidales bacterium, assembly GCA_947173955.1. Lineage (GTDB taxonomy): Bacteria > Bacteroidota > Bacteroidia > Bacteroidales > Muribaculaceae > JAAVFS01. The sequence goes on along the minus strand of CAMWHE010000054.1, from coordinate 6,994 downwards.
GGCTCGGTCTGGGCGACCGCTTTGTCAATGAGCGGGGCGGAACCGTTGTCGACGACCATCTGTTCCTCAACCGCGCCGGCCTTCCAGCGATCGACATTATTGAAAGTGCCAATCCCCAGACGGGCTCTTTCAACCCGACATGGCACACGCATGACGACACAGCCGACAATATCGACCCTGCGACCCTCGAGACCGTCGGCACACTGATCCGATCAATAGTTTACGACCGATAAAACACTACATAAATGACTATCAACGAACGACAAGACGAAATCATAGCGGAATTCAGCGACATCGACGACTGGATGGACCGCTATGCCTATATAATCGACCTCGGCAATCAGCTTCCGCCGATAGACCCTGCCTACAAGACGCCCCAATACCTGATCGAAGGATGCCAGAGCCGCGTATGGCTCAACGCGGAGCTAAAGGATGGCCGCGTCGAATACACGGCCGACAGCGACGCCATCATAGTCAAGGGCATCATCTCGCTGCTGATCACCGTCCTCAACGGCCACACCCCGACGGAGATAATCGATGCCGACCTATACTTCATCGACCGCATAGGTCTTGCCGAGCATCTGTCGCCCACCCGCTCCAACGGCCTGGCCGCAATGCTTAAGCAGATGAAGATCTACGCGCTTGCCTTCAAGGAGCTTGAAAGCCGCGGATAAATAACACAGAAATCTATAAATAAATCAATCAGTTAATATCACACTTATGTTCAAGAACCAACCGCGCGGGCTGTATGTCCTTTCGCTTGCCAACACCGGCGAGCGCTTCGGCTACTACACGATGCTCGCCATCTTCCTGTTTTATCTGCAGGCGAAATTCGGTCTGGACTCGGCATGGACCGGCCAGATCTTCTCTATCTTCCTCGCGTTAGTCTATTTCATGCCGCTCGTAGGCGGATGGCTCGCTGACAAGTGGAGCTTCTCCAAATGCGTAGTCACGGGTATCTGCGTGATGTTCCTGGGCTACGCGCTGCTGTCAGTGCCGACTCCCGTCAGAGAGCACACCTCGCTCTATATCATGTTTGCGGCGCTGCTGCTGATATCGGTCGGTACCGGCCTGTTCAAGGGCAATCTGCAGGTGATGGTAGGCGACCTCTACAACAATCCGAAGTACAGTATGCGCCGCGATGCCGCCTTCTCTATCTTCTATATGGCCATCAACCTCGGCTCGATGTTTGCCCCGACGGCAGCTATCGCGCTCAAGAACATGGCTCTCGAGCAGGACGGCTTCCGCATCGAGAATATGGAGGGTATCCAGTTCAAGGAGTCGATGATCCCGACCGTGTGCAACTGGTGTCTCGATACCGAGAACTTCACCAAGATGCCTCAGACCGCCTCGACACGCTATGAAGCCATGCTCGACTTCGCCGTAAGCGCCCGCATGGAAGCCGAGAAGGCCACCTACAACAAGGAGGACAAAGCCGCTGTGGAAGCCGCCATGAAGGAGGACATGAAGCAGGGCGACGCTCTCGAGACATTCTTCAGCACCAATCTGACACGATTCGAAGCCCGCTGCGAGCATAAATCGGACAGCACGATGGCATTCGCCAAAGAGTATATCGGCTCATTCTCCAAGGGATGCGGCTATGCCTTCGCCCTCGCGTGCGGCTCGCTCGTGCTGAGCTTCCTCATCTACTTCTTCGGCCGCAAGACCTATCGTCAGGACTCAGAGGAAACCGTAGCAGCCACCTCGACCGACAAGAAAGCCGTCAAGGCCGCCGCTCCCGAGCTTACTCCGGCCCAGACGCGCCAGCGCATCGTGGCTCTGCTGCTTGTCTTCGCCGTGGTGATATTCTTCTGGATGGTATTCCACCAGAACGGCCAGACCCTGACCGAATTTGCCAAGAGCTGCACATCAAGCGTGGCAACAGGCTTCACACGCATCGGCTTCAACCTCTGGGCTCTCGTCACGATAGTCGTGGGCGTCTACGCCGGATTCAGCTTCTTCCAGAGCAAGTCTACAAAATCCAAGGCCATAAGCGGCGCGGTATTCGCCGCAGCCATCGTCGGAATAATCCTCTTCTACATCAACACACCCTCGGCTGTCGAGAATATCGACCCGGCCAAATATCAGCAGTTCAACCCCTTCTATGTCGTAGCACTGACCCCCTTCTCTATGGCGCTTTTCGGCTGGCTCGCCTCACGCAAGAAAGAGCCGTCGGCACCCCGCAAGATCGGCTACGGTATGATCGTGGCCGGCGCCGCCTATCTGGTGATGGTATTCGCATCGCTCAGCCTCGTCGGAACTAACGGCAGCGTATCGCCCAACTGGCTGATATCAACCTACCTGCTTCTGACATTCGCCGAGCTGCTGCTCTCCCCGATGGGCATCTCGTTCGTATCGAAGGTAGCTCCTCCCAAATATAAAGGCTCAATGATGGGCGGATGGTTTGCCGCCACCGCGATAGGCAACTATCTCGTGTCGATCCCGATGATGATGTGGGGTAAGGTATCCGTTCCCGTAATCTGGGGCATCCTCATAGTGATCTGTCTGCTCTCGGCCGGATTCATCTTCTCGATCATGAAGAAACTCGAGGCCGCTACAGGCGACGCTCCCGAAGTGCCGGCAGCCGAAGCGATCGAAACCGTCGAGGACGACGCCATCTGATAAAATCAGACGAAATCTCTTATCCGATCCCGCTGACATCCGATCAGCGGGATCATTTTTTTAGCGGCGGGTGACGGCTTTGAGTGAGCGGTGGCCGATGCGGCAGCGGAGGCAGTCGGAGGCCTCGCAGTAGCGACGGCGTAACTGGATGAGCGCCTGGGAGATGAATGCGCTGTCATGGCGTATCCCCGTGTCGGCGAAGAGGCGGGTCAGCCGGTTGTCCTCGGGGCTGACTGTCTGGAGCATCTCGATGGCTTCGTCGGCGAAGCGGTCGGAGTCATGGCCGGCTGCCCAGGCTACTTTGAGCGGGACGACCACATTGATAATCAGCGACATCACGGAGCTACGGCTCAGCGCCGAGTGAATCTGACTCGCCGGAGCAGTCTCGGGCAGCGTGCTGAATGTATAGGCACGGCTCCAGAAGCCTGTCATGGACTGATTGAATAGCGACGCGGCATCATCGTAGCTCCTGACGGTCAGTATGCGCGACATGAGCGATGTCGTCCGGTTAAGGATGCGTGCGAGCAGGGCGATGCGGCGATGGGGAAAGTTGGCCGGCCGCATCCGCGACATTTTCCACTGGAGCGGCGCAGGCGTGAGGGAGAATTTGCGGGCCATGAACTCATATTCGCGCCGGAGGGCGGCGGGATAGCTGTCTTTGGGCGCGTCGGCGGGGAGGAGCCCGCTCTGCCCCATGAGGATGGCCTCGAGTGTCAGCGGGTCGTCGGCGTGTTTGCGGAGGATGCGCAATGGTGTGGCGCGTGCAAGGCGCTCGAAGGGGTCGGAGTTGGTGTTGAATCCGAGGGCGCGGGCGAGGATGATGTATGCCGCCTCCTCCCAGTCGCCGTTGAGTCGGGAGCGGATGGCCTCGACGCGGTCTACCTTCTCATAGATGCGCTCGAAGGCGAGGGCCGAGAGCCAGTCGGAGAGATACATCGGCTCCATAGCCGCGATCGTGTCGGCGCACGGTAGCGATTCGGTCGGGGCAGCCGACCTGAGAGCCGAAAGGCGCTCGACGGTGGCCGCGTCGCACGGGAGCTCAAGCTGGGGAATGACGCGACCGTCAGGGGCGGTTATGCGGGTGTCGCTCAGCCCCACGACGTGGAGTATGACCGTGTCGTAGGCGCGGTCGTTGTGATGGCCGTGGCGATGCCAGTCGGAGGCGCGTACGTGTATCTCGATATTGCCCGCCCATGTCTCGGGGCCGATCCGTATCTTGGCATTGAAGAAATCAGGACCCGAGTCGGTGTTGAGCCGGCCCGGGTCGATTATTTCTATAGGCTGATTGTCTACGGTAGTCATCCCGGGGCGGAGCTGCAGGCGGTTGGCCCAGAGGTAGTGCATCAGCGTCTCCATAGCTTCCGTAGCGGGGGATGTAGGGTATCAGAACAGTGAGAAGTCTATCATCTCCAGCACCATTCCGAAGGGTATCATTATCAGCGAAATGACGATATTGAGGATATTGAACAGAGCCGCGCGCTCCGAGTTGCGGCTGGCGCGTGCCCAGTCGCCTTCCCTGAGGGCTTTCCTGACCTTCCAGCCGAAAAATATTGATATCAGGCTGAGTATCAGGACGCCGAAGAATATCAGCACTATCGACAGGATGAAGTAGCTCGACGGCTTGCGCGCATCGGCTCCCGGCGCCACGACGACATAGCCCGGAGGAATTTCGCCCTGCGGGACTGCGATTGCGGCAGGAGCCGCGGCTGCCGGATTGCTGCCGGACAGGAGTCCGACAAGCTCCGGACGCGAGATGAGTGGTGCCCAGTCGGCCATCCCTTTCTGCCATACGGGAGTCTGCGGGTCGAGCGGTAGGGAGCGCATCTCGTCGATCGTAAACGGCCCTTTCTGCTCTTTATCGATGATTACCCAGTACTTCATTTGCTGACTGATTCAGAGATGGGGGGATTAGAAGAATTTCGTTTCCTGTCCGAGGATGTCGCTCAGGAGGTTGTTGGCCAGGCGTGAAGCACCGATACGGAAATACTCGTTAGTCAGCCACTTCTCGCCGAGAATCTCCTTGACGAGGGTATAGTAGGCCACGGCCTCGGCTGTGGTAGCCACGCCGCCTGATGCCTTGAATCCCACCATGTTGCCGGTAGTCTCATAGTATTCCTTGATGCACTGACACATCACATAGGCGGCCTCGAGCGAAGCGCCGGGGAACTCCTTGCCGGTCGATGTCTTGAGGAAGTCGGCGCCGGAGTAGAGGGCGAGCACGGATGCGGCCTTGATATTGGCGGCTGTCTTGAGGGCGCCGGTCTCGAGGATGACTTTCAGGCGTGCTTCGCGGCAGGCATGCTTCTGCTCCTGGATTTCGTCGCATACGCCTTCATAGTCGCCGTCGAGGAAGTTGCCTACATTGAGCACGATGTCGATCTCGTCGGCACCGCCGTCGACAGCAAGCGCCGTCTCTGCCACCTTGACTTCGGGGAAAGTCTGCGAGGAGGGGAATCCGCCTGATACGCAGGCGATATCAACTCTTGATACTTCGAGTACGGCGCGGACTACCTGGGCAAAGTTGGGATAGACGCAGATGGCGGCCACGTTGGGGAGCTCGGGATGCTCCTCGTCGAAGGCGTTGACGCGCTCGGTGAAGTCAGCCACTGATGCGGGAGAGTCAGTAGCCTTGAGCGTAGTGAGGTCGATGGTATTGAAGAGGAATTTATAGACGTCGGTATTCTTGTTTTCAGCCAGATGCTTTTCGATGATTTCAGCTACGGCCGAGGCTACGGCAGCATCGTCGGTGATGACCTTTGAGGCTTCGATGGCCTGAAGATATTTGTCGCTCATAGTTATAGGTTTTTGGTGGTTAATGTTTCGGTATCTGTCTTTGCCGGGAGGCCGAAGCGGCCGGCGTCGCGGCGTGTCTTTTTGTCGAAATTGAGGCGCAGGGCCTCCGTCAGGTCTATCCCCTCCTGATTGGCGATCGCTGCGGCCACCCAGATCACATCGACAAGCTCGTCGGCGAGCGATGCGCCGGTGTCTGACGGCTTGGCCACCTGGTCGCCGTGCCGGCGAGCCATGATGCGCGCTACCTCGCCTGTCTCCTCAGCGAGGATGGCCATATTGGTCAGCGGCGAGAAGTAGCCTTTGCCGGTAGCCGATATCCAGCTGTCGACAAGGCGCTGCAGCGGCGCGAGCGTGGGGAAATCGTCAGTGGTCAGCATTCGCGTGAGTCGATTATGATTGTGACGGGACCGTCGTTGACAAGGGCTACCTGCATATCGGCGCCGAAGACTCCCTGCCTGACGGGGCGGGATATCAGTCCGGCGAGCTGCGAGCAGTAAGCCTCGTAGAGCGGCACGGCAGTCTCATGGCCGGCGGCGCGTATGTAGCTCGGTCGGTTCCCCTTGCGGGTCGAGGCGAGAAGCGTGAACTGGCTGACGGCCAGGACATCGCCCCCGGCATCGATGACGGAGCGGTTCATAACCCCGTCGGCGTCCGGGAAGATGCGCATCATCGCTGTCTTCCGCGCCAGATAGTCGACATCGGCGAGTGTGTCGCCCGTCTCGACTCCGACAAGCACAAGGAGACCCGGCCCGATCTCCGAACAGAGATCAGAGCCTATCGTGACCGAGGCCCGGGTGACGCGCTGTATGACGAGTTTCATGCTTCAACGGGAGGGGGTTTCAGGGCAATCAGCCGATATGGTCTACTTCGAGGTCGCCGCCGATCACTTCCTGCCAGGGAAGACCCTGGACAGCAAGCTGCTCCATAAATGGATCGGGATCAAACTCCTCGACATTGTGCACGCCGGGCTTGGCCCACTTTCCGGTCAGGAACATCATGGCGCCGATCATGGCGGGGACGCCGGTGGTGTAGCTGACGGCCTGCATGCCGGTCTCGCGGTAGGCCGCCTCGTGGCTGCAGTTGTTGTAGATATAGTAGTTGAGCGGCTTGCCCTCTTTGTCAAGGCCCGAGATACGGCAGCCGATCGAGGTCTCGCCGTGATAGTTCTCGCCGAGATCCTGCGGATTGGGGAGGACGGCTTTGAGGAACTGCAGCGGGATGATCTCGACGCCATTGTACATGACGGGGTCGATGCGCGACATGCCGATATTCTGGATCACGCGCAGATGCGTGAGATATTCCTGGCCGAAAGTCATCCAGAAGCGTGCGCGCTTGATCGTGGGGAAATTCTGGACGAGCGATTCAAGCTCCTCATGATAGAGGAGGTAGGAGTCGCGCGGGCCTATGTTGGGATAGGTCAGCGGTGCGTGTATCTCGAGCGGCTTTGTGGTCACCCACTTGCCGTCCTCGTAGTAGCGGCCGTTCTGGGTTATCTCGCGGATATTGATCTCGGGATTGAAGTTAGTGGCGAAAGCCTTGCCGTGGTCGCCGGCGTTGCAGTCGACGATGTCAAGATACT
>CAMWHE010000053.1 GCA_947173955.1 uncultured Bacteroidales bacterium | reverse complement strand
GCGTGGGCTTCTGCGTTGCCGTCCGACTATTGATGGGCAATGCGAGAAGCCTCGAAGTGTAGGACGGCAACAGATACAGATTCCTACGCTTTTTATTTGTAAACCAATCGAATAAGCCAACGAGGGGAAGACCGCGGCACTATATCATCACTATGGAGAAAGACATTTATCAAAAAGACCACAATGCGTGCGAAGATTGCAAGAATTTTACTTTCCGTGAAGCGCTTTCGGTTCTATATCATGACGGCGGAAAGCTACCCAAAAGGTCAAAGGATGATAAAAAGAGTTCAACCGAACGTACACTCAAACGGACAGTTATTCAGTCGGTTAGTGTCCCGGTGCTGATAGTCGTCCTTTTCTGTTTTATTCGCTCTGAGAGCCTCACTTTCAGTCCTGATACCCTTAAATCTCTCACCGGGACGGCAATGGTGATTATCAGTATTCTCGTAGGCGCTGCAATGATGGCATTACCATTGGTCATCAGTAATCCTGTATTTTCAAAATTTGACCCGCGAACTCAAACTCAAAAAAATGAGGTAACCTGTACAGCTGCAATATTCATAATGCTCCAGATTACAATGCTTGCAGTATGTCTGTGCATGAGCTTGCTATCAGAGTTATGGACAGTTAACATTCTGACATATATCACCGGCGCTGTCATGTGTTACACGGTTTTCTTCTGTGTAATAGCCGATTTGAAAATAATACTCCAAATCGCCTTATATTCAATCAGTAATGTTAATATAAAATCTTAATATCTTTATCACTATGAAAAAATTCTTACTGCTTTGCGTGTTGCTCTTTAACGCGCTTTCGGGTTTTGCCCTTGATTATGGTATTCATGGAATTTCAACAGATTATAGAAATCAAAAATGTATCTGCGGCAACTACTTTTTTGATAACAACGGGGGTCCATTTTATATTGGTGGGAAAACTTTGACATGTAGTACAGAATATGGATATTCTCCTCCGTATACTAGTTATATTCATTGTGGATTATATTTCTCTGCAATTGAAGGCAATTTATCTGCGTCCAAGACAGACCGTTTAAACGGCGCTAAATATCTAACCTGCCAGTGGACAACCCACACGCCGTGCACTCTCGCGCCATCTTCTTTTGAAATTTCCCGCTGGGAACGGAGCTATGATAACGGAACTACATGGGAAACGGTCAAAAACGTCGAGTATGCTAATACAGATGAGTATCACTTGGGGCTTTCATATCTCTATGAGGAGACCGACCCGCAAAAGGGGGACTGCATGTATCGCGTGCTCAAAACCGACGGAACCTACGAGCACGTGACCACCATACACTACTATGACCGGGTACCCGAGGCAATCGTCTCATCGCCCGAGACGCTCACCAAGACAGTCGACGAGGTACTGACCCTGACACTCGATGTGGTGGACGACGGCTACAGCTACCAGTGGTATCACAACGACAAGGCAATCGAGGGGGCAACCGAAGCCACATACACCATCCAGGCAGTCAAGAGCGCCTATGCCGGGTCATACTACTGCAAAGTGAGCAACCCTGCCTCATACACCAACTCGACAACCACGACAGTGACCGTCAACAAGTGCGCGCAGGTCATCACTTTCCCCGAGCTCGAGGCTAAAACATACGGCGACGCCGACTTTACTCTGCCCGAGGTGACCGACAAGGGACTGAAGATTGTGTACCAGAGCAGTAACCCCAAGGTGGCCACCGTGACCGGCAACAATGTCCATATTACCGGCGCCGGCGAGACGACAATCACCGCCAACCAGATAGGCTCGGCCGACTATCTCGAGGCAGCCTACGTGAGCCGCAAGCTGGTGGTCAACAAGCGCCGCCAGACAATCACCTTCCCCGAGCCCGCCGCCAAGACCTACGGCGACATACCTTTCACACTGCCTGATGTGACCGACGAGGGGCTGCCCATAAGCTACACGTCAATCAACACCAAGGTGGCCACCGTGAGCGGCAACACCGTCACCATACTTAACGCCGGCTCGACCGAAATCGTGGCCTCACAGGCGGGGGACGCCACACGCTACGAGGCTACCCCGGTGACACGTACACTCGTGGTGAACAAGGCTCCGCAGACCATCACATTCGAGCCGTTCCCCACCAAGACCTACGGTGACGCTCCTATCGTGCTCAACGCCGTCACCAACCGCGACCTCCCCATAACCTACACAGCCGACAGCGACGTCGTGAGCATCGAGGGGAACACCATAACCATAGTGAAGCCGGGCAAAGCGACAGTGACCGCCGAACAAGAGGGTACGGATAATTTCCTGGCGGCCACAAGTGTCAGCCAGCCTATCGTGATATTGAAGGCTCCGCAGACCATTCACTGGGACAACATACCGGTCAAGACCTACGGCGACGAACCTGTGGAGCTGCCCGCCACAACCGACAAGGGGCTGACCATAACCTACACGACATCAAATGAAAACGTAGCCGAGATAGATGGTAACAAACTGATTATAAAAGGAGCAGGCAACGCCGAGATAACAGCAAGCCAGGAGGGTGACGACTACTACTTAGCGGCATCGCCGGTGACGCTGCCCGTAGCGGTGTCGAAAGCCTATCAGACGATAACGTTTGACGAGATTCCGGTCAAGACCTACGGCATGGCGCCATTCAAACTCGAAGCGACAACCGGCTCGAGCTCGCCCATACGATATGAAAGCTCCAACAGCAAGGTGGCGACAATCGAAGGGGACGAAGTGACCATAACCGGCGCGGGCAGCTGCCACATTACCGCTTATGCAGCAGGTGACAACAACTACTACGACGCATCGCCCGTATCACAGGAGCTCACAGTGCAAAAAGGCTCGCAGACAGTCACTTTCGAGACTGTCGAGGACAAGACCTACGGCGATGCCCCATTCTCGCTCACGGCATCAAGCTCTACCGGCAAGACAATCACATTTAAGAGCTCCAATGTCAAGGTCGTAACAGTCAACGGCACTGTAGCAACGATACGCGGAGCCGGCACCGCCGAACTGACAGCCGTGCAGGAGGGCGACAACAACTATCTGGCGGACAACGCCAAGATTACGGTGAACGTCAACAAAGCCACCCTGATAGCCCGTGCGGACGACTGTGAGCGTATGTATGGCGACGAAAATCCCGAACTGACGATAACCTATAAGGGATTTGTCAACGGTGACGGCGTTTCGGAACTGTCTGCCGAGCCGGTCGCCTCGACTGAGGCCAACAAGCTGAGCAACGTAGGTACATACGATATCACGATAGGGAGCGTGGAGGATACGAACTATTCGCTGATGGTGCAGAGCGGCACGCTGACGATAGGCAAAGCGCCGCTGACCGTCAAAGCAAATGACGCCTCACGCATGTATGGTGACACAAACCCGGAGTTCAGCTATACGATAGATGGCTTCCGTAACGGCGACGACGAGCGCGTGCTGTTCAGTACGCCCTACACGTTCACCGACGCCAAGTCGGCAAGCAAAGCAGGCGAATATGACATCATGGTAGAAGGCAGCGATGCCCGCAACTATGAACTCAGCTATAAGCCGGGTATCCTCACTGTCACTAAGGCTCCGCTGGAAGCTCACCTTGCCGACCACTCAAGAATGTATGGCGATGAGAATGAGTTTGCAATCAGTTACAGTGGTTTCCGTAACAGCGACAAGAAGTCGGTAATCAGTTCAGAACCTACCGTAAAGACATCGGCTGACGCGAAGAGCGGCGCCGGCACATATCAGGCCACACTTGAAGGGGGCGATGCCGAGAACTACTATTTTACATATTCGTATGACAAAGGGGCCAGTGCAAAGATTTCGGTGACAAAAGCTCCGCTGAAAATCACGGCAGACGACAAGACAATCGTTGTCGGCAGTCAGCTCCCGATTTTCACGATGACTTTTGACGGATTCCGCAACGGCGATACCCGTGATAATCTCGATAAATTCCCCTATATCAGCGCCCCCGAAGCGGATATAAACAGCGTTGGCGAATATCCGATTGTGCTGAGCGGAGGCAGTGACCGTAACTATGAGTTTGAGCTTGTCAACGGCACTCTGAAAGTGGATTATGATGCAGGTGTAAGCGAGATTGAGGCTGACGAAGAGGGGGATGTAGAGATTTACAATCTGAACGGATTGTTACTCTATGCCGGACCGCGTGATGAGGCTAAGTTAGAGCGTGGATTCTATATAGTGCGCAGAGGCAACACCGCTACCAAACTATATGTGAAGTAATATACTTTTTCTCAACCACCACGGGTGAGAGTCAGGGAGGCCGTGTAAAGCGGCCTCCCTTTTTTTTACTCCCGGGGGGGAGGGGAGCCCCTCCGGCTGTCATAAAACAATGTTGTAGAGCATTGTTTTCCACATTGGACTACCGGAATTCCAAAAAAAGAAGTTAATAACGACAAAAAATTAAGAAAAAATTGTTGACGGTTAAAAAAAGATGTATATTCGTTGTTACTAATCAAAACCTCGTCGCCATCTCCCTCTCCGGAGCAAGCGATGGGGTCGGTGTCTACCCCGGTCAGGCGGAAGAGTCCGCCGCCGGCAGGATGAGAGCCGTCATACCTTAAATTAATAATATCATAACCGGATAAAATACGAATATTATAGCCAATGAGTTACCTGAAATTTGACAAGAACCTGATGATCAATCTCGAGCAGTCTCTTCCGAAAGAGATGCTCCGCACCAATCAGGCAGGAGCTTATCACTGCACCTCGATCGTAGACTGCAATACCCGCAAGCAGCACGGGCTTCTCGTTATGCCCCTGAGCCACAAGGACTATCGCCCGCACGTCCTGCTGTCGTCGATGGATGTGACCGTCATCCAGCACGGAGCTCCGTTCAATCTCGGACTTCACCGCTACAAGGGCGGTGTCTACAGTCCCAACGGACACAAATATATCCGCGAATTCGACTGTGAAAGCGTGCCGCGCACTACCTACCGCGTGGGCGGCGTCATCCTGACGAAAGAAAAAATCTTCATCTCCAAGGAGAACCGTCTCCTGATACGCTATACGCTCGTCGAGGCTCATTCGCCCACGACGCTGCAGTTCCGACCCTTCCTCGCCTTCCGCGACAGCAATGAGCTGTGTGTGGAGAATACGGCGCTCAACACCGAGTGTCCCCCGGTCAACAACGGCGTGTCGGCCTGCATGTACGAGGGTTATCCGACGCTCTATATGCAGTTCAGCCGCAAGCCCGAGTGGGTCTATGACCCCCACTGGTATAAGGACATCGAGTATGTCAAGGATCTGGAGCGCGGCGTCCCCTATACGGAGGACCTCTGGGTGCCCGGCTACTTCTCCCTGCCGATCAAGAAAGGGGAGTCGATCATCTTCTCGGCCGGCATCAGCGAGGTGTCGCCCCGCTCGCTCGACAAGATGTATCAGGCCGAGATCGCCTCGCGCACCTGCCGCACCAGCTTCTACAACTGCCTGAAAAACGCGGCCAAACAGCTCTACCTCGTCGACGGCAAGCAGGAATATATGCTCTCGGGCTATCCCTGGGGAACCGTGCTCGCCCGCAACACATTCATGTCGCTCCCCGGCAATACACTCGCCATCGGCCATAAGGATGATTTCGACAACATCATGGCCACAGCCTCCGAAGCGCTCCTGCACTTCATGGCCACCGGCGAAAAGTCGGCGCGCATCCACGGCATCGACCTGCCCGACATACCCCTCTGGGCCGCATGGAGCATCCAGCAGTATGCCAAAATGCAGTCGGCTGCCGAGGCAAAGCGCTACCTCCCCCTGCTGCGTGACATTCTCAACTACATCCTCGACGGCCGTCATCCCAACCTTTTTGTGCTTGACAACGGCCTGATATCCACCGACGGCACCCATGTGCCCGCGTCGTGGATGAACTCCGTCTGGAACGGACGCCCCGTCGTGCCCCGCTCGGGAATGCTTGTGGAATTCAACGCCCTCTTCTACAACGCCCTGATGTTTGCCGCCACCCTCGTCGAGGACGAACCCGGGCTGGCCGACGACCGCACACGCTGGCTCGACCACGCCACGAAGATGGCGCCCCGCTTTGTCGAGACATTCCTCAATGAGAGCGGCTATCTCTACGACTATGTCGACGGCAACTATGCCGACCCCTCCGTGCGCCCCAACATGGCTATCGCCATCGGCCTTGACTACTCGCCCCTCGACCGCCGCCAGCGCAAGGGTGTGCTCGACGTAGTGACCCGCGAGCTGCTGACCCCCAAGGGCCTCCGCTCCCTGTCGCCCCGCAGCTACGGCTACCGCCCATTCTATCTCGGCTCGCCCGAGGAACGCGAATACGCCCTGCATCAGGGGCCCGCGCGTCCCTGGCTGATGGGCTTCTATGCCGAGGCCTATCTGAGAGTCTTCGGCATGAGCGGCGTAAGCTATATCGACCGTATGCTCATCGGCTTCGAGGACGAGATGTCGCAGGGCTGCATCGGCTCCCTCTCGCAGCTCTACGACGGCAATCCCCCGTTCTCCGGACGCGGTGCGATCTCCCACGCGACCAATATCGCCGAAATACTCCGCACCCTATATACCCTGAAAAAATTCAATAAATGAAAGCTATAATGTTCGGGTGGGAATTCCCGCCTCATATCCTTGGCGGACTCGGTACCGCCAGCTACGGCCTCACAAAAGGAATGTGGGAATGTGGCGATATGGAGATCACCTTCGTCATCCCCAAGCCATTCGGCGATGAGGACAAGTCATTCGCCAAAATCATAGGAGCCTCACAGACTCCCGTCGTATGGAAAGATGTCAGCTACGACTATGTCGAGAGCCGCATCGGCAAGGTCATGGATCCTCACGAATACTTCCGCCTCCGCGACCACATCTATGCCGACTTCAATTATATGCGCACCAATGACCTGGGATGCATCGAATTCTCGGGCCGCTATCCCGACAACCTGCTCGAGGAGATCAACAACTACTCGATCGTGGCCGGAGTGATAGCCCGCACGGAGGAGTTTGACGTCATCCACTCCCACGACTGGCTGACCTACCCCGCAGGCATCCATGCCAAGCAGGTCACGGGCAAGCCCCTCGTCATCCACGTGCACGCCACTGACTACGACCGCTCCCGCGGCAATGTCAACCCGACCGTCTTCAACATCGAGCGCGACGGCATGATCCATGCCGACCACATCATCACCGTCTCCGAGCTGACCCGCCGCACCGTCATCGAGAAATACGGCATCGACCCCGCTAAAGTGACTACCGTACACAATGCCGTCGTCCCCCTGAGCGAAGAGCTCCTGGCCTGCCGCGCCCCCAAGCCCAAGGAGAAAGTGGTCACCTTCCTCGGCCGCATCACGATGCAGAAAGGCCCCGAATACTTCGTCGAAGCCGCCGCCAAAGTGCTGAAAAACAATCATAACGTGCGCTTCGTCATGGCCGGTTCCGGCGACATGATGGATAAGATGATCACCCTCGCAGCCGAGCGAGGCATAGCCGACCGGTTCCATTTCCCCGGCTTCCAGAAGGGCAAGCAGGTCTATGAGATGCTCTCGGCCAGCGACGTCTACATCATGCCCTCGGTCTCCGAGCCGTTCGGCATCTCGCCGCTCGAAGCCATGCAGATGGGCGTCCCATCGATCATCTCCAAGCAGAGCGGATGCGCCGAGATCCTAAACAATGTCATCAAGACCGACTACTGGGATATCGACGCCATGGCCGACGCCATCAATGCCCTCGTGACCTATCCCGCATTCCATGAGCAGCTTAAGGAAGACGGCCTTAAGGAAGTGGCCCAGATCACATGGGACAAGGCCGGACGCAAAGTCATCAACATCTATAATAAAGTCCTCGGACGCAGCTGAGCGACTCCACAGAAGTAAAATAAAAAAATACCATATACCCCTATGAAAGCTATCTGTTTTAATTTTCAGATCCATCAGCCGTTCCGCCTCAAGCGCTATCGCTTCTTCGACATAGGCAACGACCATTACTACTATGACGACTTTGCCAACGACGACATCATCACCCGCGTCGCCCACCGCAGCTATATCCCTGCTGCCCAGACCCTCCTGCGCATGATCCAGCAGACCAAGGGAGCCTTCCGCTGCTCGATCTCCATCACAGGAGTCGCCCTCGAGCAGTGCGAGCAGTATGTACCCGAATTCATCGACCTGCTCAAGCAGCTTGCCGCCACCGGCAAGGTCGAATTCCTCGGCGAGACCTATGCCCATTCGCTGGCGTCGCTCACCGACCCCGACGAATTTGCCAACCAGTGCAAGGTACACGACGAGAAGATACAGGAACTCTTCGGCCAGAGCCCACGCATCCTGCGCAACACCGAGCTCATCTACTGCGACGACCTCGCTCCCCAGATCCTCGCCATGGGCTATAAAGGCGTGCTGACCGAGGGCGCCAAGCACATCCTCGGCTGGAAGTCGCCCGACTATATCTACACCGCAGCTACCGCCCCCAAGCTCAAGCTCCTGCTGAAGAACTCGAAGCTATCTGACGACATCTCCTTCCGCTTCAACAACTACGACTGGAGCGAATATCCCCTGACAGCCGACAAATACATCTCCTGGATCGCCGACACCCCCCGCGAGGAGCAGATCATCAACCTGTCGATGTCGCTTGCGGCTTTCGGCGAGATGCAGCCCCTCGAGAGCGGCATCCTCCAGTTCCTCGAGGCACTCCCCCGCTTCGCCGCCGAAAAAGGCATCGAGTTCATCACCCCCTCTGAGGCCATTGCCAAGATCAAGCCCGTCGGCGAGCTCTCCGTCATGCACCCCATCTCCGGCGCCGACGAAGCCCGCGACACATCTGCATGGCTCGGCAACAAGATGCAGAACGAAGCCTTCAACAAGCTCTACAGCGTGGCCGAGCGCGTACGCCTATGCGACGACCGCCGCTTGAAGCAGGACTGGTACTACCTCCAGGCAAGCGACCACTTCTACTATATGTCGACCAAGCACCTGGCCGATGGCGCCGTACACTCCCACTTCAGCCCCTACGAGACTCCATTCCAGGCGTTTACCAACTATATGAACGTCCTTGCCGACTTCATCGTCAGAGTCGAGGAACAGTACCCCCTCACAATCGAGAACGAAGAACTCAACTCCCTGCTGACTACCATCCGCAATCAGGCCACCGAAATCGAGGCCCTCAACAAAGCCCTCGCATCAAGTCGCCGCGACGAGGAGCACTACAACGAGGAGCACAAACTCCGCGAGTCTGCCCCCGCCGACGAAGCCAAAAAGCCTGCCGCCAAAAAGCCCGCTGAAAAGAAACAGGCCGAAAAGAAGCCCTCAGCCGCTAAAAAGTCAGCCGCCAAGAAATAACCCGCCTGACGGCCGCTACTGAAATACCCTCCCGCCGAGTCATATCCGCAAGACCCGGCGGGAGCTTTTTATTGCCATATAAGATCGCGACCACAACAAGCACCTTTCGGGCGCTTATTGTGGTCAACGTTGCAGATTCCGTACCCGTCGCACGTAGGGCGTCCGGCTAAGGACGCCGATTGTAGCCGATTGGCCATCACCTCACGACGCCTGAGAGTCAACGTATTATAGAGATTGCCACCGCGTGAGCGTGTGGCAGCATAGTAGCGTGGCGGTTGAGCCGCAGGCGAAACCCCACGACATCCATCCATTTTCCCCTCTGCACCCGCAGGAGCGGGTGCAAGCAATTAATCTTGTATAGGCATGATAATCGCCAGAGTTGATAAACAAGCGCCCGAAAGGCGCGTTATTGTGGTCAACCCCAGGTGTGCGTTAGCGCCTGGGGGACAGGACTATACTATATCTATGAGCGTCGGAGACGCGATGTCGTGATCTGTCGCCAACTATCACACAGAGGCGTG
This sequence comes from uncultured Bacteroidales bacterium, assembly GCA_947173955.1. Taxonomy (GTDB): domain Bacteria; phylum Bacteroidota; class Bacteroidia; order Bacteroidales; family Muribaculaceae; genus JAAVFS01. The sequence goes on along the minus strand of CAMWHE010000053.1, from coordinate 2,380 downwards.
CGAAGCCAGCCGATTCCCAGTAACCTCCGCCGCCGAGCGTAGCGTAGGCGCCGGGGGTGTGCAATCCACCTTCCGCAAGGCGTCCAAAGGCCGCCGATTAAATCCGCTTCGTATTTTCAGATCCCTATTAGACCAATTAGCCTCATCAGCCCCATCACCTCTCTCCGGCCTTCACAGAACACGATTATTCCGGGCGCGTAGATGGTATACTGTGCCATATCTGCCTGATAGACAGCCCGGGACGGGCTGAATCTTGTTAACCGGGGGTTCTTGCAACCCCCGGAAAGCCAATGCAATACCCATCAGATAGCCGCGGAGAGGCTACACATAGACAAACATCGACTCACGTTAAAATTGTTCCCCCGAAGGTCTAATTTGCAAAACTGCCTCTGGCGTTTTAACATTTATTGTGCGCAGGGTATGATGAAAATTGCGTACCTTCGCGGATATAATACACCAATACTTCTCACCCCTACCATGAAATACCTCCTCAACGGCGCATTTGCCCTTGCGGCTCTCGCCGCCCCTATAGCAGCCTCAGCTGAAGTCCCCGCCGAAAAAGACCTCGCAGGCTACCTCTTCACCTACTTCACAGGCAATCATATCAATCAGGAGCAGATACACTTCGGCCTCTCGGTCGACGGGCACAACTTCTATGCCCTCAACGACAACCTGCCCGTGATCTCCTCCTCCGAGATATCGTCGACAGGCGGCGTCCGCGACCCCCACATCCTCCGCCGCGAGGACGGCGAGGGATTCTACATGGTAGTCACCGACATGGTCTCCGACAACGGCTGGGACTCCAACCGTGCAATGGTGCTCATGAAGAGCCCCGACCTCGTCAACTGGGAACACTCCATCGTCAACATCCAGAAGCGCTACCCCGATCAGGCCAACCTCAAACGCGTCTGGGCTCCCCAGACCGTCTACGACCATGACGCCGGCAAATACATGGTCTACTGGTCGATGCAGCATGGCGACGGTCCCGACATCATCTACTATGCCTACGCCAACCCGGACTTCACCGACCTCGAGGGCGACTACAAGCCCCTGTTCATTCCCGCCGACGGCAAGTCATGCATTGACGGCGACATAGTCTATCGCGACGGCAAATACCATCTTTTCTATAAGACCGAAGGCCACGGCAACGGCATCAAGGTAGCCACAACCGACTCCCTGACATCCGGCCGATGGACCGAGCAGCCCGACTACAAGCAGCAGACACCCGAGAGCGTAGAGGGTGCAGGCACATTCAAGCTCATTGGTCAGGACAAATACATCCTCATGTACGACGTCTACATGAAAGGCAAATATCAGTTCACCGAGACCGACGACCTCTCCAACTTCAAGGTCATCGACAATGAAATCTCCATGAACTTCCACCCCCGCCACGGCACAATCATCCCCATCACACGCGCCGAGATGCAGCGCCTGATGGCCCGCTGGCCCTCAGCCGACATGGGCAACCTCACCGTGGCCGCCAACCCCGTCCTCCCCGGATTCCACGCCGATCCCGAGATACTCCACTCACGCCGCGACGGCCTCTACTACCTATACTCCACGACCGACGGCACACCCGGATGGGGTGGTACCTACTACACCTGCTACTCCTCGCCCGACCTTACCGAGTGGACTTATCGCGGCAACGTCCTCGACCTCGCTACCGACCAGGTAGAGTGGGCCGACGGCAACTGCTGGGCTCCCGCCATCGAGGAGAAACTCATCGACGGCAAATACAAATACTTCCTCTACTTCAGCGGAAATCCCGTAGCCGGCGGCGGCAAGCAGATAGGTGTAGCCATCGCCGACAGCCCCACAGGCCCGTTTGTCGACCTCGGCCATCCCATCGTCACCTCCACCCCCGAAGTAGCCCGCGGACAGGAAATCGACGTCGATGTCTTCACCGACCCCGTTTCCGGCAAAAGCTACCTTTACTGGGGCAACGGCTACATGGCCGGCGCCGAGCTCGCTCCCGACATGACTTCGATCATCGACTCCACACTGACCGTCATGACCCCCCGCGGCGGCTCCCTCAAGACCTACGCCTATCGCGAGGCCCCCTACGTATTCTATCACGACGGACGCTACTACTTCATGTGGTCAGTCGACGACACCGGCTCACCCAACTATCATGTAGCCTACGGCACAGCCACCTCGCCACTTGGCCCCATCACAGTAGCCAAAAATCCCGTAATCCTCTCCCAGGATCCCGCCAAAGGCATCTACGGCCCTGCCCATAATTCTGTGGTCAGCACCCCCGCCACCGGCGACTGGCGTATCGTCTACCATCGCATCAACCCCGCCTACCTTGACAACGAGCCCGGCATCCACCGCGAAGTCTGCATCGACCGCATGACCATCAACCCCGACGGCACAATCG
>CAMWHE010000052.1 GCA_947173955.1 uncultured Bacteroidales bacterium | reverse complement strand
TAATATGGTAGCAGAGAATAATAAGCGTATTGCTAAAAACACCTTGATGCTTTATTTCAGGATGTTCCTGATCATGGGCGTCACTCTTTTTTCTTTCAGAATAGTGCTGAAGGAATTAGGAGAGGACGGCTACGGTATCTACAACGTTGTGGCAGGCGTCGTCGTTCTGTTCTCGTTCCTGAGCAGTGCAATGACGCAGTCGACTCAGCGGTTTCTCTCCTATCATATAGGAAGAAACGATTCTACCGAATTGGGGAGAGTATTCTCTATGAGCGTCAATGTGCATTTTGTCATAGGAGGAATAGTACTATTGTTGTCAGAGTCAATAGGATTGTGGTTCCTAAATAGATATATGAACTTCCCTCCCGGAATGACGACGACGGCAAATGTAGTGTATCAGTGCTCGATATTCACGTTTTTAGTTCAGATACTTGCGGTTCCTTATCAGGCAGCGATTATATCTTACGAGAAAATGTCGTTTTATGCCTATTTAAGCATACTTGAAGCGATATTAAAACTTTCATCGGCAGCGTTGCTCTACTTTATCGCAGGAAATAAAGTGATAATTTATGCGGTGGCTCTCTCGGTCGTGTCAGTATGCATATTTTTTACATATCGCTTTTATTGCCGTTCACGCTTTGAGCACTGCGTGTATCATTATTTCTTTGATGCCACGCTGTTTAAGAAAATCATTTCTTTCTCAGGCTGGAATATGCTGGGAGGTATCGGAAATGTCGGAGCGACGCAGGGTGTGAACATAATATTGAACATTTTCCGCGGTGTTACGCTCAATGCAGCCATGGGAGTTTCAAATCAGGTTGCCGGAGCCGTCTCTTCTTTTGTCTCGAATATGCAGACGGCATTTAATCCGCAGATAATTAAGTCATATGCAGCCGAGGATAAAGATTATTTTCTTTCACTGATTTTTAGGGCTTCGAGATTTTCATTCATGCTTATTTTTATCATAGGATTTCCGGTAATACTTTGTTGCCCGGCAATTTTTGATATATGGCTCACTGAGACACCGCAATATGCTGTACCGTTTACTCAGCTGATAATCGTATTTTGCATGATCGATGCCATTTCAGGTCCGCTATGGACCGCAGCACAGGCATCGGGAAAGATTAAAACCTACATGCTGATAATTGCCACTATGATATTTACCAATGTGCCGGCAGCATACATAATATTATACCTTGATTTATCACCTGTGTGGTTAATGGTCTATAAGGTGGCGATGAATCTGCTTATTCATTTTACCCGCATAGGATATTTGCATTGGTTGATTGACTTTCCCTCTCTTAGCTATTTGCGAAAAGTAATGCTGCCCATTACACTTTATGTCATTGTTGCGACCCCATTGCCGGTGCTCATCTCATGCCATATAGAATCGCTTGTCGATAACCTATTATTAATAGTGTTCTCAGTAATTGCGAATTTAGTATTAGGTGCAATAATCTTGATGACTGCTTATGAAAGGCGTGTGATTATAGATAAAATACGTGAGATAATACACATTGGGTAACGGATAAAGATATATTTTCAAAGTCAGACTATTTATAGCACGTTTTACGATAAAAATCTTTGCTGTAACAAATAATATGCGTTACTTTCATAATCTACTCTCGCAGTAATAATCAGTTGTATTATTTAAAGCTTGCCTTTCAATAAAAGGATCGCCATTAATCGGATAAAAATTAAAGAAACTCAATAGGATGGAAAAAACATGTGATTATAATATCTGTACCGGTTGTGGAGTCTGCTCAACGGTATGTCCGAGAAATTGCATATCTTTCATTCCCGGCGATTTCGGGCACATATATCCTAAAATAGACACAAAGGTCTGTATCGACTGCAAGAAATGTGAAAGAGTGTGCCCGGCAATCAATAAGTCGGAATTCAATAAGCCGTTGAATGCCTATGCGGCAGTAATTAAGAATGAACGTGACTATCTCACTACTACATCGGGTGGAGCTGCGCAGGCTCTCTCACTACTGACCCTGAGAAACGGAGGAGTGGTATATGGGTGTGCATCGCTTTCTGACGCGAGAATCGAGCATATACGCGTAACCGATGAAGAGCAACTTGAACTATTGAAAGGTTCAAAGTATGTTCAGAGCAAAGCGTGGGTAATATATAATGATCTAATCAATGATGTAAAGGCCGGGACTGATGTATTATTCATCGGTACCCCCTGCCAAAGTGAAGCTGTGAGGCGATTGTTCAAGACAAAACCTGAAAATTTGCTTCTTGTCGAGTTGATATGTCATGGCGTGCCGTCGCAAGTGTTTCTCCACGATTATCTGAAAAAACAGGGGTGTGATATACACGATGTTGACAGGCTGTGGTTCCGTACGGACAGTGGCTTCCAGATAGTGGCTTCCAGAAAACAACAATCGGGAAACTATATTCCTTTGTACAAGTCTGTTCCGCTTTGGACCAACGGATGTAAGGACATCTACTACCAGACGTTTATGTATGGCTACTCCTACCGTCCGAGTTGCTACACTTGCAAGTATGCCCGCCCCGAGCGGTGCGCTGATATTACAATAGGCGACTTCTGGGGTCTGGGAGCAGAAATTCCTGCAAAGGAAATCCCTGCACACCCTCACGGAATATCGGTTATTCTTCCCTGCAGTCCTAAGGGGCAGGAGAAGATCGATCAGATGTCAAATCTGATAAGTCTTTACAAAAGGCCTGTTGACGAGGCAATCAAAGGTAATCATCAGCTCCAGCATCCCACACCCCACAGGATAGACGTAGTTATGTTTAATATCCTGCGAAAAGTCATCGGTATCCGGCAGGCATTCAATATCAGCTTCTTCGTAAGACGATCAATAGGATTTGTATATCGTATATTAACCGGGAAACAACTATGGTAAATAAAAGAAAGCGTACTGCGACCATAACATTTCATGCGTCGCATAATTATGGATCAATACTTCAGGCCTACGGCTTGCAGCAGACTCTCCTAAGTCTCGGAGTAGACAATGAGATTATCAATCTCAGGATGGAGAATCAGAAAAAGTTTTACTTTAACCCGGCGGAATTAAAGATTTTCGGATGGCGCAGGCGGTTAAGATTTCTCCTGATCGATTTCTTCATAGGCGGGTACAGTAAAGCTTTGGCGAAGAAATTTAATTTGTTTGAGAGTTTCTTAAGGGACAAATTGAAATTGACGTCAGAGTTTTCAACTGGTGAAGAGTTGAAAAGTCGGCTGCCGGAATATGATTATTACGTCACCGGCAGTGACCAATGCTGGAATCCCACGTGCCTGGATTTTGATATGTCGTACTATCTTGATTTTACCGAATCAAAAAACAAGATCTCATTTGCGTCGAGTTTCGGACCCAAGGCACCCTCAGCAGTAATTGAACCTATTGCCGAGGCGATAAAAAAATTCAAGGCTGTAAGTGCCCGCGAGATTGGCAGCGCCGACTATATTAATCGTATAACCGGAGTTGAGGCCGGAATAATGCCTGATCCCACGCTGCTGATTTCCCGGGAGCAGTGGAACCAATTAGCCGGGGATACTCCTCTCATAGACCTGCCTTATATATTTGTCTACACTCCGTTTCCACGCGTCGGGACAATCGAGGCAGCCTTAAAGCTCTCGGATCTTACCGGACTTCAGTTAGTCATATCCAATGAAATGGTAATAGGGGATATGAAGAAACTCATGAAAAGAAAGAACGTAAGGTTTAAAATGGATGTAGGTCCTATAGAGTTCCTCAATCTTATCAAGAATGCTAAATATGTAGTAAGTGGATCGTTTCATGCAATAGTGTTCTCTATAATATTCCAAGTCCCTTTCCTTGCCATCAACGGAAACCGTGACAACCGAATGAAAGAAATGCTCGAAAAATGCAGTTGCATCGACAATGCAATTGAAATTGATTCCAATGGAGTATTTACTCTGGATAAGCTTCCCGGTTCAGTACCTGATGAAGTAGATGCTGTAATATCTGCAGAGCGCGATAAAGCCATAAATTACCTGAAAGCTGCGCTCGATATTGAAAAATAAATTCTGCGAAGATTGATTAGAATTCAGAATCTTGATCATAGGAGATGAGCTGCGATACATTGCAACTTAACGATAATATAAAGCCAAATAGTTATTCATCACTACGGGCATGGATAATAAAAATAGCTTATATTGCATTATGTATTCGTGGCTGTCTTTCATGGCTGGGTATTGAAACACAATTTTTAACTTTATTACTGAACGTATTAATTGTATTGTCAATTGATTACAGAAAAATAACCAAAACTTACTATTATATCGCACCATTTGTTTTGATCCTGCCGTTCAATACAGGCGCTCTAGCTCTTATAGATTTATTTCTAATGGCCTTGCTATTGAAAAGCTATTCTATCGAGCGGCTTGCGAGTATGTATTTAGGCGTATTGCTATGTCTGTTATTCGGATGGATCTATTTTTATAATTTAGGAGTACTTAATACAACCGCGATATATTCAATGCAAAAAGGATGGTTTGAGACATATGGATTCAAAAATCCTAATGGATTGGGCATGTTTGGGTTTCATCTGGCGGTGTGTTGCTTTATCCTCTTAAAAAAGTATAATACATTGATTGCGTTTACAATCGTGTTTATTATAATTCAAATATTCTATGCTTTAAGCAGCAGCCGAACGGCATGGTTGGGAGGTATTGTATTTTGTCTGTGTATCTTGTTATATAAACTAAAAGTTTTTAATAAAAGAACAAAGATTCTTATTGCCGTACTCCCTGCAATATTTACTGTAATAGATTATTATCTGATACTCAATTATAATTCATTTTGGGGAATTGATGTGTTAGTTTCCGGAAGATTATCTATACCCGGGAAAATCTTAACCCAAATGTCCCGGATACACTGGTTGATCGGTTTTACTATGGAAAAAGGAGTGCCTCTTGATGGTTCATTGGTATTATTGCTACGATCAGGGGGTATTTATGCAATAACGATATTTTGTATATTGTTTTATAGGGCGTTTGCCCATCATTTTGACCATGTAAAACGACATCTCCCTTTAATACTTGGTATATTAGCTTGTGGATTAAGCGAGAATACATTTGCTGATTGTACCGGATTATCAGTAATCTTCTGGTCATTAATATTAGACACACAGTCGAGTAAGCAGCTTAAATTATGAATATGTCTACAAAAGTAAGTGTAATTATTCCGGTATATAATGCGGAGGCATATATAGAACAATGTGTCAGAGCTCTGTTTGAGCAATCATTAGAAGAAATTGAATATATCTTTATAGATGATTGCGGGCAGGATTCCAGTATGGAAATCATAGCGAATCAATTGAAAAAGTATCCACATCGTGAAAGTCAGGTGAAAATAATACGTCATCCGTATAATATGGGTGTCAGTCAAAGCAGGCAGGATGGTGTCTCAGCAGCTATGGGCGAATATATAATACATTGCGATCCTGACGACCGGCCGAAAAAGGATATGTATAAGATACTTTATGAGAAAGCTGTAGAAAATCGGGCTGACATGGCATTCTGTGATTTTTGGGAAGTATCAGGCTCTAAAGAAAAATACGTTAAACAAAGTCCTCGCAGTCTTGATGGTACCGCAATCCTGGAAGATATAGTAGGAGTGAGAAACAATAAGTTGCACGGGGCTTTGTGGAATAAACTTATAAAATCAACTTATAGTAAACAAGCGTATTTCCCCAAGGATATCAATTATTGTGAAGATGTGTTTACTTTGATGCAGATCTTACCACTGATAGGGAACAAAGTATATTATCTCCCTGAGGCCTTATACTATTATCGAAAAGATAATAAGAATTCGATTACAAGTTCGTATAATAAGACTCAAATGGAAGAAGATCGCAGATTGATTAATACAGTTGATCAGTTGATTGTGGATGGTAAAATTGAAGAACAATTAGCTAAAGTTTTTATATCTTCCGTAATAGCAAGAGATTTTCAGACAGAAGAGTATTCAGATAAGGAATTTAAGAAATTATATAAGAAACATAAGGATTATATTAAACTTAATCCGAATCTTCATCCCCTTGAGAAATTCTTTATTAATATGTCCTTTTGGGGTAGTCATAAAACTGCTTTATTTTCTTGGCGGACTATATTAAGAATCTATTTAGCTTTAAAGGCATTAGTTAAGAAGTGAAATAATCTGAATAACTTGATTAAAGTAAACCATGAAATTAAATATTGCAAACATAGGTAAAGCCTTCAAAAAAATCAAGTTAGAGAGTCTTGGTTTTGCCGTTGCCGATCTGCTTAATAAAATGGAACGACCTGTCGAGATAAATGATCCATTAGGATATCTCAAGCAAGCATGGCCCGATGAGGGTGGCTCTTATGTCGCAGAAAATGAAATAATTCAATACAAATATGATATTCAGGTAATAATGCCTGTGTATAATGTAGAGCAGACACTCCGTCAGGCTATTGATTCGGTCTTGAGCCAGCGGGGGAACTTAAAAATATTATTAGTAATAATAAATGACGGTTCACCCGATAATAGCGATAAAATTATTAAAGAATACGAGAATCACCCAGGAGTTTTAGTCATAAATCAAGACAATCAAGGCCTTTCCGGTGCAAGAAATACCGGTCTTAAAAATATTTATGCCAAATATATTACATTCCTGGATTCGGATGATTATCTTGCGGAGGATGCGTTAGAAAATTTGTTTGAAATAGCTGAGGAAAATCAAGCAGATATAGTTCAAGGTTCATTCTCACAAGTGTACCCAAATAATAAAGAAGTAGATGTAATCCTCCACGAAAAGAATAAAGATGGTGACGTAGTAGGCTATCCCTGGGGAAAACTGTTTCGGTCAGAGATATTTAGAAATATATGTTTCCCGAAAGGATATTGGTTTGAGGATACGATTTTCTGGTGGGTGATACTTCCTATGACATCACCGGAAAAGATAGCTTCCAGTCCTAAGGTGGCATATTACTATAGAGTTAATCCTGAAGGTATTACGGCAACAGCTAGGAGAAACGCAAAAGTGATAGATACACTATGGATCTGCATGAAGATTTTTTCTATAAGAGAAAAACAATGTTTTCCTTTAAGAGCGAATGAATATGAGTCCTTTTTAAGACAGATGTTGTTGAATACGCAAAGGATCTACCAGTATGGCGATAAGTCATTGACTAAAGCTGCGTTTGCGACTATAAAGATATTAAAAAATAAATACTTCAAGGAAATAACACCTCCAAAGGGCTCCATCAGAAAATTACATGATGCAGTAGAAAGAGAACATTTATATAGTTTTCTTTTCTTTGGCGGATTACTGTGAATTAATAATACATTGCGATGATTCCGAAAGTAATACATTATTGTTGGTTTGGAGGGAAAGAACTTCCTGAATTGGCAAATAAATGCATAGAGTCATGGAAAAAATATTTGCCTGACTACGAAATAAGACGATGGGACGAATCCAATTTCGATGTTAATATTATTCCTTATTGTGAAGAGGCGTATAAATCAAAAAAATATGCGTTTGTGAGCGATTATGCACGATTTTGGATACTTTATAAGTATGGCGGTCTTTATTTTGATACAGATGTTGAAGTTATAAGACCTATTGATGATATTATCATGACTGGAGCATTCATGGGATGCGAGAATGAGAGTGCTCCTGATGCGCCTGCAACATCATTAGGAGTAAATCCCGGCCTTGGTATAGGTGCTGAAGCCGGAACTGATATTTATAAAGATATTCTTGACTCATATGCTGACCGACATTTTATTAATTCTGATGGCTCTATGAATGTGAAAACTATCGTGGAATACACTTCGGAATTATTGAGTGAGAGAGGGCTTGTAAACAGCTATGAAATACAAGATGTTGATGGTATAAGAATTTATCCTAAAGATTATTTTTGTCCGATCGATTATGAAACTAAGGAACTGATTATAACGGACAATACAAGGAGCATTCATCACTATGCTGAAAGCTGGTTACCCCTAAAAGCCAAGATATTTAATCTATCGAAGAAAATATTTGGAAAAAAATTCAGCAAAAAATGTTCTGCAATTTATAATAAACTATTTTAATAACTCAATACATAGTTGAATAACCTCATTGCAGATATGAATAATAAAATCTCATTTATCGTACCGTCATATAATGTTGAGAAATACATTTGTCGATGCCTTGAGTCTCTGATTCCTTTTATTGAGGAGGGACATGAGATAATTATAGTCAATGACGGGTCTACTGATGGAACTACTGATCTTATTTCAAGATTTGTTGAAAAATATCCGCAAGTTAAGGTTGTTAATCAGCATAATAAAGGGCTCAGTGGAGCGCGAAATTCCGGGCTGAATGTTGCATCCAATGAGTATATATGGTTCATCGATTCTGATGATTATATAGATTATGATGCTTTTGACGCAATTAAATATTATTTAGACAAGGGTGTTGATCTTATAACTTTCGGCAGGCAGGAACTTTATAAAGACAAAATAATAAATGTCCCAAAATTAGTCGGGAAGACTTTTGCTTCAGGTATTGAATACTTTGAAGATGCTATGGACTCCGGTTATTACAGAACTAATGTATGGGATAAGATTTATAGGAGAAGTGTCATAGATGATAATGATATAAGATTTATAGAGGGTCTTCTATATGAAGATATGCTGTTTAATCTCGAATATCAATTATTTGCGAAAAAGACAGTATCAATCCCGGTATATCCTTACGTTTATAATAAGCTTAATACTGAAAGTATCTCTACTAAAATAAAAGAGAAAGATTTAGATATCTTGACCTATATAGAGAGAGCTTCTGACATGGTGAACACTTCGAGTGCCGACACTAAATTATTAAAGGCATATCACCAGTTGATTTTTAACTGGGTTTCGTCGTGCCTGCTTAATAAGTACAGCCGTTTATCCTTTGTAAACGATACTGCCAGAACTATTTTCAATAAAGCGATCAGTAATCCTGTATTCCTTGAGTCGGCCGAGTATTGTTCAAGAGAAAAAGTGAGACTTCGCTATAAAATATTCGCTAAGTTATTACTGTTCTCTCCACTTTTATATAAAATGATATTAATTGGAGCATTAAGGGTTTCACGCTTAAAATGATTATACGAATGATGAAATACGATTATTTAATCGTCGGGGCCGGGCTTGCCGGTGCGACGGCTGCTTATGAACTTAGGAAAGCAGGTAAAAAATGTCTGGTAATTGACAAGCGTTCCCACATCGGCGGTAACGTGTTCACCGAGAATGTGGATGGTATAAATGTGCATAAGTATGGTGCTCATATTTTCCATACATCCGACAAGAAGATCTGGGATTATGTAAACTCTTTTGTAGAGTTTAACCGATATACTAATTGCCCTGTGGCTATGGCTCCCGACGGCAGGCTCTATAATCTGCCATTCAACATGAATACGTTTTATCAGCTTTGGGGCGTTAAGACACCCGAGGAAGCGCAATCCAAGCTCGACGAGCAGCGTCGCGAGGCTGTGGAGCGCATGAAGGCCGATGGAGTCACAGAGCCACGTAATCTTGAAGAGCAAGCGCTGTCGCTTATCGGCTCTGATATATATAATCTATTGATAAAGAATTATACTGAGAAGCAGTGGGGTAGACCTTGCACAGAGCTGCCGGCGTTTATAATCCGCCGCCTTCCGGTGCGACTTACTTTTGATAACAATTACTTTAACGATTTTTATCAGGGTATACCTGTGGGTGGTTACACAAAGCTGATTGAGAAAATGCTTGAGGGCATCGATGTAAAACTTGAATGTGACTATTTCTCTCAGCCTAAAGAGGAGTGGCATAAGGTGGCAGATAAGGTTATTTATACTGGTGAGATTGACAGGTATTATGACTATCAGTATGGAGCGCTCCAATATCGCACAGTAAGCTTCGAGACAGTAGGACTTGAATGTCCTAACTATCAGGGCAACGCAGTGGTGAATTATACTGATGCCGCTACGCCATTCACTCGTATAATCGAGCATAAGCACTTTGAGTCATTTGGCAACGATGTGTATTCCAATCCTAAGACTATCATCTCGCGGGAGTATTCCAAGGAGTGGAAACCCGGTGACGAGCCTTACTATCCGGTAAATGATGCCCGTAACGGCGAGCTGTATGCCCGGTATAAGGCGCTCGGTGACCTAGAGCAGGATGTAATATTTTGCGGCCGTCTTGCTGAGTATCGCTATTATGATATGCACCAGGTGATTGCTGCTACGTTAGAAAAAATAAATAAGTTAATATAATATGGAACAAGAATTAGTATCCATCATTACCCCAATGTACAAGGGTGCCGCTTTTGTGGGCGAGACCATAGAAAGCGTGCAGGCTCAAGGCTATAAGAATTGGGAAATGATAATTGTAGACGATTGTTCTCCTGATAATGGAGCCGGAATAGCTGAGGTGAAGAAATATACTTCCGATCCTCGCGTGAAGCTGATAGAGAGCAAGAAGAACCGTGGCTCATCGGGCGCGCGCAACATTGCGTTGGCCGAAGCAAAGGGACGATATATCGCTTTTCTCGATTCGGATGATATATGGCATCCTGATTTTCTGGAAAATCAGCTCAGATTCATGCATGAGAAGGATGCTCCACTGGTATTCTCATCCTATCGCAGAATAGATGAAAATACAAAAGAGGAACTCTTAAGGCCATTTATTGTTCCGGAAAAGGTTTCATATAGAAGCCTTCTTAAGACGTGCCCAATATTTCCCTCCACTGCGCTATACGATACGAAAAAGACTCCAAAGATCTTCTTTAATGAAGATTTGGGCAGTATGAGGGATGACTATGTATACTGGTTAAAGATGTTTAAGAATATCCAATATGGATTTGGGAATAAAGATATCTTGGTAGATTATCGAATGAGAAAATCTTCGGTGACCGGTAACAAGTCTAAGGTAATAAAACCTCAATGGAATGTGTATTACAAGGTAGAAAAATTGGGATTTATACGAAGCTTATATTATTTGATTAATTGGGCGTTTATCTCATATTTTAAGTACCGTAAATGAGTTTGTCCAAAAGGATACGGCGGCTAAACTGTAATAATAGTGAAGGAATTTAACAACTTTAGAGAATCTTCAAAAGTTCATAATATAGCAGTGGCCGGGACGGGGTATGTGGGGCTGAGTATTGCTACGCTGCTGGCTCAGCATAACCGCGTGACGGCTGTGGATGTGATTCCCGAGAAGGTGGAGCTGATCAATCAGCGGCGTTCGCCTATTCAGGATGATTATATCGAGATGTATCTGGCCGAGAAGGTGCTTGACCTGACGGCTACGCTCGATGGCGAGGCGGCTTACCGCGATGCTGATTTCGTGGTGATAGCTGCGCCTACGAATTATGATCCTCACACGAATTATTTCGATACGCATCATATCGAGGATGTGATCGATCTGGTGCTGAAGGTGAATCCGCGGGCGGTGATGGTGATAAAGTCGACGATTCCGGTGGGCTATTGCCGGTCGCTGTATCTGAAGTATGCGGCGGCGGGTGTGAAGGAGTTTAACCTGATGTTTTTCCCGGAGTTTCTGCGTGAGTCGAAGGCGCTGTATGACAATCTGTTTCCGTCGCGCATCATAGCGGGTGTGCCTAAGGTGATAGGTAAGCCTGAGTTTAAGGCTGAGGATGATGCTATCCTTGCCGTCACTGATCTGGCGCGGATGGATGAGGCGGCCCACACGTTTGCGGCGCTTCTGCAGCAGGGTGCGGAGAAGAAGGATATTCCCACTCTCTACATGGGCATGAAGGAGGCCGAGGCGGTGAAACTGTTTGCCAATACTTATCTGGCGCTGCGCGTGAGCTATTTCAATGAGCTTGATACTTATGCGGAGGTGAAGGGTCTTGACTCGCAGGCTATAATCGAGGGCGTGGGACTTGATCCGCGCATCGGGTCGCATTATAATAATCCGTCGTTTGGCTACGGCGGGTATTGTCTTCCCAAGGATACGAAGCAGCTTCTGGCCAATTATGCCGATGTGCCTCAGAATATGATGAGCGCGATCGTGGAGAGCAACCGCACGCGCAAGGATTTCATTGCCGATCAGGTGCTCCGCCTGGCGGGCTGGTATGGCTACACTGAGGGCAGCAGCTATGCGGGCAATGAGCAGGAGCCTTGCGTGATAGGTGTGTATCGCCTGACGATGAAGTCCAATTCTGATAATTTCCGCCAGTCGTCGATTCAGGGTGTGATGAAGCGCATCAAGGCCAAGGGGGCGCGGGTGATTATCTATGAGCCTACGCTTGAGGACGGGACTACGTTTTTCGGCTCGGAGGTGGTGAATGATCTCGACCGCTTCAAGGCTCTTTCGCGTGCCATCGTGGCCAACCGCTATGATGCGTCGCTCGACGACGTGAAAGATAAGGTCTATACCCGTGATATCTTCCGGAGGGATTAACGGATTAATGATTAACGATTAATGATTGCCTCGGCGGAGTGGCCGGGCGGTATAAGGGCGCGGGTGACCGCGCCTGTTTTTTTACGGCGGCGAATTGGTGGTCAGTGAGTTATAATTTGTGGCGATTGCGGAAAAAACATCGCAAAGCGACTATTCTCTACCCATGGAAGTAGACTTCACCCGCCGCGCGGGTGAAAGCATAATAGCGTAGGGTTGAGGTATATAC
>CAMWHE010000051.1 GCA_947173955.1 uncultured Bacteroidales bacterium | reverse complement strand
CTTTCGAGAAGCGGGTGCCTTCGGCAACTATCTCCCAGCGCTTTGACACGCTTTTACCGGTCTCTACCTCCACCCATCGGCGTCGCTTTACATGGAATGTCATCTTTCGTCCCCTGACTGGATAGTCCCTGACTGTGCTTTCCTCGTAAAAGCCATTGGCTCAGAGCTGCCCCGGAGCATATCCATCCACTCCTTTGTCACGTTCCTCCAATGTCACATCAAGTGTCTCTTTGGTTTTCTCTACCTTGACCACTTCAAAATATTCGACCATCTCTTCCGGTAGCAGGCATTCCGCCAGCTCTATGTAAGGGTTCTTCTCCATTGCAAACTATTTTTTGCAAAGGTAAGAATTTATATACTAAACACAGCTTTTTTACTATGCGCCCGTTTTCTTAAAAGAAACCCCCGGCATCACTGCCGAGGCGATCTATAGTGTATGAAAAACTGTTTTCTATCTTCCTCCTGCCGTGGAGTGATCCGCGTTTGCATCTACATCCACAAGCTTCTGTGCACCGCGTTTCTGTCTGCCCCACTGCAAATTATAGGAAATTGAAATATAAGGCATTCTCATATTCAGACGCATATGCTGTTCGTTGTGATTCCATTTACTCATGGATTTGCTACCTTGATCGTATCTGCCAAATGGCATTATTATACCGGCTCCAAACTGCCATGATTTCCAATTATAGCTCAGATCAATAATATTTATATCTTCACCCCACGATATCTTTTCGCCCCACAGGTCGCGCTCGGCGTGATTGTATTGAGCGGACAGAACGAATCCCCAATGGGTCAGTTGAACCTGTGCATTACCGCTCCAGCCATTACTATGGAGAGTATATCCAGTCCCACTCATACGTTCCATGCGGAACTGCACGTAACCGCTTGCCATCAACCATTCGGGAATAATCTCAATCTGCGGAGCAAGGAAAAAAGAAAGGTTCTTAAGTCCGTTGCTGTTTTCATAAGTTGTAACCAGACGGTCTTCGTCCCAGAAAAGTAACGGCGTGATAGCATTGGGGGATGTAAATGCTCTGACTCCGAATATGCCGTTTAATCTTGGGAAGTTGAATCCATATCGTAGGGTAAGCATATATGAGTTGGCCGTCTTAAGATTCTGATTTCCTACCCTCCATTGGAATCCATCAAGCTGCTGTGGTACAATATTTGTTTCGGCAAGTGAAGGTGTAGACTGCCATGTTGTGAAATTTAGTCTGAAATTATGATTCTGATTCAGCGCATAGGTAATGGTTGCCTGTGGACGCGGACTCCAGGTGTGATTCCCCTGATTAGTCTCTCTGAAAAGGAAGTCGGTATATTGTACACCAATTCCAGCTGTTGCTGTCCATTTGCCAAATCTATGAAAATATTCTGCGAAAAGATATACCTTGTCCTGTCTCTGATGGAAGATATTTCCCCCAAGATTTTCGTATTTTGAACGATTCCTGTTAGCCGTATAGGAAGCTCCGGCAGTAAATCGTGATGATCTCCAGTTTTTTACATAGTCGGCTTCAAACGCGTATGCCTGATTGCGGTCGCGTATATATGTATGAATGTCGTTAATATTTTTACCCGCATCCTGATATCGCTCAATATAGTCGGAAAAAGAACGCCCGAAATAGAACGAACTGTTGAAGCTGACAATAAGCATCTGCTTGCGAGCCAGTGTCTGCTGCCAATAGAGAGAAAGTGTAGGCGTTGATCCGTTATCACCTTGAATATCTGTTAGAAAAATATCATCATTTCTATCAGAGAGGGACAGAAGTCCGTCGTAATGTACGCGATTAGCCATGTCGCGGAAGCCAACCTCCGCCATAAATACAGTTGTATCAGGCTTTACATAGCTGTATGATCCCCACGCATTAGTCGTATTGTTATTTATTGACCCGCCTCTTGAGGTCTCATTACGGGTGATTGATGTTCCATCAGGGAAAGTGAAGATTTCCATATAGTCGCGATGTGATTTCAGATTATCGCATAATTTGAAATTACCTCCGACTTCCCATTGAGAATTACCATTATTAAATTTTGCATCAGCCATATAGAATCCCCATGGCTGATTGAGTGCCGGACGTGCTGTCGCTATTAGCGAGCCACCGACAGTCGGATTAGTCACTATAAAGTTCAATACATAATTGGCACCACCATATCTTAAACCCGGATTGTCAATCCACTCGACGCGCTTGATTGACTCGGGCAATAACGTGCGAACCTGATCGATAGTCGATTCACGACCGTTGATGCGAATCTGTACGGACTGACCGGCGGCCTGAATAGAACTGAGAGCATCATTGACAGAAAGGGTCGGTATCATCAGATTATTTAAGAGCTGCAGGCCGTTTTGAGAATGTTCGATTGCGCTTTTAGAGGGATAATACATATCCATATCTGATTTTCGGATAACTCTTGGCGCCTCGATGACTACCTCCTGTAATTGTTGCTCGAGAATAGAATCTCCCTGCTCAGTCTGAGCTGAAACATGCAGGATACATGTGAGGATTGTAAAAGTGGTAATTGCAATTTTCATTATAAATCTTTTATGACGCGAAATTACGGTAACTTTATCATAAAGACGTCAACATATGTTGAAATGCTACACTGATATCAGATATTTTTCCTCAGGCGGCTCAGATGTGTAGGCGTGATATTAAGCAGTGACGCAATATCACGGAGTGAGAACAACTGAAAAAGATTCGGATCGTGGCTGATCAATTCTTCATATCGTTGTCCGGGAGTCTTTGAATAGAGGTCGACATATCTGTCATATAAGGTGGCAAATACTTTTTGTGTGGTATCCGCAATAACTTCTTTCAGCTTATCATCAGATGCCATCCGCTCTGCTATGAATGATACGGAAAGACAATATATTTCGCACGGGGTGGTCGCAATAATCGAACAGCGGGATTTCTCGCGATATAAAGAAAACGGGAAGTCACATACAAACTGACCGGCATATTCAAGTCCGACTACATGTGGAGTTCCATCTGATGAGTAACATTCATACTTGAGTGATCCGGATTCAATGTATCCTATATATCGACCGACAGTACCGGCTTCAATAAATATGTCACCCTTGTCATAGTAGCGTAATTCACCGTGCTTGATGCATAGTTCCTTCCAATAATCAGTATCTACAGTATCAATATAAGAGTTAAATTGAGGTACCATTTTTAATACAAGAATTAAAATATCAGCAAAACTAAGTATATTCTATTTAATTTCAAACAGTCAAATTTTAAGAAAGATAAATTTACCCCCCCCTATTGTAAAATGCTGTACAACAATTATTTACGTATTATTGCAATGCTGTTGTTTTTTTATCATAAATTTTTATTAATTTTGTTTACGCAAAGTTTTAATATAGATTTTGTGAAATATGAGATTTCTATTGCAAGGACACAACGGAGCAATTCCTTTCGCAGATGTATTTCTGAATGAGGATAAGAATTTTGATAAGCGTATTAATGCTATCGAAATACCCAAACTACCCCGAGCATTTATTAATAATATTGGAGAAATGTCAGCAATAGATGTAGCATTTATTGTATTCAATCAGTTTTTTGGAGAAAATGTAGATCCAACATTGATAAGGGAGCTGACTACAAAATGCCTTACGTCATTGATCACAAAGTCAGCTACAATCAATAAGCCGGATATCGTAAATAAATACGATTATAACTTATATGATGTTACGGCGGCAATAATTAACGGTTTAAATAATTATTACATACAAGCCGGGCGACTTTCACCGTCGGCCAATAATGTAATTTATGGTCCGGTTCACTTTCTTCAGTCTGCATACCAATATATCGGACAGGACTCGCTACTTATCACGAATACAGGCGAAACATTTATAACAAAACCTCAGATTCCTGTGTTTGCGATAAAGGGTGATAACCTCACCTTAGATGGTCTTCTGGTAGCTAATGCCATAAACAAGTTGAATGCTACCGGCAGACGTGCAATCTTATTTACAATCAATAATGTAGCCGCATTGCTTGCATATGTATTCATCGTTATTGAGAAAATAAGACAATTTATTGCTGAAGAAAATACATATGTCAGGTATGCGGTCAAAGCCGACTCCGATAATTATTTACTTTATGAAGCCATTAAAATAGTCAATTCTCTTGGGTTTGAGGTTGACGCGGTTTCATCACAGGCGGCGACAGATAATAATTGTCCCACTGCTCATACATTGACAATCACAATTAATTATAAGTCAAATTTCCAGCCAAAATCGGCTAAAAGTCCTATTGAAAATATTACCCGGATCGCACCTTCTGTCTCAGTAATCAAACAATTAATATTATAAATTAAAATTATCTGCTTATGTCAAGTAAACGTTCAACAAAAAAGCAAATCAGATACGTATGCGGAGATCTGGCCGCAGAGTGCATTTTAGCTAAAACATTTATTCCGGGAGTTGATGAGCAAGCTATGGCTAAGATCGTAGTTGAAATTGCACAGCTTCAGGAGAGTGAGCTTAAAAAAGCGTCAATTGCATCAAACAAGCAGGCATTTCATGCCATCAATTCAGAATTCAACCGTAGCGTAAGTGAGATTGTTAAGAAGATGAATTCTATTCTGCCTCAGGAACAGAAGGACCTTAACAAGAAACTCGCTAAAAAATGAATTTATCGGGAAAAATACTCAAGTTGTTCGGGTGGACGGTAAATGTTACCGTCCCCGACTATCCCAAATGTATCATCTGCGTTGCGCCCCACACGTCTAACTGGGATTTTATTTTAGGTAAACTCACCTATGCTTCAATCGGAAGAAAGGCTGGATTTTTAATGAAATCATCCTGGTTTTTCTTTCCGTTAGGATATATATTCCGTTCGATGGGAGGTGTGCCGGTGTATAGAAAGAACAAAAGAGGATCGATAGTCGACCAGCTTGTAGAACGTTTCAATAATACGGAGCGATTGTCTATCGCTATTACTCCAGAAGGAACACGCAGCCGAAATAAGAAGTGGCATACAGGGTTTCTTCAGATTGCCTATCGCGCAAACATCCCTATCATGATAGGCATTCTTGATTATGGGCACAAAACGATAACAATTGATGATGTGCTCTTTCCGACGGGTGAGATCGATTCTGACTTAAAAGCAGTCCAGCAAGCATATGAATCTTCGCAGGCCAAATATCCTGAAAAATTTGCAAAAGATAATGACTGATTCCCCCTTTCTAAAAGTTGCAATTCTGCCGCTTGATATTGTCTACGATGATATTGCTGCAAATCTTGCAAAAGTAGCTGACGGGATTCGCGTAGCAGCAGATAAAGGCGTGGATATCCTGGCATTACCGGAATTGTTTTCTACCGGATTTATTACGGATAAAAAGCTGTTATATTCCCGAGCTGAGAGTGGAAAGGATGTCATATCTGTATTGTTGCGACTGTCGGCTGATAATCGTGTTGTGATAACTGGAAGTTGTCTTACTATGGACGGAGACAGACCGGTCAACTGCGGATTCATAATTCTTCCGGACGGGAGAAGTGTGTTTTATAAAAAGCGGCATTTATTTTGCCTTAGCCCTGAGCATGAGCTCGTCAAGGCTGGAAACGCTCTCCCTCCGGTAATAGAGTATAAAGGCTGGAATTTATCGCTTATAGTCTGTTATGATTTGCGTTTCCCTGCGTGGTGCAGGAATAATATAGGGAAAGCTTACGATGTGATGTTCGTACCGGCAAATTGGCCCAAGGTTAGATACTATGCGTGGAAGCATCTCATTATTGCCAGAGCAATCGAGAATCAGGCGTATGTCGTCGGGGTTAATCGTTCCGGTTCTGATCGTTTTGGCGACTATGACAATACATCATTAATTGTTGACCCACTCGGCTATCCGGTATCTGAGAATAGCGACGGATTACTTATTGCAACATTGTCGCGAGAAAATATCGAGGTTTCAAGAACTAAGCTTCCTGCATCGCGTGATGCTGATACATTTGTTTTCCCGGATATTGAATAAGGGGTGTGTAACGTAAATTCTACCCGCTTCGATAAATTGTCTCGTCCAAAATTAGTATCTTTGCATACGTAATATAATGCATTAATCACCAGACTCTGTACAATCCTTATTGACAACTTAATCATTTATATTAGTAGTCAATGTATCCGGAGTCCTTATTTCAAATAATGTGGGAAATCTAACAGAAGAAATATCTCGCCGCCGGACATTCGCGATCATCAGTCACCCTGACGCCGGCAAAACGACCTTGACCGAAAAGCTCCTTTTATTTGGAGGTGCAATCCATATAGCAGGTGCCGTAAAGTCAAATAAGATAAAAAAAACAGCGACCAGTGACTGGATGGAAATCGAAAAGCAGCGTGGTATATCAGTTGCAACTTCAGTCATGGGTTTCAACTATGGCGATTACAAGATCAACATCCTTGATACTCCCGGTCACCAGGACTTCGCTGAGGATACCTACCGCACACTGACAGCTGTTGACAGTGTTATAATTGTTGTCGATGTGGCTAAAGGTGTGGAGCAACAGACCAGGAAACTGATGGAGGTCTGCAGAATGCGCAATACTCCAGTCATAATATTTGTCAATAAACTCGACCGTGAAGGGCGTGACCCGTTTGAGATCCTTGACGAATTGGAGTCAGAACTTAAGATTTCTGTGCGTCCCCTATCATGGCCAATCAATATAGGTGCAAAGTTTAAGGGTGTCTATAATATATATGAGCACTCGCTTGATCTGTTTACACCTAATAAGCAAAAGGTATCCGAACGTGTTGAAATTTCAGATATCAATGACCCGGCTATCGACAATGCTGTAGGTGAGGCAGACAGCAAAAAACTGAGAGATGATATAGAATTAATCGATGGTGTATATCCTGAATTTGATACCGAAGAATATCTGAAAGGCAAACTTGCGCCCGTATTCTTCGGTTCGGCTCTTAATACGTTCGGCGTTAAAGAGCTGTTGGATTGCTTTGTAAAAATTGCACCTCATCCGCGTCCAATTCAGGCTGAGGAGCGTGAGGTCAATCCGTCAGAGCCGGCTTTCACCGGATTCGTATTCAAGATTCATGCCAACATGGATCCCAATCATCGCTCATGCATCGCATTCGTCAAAGTATGTAGCGGCGAATTCAAGCGGAATTTCAACTATAAACAGATACGCACAGGTAAGTTCATGAGATTTGCTGCCCCTACGGCATTCATGGCGCAGAAAAAAAACATTGTCGATGAAGCATATCCCGGTGATATCGTCGGTATTCCCGATACCGGCAACTTTAAGATCGGTGATACTCTGACTGAGGGTGAAGAATTGCACTACCGCGGGCTGCCAAGCTTCTCGCCGGAAATGTTCAAGTACATTGAGAATACTGATCCGATGAAGTCCAAGCAGCTTGAGAAAGGTATTCAGCAACTTATGGATGAAGGTGTCGCTCAATTATTTGTAAACCAGTTTAATGGTCGCAAAATTATAGGCACTGTTGGCCAACTGCAGTTTGAAGTCATCCAATACCGCCTACTACACGAGTATGGAGCTCAGTGCCGCTGGGAGCCGATTTCGCTTTATAAGGCTTGTTGGATTGAAAGTGATGATGCCGAAGCATTGGCGGCATTTAAGAAGCGAAAACATCAGTTCATGGCGGTCGATCGGGACGGGCGTGATGTATTTCTGGCTGATTCCAACTATGTTCTGCAGATGGCTCAGAACGATTTTCCAAAAATCCGCTTTCACTTTACGAGCGAATATTGATAACAAATCGCCCAGCTACAAAAAAAGCCGATCTCGGAAGAGACCGGCTTTTTTTCAGGAGCCGCGAGTGGGACTCGAACCCACGACCTTTTCGTTACGAATGAAATGCTCTACCGACTGAGCTATTGCGGCAATGATGAGACGAAATCCGTCTCTCAATTATGATACAAAGTTACTAATTTTTTATAGTCTGTTTACTATATGAGAGCACAATTTTTGCATCTTCAAGCGAAATTTTTGCCATTACCGGCGTTTCAACGTACGGTACTATAGAATTTACTGTAGTTGTAGTGCTTGAATAGTAGTAACTTGAAGAATTAGTTTCAGTGGAAACGCTAACAGGGGTAATAGTAAATGTATATTCCTCAGGGGTTGCTTCTCCCTTCCCTACTCTATCAATCAGATACTGACGCATATCCGGGAATTCATATCTATTATAGGTTGAGTTATATGTACCCAGGAATGATGTGAGATTGTCAGTAATCAGGTTGTTGGCAAAGAATTTCTGTTTTTCGTTGCTCTTTACCATCAATACATATGGCGGAGGATTGATGCCGAAGGTGTTTGCGATGGTATCGATAGGTAATACAAAACTCAAACTGTTGATTACCGCCAGTTTACCGGCACCGCTCATGTAGCTACGAAGTATGTCGTTGATCGGGAATTCAATCTCCGTATCAATACCGGTAGGCGCAACAAGCAGACATTCACCTTCGTCCAGACGCAACTGCATTGCATCCGACATATCATACTGGATGTTGTTGTTAGTGATAATTTCCGGAGATACGGCGTAATATGTACCGACATGGCTGTAGGTAGTATCATTTCCGGCATCTGTCTTTCCCTCTGTATGGTAATTGATGCTCATTACTGTCGATCCGATCTTAACTACACGTCCGCTTCCATAAGAATTCTTCACATACAATCCGGGGAAATTCTGTGCAAACATTTCCGGAACCAAATATGCGAGCGGATCAGACTTATACACATCCACCAACTCCTGTGCAAGTTCTTTCGGCAAGTCTACGCTTATGTCAATGTATGACAGTGCCTGAAGGGTGTCATTACATCCCATAGTGTTGAAATTATATACTTTGGATGCAATAGGAGACAAGGCATCATAATAATCGGCTACATCTTCGTAGAAATTACTGTAGATCGGATATGGGAGTTGCTTATTAAGGCGATATACCTCCAGCCCCATCGGAACGAGAGTGTCTCCGACATAGCCGGATGAACGTGGTACGGAAAGTGTAAGCGTCAGGCCGTCAACTATCATTCCGGCAGTATCTATCTTTGCAGCCGGCATGAATTGTGTGACAAAATCACTTTTCAGTTTCCCGTAGTCGCCCGCATCTATGGAGCCTAATAATTGTCTTATAGTACGGGATTGGATAACAGAATTAACTGTAGAATGACCGCTTACGGTAAATATGGAATCATTGACAATAGATACCTGGTCATCTACAATCGAAGAGCCAATATTCGTACTGTCATCACAAGCGATTGCGAGGATTGCAAGAGCGGATATTGGCGCAAATATGGCAGATTTTTTCATTCTTAATTAGTAAAACAGCTGCTTAGCCGAGCAACTCTGAATAATATTGGAGGTATTGCTGATATCCGTCGACTGAGTCATCTATGGTCAATATCGGTTTTTCAAGAGATTGAGCATATTTCAGCAGTTCGGAATCAACATTATTTGCTGCTACCACAATAGCATCGGCATTCTCAATGGCAATACGCGAAAGATTGTTATGGTCAATGTTGGCAGCATCAAGTGTCTTAAGAAGATCCGGAGAAAATCCATTTTCAATCAGCTTATCGATGAGCTTCGGATTAAGCGTGCCTTCAAATTTATCATTATAAAGAGAATAGACAATCTTTGAATTGCGGAACATCGGATCATCGGCATAAAGTGACTTGATGAAGAGCGGAGCAAGAGCACTGATCCAGCCGTGACAATGTATCAGTGCCGGTTCCCAGCGAAGCTTCTTTACAGTTTCAATAACACCGTAAGAGAAGAAAATCAGTCGCTCGTCGTTTTCGTCAGGTAAATAATTTATCTCAAGATCATTAACTGCCTTATGTACAAAATAGTCATCGCTATCGATAAAATACACCTGCATTCTGGATGGCTGCAAGGTGGCAACTTTAATGATCAGCGGGTGATCAGTGTCGTCAATAGATACATTCATTCCGGATAGACGGATGACCTCATGCAACTGATTGCGGCGCTCATTGATGCAACCATACTTCGGCATAAAGATTCTGACCTCATGTCCATTGTCTTGCGCGCACTGCGGTAGTTGCTGACCAATCAGCGACATAGGCGATGCAGGCAGGTATGGTGTTATCTCCTGAGAAATGTACAATATTCGTTTACCCATTTGTCTGATCGATTTCGATGTTACAAAGGCCAGTTAGGCCTATTTAGTTTGCAAAGTTACGATTTTTTTTTGAAAAGTCACGGATTTATCTAATATAATTTATTTTAAAACATATTATTGTGACAATTTTAGATTATTTAAAAGACGATTTATTAATTTTGTACTATAATCATCTAAACAATATTTCCAATCATGGTTACATTCTTCAAGAAGGGTACTTCAACTATTTTTGCGATAGAGACAAATCACAAATTTGACGATAGCGAAAAAGAGAAGCTCTCCTGGCTGTTTGGAGGCGCAAAGCCGCTGGCAGCCACTTCAATCAAAGGCACATTCATAGGTCCGCGCAAAGAGATGATAACTCCGTGGAGTACGAATGCAGTCGAAATTACACAAAACATGGGTATCAACGGTATTACCCGAATCGAAGAATTTCAGCTGTGTAAGGATGATGAACCGTGTCATGACAAAATGCTTCAGCGTGTCTACAAGGGACTAAATTCCAAAGTCTTCAGTGTAAATAAAAAACCTGACAGCATTGTATATATAGATGATATTTCAGAATATAATAAAAAAGAAGGTCTTGCGCTCAGTGTCGAAGAGGAGGAATATCTCCGCGGATTAGCCAAAAAACTCGGACGACCATTGACGGACAGTGAAGTGTTCGGTTTCTCACAGGTAAACTCCGAACACTGTCGTCATAAAATTTTTAATGGCACATTTATAATTGACGGTCAGACAAAAGAATCTTCACTCTTTAAGCTTATAAAAAAGACTTCTCAAGTCAATCCCAATAAGCTCGTTTCAGCCTACAAAGACAATGTAGCATTTATTGCCGGTCCGCGTATCGATCAGTTCTATCCTGTCAATCCGGATCGACCTGATTTTTTTGAAACGAAACCGATTGACACCGTCATATCCCTGAAAGCCGAAACTCATAATTTCCCGACAACTGTCGAGCCGTTCAATGGAGCTGCCACGGGTTCAGGCGGCGAAATTCGTGACCGTCTCGGCGGAGGCAAGGCAAGTCTTCCCTTAGCCGGTACTGCAGTCTATATGACATCATATCCCCGCCTCTCTATGGAACATAGCTGGGAATTGATGATGAATCCGCGTGTATGGCTTTATCAGACACCGGCTGAGATACTTGTGAAAGCCTCAAATGGTGCAAGCGATTTCGGAAATAAATTTGGACAACCTCTTATCTGTGGGTCGCTCCTGACATTTGAACATGACGAGAACGGCCGGATGTATGCTTATGACAAGGTGATAATGCTTGCAGGCGGTGTCGGATATGCCGCTAAAAAGGATGCTTTGAAGGGTGAGCCTGTTTCCGGAGAGAAAGTTGTTGTCATGGGTGGAGACAATTACCGCATCGGCATGGGCGGTGGTGCAGTATCTTCAGTCGAGACCGGTCAGTATGACAACTCTATTGAACTCAATGCCGTTCAGCGCGCCAATCCGGAAATGCAGAAGCGCGTATCAAATGTAATCCGCGCACTTGCAGAAAGTGATACGAATCCGATTGTATCAATTCATGATCATGGTGCAGGCGGTCACCTTAACGCTCTTTCTGAACTTGTAGAATCTACCGGCGGACATATTGACATCGACGCACTCCCCGTTGGTGATCCGACTCTCAGCTATAAAGAAATTGTAGGCAATGAGAGCCAGGAGCGTATGGGCATGATTATAAAATCCGATGATATTCCTCTTGTAGAGAGAATTGCCGACCGCGAACGTGCGCCTATGTATGTTGTCGGCGAAACAACTTCCGATAATAAGTTTGTATTTGAAGACAAGAAAGGTGTCAAGCCTATTGATCTCGCTATGAGTGATATGTTTGGTAGCTCACCAAAGACTGTAATGAAAGATGTAACAGTTGAGACGACTTATACCGCACCCGAATATTCTCCTGCTGAACTTGACAAATATCTTAAGAAGGTACTGTCTATCGAAGCTGTAGCTTGTAAGGACTGGCTTACCAATAAAGTAGACCGTTCAGTTACCGGACGAATTGCCCGTCAGCAGTGTCAGGGAGAAATCCAACTTCCGCTTAGCGACTGTGGCGTTGTGGCCTTAGACTACAGAGGAAAATCAGGTATCGCGACCTCTATAGGCCATGCTCCTCAGGTAGCATTGGCTGATTCTGCTAAAGGCTCTGTAATGGCGATTGCTGAAGCACTTACTAATATTGCAGGCGCACAACTCGCGAAGGGTCTGAAGAGCGTGTCTCTGTCAGCCAACTGGATGTGGCCGTGCAAGAATCTCGGTGAGGATGCTGCGCTTTATAAAGCAGTCGAGGCCTGCTCAGATTTCGCTTGTGAGCTCGGCATCAATATCCCGACAGGAAAAGACTCTCTCTCGATGACACAGAAATATGGCGAGAAGAAAGTATTTGCACCCGGTACTGTAATAATTTCTGCCGCCGGAGAAGTCAGCAATGTAAGGCGCACAGTTTCTCCTGTCCTAAAAAATACGAAGTCTACATTATATTATATAGATTTTTCTGCCTGCGATCTTAAACTTGGAGGATCGGCGTTCGCTCAGACACTGAATTCAATAGGCTCTGATGCGCCCACTGTAACTTCAAGCAGCTACTTCGCTACTACATTTGAGGCTGTGCAGAAACTGGTACGTAACCGCAAACTTGCTGCCTATCATGATGTGTCAGCCGGTGGACTTGTTACCACACTGCTTGAGATGACATTCGCCAACACTAACGGCGGTCTTGACATCAACCTCGACCCCTTCAACGAAGACGATTTAATCAAAATCCTTTTTGCTGAAAATCCGGCAGCCGTCATTCAGGTTGAGAATGACAAGCTTGAATCCGTAGAGGCCATACTTGGCGAAGCCGGAGTGAAATTCTACGCTATCGGTCATACGGCAGAGGAGCGCACCATAATGATCCACCATAACGGTGCGGAGCATTTGCTCGGAATCGACTATCTACGTGATATATGGTTTGAATCATCCTATCTTCTTGACTCATTGCAGAGCGGTAAGGAATGTGCGGCCAAGCGCTTCGAGAACTATAAGAAACAGCCGATCAGATACCGTATGC
>CAMWHE010000050.1 GCA_947173955.1 uncultured Bacteroidales bacterium | reverse complement strand
ATTGCTCTTTTGCATAATCAGCACACTCGGGGGCTCGGCCGTTTTGTTTTACAAATTAGTATAAAATGGATTTACCTTCCAACCTACAAATAATGTGGGGGGTATTACGGGCCCAATGTTTGGCCAAATACTATCTACTACGCAACCGGTTGGGTCGACGAGCATAATTGGATTAGCGGAACAGTAAAGATACGTGTTGAGGCCTGGTGTCTTAATGGCCATGGGGTCGGGGCGATTGAAGCGTAGCTGTGAGGGGTATTGCAGACGTGCTTCGAAGTCGTAGCAGTCGATGCCAAGGTCGGTGCTGAGTTCTATGGATACTACTACCATTATTGATTGTTGCTTAATTATTTTATTGATAATTATTTAGAATAGTATGCACTGATTTCGTTACATATTTGTCCAAGACTCTTTAATTCATTGAGTCCAAGCTGCTGTCCGGCATGCGTCAGTGCAAATTTATATAGCTCACATATTTGTTTAAACTCAATTTGTCGGAATTCACAATCTCTCTACTAAGAAATTCTGTCTTTCCACTTCTTTCTCGAATGAGGCTATTAAATCATATAGTTTGGCATTAGATACTCCTCGCGTCTTATAGGCATTAATGTAATATAGAGTCCTCCTATAGAATGGTTCGCCAAATATATTCAAAGAAGAAGGATCTCTGATAACTGTTTCAATTTCCGGAAGTTGAGAAGTAATATAATTATCAACATTATTGATAATATTAATGTATCCATAAACTTTATTGAAGTCATTGACAATGGTGAATACCATATCAACCTTTCCCCTATCAAATGAAGACTGATCCTCTAAACAACAGTCTGTACCCCATATGATTGACAGAATAGAATAAATGTCTATACGAAACGAGGCTGCAGTCTGAAAAATATCATATTCCGAGCATCCGCATGACTTAAAAATAGGACAAACTACTGTATCTTCTATATAGTCAATACAAACAGCACCAGGTCCCTCTCCTAATAACTGTGAATTGTCGTGAACCGATGACCTTGTAGTAACAGTCGTCCCATCAAATGTGATATGACTCCACGCTAAGGCGCTATGTACAGATATGATTTGGAAGAATATTCCGATAAATAGCGATAGTACAGATAAATTCCGATTGTTTCTATCACTCATGATTTGGTGAGATTAGTGATTATCTTTTATATTTACATGATGTCGTAGACTTAGGGAAGTCGAGTGATTGCTCAAGTATGACGAGATTGGCAACGTCCTTCACTCTGACAGGGCAGTTGCCAAAAATATTCTTTTATTTTAAATACCACATCATACTTCCTAACAGATTCTGTGTCGGTAAACCAATATTCCTGCAATATTCATAATATATCTGATTGACAGCAGAGATTATATATTGCGCGTCAACTCCGTAAGTATATTTAGGTAGTAACATATAGTAACCTCTGTCTTGTATATATCTATCACTTCCTGATCTATTACCATAAAAGTACTCAATCTTAATTTCAGTCATTTCGCTACTTTTCACCCTGCCGTTTTCTTTTTTCAATATTTTGGGGGTTTCTTTTCGTAAATATATATTATCTATGCATTTAAATAAATTAGCTGAGACTTCATATTTCAATGTAAAAATGGGGAATTTTTGATCAAATGAGAATAAATTACGGCCTGAAGAAATACCAATTAAACTCAGCTCCTTTGTTAAAGCTACTTTAAAAGAAGGTAAATCATACTCATTTGTTAAAAGGATTTTACATGAGTCTATAGGACTATGTTCTATGTTATCTAAAATGGAGGTATGATATTGTAATTCAATATCATTCTGAATAGTTAACAAATCCTTTAATCTCGTAAATTCTATTGTATCACTATTTAGTAGTTCCTGATAAATTGCGATTTTCTGAGAGTCGGTTAGTGCTATTTGTTCTGAAGATTTTGTACCTAAATCATTATACAGATATTCTCTCATGCTTTGAAAATCATTTTGGGTGGTATTATGTATTTCAGACTCAGATCCATTAGTGATACATGAGCATAAACCTAAATATAAAAGAATAATATATCTCATATTTATTTTTTAATAGTCTGTTCGATAAGATATTTTAAATATATTTATAAGAACATCAACTTTCTGTGATTCTTATTGATAACTCAGACAGTCTTTTATACAAGCTACCGGTGATGAAATACGCTCCCATATTGACCCATTGGAAATCGCCATAATCCATTATTAAACGTGTTAATTCCCCGGAAATATTGGGTATTCTACTAATTAAATTATCCCAACTAAAGCTCTCCCAAATAGGACTTAGAAAATACCTGTTTCCGCGCTTTATCAGCATATAGAAATTATTCTCAAAGCTACTATTTATCTTTTCTACGTCTGGTCTAATTATATACACTTCAATCTCATCAGTAGGTACACTTCCAAGTTTCTGCAAACTCAAAGAATAAGCGGTTGAATCAGAATAATTTTCCACACAATTACTGAAGAAATTAGCAACTTCAGATATAGGAATTTCAGAAGGACTATTTTTAACTCCGTATACCGAATCCCTCAAGAATTTATATGCAGGTCGATTGTATATTTTCTGTAATTCAGCGCGATATTTACTTCTATCTGCAGTAATTAAATATATTTTATCTTCATATAGATAAATAGAATCCCGATAATTATCCAGTACTCGTCTCATATCATCCCAAATGAATTCATTCGTTTCAATACTTTTACACAGCAAGGAGTTATATGCAGAGAGATCATTCGAGGTCATTACCCATACATTGCGTTCATTTTTAAGTGCAACAATCTTCTGCTTCTCGATCGAATAGAAATCTGTCAACTCCCTCTTACGTGCCCACTCTGCATCTATACTATCGCGGACACTCTGAAGAGTTTCCCATCCATATGGACTATCAACATCTATATGAACTAAAATATGTCCATAGGAATACTTGGTGGAATCTTCTAATTCAAAGTCTCGCAATAATTTATTCCAAGTATCCAGTTCTTTCCATGATTTTCCATAAGAGTAGAAAACGTCAAAAACAATTAATAGTACGGTGATAATTATCCTGCTAAACTTTTCCATAATAATTAATATTTTGTCTCCCGTTCAAATATTTCCATCAATATATCTAATTCCTCTTCTTGTGCACTCCTTTCTCTGCCAGAATCTGATTTGTGCTGGCGATTAAGCCCCTATTTATCAGCAGCATGAGCCGACTCATGTCTAATAACACTTTCTATAAGTTGCTCAACACTCGTTAGGCGTTGTCTCATTCGCGATATATCCGGATTTGAAGCGCTATTACGCAATTTATTAGGATCGTTAAAAGCATCGTTAATTGTCTTTTCGAAAATTTCTATATGAGCTGAATAGGTGCCATTATCATTCAACAGACGCGCGGGAATCCTCATAAGCTACATATATAAGTGATAAAGACCGGAATAATGCTCTCTGTCGCAAATATACCCCACAAATCACTATCTTTCCAAACTTTTCACTCACTTTTTGCAAAAAAACGCAGGAAGGCAATACGCAAAACGGTTTCACCACACCCAAGGCTTGGATGCGCCCTAAAATAAATGCAGATTAAAATAAAATGACGCAATATTTCAATTTTTATTAATTATTTTTGGGCATTTAATAACAAATACGTAGCTTTGCACCGAAAACAGTTACTCATCGACTCACAATGGAGCTTTGCGCATCATATCCTATCCCATCCCATATCCCGACGACGATCGCCGCCGAGAATATGATGATGTCCATGATGATGTGCTGCCGAGCGAGCCGGGAGTAATTTTTCATGTGTAATTGAAAAAAGCATTCCGGCTCCCGACAAGGGGGCCGTCTTTATTTAGAGCCGGTTACACGCCAAAAGTCAGATAAAAATCATCAAATTTATATTTATCAATGAAAAAACTTCACTTCGAGACTCTCCAGATCCATGCCGGCCTGCAGCATGATGAGGCTACCGGATCGCGCGGGATAGCAATCTATCCTACGGCGGCCTACCGATTCAAATCGTGCGACCATGCCGCACGCCTGTTTGAACTATCCGAGCCGGGCAATATCTACACACGACTCCAGAACCCTACAAATTCAGCCTATGAGGAGCGTGTGGCGGCTCTCTATGGTGGCGTCGGCGCACTCGCCGTCGCTTCCGGAATGTCGGCTATTCTGATAGCCGTGACCGCTCTCGCGTCGGCAGGCGACAACATTGTGGCATCCCCCCTGCTTTACGGCGGCACTTACAATCTGTTTCGCCACTCGCTGCAGCGCCTCGGCATCGAGGTGCGCATTGCCCCGTCAGAGCGTCCGGAGGATTTCGCCACCCTGATCGACGGGCGCACCCGATGCATATTTGCCGAAAGTATGGGTAATCCGACCTGTGGCGTCGCCGACATCGAGGGTCTGGCTGAGACAGCCCATAAAGCGGGAATCCCGCTGATAATCGACAATACCTTCGGAGCAGGAGGCTATCTTTGTAATCCGTTCGAATGGGGTGCCGACATCATCGTCGATTCTGCCACAAAATGGATCAACGGCCACGGCACTGCGATGGGCGGCATCATAGTCGACAGTGGCAAGTTTGATTGGAGCAATGGCAAATTCCCGGGCATCGACGGTCCGTCGGAAGGATATCACGGACTCAACCTCCGGGAAGCCTTCGGCCCGGCAGCTTTCATCGTCAAATGCCGTGTCGACGGGCTGCGTGACTTCGGCGCGTCACCATCGGCATTCGACAGCTACCTCATGATGCTCGGACTTGAGACTCTGTCGCTGCGCGTACGCCATCAGGTCGAGTCGACCCGGCGACTTGCCGAATGGCTCCGCGACAATCCGCATGTCCGTAAGGTAAGCTATGTCGGGTTCGACGACCACCCGGGTCATGAAAAAGCTAAAAAATATTTCCGCTTCGGATCTTCCGGAGTCCTAACTGCCGAACTTGAAGGCACTCTTGAGACTACCGTTAAATTTGTAGAAGCCTTAAAGCTGGCCGCCCACATGACGATGATCGGCGACTCGATCACAGTAGTCACTCATCCCGCATCGACCACTCACAAGCAGCTCTCCGAGACCGACCTCGAAGCCGCGGGCGTGACCCCCACCCTGCTGCGTATTTCCCCGGGACTCGAAAACGTCGAAGATATAATTGAAGACTTCCGTCAGGCAATAGAAGCATCCGAGAAATGAGTGTCCGCTACTATACGCATCCCGAACCGTTCGATCTCGAACTTGGCGGCCAATTGAGTGAACTTACAATTGCCTACCATACCTATGGCGAGCTCAACGACAATGCCGACAATGTGGTCTGGGTCTGCCACGCACTGACCGCCAACAGCGATGTTGCCGACTGGTGGCCGCACACCGTAGAGGCAGGCGCCTTTCTCGATCCTGACCGCTATTTCACTGTCTGTGCCAACATCTTAGGCTCTCACTACGGTACAACAGGCCCTCTGAGCATCAATCCCGCGACAGGCGAGCCCTACTACGCTGACTTCCCCAAACTTACCATCCGCGACATGGCACGCGCCCACCGCCTCCTGGCCGATGCTTTGGGACTGCGCGAGATTTATGCGCTCGTCGGCAGCTCGGTAGGTGGATTTCAGGCTCTCGAATGGGCTGCCGACGAACCGTCGCGATTCCGAAAACTGATACTGATAGCGACTGACGCCAAGGCTTCCCCCTGGACGATAGCCATAGACCAGACACAGCGCATGGCGATCTTCGCCGATGCCACTTACGGTGAGCGCCGACCCGACGCGGCTATGAACGGTCTGGCGGCAGCCCGCGCCATCGGGCTGCTCACGTATCGCGGCCCGGAAGGCTACAACGCCACTCAGCAGGATCCCGCCGACACGCCGCCCGGTACACTTAAACGCGCGTGCACCTATCAGCTCCATCAGGGGAAAAAACTCTGCCGGCGTTACAACGCATACTCCTATGTGACCATCCTCGACGCATTCGACACCCACGATATCGGACGCGGCCGTGGCGGACTGCAAGTTGCGCTTGACCGGCTGACCATGCCGGCCATCCTTATAGGTCTGACGACTGACATTATATTCACACCTGCCGAGATGCGCCGCCTGGCGGCCTCGTTGCCCGACTGCCGCTATGCCGAGATCACCTCTCCGCTCGGCCATGACGGCTTCCTGACTGAATACCGGCAGCTCAACCGACTGTTAATACCTTTTATCAATGAATAACGACAAAATAAAAATCGGATTGTTCGGGTTCGGCACTGTCGGACAGAGCCTTTTTACCGTCGTAAAACAGGCCCGCAACGCCCATGCCGAGATACGCCGCATAGCTGTCCGCGACAAATCGAAACCCCGCAAAGTAAATGCCGATCCGACCCTCTTTACCGAAAACAGTTCCGACCTTCTCGATGACCCTGAGATAAGTCTCATCGTAGAGGTCATCGACGATGCCGACGCTTCCTGGCACATCGTCAGCGAAGCTCTCCGACGCCGTAAGGCCGTCGTAAGCGGCAACAAAGCTATGATTGCGAGCCACCTCCCCGAGCTGATCGAGCTACAGCGCCAGTATGGGGCCGCCCTGCTCTACGACGCGTCATCATGCGGATCAATTCCCGTAATACGAAATCTTGAGGAATACTACGACAACGACCTCCTGCTGGAAGTCAAAGGGATACTCAACGGGTCGTCCAACTACATCCTGTCGCGGGTATTCGACCATGGCGAAGACTACGACTCAGCCCTCCGGCGAGCTCAGGAACTCGGATTTGCCGAAAGCGACCCGTCCAACGATATATCGGGGCGCGACTCGCTTTACAAGCTAATAATCATCACCATGCACGCCCTCGGGGTCTATGTACCGCCGAAGGAGATATTTACCTACGGTATCGCATCCATCCATGACAGCGATATCCGGTATGCGCGTGAGAAGGGCTACAAGATAAAGCTCGTGGCACAGGTAGTGAAGGTATCCGACGACCGCTTCACGATGTTCGTGATGCCCGAATTCGTCGACAAAAGCAAATACATCTACTCCGTCGACGACGAATACAATGGCGTCGTGATACGAGGCGAATGCTATGACCGACAGTTTATGTTCGGCAAAGGTGCCGGAGGTCTTCCCACAGCATCCTCCATTCTGAGCGATATCATGGCTCGCCGCTACGACTACCGCTATGAATATAAGAAAACCGGATTTCACGGACGGCCGGAATATACTACCGGCGTGCCGTTGCGCGTCTATGTCAGATATGCCCATACCGATATCCCGTCGATACTCCCCTTCATTGAGATCCGCGAGACTTATATGTCGGCCGAATACCGCTATATAATCGGCGACATCATGCTCAGCGACCTGATCGGCTGTCGCACGCAGCTCACAGCCCCCGACGTGTTTATCTGCAACTTCTCTACCTTCTTCGCCGACTGCGACAACTGACTGCCCTCCCCCTTATAGCCGGGTTCCTGCCCCGTAGCTGTATTCAGGCTGTGACCCCATTCCGGGTTGTCACAGCCTCTTTAGCCTCTAAAAATTATAGCTCGCGACGTTGCTGTATTATCCCCTTTCACGACTTTAAAGTCATGGCCATCCGGTATTGTTATCACATTACTCATTTAATAGGATTACCTCCTTTGATTTTATACGCATCTTCCAGTCATTCCGACTAATAGTGCGGATTGAAAATAATTCCTTTCAATATTCGATCTTACTTGAATGTCCACAATATCCTCAGTATGACGCTTCCTGTGAATAATAATCTAATAGACGCTGGAGATATTGGGATCCGTCCTGACTTTTATAAAAAGTATTAATGAATTTTTCAGGGATAAGTTTTCTTAACTGATCTGTCGATGGCCCCCATATATCATTTAAGGACATAAGGCACAGGAATAAACTGTTGACAAATTCACTGTCATAATTCTCACCCTTATTCACTGCGTATTGTGTTATTTGATCTAAAAACTGATTGTTTGAGACAAGAGCTTCT
The DNA here is from genome assembly GCA_947173955.1 of uncultured Bacteroidales bacterium. Taxonomy (GTDB): domain Bacteria; phylum Bacteroidota; class Bacteroidia; order Bacteroidales; family Muribaculaceae; genus JAAVFS01. The sequence continues at coordinate 5,266 of CAMWHE010000050.1, read as the reverse complement.
GCCGTACGATAATATATTCCCTCAGAAGCATCTTCGTTTGAACACTCAGTATAGTATTTGTAAATTATATCCAACCGCTCTGCGTCCATATCGGAAAATTGATAACTACAAAAAACTATCATCGAGTCGACAAGTTGTTCATCTGTAAAACAGCAATTGACTTCTGACGGTAGCTCACTTACGGCACTCGTTGCAGCAATGTTTTGCCTCCCATTATCCTTACATCCGAAAAGAAGAATGGAAATACAGAATATAGACAGATTTCGTCTATTAATTTTAGTTATTAGCTTTTGTAGAATCATATACGATAGACTCAGTCAGTTGAGTTAAAACTACACTTTAGTTTATGTAGAAAAAATCTATGGTCATTAAAAAAAAATAACAGCATCCATTGCGTTGATAGTCACCGGCATTTTTGAGAGAACCAGAGAGTCATTCTCCATATACCACTTGCCATAGCCGCTACATATATCTGTATTTATGGCAAAAGTACTATCTGGTGATAGGTATATAATCGATTCTAAAAAAGGATAATGAGTAGGATCCACCCATATTCTTCCTTTTCGAATATCCTTTGCGACATACATCCCTGGCTCGATATTGTGTGTAGTAGTGGTTGACGCGCATCCGACTAATAGTAATACCATAAGGAAAATTATCGGCTTAATAATATTTATTTAATTTACATCCAGGGAATTACGATTCTAAATAATTATCCCATAGGATGCTTTATTATTCATGCAAATTCTCTTTACGGTCTATATCAATAATATCATTTAAATTAAGAGTACAGGTTACAATATCATAATCTGTAGTTACCTTATCTCTCACTATGATATGAACGACATGATCTAATGCAGCTCTTATTTGTTCAGACTCTTTAAAATATTGTACCTGATGATATACGGCAAACTCCAGTGTAAGTTTATTCATATCCCATTCAACATCCGAAATTTTTAATTTCAGATCATCTATTAACCTATAATTATCGTCTATAATAGTATATGATTTCATATCTACATCTTTATAGAAACGATCGGTCTGAAGATTTACTTTTGGGATCATCACATGAATATAACCTTCAGGGGGAATCTCCGTAAAGGAATACAAAATTTGCCCACGACGAATTATCCTTGATTCATCTAAATATATACGTTTGGCAAGTTTACAATCAAGAAACTGAATATAAGGCAGATAAGAAAGTTTAAATTCTTTAGTATGTTTATTATAACGATACAGATAAGGATTATGACCAATTTTTAAGTAACTATCAAACAGATATACGGGTGCAGTGGTATGATTGGTAAGTGTCAGAACTATGGAATCCGCATCTATCGATTTAAGCTTGAGACTATATCCGGCATCGGTATTTTCAGCAACGACTACGAGGGAGGCTAACCAAACGAACGTAACAGACAGAAGCACCCGGCGCGCTACGCTGGCAAATATTCTGACTATTTGTGATGTTCGTCCCATCGATCAATCCGGTTATTGGATATTAATTGATTTCCAAAGATATAATAATCCGATGGCCATTGCAAGTATTTATTACACTTTCTCCGTTCTCCTGAAGTAGAACGGGCGCCGGAGGGAGTGTCCGGCGCCCGTTGAGGGTTATATGTATCAGATGGATCTCAATAGCCGAAGATGTCTTCGGTGGTGAGGATTACGACTTTGCCGAGCTTGCCGAGGGCATCCAGGTCGAGGTCGTCGATATTACCCAGAATGGCGTAGTGGTAGTTGAGTCCCTTGACATTTTCCTGTTGGAAGCGGACGATGTCTTCAAGCGTAAGTCCGGGGAGGGCTTCAAATACGGCTTTGTCGGTAGGCTCATCGAGTCCTTTGTCCTTGGTCGAGAGGTAGACCCACGCGACGTCTTCGGGGAGGGTGCGGTCGCTGCGCATACGCAGCTCGACCGACTCCTTGGCGAGGTCAAATGCTTCGGGGCTCTGAGGCATATCGTTGATTATCTCGTTAAAGGCCTCTATGGCGTCCATCAGTTTATCGTTCTGCGTAGCTATCTGCGTGCGGAAGATGTAGGGCTCGCCGGGGCGGCTGGGATCAAAGAGATATGCGCTTGCCGAGTAGGCCAGGGAGCGGCGCTCGCGCATCTCCTGGAATACGATGGCATTCATCGAACCGCCGAAATATTCGGTATAGAGCGTGTTGGCCGGGTCGAGAGCGGGGTCGAAAGGCTTCTCGAGGTTGGAACACTGGGCCATATAGAGCTGCTTGGCATCGTAAGGAGCGATGTAGATGACGGTCTCACGGGTCGGAAGGGCGACATTGCGTTTAACGGGCTGCAGCTTGTTGAGCTGTTCCGGAAGGTTGCGGTGAGAGTTATAGACGGTCAGGAATTCGTCGGCCGACAGCGGACCGTTGTAGACTATCTGATGCTCGGACTCAAAGAGGTCGCGAAGCTTCTTGAGGAGGTCGGCGGGATTGATGGCGCGATATTCCTCCTCGGTGATAAAGCTGCGACGGCTCTGCTCGGGACCATAGGTGGCGTAAGAGACCAGGTGGCTGAAGTTGCTGCTCTGATTGGCCTTGGCGTTCTGGCGTGACTTCATTGTGCGGTCGGTCATCTGCTCAAAGGCTTCCTGATCTACCTGAGCATCATAGACCCACTCTTCGAGGAGGTCGATGGCTGCCGGCATATTCTCAGCCAGGCCGATCAGATGGACGTAGAGGCGGTCGCCCGACATCGAGAACCGGATGTCGCAGGCAAGAGCATAGAGGGCTTCCTTCAGTTCGGCGGCACTCTTGGTCGACGTCCCGAGCAGCTGGATATACTGGGTGGCCGGCGAGAGATACTTGTCGCTGAGCGTACCGGCATTGTAGACGAACGACAGTGTAAAGAGGTCGTTGTGGTCGTTATGGCTGTAATAGACAGGTACCTCCTTGTCGGCAGTAAGAATCGTCAGGTCGCGGTCGAAGTCGACAAATTTCGGTTCGATCGGCTCAATGGGAGTCGAGCGAACGTCCTTGAGGAACTGGCTGGAAGCATCGCGATTGACGACGATGGGGGTTATGGCCGGCTTGGCAACCTTGATCTCGTCGGTAGGAACTCCCTGACGCTTGTTGACCACGACGTAGCTCTCAGGACCGAGATATTTGTTGGCGGCTTCGATTATCTGCTCGCGGGTGATATTATCGAGGGCATTGAAATCTGCTACGAATTCGGCCCATGACTGGCCGTTGACGAAGGCGTTAGACATCATTGTGGCGCGGCTCTCGTTGTCGCGAAGCTGCTGCTGCATTCCGAGCTTGATGTTGGCCTTCACGGCAGAAAGCAACTCGTCGGAGAACTGGCCGTCGCGCAGCTTGGCCACCTCAGTGAGCAGCAGCTCACGCACTTCGTCGAGAGTTTGTCCTTCCTTCGGGGTGCCATACATGACTACCATGCCATTGTCAGCAAGACCATAATGGAATGTGCCACAGCCGAGCGTCAGCTGGGGCTGATTGATGTCGCGGTCGATAAGTCCGGCAGACCCGTTGGAGAGGAGTGTGGTCATAACCTCAATGACTGTAGCATCCTCATGGGCAGCGGGAACCGTACGCCACGCCATATACAGAGCATCGGCATTACGGCCTATAACTTCTGTGATTATCGGCTCGGTGACGGGTGCTTCAGGCACGACTGTCAGATGGGGTAGCGCGGGATTCGGCTCCAGGGCGCCGAAATAGCGCTCGATGATCTCCACGACGCTGTCAGGCTCGAAATCGCCAGAGAGACAGATCGCCATGTTGTTGGGCACATACCAGGTCTTATGGTAGTTCTTGATATTGGTCAGCGAGGGATTCTTGAGATGGGTCTGAGAGCCGAGAGTGGTCTGCGTTCCATAGGGATGATTTGGGAAAAGGAGAGCGAACAGCTTCTCATAGACCTTGCGGCCATCGTTTGTAAGCGACATATTCTTTTCTTCATAGATAGTCTCAAGCTCGGTATGGAATCCACGAAGCACAGGATGGGCAATACGGTCAGCCTGCACTTTTGCCCAGAGCTCTACGGCGTTGGCGGGGATGTCCTCGGTGTAGCAAGTGACATCGTTGCTCGTATAGGCGTTCGTGCCGTTGGCTCCGATGGCTGCCATGAGCTTGTCATATTCGTTGGGGATAGCGAGCTTGGAGGCTTCGTAGCTTATGGAGTCGATCTGATGATAGATAGCAGCGCGCTCTACGGAGTCGGTTGTGTGGCGGTAGACTTCGAAAAGGGCTTCGATCCGGTCGAGCATCGGCTTCTCGGCGGCATAGTCCATCGTGCCGAACTGCTCCGTGCCCTTGAACATCATGTGTTCGAAGTAGTGGGCGAGGCCTGTAGTCTCGGCCGGGTCGTTCTTACTGCCTACACGGACGGGGATGAGAGTCTGGATGCGGGGCTGATCGTGATTTTCGGTCATGAATATCTTCAGACCGTTGGGGAGTGTATAGATCTTGGCTTTCAGAGGATCGCCCGGGATGGTATCATACTGATACTTGGCGGCTGAAAGGCTCATCGCCGCGCCGGCTACGGCGAGAAGCGTCAGAAAATGTTTTAACGATAGTTTCATTTCAGAAAAGATTGAGTGATTAAAAACAAAGCGGATGCTGACTCAAAACAGGGAAATGAGAACAGCATCCGCTGATTATGTGTGGTAATTCCAGTGGCCTGTCCTCGGAGGGGGGCCGGCACGCCCGGAACTTATTTTACAGCAACTTCGGTAGCCTCGACTTCGATGATATCATTGGGATAGATACCTTCGATGTCGTCCTTGCTTCCGACTACGAGACGCTCGAACTCGCGCTGGCCGGTACCTGCGGGGATCAGATGTCCGCAGATGACATTCTCCTTCATGCCCTCGAGGGTGTCGGTCTTGCCGTTGATGGCTGCTTCGTTGAGCACCTTGGTAGTCTCCTGGAATGAGGCTGCCGACATGAAGCTTGAAGTCTGCAGAGCGGCACGGGTGATACCCTGGAGGATCTGTTCGGATGTCGCGGGCACGGCGTCACGCACCTGGATGAGCTTGAGGTCGCGGCGTTTGAGCGATGAGTTCTCGTCGCGGAGCTTGCGGGCGGTGATAATCATACCGGGCTTGACATTTTCGCTGTCGCCGGCGTCGACTACTACCTTCTTGCCCCAGATGCGGTCATTCTCGTCCATGAAGTCGCGCTTGTCGACGATCTGCTGCTCGAGGAAGCTGGTGTCGCCCGGATCAATGATGTTGACTTTACGCATCATCTGGCGCACGATTACTTCGAAGTGCTTGTCGTTGATCTTCACACCCTG
>CAMWHE010000049.1 GCA_947173955.1 uncultured Bacteroidales bacterium | reverse complement strand
TGCGTCTTTTCGCAACCGTCATAAGGTCCATAACTTCGCTGCATAAATCAGCAAGTTATGGACTTCTCTTTTTCAGACCTTAATTTCAACTCCGTTGAAAACCTGCCCGGCTTCGAGGCTCGCGATTCAACATTTTGCATTCGCCGGCTAAACATATTTTTTGAGTAATACCGGCCACATCAATATTATCAACACCCACTCACCTATCCACTCAAATATTTGCAAAAGTTGGAGCGGTTGGTTAATTTTGTAGCAGCCAATCAAAAACACTATTATGACTTCTAATACCAGTCCGCTATCCGCTCAGCGCAAGACCAATTATCGGTGGGTAATCTGCTCGATGCTTCTGGTCGCGCTTGTAATTAACTATCTCGACCGCCAGGTTCTATCCCTTACCTGGGAAGAATTCATCAAACCGGAATTCAACTGGAGCAAAGGTAATTACGGCCTAATTACAGGCGTTTTCTCCCTTGTCTACGCCGTAGCGATGCTATTCGCCGGCCGCATGATTGACTATCTCGGCACGAAAAAGGGTTATGCCGTAGCCATCGGCGTATGGTCGGCGGGCGCCTGCCTCCACACGCTTTGCGGCATCATGACCTGCGGTATCGTGACAGGCGACTGGATTTTCTCTTTTACCGGCTCAAGCGAGCATATTCACTCTGCTGTAGAAGCCAACGCTGCACTGGCCATGTCGGTCACGACGGTGAGCGTCTGGCTATTCATCGTGGCCCGCGTTGTCCTGTCTATCGGTGAGGCCGGCAACTTCCCTTCATCAATCAAGGCCGTGGCTGAATATTTCCCGAAGAAGGACCGTGGCTTCGCTACCGGCATATTCAACTCGGGCGCCCAGGTAGGCGCCCTGATAGCTCCGTTCGTCATCCTGCCGATCGCCGCACACTTCGGCTGGGAGATGTCTTTCTTCCTCATCGGTATGCTGGGCTACATATGGCTTGGTGCATGGCTGTTCATCTACAAGGCTCCCCGCAGGAATCCCAAGGTCAATGCCGCCGAACTTGCCTACATCGAGCAGGACAATGCAGCCGACGCAAAACTTCAGCATGAAACCGTAGCCGAAGAAATCAAGGAAAACACTGAGGCGAAGGTAGGCCTGCTGAAACCGTTCACCTACCGTCAGACATGGGCCGTGATCTTCGGACGCTTCTTCCCCGACTCCGTCTGGTGGTTCCTGCTCTTCTGGATTCCGACCCTCATCAGGGAGATAGGCGGATGTGACCCCTCGTCTATGCAGGGCATGACAGCTATCGCCACAGTCTATCTCATCTCCATGCTTTCGCTCGCAGGCAGCTATCTGCCGACCTACTTTATCAACCGCAGCAAACTCAATCCCTACTCAGGGCGCATGAAGGGCCTGTTTGTCTTCGCCCTCTTCCCCCTTGTCGGTCTCGGAGCCATTCCGCTGGGCTATGTCAATATGTGGTTCGCGGTCGTCATCATCGGCATCATGGCCGCCGCCCACCAGAGCTGGAGCGCCAATGTCTATAATGTAGTCTCCGATATGTTCCCCAAATCGGTCGTCGCCACCGTGACCGGTGCCGCCGGTCTGGCAAGCGGTCTCGGCAGCTTCATGTCCAACTATGGTGCCGGACGCCTGTTTGACTATGCTGAAAAGTCCCACATGAGCTTCCTTGGATTCCACGACCAGTATGCCGGATACATGATTTTCTTCCTGTTCGCCTCATTCGCATATCTGCTCAGCTGGTCGATCATGAAACTCCTCGTCCCGAAATACAAATTGGTAAAACTCTAAGACCTGATATAAAACCGCCAGATATGGAATCATTCATACATCCCGACTTTCTGCTTTCTACGGTTGCCGCCCGGGAGCTCTACCACTCCCACGCGGCAAAGATGCCGATCATCGACTATCACTGCCATCTCTCTCCCGAGATGATAGCCCGCGACCATCAGTTTTCGTCGATAACGGAACTATGGCTTCAGGGCGACCACTATAAATGGAGAGCAATGCGAGCCAACGGCATAGCTGAAAAATACATCACCGGCGATGCCTCTCCGCGCGAGAAATTCCACAAATGGGCCGAGACCGTACCCTACACCATGCGCAATCCGCTTTACCACTGGACTGCCATGGAACTCAAGACCGCTTTCGGCATCGACACTCCGCTCACTCCGGAGACCGCCGACGAGATATTCGACGAGTGCAACCGGCAGCTGGCCCGCCCCGACCGCTCGGCGCGCGGCCTTATGCGCCTCTATAATGTCGAGACCGTGTGCACTACCGACGACCCTATCGACACCCTGCAGTGGCACCGCGCGATCCGCGAATCCGGCTTCGAGATCAAAGTCCTGCCGGCATGGCGCCCCGACAAGGCAATGGCGGGCGCTGACATCGCGACATATAAGGCCTATATAGCAGCTCTATCCGATGCGGCCGGTATCGATATCCACAGCTACTCCACGCTCATCGAGGCCCTGCAGATCCGTCACGACTATTTCGCCGAAAACGGATGCCGGGTAGCCGACCACGGACTCAGCCGCGTCCCCTGGGCGCCTGCCACTGCCGACGAAGCTGACGCACTCTTCCGCAAGATGCTCGGAGGCACTCCCCTGACTCAGCTTGAAGCCGATCAGTTCAACACCGTATTGCTCCTCGACCTCTGCCGTATGAACGCCCGTAAAGGATGGGTACAGCAATTTCATTTCGGCCCGATGCGCAATGTCAATACCCGCGCATTCCGTACTCTCGGACCCGACACCGGATTCGATACAATCAGCGACTGGCAGGCGGCCGAACAGATGGCTCACATACTCAATGCCCTCGATACCGACTCACTGTTGGCAAAGACTATCCTTTACAACATTAATCCGGCCGACAACACATGGGTGGCCGCCATGCCCGGCAACTTCCAGGACGGCTCTATGCCGGGCAAGATACAGATGGGCGCCGCATGGTGGTTCAACGATCAGCTTTTCGGAATGAAAGCCCAGATGGACGCCCTCTCGATGCAGGGACTCCTGAGCAGGTTCGTCGGAATGCTTACCGACTCCCGCTCATTCGTCTCATATCCGCGTCACGACTATTTCCGCCGCCTGCTCTGCGATATGCTCGGACACGACATCGAGGCAGGCCTCATCCCCGCCTCACAGCTCCCGAGGGTCGAGCGGATGGTCGAGGACATCTGCTACTTCAACGCTAAGAACTATTTTGAATTCTAACTCTCAAATACTCTATAACCTATGATGGAAAAAACATGGCGCTGGTTTGGTCCCAACGACAAGATCACGCTTGATATGCTCCGGCAGATTGGCGTCGAGGGCATCGTGACATCACTCCACCACCTTCCCGCCGGCGTTGAATGGACCGACGAAGAGGTCAACAAGATGAAAGATTACATCGAGTCGCACGGTCTCCGCTGGTCAGTGGTCGAAAGCCTTCCCGTCAGCGAGTCGATCAAATATGCAGGTCCTGACCGCGACGAACTTATCGAGCGCTACAAGCGCTCTCTGGCCGCCCTCGGTCGCGCCGGAGTCAAGACCATCTGCTACAATTTCATGCCCGTGCTCGACTGGGCTCGCACCGACCTCGACTATCCCAACCCCAACGGCACATCCAACCTCTACTTCAACCGCGGCGAATTCGCATATTTCGACATATATATCCTCAAGCGCGAAGGCGCCGAAGCTGACTATGACGAAGCGACCCTCGAACGCGCCCGCGAGCTTCGCAAGACCATGACCCCGGAAGGCGAACAGCGCCTTGTCGACAACATCATTGTCAAGACCCAGGGCTTCGTAGGTGGAAACATCTCGGAGGACGATGACTCTCCCGTACAGAAATTCCGTGACCTGCTCGCCCTCTACAAAGGCATCGACGAAGAGCAGCTCCGCGAGAATATGCGCTACTTCCTTGCCGCCATCATGGATGTCTGCGATGAATATGATATGCGTATGTGCGTTCACCCCGACGATCCTCCGTTCCCTGTACTCGGACTTCCGCGCATCATCAAGAATGCCGACGACATCGAGTGGCTTTACAAGGCTGTCGACAATCCTCACAACGGACTGACATTCTGTGCCGGATCGCTCAGCGCCGGAGCTCATAACAATGTCCCCGAGATGGCACGCCGCTTCGCCCACCGCACATGGTTCGTGCATCTGCGCTCATGCACCGTCCTCCCCAACGGCGACTTCAAGGAGGCATCCCATCTGGCAGGACGCGCCGACATCATCTCGCTCGTGCGCACATTCCAGACCATCAATCCCGGTCTCCCGATGCGTGTCGACCATGCTCCGCTGATGCTCGGCGACGAAAAGATGGGCTACAACGCCGGATACTCTTTCCACGGCCGTATGTTCGCGCTGGGACAGGTCGAGGGCATCATGGCTACTGTAGACCGCGAATTAGCTGAGGCCAAGGCACTCTCATCAAATGTAAAACTCAACACTACCGCAAAATGAATCTGTTTGATATTACCGGCAGAGTAGTCGTGATCACCGGCGGCACCGGTGTGCTCGGCTCATGTATCGCTCGACACCTCGCATCCGAGGGTGCGAAAGTCGTCATCCTCGGGCGCCGCGCCGATGAAGGCAATGCTATCGTCAGCGACATCAAGGCAGCCGGAGGCGAAGCCATGTTTCTCACCACCGATGTACTCAATGCCGACATCCTGAAGCAGAACTGCAGTGACATCCTGGCAGCCTACGGCCGCATCGACGCGCTACTCAACGCTGCCGGCGGCAATATGCCCGGCGCCACAATCGCTCCGACAGGCACATTCTTCGATCTTGACATATCGCAATTTGAGCGTGTGCTCAATGTCAATCTGGCCGGTACCGTACTGCCGACCCAGATCTTCCTGCGTCCGATGGTCGAGGCAGGCCGCGGAGCAATCGTCAACTTCTCGTCTATGGCAGCCTTCCGTCCGCTGACACGCGTACTCGGATATGCCGCCGCAAAAGCCGGTATCAGCAATTTCACCGCATTCCTCGCCACTGAAGTAGCTAAGAAATTCACTCCCGGCATACGTGTCAACGCTATCGCTCCCGGCTTCTTCCTGACCAATCAGAACCGCGCCCTGCTGACCAATCCCGACGGATCGCTGACCGAGCGTGGCGCCGATGTGATCCGTCAGACCCCGTTCGGCCGCTTCGGATCGCCAGAGGAGCTATGCGGCACGATCCAGTATCTGATCAGCGACGCATCGCTCTTCGTGACCGGTACGGTTGCAATCGTCGACGGCGGTTTCAATGCTTTTGCGATGTAAACATATAAAATTAGCTAAATATCAGCCCTAAGCAAAACTCTCTCCCCACTCCGGGCGTATAGCAATTAGTATTAACCTTAATAACTTATATACCATGAATCAGCCATACGTAGTAGGCATCGACATAGGTGGCACCAACACCGTCTTTGGCCTCGTAGACGCCCGCGGCACAGTAGTAGCATCCAGCTCTATCAAGACCGCCAACTATCCCGAGTTCGACCAGTATATCGATGCGCTTCACGAAGCCATCGACCGGCTCATAGCATCGCATAATGCACAGGGACTCGTCCATGGCATCGGTGTAGGCGCGCCCAACGCCAACTATTATACCGGCAAAATCGAGCACGCGCCCAACCTCATCTGGAAAGGAGAACTCCCGCTTGCCGAGAAGCTGTCGGAAAAATTCGGCCTGCCGGTCGTGATCACCAACGACGCCAACGCAGCCGCTATCGGCGAGATGACCTACGGAGCTGCCCGCGGCATGAAAGACTTTATCATGATTACACTCGGCACGGGTGTCGGAGGCGGAGTAGTCAGCAACGGTACGATGATCTACGGCTTCGACGGCATGGCCGGCGAACTCGGCCATATCATCGCCCGACGCAACGGCCGACTCTGCGGATGCGGCCGGAACGGCTGCCTCGAGACCTACTGCTCGGCAACAGGTGTAGTGCGTACAGCTTACGAATTCCTTGATGCCCGTCCCGACGAGCCTACTGTTCTGCGCGGCCGCACCGACCTCACCTCCAAAGACATCTATGACGCCGCCGTGGCAGGCGACCAGATGGCACGCGACGTGTTCGACTTCACTGGCCGTGTGCTTGGCGAGATGCTTGCTGACTTTGTGGCGTTCACATCTCCCCAGGCCATCATCATCTTCGGCGGCCTGACCAAGAGCGGCGAGCTGCTCATGCGTCCGCTGCGTGAAGCGTTTGAAGCCAACAATATGCCGATTCATAAAGGCAAAGTCAAGCTTCTCCTGTCCGAGCTCAAAGAGGCCGATGCAGCCGTGCTCGGCGCATCAGCTCTCGGCTGGGAAGCCAACTGAACAAGAATCATACTCTGCACATCAGGCCGCGCCTACGGGCGTGGCCTCTTTTTTACCGAAAAAACGGTTGACGATGATAGCAAGCGCTCCGTCGCCTGTCACATTGCAGGCTGTCCCGAAGCTGTCCATCGAGATGTAGAGGGCGATCATCAGCGCATTGTCAGCCTCCGAAAATCCGAGCATCGAACTGAGAAGTCCGAGCGACGCCATTATGGCACCGCCGGGTACCCCCGGAGCGGCGATTATCGTGATGCCGAGCATCGCTATGAAGCCCGAAAACATGGCGAAGTCATAGTGCATCCCCGACGTTATCATCAGTGCAAGCGCGCACGCCACTATCTTGAGCGTGCTGCCCGACATATGGATCGTGGCGCACAGCGGTATCACAAAGCCGGCCACATCCTTGTCGACACCTGTCTTTATCGAGCGCTCGAGTGTCACGGGAATTGTCGCTGCCGACGACTGCGTGCCGAGAGCGGTGAAATATGCCGGCATCATCGTCCATAACAGTCTGAACGGATTGCGGTTGCCTCCCCGGGCAAACAGTGACGCCACACAGTACTGGAACACAAGCACGAATACATGAAGGGCAAAGATTACCGCAATAATCTTCACGAATGTCATCAGTATGGGTCCGACCTGCCCCTCCATCGTCATATTCAGGAAGATACTGAATATGTAAAACGGCAACAGCGGCACGATCGCCCGGTTGATGACTATCGATATCACATCCCTCAGATCCTCAAGCACATTCTTAAGCGCGACAGTATTGAGCCGCGACACTCCGACTCCGAGAACAAATGCCAGCACAAGCGCCGACATCACCGACATCAGCGGAGGCATCGCGACTGTGAAATATGGAGCTATTCCCTCGCTCGACGTCACGGAATGTATATAGTCGACCGGCTCTATCAGCTTCGGGAAGCATAGCGAACCTGTCAGATACGACAACAGCCCGGCCACTATCGTGGCGAAATAAGCCAGCGCGGCAGTAAACACAAGCATCTTTGCAGCTTTACCGCCTATGTCGGCAATAGCGGGAGCTACAAACCCGAGGATGATCAGTGGAATACAGAAGCCTAAGAACTCGCTGAATATCGAGTTGAAAGTCATCGCTATACGGGCAAACCATCCGGGGCATATAAATCCGGCTCCGATGCCAAGACCTATCGCGACAACGATCCGCGGCAGGAGTCCGAACGAGCATTTCTTTCCGTTTTTCATGGGTAAAACGATTTTTTTTACAAATATAGCATTACTTTTGCAACATAGTAAAAGTCAACGTATGAAAATCGAAATTTCCGACCGTATAAAGGCTGCCTGCCCCGGCTACCGCATGATAAAGATCGAGTGCGATGTCACCAACTCCCCTACTCCCGAAGCACTCCGTACCGAGATGGCGCGCCTGACCGGATCAATCGCGGAACTGATGGAGATCGAGGACATCAACCGCCGACCCGCCATTGCGGCGACGCGAGGTGTCTACAAATCATGTGGAAAGGATCCCAACCGCTACCGTCCGTCGCAGGAACAGCTCAACCGTCGCGTCGTCCGCGGTCTCGGCCTTTACAGCATCGACTCCATTGTCGACGCGTTCAATCTTCTTTCGCTCAAATCGGGCTATGCTATCGGTGCATTCGATGTTGACAAAATCTCAGGCGACAGCCTGACACTCGGTGTCGGGGAGGATGGAGAGCCTTATGAAGGAATCGGACGCGGCACGCTCAATATAGCCGGGATGCCGGTCATACGCGACAACATCGGGGGCATCGGGACGCCAACCAGCGACAACGAGCGCACGAAAGTCACCGGCGCGACATCGCGCCTGCTTGTGACCATCCACATTTTCAGCGAGGAAATGCCCGTGGCGGCTACCGTCGGGGAAGCGACCCGACTGCTGACAGATTATTGCAACGCGACAGATATAAACGTAGAAATAATTTCCGCATGAGAACCCTGAAAATCTACCCTACGAGTATCAACGAACGCTACATAAGCGAGATTGTGGATGCGCTCCGCGACGGCCATCTTATAATCTGCCCTACCGACAGCCGATATGCGATCTGCTGCGACGCGCTCAACAACCGCGCCATCGAGCGCGTATGCCACCTCAAAGGGATCGATCCCCGGCGTCATCCGCTGTCGATTCTCTGCTCGGGCATCTCTCAGGCCAGTCAGTACGCACGCATCGACAATGTCAATTTTCAGCTCATACGCTCGCTGACACCCGGCCCATTCACATTCATCCTTCCCGGCGCGCCACAGCTCCCCAAGATATTTAAAGGCCGCAAGGAAGTCGGCGTCAGGATTCCTGACAACACCATCGCCCGCGCCATAGCCGACGCACTCGGCAATCCGCTCATGACCACATCCCTCCCGGCCGACTTCACATCCGAGGCTGAAATCCACATGAACATTGATGGTGGAGACACCCCGGAAGGCGACTCCACCATTATCGATTGTCTTGACTCCGCCGGGCCGGTCGTGATCCGTCAGGGTCTCGGCGAGCTCTGATGCATGGTGCTTATTTGTAAAGGTAGCGCTTGATCGAGTGCTTGGGTGTCTTTTCAAAAGGCTCGGCCTGCAGTTCGATCGACTTGATGCGCGCAAATGAGGGCATCTCTTTGTTCAGCTGCACGATGTTTTCATCCATCTGGGCTGTCACCTGATCGGGACGGAGCTTCAGACGGCGGATCGTGTCCTCATCAGCTACCACAAGAGCTACAAGCGTGCCGTCGCGGTCGACGACTATCGACTCCGCCACAAGCGGCATATGATTGAGCACACCCTCGATCTCCTCTGGATAAATATTCTGACCCGATGGGCCGAGGATCATAGTCTTGCTGCGGCCTTTGATATAGATGAATCCGTCGGCGTCCTTGACACACATATCGCCGGTGTTCATCCAGCCATCCTTGAAGACGGCCTCGGTAGCTTCGGGATTCTTATAATAGCCCTGCATGACGTTGGCGCCTCTCACCCAGAGCTCTCCGGGGATATGCTCGGGATCGGGGGAGTCGATGCGGGTCTCCATTCGGGTTACGGTCAGGCCGCATGAACGAGCCTTGAACACGTCGGGCGACGCATAGGCGATAAGGGGCGCACACTCGGTCATGCCGTAGCCGACGGTGTAGGGGAAGTGGATCTTGCGCAGGAATCGCTCGACTTCGCCGGCAAGCGCCGCGCCACCGATGACCACCATCCGCAGGTTGCCTCCGAAAGCATCGATCATCTGCTTGCGGATCTTCTTATATATCAGTCCACGAATCCCGGGAATCGATGTCAGTAAGCGCATTGCGGGACGCTTCAGGACGGGGAAAATCTTGCCGGTCACTATCTTTTCGATCACAAGCGGTACGGCGATTATTATCTTCGGCTTGACCTCGGCAAAGGCATCAAGCAGAATCTTAGGCGAGGGGACGCGCCCGAGGAACGATACGTAAGCACCCTTCATCAGCGGGAACAGGAGCTCGACGAGCAGGCCGTACATATGAGCCATCGGGAGCATCGACAGCATACGGTCGTCGGGGTGCAGATATGGAATCTCGTCAATGGCAAACTGGGCATTGCTCATCAGATTACCATACGTCAGCATCACGCCCTTGGAGAATCCGGTCGAACCTGATGTATAGTTGATGAGCATGAGCTCGTCGGTCTTATCGGCATAATATCTGATATCCTCCTTGCGCAGTCCCTCGGGATAGGCCCTGGCGAAGATAGCGTCCATATTGTCGCGTGTCTCTTTCAGCTTTTCATCGCGCCACATCAGCAGGGAGAAGTCGCTGAGTTTGAAAAAACCTTTGACTACGGGCATCTCTTCGGGCGACAGATGCTCCCAGATGGAGTCGTCGACAAAGAATATGAGCGAGTCGGAGTGATTGACGAGATGATGTATATTTTCCGTCTTGAATTCATTAAGAATGGGGACGGCTACAGCGCCGTAAGTGACGGTAGCAAGAAATGCGACAGCCCACTGGGCCGAATTTTTACCGCAGAGAGCCACCTTGTCGCCGGGCTTCATGCCGACCGATCGGAAATAGAGATGCACACGGGCAATACGCCGCGCCATCTCCTTATAGGTATATGTATCGCCTGTCAGATCGCTGAGTGCCGGATGATCCCAGTTTTTTATAATCGATTTTGCTAATGATTCGTTGAAACTTGCTATCATAAGGTCATGAATTAGGTTATAAGCACAAAATAATAACAACTAAATTACTAAAAAGGTTAAAAATCCAACCGATTTCAGCGATAAAATAGCTACTTTTGTGAAAATTTTATTCCCTAAACAACTTAAACACATGAAATTTACAAGTCTCTTCGCCGTAGCTGCCGGTGCTGCAATTCTTGCTTCATGCTCTGGCAAAAAAGAAACAGTCGACTCATTCTTCGATCCATTCGACTACACTCTGACTGTGACCAACATCGATGGTGCCGACAGCACATACGCCTACCTGTATGACTACGACCTGCTGACCAACTGGCGCGACTTTCCCGCTGAAGCACTCGTCGACAGCGCCTTCATCCTCAACAATGAGGCGAAGTTTGCAGGCAAGGACAATACGACCCATATCCTCATCCTCCGCATCAACAATAACAACCACTGCGTGCTGCCACAGTCAGGCGAAAACACATACGACGCGACAGCTTTCGCAGGTTCGGGAGTAGCAGCCAAAGCGATGAAGACCTACAACGACTCCCTGAAGTCAATATATCTTACTGCACAGGAGAATCTTCCGGCCCAGGAAGACCCCGCATATGAGGCTTACGTTGACTCCGTCAACAATCTCATCATGGCCTTCAACAATCAGACCCTGTCAGACAACCTTGACAACGCTTTCGGACTGTATCAGCTGACAACCGCTTCCGATATCACACTCGCGCAGATTGATTCGCTGGTAGCCATTCAGCCTGACCTCGCCAAGTCAAAACGCGTACAGGCACTTATTGAGGGATGCAAGAAGTTTGAAGCCACTTCTGCCGGACACCCCTATGTCGACTTCGAGATCGAATACAAAGACGCTACTCAGAAGCTCAGCGACTATGTGAAACCCGGTGAATACACTCTCGTAGACTTCTGGGCAAGCTGGTGCGGTCCATGCAAGCGCGCTATCGCCGGACTTAAGGAGAATTATGACGCCCTCAAGGCTGAAGGACTCAATATCGTAGGCGTAGCCGTATGGGAAGATCCCGAGAACACTGAAGCATGGCTTCAGGAGAATCCCCTCCCCTGGCCTCTCATCCTCAATGCGCAGGCAATCCCCACCGACCTCTATTCCATCAAAGGAATCCCCACCCTGCTGCTCATCGGTCCTGACGGCAATATTCTGGTGCGCTCATACAGCGACGAAGAAATCCTCGACGCTTTCCATGCAGCCATCGCCACAGAGGAATAATCCACAATCCTAAGATATAAAACAACGGGAGCCGATGTAAACGCGTCAGCTCCCATTATTTTTTTGTATCTTTGCGGTGAATAAAACACATCGAGTGCTTGCTACCTCGCTAAAAACAAGAATTATGAAACAAACATCTCCCCACCGCTCCACGCTTAGCGTGGGCTACATGCTGCTGACCGTCGGGTTTGTAGTGTGTCTGATTATAGCCAACCTTACGGAAATCAAGACTGTCGACATCGGCTGGTTCACGATCACGGCCGGGGTAATCGTCTTCCCGATCTCCTATATGATAAATGACTGCGTGGTCGAAATCTATGGCTTCGCAAAGGCCCGCCTGATGATCTGGGTGGGGTTTGCCATGTCGCTCGCCGTGGCACTCCTCCTGCAGCTGGCCATATGGCTTCCGGGCAGTCCGGAGTGGACTCATCAGGAAGCCATGAAGAGCATCTACGGGGCTGTTCCGCGCATCATGGCAGCCAGCTTCGCCGCATTTCTCGTCGGGTCGATGATCAATGCCTACGTGATGAGCCGAATGAAGGCCAAAGGAGGAAAAGGCGGCTTCGGAGTCAGAGCTATTGTCTCCACACTCTGGGGCGAGGGGTCGGACTCGGCCATATTTTTCCCGCTGGCGTTCGGCGGAGTGCTGTCATGGGGAACTATACTGTCACTGATCGTCACCCAGACATTTCTGAAGACAGCCTATGAAATAATAATACTTCCGGTCACCGTGCGGGTGGTCAAAGCGCTCAAGCGGCTTGAAGGATCGGATGTGACCGACAATAAAGACATTGACTACAAATGGTGGAAAATAAATCAGTTCTGACACCACAGTTTTTCAACGGAATCAGTGTGGTCTGGGTTGACCTCGATGATACGATATGGGACTTCCGGGCCAATTCAAGAGTAGCGCTACGCGGACTGTATGACGACTATTCCCTTTCGGACGCGTTCACTACGCCGGAGGAATGGATAACGTGCTACGAGCGTCACAATCACGCGCTGTGGGATCAGTATAACAAAGGGCTGATCGAGAAGGAGTATCTGATGAAAGAGCGCTTCCTGCGCCCGCTTCTCGAGGGGAAACATCGGGCTGCGACCGAGCTGGGGAATCGCTTCGACAGAGAGTATCTTGACCGTCTTGCCGAGTGTACAGAGCTTATTCCCGGAGCCATCAGTCTTCTCACAAAGCTCAGAGAGCGGGGCTACCGCATCGGCATACTCAGCAACGGATTTGTGGAGGTACAGCACCGTAAGATCCGCAATTCGGGACTTTCGTCACTGATCGACTACATAGTGCTCAGCGATGATATCGGCATAAACAAACCGGACGTCAGACTCTACCGACATGCTGAAAAGGTGGCCGGCGTAAGCGCCGCCGAGTGCCTGATGATAGGCGACAATCCGGATACGGACATCGCGGGGGCGCTTAATGCCGGCTGGAAGGCAATCCTCTTTGACCGCAACAGCGGTGCGACAAGATCGACACCGTTCCCCACGGTGGAATCCCTAAGCGTAATCGCCGAGGTAATATGATATAAAGGGTTATCAGTGAATAATTATTGATTAGAGGGCGGAGGGCATGGGGATGCGGACGGTCTGAGGGCGGAGATGCTTCGGGGTACGGAAATAGTCGGAGGCCACATCAATCAGCGGACGCAGATAGGCTCTGACAGCACCGGCCACTTTGCTGAAGCAGGCCGACAGTTGCTGTCCCAGCGAATTGTCACCCTGAGCCGTCAGGATACGCATGATGTTGTCAATTGTCTCGGCATAGTGCTGCTTGACCCAGAGAAGACGACGCACATTGTTGTCGTTCAACGGCATATCTATGACCATTCCATCAGCAGGGACTGTCAGATACTCATGCTTCGGCACAGTGAGAGCTGTCTTACGCTTCTCGGCGCGCTTACGGGCGGCTTCGGCGCGGGTCTTAAGTTTTTTTACCAGGCTCTGAATCAGCGGATGAGCGTCAATATAGGCCGACAGGTCGATAGATTCAGGATTGGCAGCCGCATTTTGTACGGCGGTCAGGATGGACTCGCGGAGTGCGGGATCAGAGATTTTGAGAATCTGTGAAAATTCGTCGAGAGTGAGGGTGATTGTCTTTGCTTTGTTCATAGTAATATGTGTGTTATTGTGTTTTCTACTGCAAAGATGCTCACAAAATCGCCCCGGACGGATGCACATTATACACTTTTGAACACAGTATTTTTTGCAGAAAGCTGTTGAGCGGTCATAACGTCGCGTCTTCGACGCTCATAATGTGGTTGTTATCTTCTACCCCATGCGTGGGGTTACCTACAATGACGCACCCTCCGGGTGCTTTTGCGGCGGTGGAGGTATCAGCGTGTGCGAGCAAGACCCAATCGGGTTTAATCGGCGGCCTACGGACGTCCCGGGAGCGTAATGGGGTCTGCAACAAACTGCTTGCACCCGCGCTGCGGGTGCAGAGGGGAAGAAATACTGTTATCGTGGGGTCTCGCCTACGGCTCAACTGCCACGCTACTATACTGCCACGCGCTCACGCGGTGGCTACGCTCTACACTCGCGCGTAGGGGCAGAGCGGCGCGAGCAATGGCTTATCAGCTTTATTCGGCGTCCTCGGCCGGACGCCACAGAGTGGGGA
>CAMWHE010000048.1 GCA_947173955.1 uncultured Bacteroidales bacterium | reverse complement strand
CATTTTGCCTACATATTCATATCCGGCCATAATCATTCGCGCACCCCAGAAGAAAATAATGTCCGGACCGGTCACACGTGGAGATGTCGGATAATAGTAGTTTAACTCCTCATTACCCGTGTCGAGAATTCCGTTAAATAGGGTAATAGGCCATAGCCATGAAGAGAACCAAGTATCAAGAGCATCTTCATCCTGTCTGAGATCATCTTCGGTCAACACGCGCCCGGCTGTAGCCTGTGCTTTGGCAAGCGCTTCCTCTTTAGTCGGAGCTACCGATATCCTTGTGATGCCATCAGCATCCTCATAATAATATGCCGGGATTCTGTGTCCCCACCAAAGCTGACGGCTTATACACCAGTCCTGAATATTTTCAAGCCATATTCTATAGGTCGTCTTGTACTTCTCCGGCACAAATTTAATCTCGTCATTCATTACCGGGTCAAGCGAGATTGATGCAAAATGCTTCATATCAATGAACCATTGTTGCGACAGACGCGGCTCGATAGCTACTTTGGTCCGTTCGGAATATCCAACCTTATTGTTATAATCTTCGACTTTTTCCATCAGACCGGCAGCCTCCAAATCCGCGGCTATCTGCTTACGACAGTCAAAGCGATCCATTCCGGCATATTTACCACCATTCTCATTGAGCGTAGCATCTTCATTGAAAATATCAATCGTCTCAAGGTTATGTGTTTTACCCAATTGATAGTCATTCTTATCATGAGCAGGAGTGACCTTCAGACAGCCTGTGCCAAAATCGATTTCAACATATCTGTCTTCAATTACCGGTATTATACGACCTACAAGCGGAACAATGACTTTTTTACCCTTAAGCCATTCATTTTTAGGATCTTTGGGGTTAATACACATGGCTGTATCGCCCATAATGGTCTCAGGACGTGTCGTCGCCACAACAGCGTACCTGCCATCAGGATCATCAGCCACATAATATTTGAGATAGTACAGCTTGGAGTGTTCATCGACATAGTTGACTTCGTCGTCCGAAATAGCCGTTTTATTCTGGGGATCCCAGTTGACCATGCGGAGGCCTCGATATATCAGCCCTTTGTCATATAAGTCGCAGAATACTTTAGTAACGCTCTCGCTACGGATTTCATCCATAGTAAATGCGGTGCGATCCCAATCGCACGAAGCTCCAAGCTTACGCAGTTGCTGGAGAATTATGCCACCGTGCTTGCGGGTCCACTCCCATGCATGTTCCAGAAATTCCTCACGGGTAAGATCTGTTTTTTTGATCCCTTCGGCAGCAAGTTTATTGATCACTTTGGTTTCAGTAGCAATAGATGCATGGTCAGTACCTGGTACCCAGAGTGCATTCTTCCCCTCCATACGTGCGCGTCTTACCAGAATATCCTGAAGAGTATTGTTCAACATATGACCCATGTGAAGGACACCGGTCACATTTGGTGGAGGAATAACAATAGTATAGGGCTCACGAGCATCCGGCTCAGAGTGAAACAGTTTATGGTCAATCCAATATTTATACCACTTTTCTTCTACTGAAGAAGGGTTATATTTAGTCTCTAATTCATTCATAAATGTGATAGTTATAATCGGTATTACATATTAATCTTTAAACAGATAGTCATAGCGACTCAGAAGATCGGTAAAACGTTTGTCCTGCCGTATTTTTGCGACAGATACTACGCAATCGTCGGTCTTAGTCCAATTGGTATAATCAGCGTAGCCGTTTTCAAGAGCATTCTCCATACAGCTGAAAGCACGTTCCACATTACCCATTTGGCTGAAAAAGCACGCTCCATAGTAATTAATAGCGCCATCAACATCTTTTACGTTCGCCAGAATATTCTCCATCCACGCAATAGCATCAGCATCTTTTCCTTGCAGAAATAAAGCAAAGCCCTTAAAACTCTTCACATTGAGATCGTCGTAGTCAAGATCGACAACACGACGATATAGATTACGGGCAGCTGAAGCCTGATTGAGATGCTGTGTCATAACATTGGCACGCAAGAGATAATTATATGCATTGTCCGGTGCGTCCATGATGGCTTCTCCGAACAATTCTGAGGCTTCTTCATACTTTTCCACTGAAGTCTCGCAAAGACCTTTAACGACCAAAGCTTTGACGGAACCTGGAAGCTTATCAACAGCAGTTGCAGCGGACTCAAGAGCTTTGTCATAATCGCCCATGGCTCGACGGATCTGAGCGCGAGTAATGTAGTATTCACCGTTGTCAGCCGTCATTGACAGAGCCTGATTGATCTCTGTCAATGCTTCCTGATATTTCCCTATGCCGTAATAACATTCAGCCAGAGACCCGTAAATTCCTGCATAATTATAGAGATTCTCGTCTATAATCTGATGGAAGTCTGCAATAGCAGCAGTATAGCGATAGTGCGACATAGATATTACTGCACGAAGATATACAAACATTCCGACAGAAGGAGCCTGCTGAATAGCCGATGTAAGACCGGTAATCACAGCATTATAATCTGTATTGCTCATTGCCACTAATTCTGAGAGAGCACGGTTATTGTCCTTATCGATACTGATTGCAATGATAAGGTCATCAACCGCACCTGTATTGTTTCCCATGAGCTTTCTTACATCAGCACGACGCAGATAAACATCACTGTCAGCAGAAGCAAATGACACTGCCCGGTCAATATATTCATTAGCGAGGCCAAGATTATTCTCTTTTACTGCAATACGAGCAAGACCGATGAGTGGCTCTACCATACGCTGGTCGTAGCGCAGTAATTTTGAGTAGTCAGTTTTTGCGTCTGTATACTTACCCAATTCATACTCTGTATTTGCTTTAAGAAAAAGGGTAGAGTAGGAGGTCGGATCAAGCTGACAGGCCTTCTCAAGATCCAGCAGAGCATCTTCCTTACGGTCATTCATCATATAGATGTTTGCTCTGAGAGTGTATTCCTGAAACAGCAGGTCTGTCTCGGTTTCGGGAGTATATTTGAGTGCATTGTCAATATCTGAGAGCGCTCTCAGATATTGATTCAGATTATAGTATTCGTTAGCGCGACGAAAATAAATCTCATAATACTCAGGATTCTCTTCCAGTTCCTGGGCATATACGCCCATCATTGCTTTCGTGATAGGATTTTCAACAAGGGTTTGTGAACATGCGTAAGATGCACTTGTAGCAATTAAAGCTGCTGTAACGAAGTAACGTATTTTCATTTTTAATTATTTAAACTTATTAATAGTGCTCCTTATTGCTGTCAAATGTTCAAGCAATTCAGGAAGAAGATCAAGTCTCAACATATTGGCTCCGTCACTTTTAGCGACAGAAGGATTCTGATGCGTCTCGATAAATATTCCGTCCACACCAACTGCGACACCGGCACGTGCCACAGTTTCGATCATATCCGGGCGGCCGCCGGTAACACCTGAAGCCTGATTCGGTTGCTGCAGGGAATGTGTGATGTCCAGAATCACAGGGCAATCATTTTTTTGCATCTCAGGAATTCCGCGATAGTCGATTACCAGATCGCCATATCCGAAAGTGACACCTCGCTCAGTAATAGCTACCTGATCATTGCCTGCTTCCCGAACCTTTTGTACAGCAAATTTCATTGCCTCCGGAGAAAGGAACTGCCCCTTCTTTATATTGACAAGTCGGCCGGTATGTGCCGCAGCCAAAAGCAGATCAGTCTGCCTGCACAGAAATGCCGGAATCTGGAGAACATCAACAAAAGGGGCAGCCATAGCGGCTTCCTGTGGGGTGTGAATGTCGGTCACAACCGGAATATTGAATGTATCACGTACTTTCTTTAAGATCTCCAGAGCCTTTAGATCGCCGATACCTGTAAAGGAATCAAGGCGGGAACGATTTGCTTTTCGATAGCTACCCTTAAAAACATACGGAATATCCAGTTTACGTGTCGTTTCTACGATTTTAGCTGCTATGTCAAGAGCCATCTCTTCTCCTTCTATAACGCACGGCCCGGCTAAAAGGAAAAAGTTATTACTTTTCGATGACTTAAGATAATCTGTTACAGACATTATTTATATATTTTAACTATTAAGCTGATTTAAAATCTGAATTGAATCACATGCGACTAATGCCGCCGTTTCTGTCCTCAGTCGGCAATCGCCTAAACTGATGGTATGAAAGCCGGTATCAAGTAATCGGGTAATCTCCGCAGAGGAGAAGTCTCCCTCAGGACCTATTAATATAATTACATCCTTTCCGGGGCGATAGGCTTTAGCCAATAGCTCTTTATCGGATACATCGTCGCAATACGCCACAAACTTCTGACCGTGAAACTCCTTAGTATCTTCAATAAGTTTATTTATAGGAGTCATGCTGTCAATTATCGGAAGAGTAGCTTTAAGAGACTGTTTCATAGCGGCTACTGCAATTTTTTCAAGACGCTCCGGCTTAATCTCCTTTCTTTCGGAATGTTCACAGAGGATAGGGATAATCCTGTTTACACCTATTTCTGTCAGTTTTTCAACCATCCATTCCATTCTGTCCATCAGTTTTGTCGGAGCGACTGCTATAATTATATTGTTGGACCAGGGCAAGATCTCACTCCTTTTTTCGACAATTTCGACAGCGGTATGCTTAGAATGCTTGTCAAGCAACTTGCATGTAAATTCATGCCCCTTACCATCGACAACTTCAATAGTATCGCCGACTTCGTGGCGAAGGACTCTTACACAATGATTAGAATCACTCTCCGGGAGAGTGAGTTCCGATTCAATATCAGGAGCATAAAATCTAATCATTTTTGGCAAAGAGTTTAATGGAACAAATTTAAAGTAAATCTTCGTCCGCAACAACGAACCCCTCAGGCTCTGCAGCATGGGCATTAGCAACTTCGTCCCTATCTACTTTGGGATGATTATCACTACGGAAAATGAATGCAAACGCCACAGCAACAACAAGAGCAAAGGCGGCAAAAATCAGCCAGACTGTCTTCCAATCGCCTACCAGATAATTACCCTCCCATGTACAGTAGTGATTTACAATCTCTCCGGCCGCCAACGTGCCGATCGTAGCTCCGAGACCGTTTGTCATTAGCATAAACAATCCTTGAGCGGAAGCCTTGGTAGATGCGTCACAATGCTGATCGACATATAGGCCACCTGAAACATTGAAGAAATCAAATGCTACACCGTAAACTATGCATGACAAGAAGAAAAGTAGTACGCCGGGCATTGTCGGTTCACCCAGTCCGAAAAATCCAAATCTCAATACCCACGCGGACATAGCCATAAGCATCACAATCTTTATACCGAAACGGCGCAAGAAGAAGGGAATCATCAAGATACACAATGCCTCGCTGATCTGGGAAATAGAGACTAACATAGTGGAATTAGTAGCAGCAAAACTTGTCTGTATCATAGGATCAGCAGAACTCTGGAACTGAGTTAGGAACGGAGTTGCAAATCCATTCGTAATCTGAAGGCTCATACCCAAAAGCATAGAGAAAATAAAAAATACAGCCATTCTACTGTCTTTAAACAGTTTGAATGCACTCAGCCCAAATGTTTCTGTAAATGATTTTTTTTCTGCAGACTTTACTAACGGAATTGCGGGAAGTGTCAGGCAGTAAAGGAACAATATGATGCTCAACACACCGGAAACGCCAAACTGCATATATGAGTACTGGAATTTGAAATCGTTTGGTGCAAGAGTAAGTGAGAAATGTCCATCATGGAATGTAGCGCAATTCACAAACCACATTGTGGCTATGAATCCTACTGTACCGAGGACACGGATCGGAGGAAAACTTTTGACTGTATCATAGCCATGACTCTTCAAGATGCTGAACGCCGTCGTATTTGACAATGCAAGCGTAGGCATATAGAATGCCACAGATACAGAATAGATAGTCACAAACAATGCTCTTGACGGGATAGGATTAGTAGCCCCGATCACACACAATGCAATCATGGCCGAACCGGCTACCAAATGACACAGACCGAGCAGACGTTGTGGCTGGATGACCTTATCGGCTACAATACCCATTATTGTGGGCATAAATATTGAGACAATGCCCTGAATAGCATAAAAAATAGCTATCATATCACCCATACCGGCTTTTCCGAGGTAGTTGCCCATACAGGTCAGATACGCGCCCCAGACTGCAAACTCAAGAAAGTTCATTGCCGAAAGTCTTGTCTTGATTCCTATCATAATGATTGTAATTAAATTATTCCTAAAAACAAGTAGTTATTTATCTTGTGAAGCTGACTTCGATCCATCCTCTTTCCTCTTCTTATCCAGAATTGCTTTAATACGTGCGGCTTCTTCATAATCTTCGGCATCGATAAGTTGATTGAGGGTACGCTCTAACTCTTCTATTGCATAATTTTCGACTCTGGGTTCATCCGATAGCGAATCATCCTGATAAGCGGGAACCGGAGTTTCATTCTCCAGAATAAATCCAGTCTCATCGAGAATATCCTTTGTAGTGTATATCGGAGCTTTTGTCCTCATTGCAATGGCAATTGCATCAGATGTACGTCCATCGAATACAATTGTTCTGTTACCATCCGTAAATGTTAGCTCGGAAGAGAATATTCCATCTTCAAATTTGTATATGAAGACTTCTTTCAACTTGACTCCGAATGCATGAGCGAAATTGGCGAAAAGATCATGTGTCATGGGGCGGGGAGGGGTGATCCCTTCCATTTTAATTGCAATGGATTGGGCTTCAGGAGCTCCTATGACTACAGGAATACGATAGGGACCATCGACCTGAGCTAAAATCAGGGCAAAAGCACCCGATTGAAGCTGGCTGTATGAGAGGCCCATGACTCTGAGTTTAATACGATCTTCCATGACTAATCAAAAATTTACGCGCTGTCCAGTAATAACGCCACTACCGAAACATATTTTACTTAACGGGTCATATAACACGGCATACTGTCCGGGCGCAATTCCCTGAATTTTATTCTGCGAGTTAATTACATACCCGCCGTCAGCGCTGCGTGTCAGTGTCGCTTTGTTGAATTCAGGGGAATGCCTATTCTTAAACGTGATTTCAACTTCATTGGAATTTGCGCTCCATGGATCCTCTGTGATGAAATGCATCTCGTCAATATGGATCAGCCGGCTATACTGCTTGTCGGTATCATAACCCTGACTGACATATATCACATTATCATGGATATTCTTTTTGACCACATACCAGGGTCCGCCACTGAGACCCAATCCTTTGCGCTGTCCTATTGTATGAAACCAAAAACCTTTATGCTCGCCAATCTTGCGACCTGTCTCCAGCTCAATAACAGCACCTTTCTTTTCTCCTAAATGACGACGGATAAAGTCATTGTAATTTATCTTACCAAGGAAACAAATTCCCTGACTGTCTTTTCGGTAGGCATTAGGCAATTTGGTCTCCACTGCAATCTCACGCACCTTGTATTTTGGCAGATTACCAAGCGGGAAAGTCAGATGCAGGAGTTGCTCGTAAGATATCTGAGCTAAGAAATCAGTCTGATCCTTAACCGGGTCAACTGCAGTTGCCAACCATTTCTTGTCATTAGCCACTAAAGTAGAAGCATAGTGTCCGGTAGCGGTAATGTCAAAATCCTTTCCCCATCTTTGCTCAAAGAATCCAAACTTGATCATTTTGTTGCACATCAGATCCGGATTAGGAGTCAGTCCTGCTTTGACAGTGCGAAGAGCATACTCCATGACATTATCCCAATACTCCTGATGAAGGGAGACAATTTCAAGTGGAAGACCATATCTCTTTGCTATCAATGAACACATCTCAATGTCCTCTTCAGCAGAACAATCGCCTTCGCCATTATCCATACCAATCCGGATATAAAATAACGTGATATCGTGACCTTGCTCTTTCAAGAGATGCACGGCCACGGCGCTATCGACTCCTCCGGATATTAAGGCTGCTACCTTCATTTATCATTACGGGTATTGATAACCCTGAATGCATTTATTAATTGATCTGCCGTCATTGATTTAGACATAATGACATGATCTCGGTTAAGATAATAAATTGCAGGGGTATGTCTCATATCATACACCAGATCGGCATCAGGAGCTGCACCTACAATCCAATTATCCGGCAACATGGCCATCTGGCTCTTCCATTCCTCATCGGCCGGAGAGCCCGGATAGACACTGACCACCTGCAACTGACCGCTTTTAATAAATTGATTAATATTATAGTCGGCCGAGAACCGTACACGTGCGAGCATACAATCAGTACAATCAGGATTATTAAAGAATAAGATTACGTGTGCGCCGGCTATGTCGTTAAGATTCGTTTTAGAACCATCCGGCTTGATTATTTCAAGATTCGGAGCGGTCATCCCGACCTGCGACGAGTTCAGTATTTTCGCCTGCGCCGCATAACGGGCTTTATCAGCCGATTTTATTTTTTTACTGTTTGCAACAGCGTTGACATAATGCGCATAAATCTCTTCACAAAGCACTTTTGCAGTATCACTATACATAACACCTTCAGCCATCTGAGCGAATGCAAGAAGTTGGTCGGGATTATTTTTCACCTTTTCCAATAATCGATCAGAGGCTTTATGAGCTACTTCTCCGTCAGCCAATACGCTCAGCGAGATAAAATCATTAAAGGCCTGCGCTAATTTTGCGCGGGCAGACATCGCCTGCTTAAAATTACACCGATCCCAGAATCGCTCCACGACATATGAGCACCGCTCCTGAGTCGTATTGAGATTTTCCGGAGCAACAGGGTAGGGGAACAGGGAGTCATCTGCCTTTGCTGTCACACCAATCAGCGTTAGAAATAATATAGTAATCAGACTTAACTTTCTCATGACATTATAATTTCATGCAAAGATAAAAAAAAAAGCATATATTTAACCCTATCGCTAAAAAACAAATAGACTCACAATTTGTTAAAAGTATAAAATATGAATCAGAATTTCAACTAACAAACAATCTATATTATGAATTTCAACAGTTTTACAATTAAATCACAGGAAGCTATACAAAAGGCGGTTGAATACACTCGGCAAGCCGGTGAACAGGCAATCGAACCTGTACACATCCTGAAGGGAATACTTGCCGAAGGAGATTCGCTAGTGAAGTTTATCTTTCAGAAAGTTGGTGCTAATCTGTCCGGTGTAGAACAGCAGATTGACCGTGAAATTCAGTCACTTCCAAAAGTCAGTGGGAGTGAACCCTATCTCAGTCGCACATCCAACGATGTCCTGCAAAAGGCACTTGACATTGCAAAATCAATGGGGGATGAATACGTGACACTGGAAGCCATTCTTTTAGCCATATTTAGCGTCAACAGCTCGGCCGCTACAATTTTGAAAGATGCCGGCCTCACCGAAAAGGAGATGAAGGCAGCGATAGACGAATTACGTAAAGGCAAGAAAGCGAATGACCAGAGTGCCGAAGACACTTACAACGCTCTCAGCAAATACGCGATTAATCTTAATGAACGCGCAAGATCTGGCAAACTTGATCCTGTCATCGGTCGCGATGATGAAATCCGCCGTGTCCTTCAGATTCTCAGCCGACGTACCAAAAACAATCCTATGCTTATTGGTGAACCGGGCACAGGCAAAACAGCCATTGCCGAAGGACTGGCACAGCGTATTGTCAGAGGCGACGTCCCTGAAAATCTGCGATCCAAACAGATTTACTCCCTCGATATGGGTGCACTTGTGGCAGGCGCTAAATACAAAGGTGAATTTGAAGAGCGTCTGAAAGCAATCGTCAATGAAGTCACTCAAAGCGATGGAGAGATTATACTGTTTATCGATGAGATCCATACTCTGGTCGGTGCCGGTAAAGGTGAAGGCGCAATGGATGCGGCAAATATTCTTAAACCCGCTTTGGCACGTGGCGAATTGAGAAGCATCGGCGCGACTACACTCGATGAATATCAGAAATATTTTGAAAAAGACAAAGCACTTGAGCGCCGATTCCAAAAGGTTATGGTCAATGAACCTGATGAAATGAGTGCTATCGCTATCCTTCGCGGACTTAAGGAGAGATATGAAAATCACCATAAAGTCAGAATTCGCGATGAGGCGATTGTTGCCGCAGTGCAGCTATCCGAACGTTATATTACCGACCGATTCCTTCCTGATAAGGCTATTGACCTTGTCGATGAAGCAGCGTCCAAGCTACGGCTTGAAATTGACTCCGTTCCACAGGCTCTTGATGAAATCTCACGAATGATCGCTCAAAAAGAAATTGAGCGTGAAGCTATCAAGAGAGAAGATGATAAGGAGCGCGTACGCGAAATTGAGAAGGATATCGCGGCTCTTAAGGAAGAAGAAAACGAATATACAGCAAAATGGAAAGCTGAAAAGGATTTGATCAACAAGATTCAGCAGAATAAGATCGATATTGAACAGCTTAATTTTGATGCTGAAAAAGCAGAACGCGAAGGCGACTATGCTAAAGTAGCCGAAATCAGATATTCAAGCATTCAGAATAAGGAGAAAGAGAATGCTGAAATCCAGGAGCAGCTGAAGGTCATGCAGGGCGAGAAAGCTCTTATTAAAGAGGAAGTCGATGCAGAAGATATCGCGGATGTCGTCTCCCGCTGGACCGGCATTCCCGTCAACAAAATGGTCCAGAGCGAAAAGGAAAAGCTTCTGCATCTGGAAGAAGAACTTCATGACCGCGTTGTAGGGCAGAACGAAGCCATACAGGCTATCGCGGATGCCGTAAGACGCTCAAGAGCTGGCTTGAACGATCCTCGCAGACCTATAGGTTCTTTCATATTCCTCGGTACTACCGGTGTAGGTAAGACTGAATTGGCGAAAGCTCTTGCCGAATATCTGTTCGATGATGAAAACATGATGACCCGTATTGATATGAGTGAGTATCAGGAGAAGCACGCCGTGTCACGTCTCGTCGGAGCGCCTCCCGGATATGTCGGTTATGATGAAGGGGGCCAGCTTACAGAGGCGGTAAGACGCAAACCTTATTCGGTCGTATTGTTTGATGAGATCGAAAAGGCACATCCCGACGTATTCAATATCCTGCTTCAGGTACTCGACGATGGCCGACTGACCGATAACAAGGGTCGTATGGTCAATTTCAAGAATACAATTATAATAATGACCTCCAATATGGGATCCCACGTTATCCGGGAGAATTTTGAAAAGATGACTCCGGACAACAAAGAAGAGACCATTGAGAAGACCAAAGGAGAGGTACTTGACATGTTGAAGCAGACTATCCGCCCGGAATTCTTAAACCGTATCGACGAAATAATAATGTTCACACCTCTCAATCAGGTTGAGATAGAAGAGATTGTCGGCCTGCAGGTCAAAGGCATCAAGAAGATGCTTGAGTCAAATGGCGTTACATTGGAAGTAACCCCTGCCGCAATTCATTATCTCGCTGAAGAGGGTTATGATCCTGAATTCGGAGCAAGACCTGTCAAACGAGTCATTCATCGTCAGATCCTGAACCGTCTGTCTAAAGACATTCTTGCACAGAAAGTTGATAAGGATAAACCGATTGTGATTGATGTAGACGGAGACAATCTTGTATTCAAAAATTAATTCCGGTACAATTTGTAATTTCAAAAAGTGTCTGCAGAATTGCCTGCGGACACTTTTTATTTTTTTCAATGAACTTTTATCTCTATAACATTGTTTAATGAGTGTAATAGAAATAGAAATAGAAACATAAACATACAAAATCGAATATTATGAAAAAGTTATTCTATCTAATGCTTGCATTACCATTATTCATGGTATCATGTAGTGACGATGATGATCTGCCCAACGTAGGTATAACCGCGAATTTTGAGGGCGGCACACAAGTAAACGGAAGCTACTATGTAGTACGGGGCGATACTCTGTATGTGGAGGGTATGACACTTGAGAACTATGGTTCGGACGAAGCCACTATTGGCGGTGTCAGGTATTTCCTCGACTATATGCCTATCGGCACTTCAATTGTTCCTCCTTACGGGATATCGATTGTTACTGACAATCTCCCTGTTGGGAATCACCTTCTTCAGGCCGAAATGCCGATATATGCCGTCGGTTACTCAATCTGTACCGGATATATTTCTAAAAAAGTCACCATTGTCGGTGAAGCAGCCGATATTCCGGAAGTAACAGTGCCTGATAACGGGGCAGAAAAAGCTGTTTTCAAATCTGCAGATAACGACTGATAAGCAGATAGATTAAACACACAAGATATTTTTGGGGCGGGGCGTCCGGTCGACTGTTGGTTGACAGAGACGCTCCGCCTTCCTTATATTTATATCAGTATAATAAATGAATGATTTTCCGCGTTATATTTTCACTATGGCGCGGACTCCGTATATATCAATAATTCTCCCTGTCTACAACGGAGAGGAATACATTTCAGAGACTATTGAAAGTGTATTAGGACAGACTTATGGGGATTTTGAATTATTGATAATCGACGATGGCTCTACTGACCGGACCGCGACAATCTTAGCCTCCTACGCGCTCAAGGATTATCGTATTAAAATTATCAGTCAATCCAATGCAGGAGTATCGGCAGCCCGTAATGCCGGACTGGATGTAGCTCGGGGAGAGTACATAACATTTATTGATGCAGATGATGCGATAGCTTCTGAATTTTTATCAAGGTGCGTTTCAGAGTGCAACGGGTATGATATTGTCGCAACAGATTTTACCCGCGACAAAGCCAAACTCAACCATCTGTCATACAAATCATCAGATGTAGATCCCATTAAATATTTAGAATCTGTATTATATCAGCGGGTATCCTCTCCTGCTGTTTGTGGTAAATTGTTCCGGAAGCAATTGTTTTCCGATATTAGATTTTGGCCATATAGATATGAGGATCTGGAAATTTTTCCAAAATTAGTGCTGAAATCTGAACAAATCCGACTGTTAAGAGAGAATCTGTATTATTATCGGGACAATAGCAATAGTTTTATAAATTCCGTATCACTCAACCGTTTTGATACACTTAAAGCTACCGAATCAATCTTAAACTTATGTACCGCCCAACACAATGCCGCTTTAAATAAAGCTGCCAGATGCCGTTGGCTGTCAGCGTCTTTCAATGCATTCTGTATTTCCTTGGGCAGTAGTGAGTTTGTACCCTTTCGCGAAAAGTCTTGGACTAATATAAAAAAATATAGGAAAAGCGTCTTTTTTGATATCAACAGTCCGGTAAAAATTAAGTTAGGTATTGCAGTATCTGTCTTTGGACCACGGACACTTGCCTTTCTTAACCGTATTTTTAAGATAAGCTCTTGATGGGCGAATACTTAATATTCTTTTTCAGACAGCTCCAACCAGCGCATCTCCTTTTCATCCAGAAGCTCTTTAAGCTCATTGTATCGGCGGGACTTTTCATCCATATTCATGATGACATCGCCACTGTTAAACAAGTTTTCAAGGCCTTCCTTTTCCTGATTCAAACTATCTATTTCCTTAGATAAAGCTTCAAACTCTTTTTTCTCTTTAAAGGAAAGGCGCTCCTTTCGCTCAGCTTTCGGACGATCATTGACCGGACTTTTTAACGTGGTAGCAGCATCTGTTTCATTCTGATTCTTAATATATTCCCTATATTCCGAATAGTTTCCCGGAAAATCTTTTATCTTTCCATCGCCTTCAAACACAAACAGATGGTCTACGATATTGTCCAGAAAATGGCGGTCGTGAGAAATCACTATCAGACATCCGTTAAATCCCGTAAGGTATTCTTCAAGGAGACCGAGGGTGACGATATCCAGATCATTGGTGGGCTCGTCAAGAATCAGGAAATTAGGCGATGTCATCAGCACAGTGGCTAAATGCAGCCTTGCAAGCTCTCCGCCGCTTAATGTATGAATATATTTCTGCTGATCGAGTGGGGTAAACAGGAATTTCTGGAGAAACTGCATCGGAGAGAAATGCAGGGTTCCGTTGACAATGATCTCCTCGCATTTTTCAGTAACGGCATCAATTACACGTTTGTTTCTGTCGAGTTGAATGCCATCCTGATTATAATATCCGAATCTGACGGTTTCTCCGACGTTCCATTCGCCGCTGTCCTGTGCAACCAATCCCTGGAGCATTTTGATAAATGTCGATTTGCCTACACCATTATCTCCTATAATTCCGAGTTTTTCATATCGGGCGAACGTATAACTGAAATCAGAAAGGATTATTTTGTCTCCATAGCGCTTATTAATATTTCTGGCTTCAAATATCTTTGACCCGATATAGGACGATTTAACCTCTAACTTTACGTTTTTTTCTTCCAGATTCAGACGTGAGCGATCCTTCAGATCATAAAAGGCATCAATTCTATATTTTGCCTTGCCTGCGCGTGCCTGTGGCTGACGGTTCATCCACTCCTGCTCCTTGCGAAGCGTGTTTTTCACTTTTGCGAGCTCTGATGCCATAGCATCAATACGTTCGCTACGCTTTCGCAGATAGTAATCATAATTCCCTTGATATGCATACATTTGCTGACGGTCAATCTCAATTATCTGATTACAGACTCGGTCAAGGAAATAACGGTCATGAGTAACCATCAGGAGCGTGACACGACTCTGTTTCAACCATTTTTCAAGCCACTCGATTGTCTCTATATCCAAATGATTGGTAGGCTCATCGAGCAAAATGAAATCAGGTTCTTCCAATATTATTCGGGCAAGAGCAACACGCTTTTTCTGGCCGCCGGACAGTTCTCTGACTGACTGATTCAGATCTACTATCTTAAGTTGTGTAAGAATCCTTTTCAAACGGTCCTCAAAATCCCATGCACCGGCAGCCTCCATTTGCTGTATAGCATTATCAAGACGATGTGAGTCGTTAGATAATAGTGCTTCTTCATATTCGGCAACAGTACGCGCAGTAGGGGAGTCGTAATTAAGACAAGCTCCTATTACCGTTGAATCAGGATCGACGTCGGGAGTCTGCTCCAACAGTCCGACTCGCAGATCTCCATGGAAAGTGATCTTCCCGAAGTCGGGAGACTCCTTACCTGCAATACATCGCAACAGTGTAGTCTTGCCTGTTCCGTTCTTAGCAACAATGCCAATTTTATCACCTTCATTCACACCAAAAGTCATATCGGAAAACAAGATTCTGTCACCGACACTTTTAGTGAGATTCTCAACCTGCAGATAACTTTCCATATCGAAATCGAATATAAATAAAAAGCCCGTAACTGTCAGAATTACGAGCTAATCAAGAGGTTCCTAGCAGAATCGAACTGCTGTAAACGGTTTTGCAGACCGGTGCCTAAC
>CAMWHE010000047.1 GCA_947173955.1 uncultured Bacteroidales bacterium | reverse complement strand
AGTATATATACCGGTAGTCGTCTCATAATAATTTGCAATAAGGGGTGATTATTTTGCAATCAAACCACCCCTTATATGTTGTTAATCATATTATACTACGATGTTTACTTCAGGAGGAGGTGGCGGCAGTTCGCTAAGTCCGGATACTTCTCCAAATCCATCCTCAACTTTCATGGAGCTTGTGCTGATGGAGGCGGAAACCCATTTGAAGAAGGATTTGATTGTTGTACTGTCTGCCGTGTCAAGTTGTACAACACATTCCGTGATTTTTTTGAGAGTGTCAGTGTTGGCACCCTGACCAGCTGCGCAAGCAACGACAACGCCCCATTTGCGCTTGTTAAATTCTGCAAGCCCTTTCTGGAGGTCATCTGTGGGTTCTCCGTCTGTCATAATGAAGACAAGAGGTTTCCAGTCGCCTTTCTGTTCTGCGGTTGTCTTGGTAACCTCAGCGTCAGCTCTCTGTGCAAGAAGAGCAAGCGCTCCTCCAAGAGCAGTACAACCACTGGCGGTAAGGGTTGGCTGTTGGAACGAAGATAATTCCGTTAGAGGAACATCCTGTTGGGCAGTGCTATTGAATGTAATGACACTGAGATAGGCTGTTTCAAGTGCGTAAGGATCGCTACGCAATGTTGATACCAATACTTGAACTCCGTTTTTTACAGCTTCAATTGGCTCACCGTACATCGAGCCGGAGGTATCAAGAAGTATGTAAACTGGTAATCGTCTCATTATGTTAATGATATTATCGTGAATAATCTTTCATCACTCGTGCAAGAGTGTTAACTATAGATTTATCAGGGAAAGCATCGCCTATCGCGTTAAACTTCCATTCTCCGTTACGGCGATATAGTTTGCCTAAGATAAGCCCGCGCATACCAACGCAATCTGTTTTGGTAGCAACATCATATTGCGCAAATACCTCTTTAACTTTTGTTGGCGTACCTTCGTACATACGGATATAGGCGTAGGGAATACCTGAGAAGTCACCCTGATAATCGTCATTATTATAGATGTTTAGGAAGAAGACGATAGAGTTAACATTCGGATTGATTTTAGTAAGGTCAACCGTGATAATCTCATTGTCAAGACCATCATCACCACCTTGGTCACCTGTCAAATCGTCACCAGTATGATGAAGAGCTCTATCCATAGTATCGAGTTTGCCATTTGGGAGACCGATGTTTCTATCTCCAAAACGGTACAGAGGAGAATAGATGTGATCTATGGGTTTGCCCTCCGCGTCGAAGAGAAGACAACTTAGGTCTAAGTCAACGTCAACTACAGATGACGATAGTCCGAAGAAAGCCTTTTTTGTTACAGCACCCCAGTTACAGCCAACGCAGAACTGAGTGAGCTTGGAACCATTGTTTTTTTCAAGGTTGATTCTCTGACCTTTTTCTAATCGTATTGCCATAATTTTGAGGTTTTAATCTTTTGAACCGGGTGAATAGTTAAATCCCCATCCATAGGTCTTATCGCAGTCAGCATGACCGTTATGGAATGTAACAAGCTTTTTTACAGTTATTGAATTGTCGCCATTAAAGTCTAATTGTGCTATAGCGCAAAACTTTTTGTCGCTATTCTGCTGTCCCATCTTGACTTCAACCGTTTCAACTCCGGGAACAGTTACTTTCACGACGGCATCCGTTTCTGCCCATCGAGCCACACCCTCATAAATGAAAGTATAGACAATGATTCGTTTGATTTCATTAACTCCTGCCGGATTTACAGAAATAGTTTCTCCGGAGCCTCCTGAACGAACATCACCGTAGTGCCATATATATGGAGATTTAGTATAGCAACCTTGGCGAGTTTGTTGGTCACGATTTCCTCCGCGTCCGTGCGAGAATTGAACACCGTCAATAAGCATCTTTGAGCCATCTCGCATTTCATAGAAACAACCGAGATCAAGGTCTATGGCATTCTTAAATATGCCCAAGAACCCACTTTTACCATCGCTCCAATCAAGATTGATAGTTATCTCGCCATTTAGATTTGAGCCCGTACGTTTGGTAAGGTCAATACGGTGAGTATCACCGCCTTTTTTTAGTTCGATGGCCATATTGAATCTTAGTATGCGTATTTATTCACAAAATGTTCAAGACCACCCTTGAAGCCATTGCCGATAGCTTCAAATTTCCATTCGCCGTTACGACGATATAAACGGCCAAATTCTACAGCAGTTTCGATAGAGAAATCTTCATCAAGATCATACTTTGCAATCTCCTCGTTAGTGATAGCATTGTAGATGCGGATATAACTGTTACGTACTTGTCCGAAGTTCTGACGACGATTCTCTGCGTCATGAATAGTCGCAGTGAAAAGTATTTCATTTACACGGGGATCTACCTTTGACAGGTCAACAGTCAAAGTTTCATCATCACCACCATCACTGTTACCACCAGTCAAATCATCGCCTGATGACTCAACTGCACCATCAGGAGATTTCTGATTGTTGTAGAATACGAAGAACTCATCAGCAGGCAGTTTCTTGTTTTCTCCGAGCATGAATGCTGAAGCATCCAAGTCAAAGTCATAGCCTGTGCTTTCGTTGGGATCCCATCCCAATCCAACGCCGACTTTCTGTAAGCCTATTTCGATGCGTTGGCCTTTCTGAAGATTGATTGCCATAATAAATCGAATGTTTATTGTTCAAATTTTGTATTGCAAAATTACGTGCGATTGATGAGTCATATCCTCCTTCTAAAATGTTTCAAGAATTTGGTTCATAGTCTCAGCGCGTATGGTTGCAAGGTTCCAGCTTGAGCATCATAATCTCTTAAAAAGAGATTTGGCTTGAAGTAATATCGTTGATAATCAGATTAAATTGTCATGAGTAAACTCCGATTGCTAAACAAATCTGTTATTATCGATGAAAATAAGATAAAATTTAAGTTGATTTATCGCTCATTTCAAAATAAATGCGTAACTTTGCATTTGGATAAGTATCTCTTTTTAAGAGATTTGGAAATTTTTGAAACAAAATAAGACTTGAATCATTCTGTAAATGGAACGATCCGGTATATAGGTGATGATTATGTGAATTTATAGGTCTCATTATTTTACATATTATTAATCATCTCTAAATAAGAGATTGTGACTGTGGAAATATGTCTGATAATTAACGTTCAAGCTTCACGTTGTGTCCTAAAATGCTCAACAATTGGTTTAAAAGTCGTTAAACATACAATAAAATACCATTATTAGAGAAATACGTAGTGCTCATTTGCAGAATTTTAACTAACTTTGCACGCAAACTAATTATCTCTTATTTAGAGACTTGGATAGTTACGCAACAAAAATACCCCAATCCAACTCAATATGGAAAGGGGTTTGCACTAAATGCTTTTCTGAGTAGAGTAGAGTGTTAAATCGATGAAAGGATTAGAGAGTTTGCTTTATCGACCACTGAGGTGTCGAGGCTTGCGAGATAGATTTGAGTTGTTGTTTCGCTATCGTGCCCCATCCCTTCACTGATAACACTCAGAGGAATACCTTTTGCTTTGGCAGCGGATGCCCAGCTGTGACGAGCAACATATAATGTCAGTGGAATTGAAATTCCAATCTTTTTGGCTATCGTTTTGAGGTTGCGGTTAATGTTATAACCAACATTGCGGTAGGTGTATCGCTCATTTGTGCCGGCATTCTTGATGATAGGTAACAGGTATTCTGAATCGTTTTCAGGGTACTTGTCAAGAAGCATCTGCATCTCCTTTGTCCATTCTATTGTGAGCTGCTGACCTGTTTTTCTTCGGCGATATGTTATATAGCCGTTTTTGAGATCGGTCTTTTTGAGGTAAGCCATATCAATGAAACTCATACCCCGAAGCATAAAGCTCATCATAAACATATCCCGTGCAAAATCCAGTGCCGGAATTAGCTCCAAGTCCAAGACCTTTATCTTCTTGATTATTGCAATAGGCAATGCTCGTTTGACCGTCTTGTCAACACCTGTATAGACATGGCGGAACGGATTTCGGTTCTCAATTATCTCATCCTCAACCGCACGGTTATATACTGCACGAAGAATACGGGTATAGAACGAGATTGTATTGGGTGAGACTCCGCGCTGCTGATGCCATGCTTCATACGCCTCCATTATCTCAGAATTAAGACAATCAAGCATTATATCCTCATCTTGACGGAACTTTTTGAAGCTGTTGAGAGTAACGGTATATGTTTCCGAGGTTCTGGTTTTTCCATTCTGTTTCAACTTTATGATGATATTCTCCATAAAGTTAAACAAGCTGTATTCATTGGCGTAGCGGTTGAACTCATCAATTACGTCATCTGCAGTGTATGACAATCCGTTGTCATCCAGTTGTCGGATAATCTTTGTTAATCGTTCAGTATCCCAGCGGATACGTTCATGGATAGAGATGATAAAAGATTTACGCTCACTTTTCTGAGTGGTCGTAACCATAGAGCGGTTCTCATCCCATTCGTTTGAAAATACATGATAATCCGTTAGGAGCTGTCTGGGCTTTCTCTCATGGATTATCTGATAGTAAATTGTTCCCTCGTGGTCTGCGACAGTTGAGGGACGAAATTTTACTTTGATAGATGCCATTTTAACGAGTAGTAATATTGTACATATGATGAAACGGCGAGCAAGTCCCAGAACAGCATTATTTCGCAACCGATGTAGAGGGTATCGAAAGCGTCGGAGTAACCGTCATTATCTATATTAGCATCAAAGGGTATGGAAACATTGTTATAAACGTGATTCTTTCTGGAGTCTAATCATTAATAATAATTTTGTCTTGTCAATAAATCTTTGTAACTTCATGTAATAAATTGAGGTATACAAAATATGCATAAAAAAGAATTTGAGGTGATTGAGGTGGATGGGGTGGTAGTTTATGATGAAAGTAATGACTATGTGCCGGGAGAAGACTTTTATGACGAACTATGCAAGCTGGAGGGGAATGACGACTTGGATATGGAGTATATTCTCTCGACAGAAAGTCTTCGGGAGGCTGAAATGCGTCGGAAGAAGCGCAGAGATGGATTGGTTTCTGTTGCTGTAATTACATCTATCGTCCTATATGTAGGTGTGTTGTGTTGGTTATTTTTCTGAAATTTATGATGTTAGCCTTGAAAATCGTGTGGTAATTTACGGAAAGGAGTTCGCATAATCTCTTGATATGATAATATTTAGTTGTTATTGAAATCAACCTGATTTAGATTGTTTTTTGTTGGGATTTTCCCTTATTCCGGGTGCCCCATTTCTTGTGATTATATATGATTGTGAGGTTTAAGCCATTATATATCGAATTCTTTTTTCAGTCTTGTGACGGTACTTGCTGAAACATCGCATAATTTTGCCGTGCGACGTACTGATGTTCCTCTACGCAGTTCCTTTAGTACTTGATGATATTCGATTTCTTTAGTGTCTTTTGATTTCGTGCTTCCAGCTTTTCTACCAAGTTTACCTCCGTTGTCTATATAATGCTTTCTGCCAGAGTTAAGCCTGAACTGAATATTATCTCTTTCAAGCTGGGCACAGGTCGATAATGTCGCTATCATAATGGGTGCAAACAGGCTCGGCTTACCATTTTCGTCAAGCAGATTGAATTGCTCTTTCTGAAAATAGATATTGATTCCGGCATCTATCATCTCCTTCACTGTCGATAATACTTCATAGACATTTCTTCCAAGACGTGAGAGTTCTGATATCAGGATTTGATTGATACCTTCTGATTTGGCATAACTGATAGCTTCCAATAATACAGACCGCTCAGCATTACGAGTTGCTCCGGATATATGTTCTTCAAAAGTTTTTGCAACTGTTAGATTTGAATATTCTGCGTATCTTCGTAGGTCTGCAACTTGTCTCTCTGTTGACTGTCGGTCTCCGACAGATGATACGCGAGCATATATTATTGCAGATTTCATATTTTTTATTCCGAAGGTACTGATAAAAATTGATATGTGCCAATATTTCAGCAGATTAATGAAGACTTGCAAGATCGAAAAGGCTACTAAATCGTTTTTTTATTGTAATTTTGCATATATGGCGCGCAGGAATAAACAAATAATGGAGCATGGAATTGACAAGCGGGATGTCGGGTACTATTCGACACCGGATTTCATGGCACAATATATATATGAAGAGATGGTGAAACTTAATCCGGCTGGTTCTTCAGTTCTGGACCCTGCCGTGGGTCGAGGTGAGCTTCTCAAATCATTTATCGATTCCGGTAAAATTGTTCACGGTTATGATATAATCGACTACCCCAATCGTCTGAACGGATTCATATTTCATCACGAGGATTTTCTCGCTCGATACATTAGTCACAAGGAAAATCTCAGACGGCAAGCCTATGACTACATAATAATGAATCCACCGTATAACAGCCATGAGCATACCTATATTGCGACTAACAAAATCCTTCTTCAGTCATATTTCAAAACCGGCGCTACCAACATGTATGCTCTCTTCATGCAAGCTGTTATTGAGATTGCAAAGGAAGGTTGTATTATAGGAACTATAGTACCGCAATCTATTCTTTTTACTCGAGCTTATGATAAACTGCGGGATAAGCTTCTACAGTTGTGTGATATCTGCCAGATAATTTTGTGCCCGACCAATCTTTTCCGACATAATGGTGCTAATGTTGATACATGTATCCTTATTTTAAGGAAAGGAAAAAATAATGGAAATTTGATCCGGATTGCAAACCGATCTGCAAATATCGCTACATTCAAATCATTGCTCAAACAGCATAATCTTATAGTGTGTAGTCTTGCTGATATATATCAACGAATTAATAATAAATCTGCGATATTCGTTCTGGATTGCCCTCCAGATTTGATCAAGATATTTACCAATTATCCGCGCCTAGACGAAATATTTATGTGTGGCGGCGGTGTATCAACAGGCAATAACAAGCTATTTACATCTTTTGAAAAAAGGGAAGGATTTGAAGTTCCATACTACCCAAATGTTAATGCTCGATTTTTAGCTACGCCGGAATCTTTCCTCTGCAACGACTATATGGAACAATATCGAGGAACGCGTAAATTTATCGTGAGACATCCTGACAAACTTGAATGTGACGGTATTGTATGTTCCGGCATCGGTAAAAGCTTCCGCGCCGCCTATCTTTCAAAAGAAGGGGTGACCGGTGTTAATGCTGCTATATGGGCGCCGAAAGAAGATGTATTATGGCTCATATCTTATCTTAATAGTTCTCTCGTGGCATATCTTCTAAAAGGTATTATCGCGCGAAGCCATATTACAACTATAGGCAATGTTTCATCGCTT
Source organism: uncultured Bacteroidales bacterium (assembly GCA_947173955.1). Classification (GTDB taxonomy): domain Bacteria; phylum Bacteroidota; class Bacteroidia; order Bacteroidales; family Muribaculaceae; genus JAAVFS01. Next base: position 8,277 of record CAMWHE010000047.1, on the reverse strand, counting down.
CCGATCTTGAACTTGACGGATTGTGAGAAGAAAACTCTCGGTAGAATTTCAAAGCAAGTCATTAACGGAAAGTTGGCACCTGAAGATGCTATAGCTAAAATTGATAGGATTGTATATCGTAACATAAATCTATCAAGGGGGACTCGCAAAATGATAAGACAATTTTGTGCGGATATTATACATTTAGTGTAGTCAATCTAAAGTGTAGTCAAAAAAATCTTGGAACGGCATTGAATACATGTGATATTTCGTATTCACATTTATCAAAGAATTTTCTGACTACAATGGCCTTTTGTTAGACTAAATTCTAAATGTTGAGTATACACATATAGAAGCACAGCAATAAAGCTGAGGCCTACAAATTAAACGATGTATGAATATGGTACAATTAACATTGATGCATTATTCCTCATAATCCAGCGATTAGAGAGTAAGATAGATTACCTACAAAATAAGCTGGATGCACTTTTACCGGCAAGACAAACGACAGAGTCGGAATGGATGACACTTAAGGAACTCCAAGATTATATTCCTACACATCCATCGGAGTCAACCATCAGGCGTCTTGTATCTTCACGCGCTATTCCTTCATTTAGATCTGGGAGGCGAGTACTTGTAAAGAAGTCGGATGTTGATGACTGGTTAATGCGGACGAAAAGAAGCGCCACGCATGAAACGGATGACTCCACTTCATCTGTTGTATCTGAACAAAAGGTATCAAAACTACATCCATGGAGGCAGAAAGCCAACCTAAAAATTCCAGGCGTAAGTTAATCATTCCAAAGAGTCATATGCTAATTACCTGAACAATAAAAAATCATTCAATGCCGTTCATAAACTGTCATTTCTATTCATTTGTCTTGTCGCATAATCACAATGTTTCTCTATAAACGCCTGATAGTCATTGCGGTTTAGCCGTGAAGAAGTGAAATAACACATAGTAACTGAAGCTCCTTCAAGGAGCGCATAAACCCCACAGCGGCGTGTAATCCAATCGATTACACGCCGCTTTCTTTGTTAATAACCGTTCATTGCCTGTCATCATCAGTCATTATTATCCACTATTTTTGTCTCAAATCCGTCACGGTAAAATTGATTTTTAGCGGAGGTTTAGTAATTTTGGAGTATGGTTTCGATTGAGAAGGATATGGCGGAGGTGCATGCCGGTAGACTGGGCAAGCGCGAGATCCTCTATCTGTGCAGTTTCTGTTCAGGAGCTGCCGGTAATGATGCTAAAGAGATCCTATATGCCATGTCGCTAAGCGGGGATACTCGCGTGAGCTACAACGTCTTATGGGCTTTTACGCACTTTAGACGCGATGATGTCGGTTGGCTGCAGCCCAAGCGTGATGAGTTAATTGATCGGGCGATGGCTGAGAGTCATGTCGGGAAGCGGCGTCTCATTCTTACATTGCTGTCGCGCCTTGATTTCGATGTCGCCGGCTTCCGCTCTGATTTCCTTGATTTTTGTCTTACGAAGATGCTCTCGCAGGTCGAACCGTATGGCGTAAGGGCGCTGTCTCTCAGACTTGCGTTCGCCCAGTGCCGATGGTATCCGGAGCTTTTGTCGGAGTTGGAGAGTGCTATTGACATGATGGAGTCAGCGCCCCTTTCGCCCGGGCTGAAGTCAGCCATTAAGGATATAAGATGTCGCGTCTCGCAGCTTAATAAAAGCAAATGACCATCTGATAGCAATATGCTTCAGGCGGTCATTTACTTCGATTATTCTGTGATATTTAAAGCGCTTCGTAGTCGGCGTCACTGACCGGTTCGAGCCACACATTTTCGACTTCCTCGCCCGGCACGCCGAATGCCAGATGAGCGAACCATGAATCTTTAGCAGCTCCATGCCAATGCTTTACATTGGCGGGAATATTGATTACCGTGCCTGGCAGAATTTCGACCGCGGGCTTTCCCTCTTCCTGATACCATCCGCGGCCGCCCACGCCGACGAGCATCTGACCGCCACCTTTCTCAGCCTTGTGGATGTGCCAGTTGTTGCGGCATCCCGGCTCGAAAGTGACGTTGGCAAAGGGTATCTGTTCGCTTGAGATCTGAGCCAGATAGCTGTTGCCTATAAAGTATTTGGCGTAAGCCGTATTCGGTTCTCCGATCGGGAAAATCATCTCCCGCTGAAAGGCCGCTTTTGCGTCGTCGCCCTTGACATCATCGTTCCATACCTCTTTGGCCAGTCGAAAAGCAGCCCAGGCTTTGGGCCAGCCGGCATAGAAAGCCACATGAGTCAGTATTTCGGCAGCTTCCGTGCGGGTGATGCCGTTTTTCTTAGCTTCCTGCAGGTGATAGGTCAGCGACGAGTCTGTGATGCCCTGTGCTATCAGAGCTGTGATGGTGACGAGGCTTCGGTCGCGGAGCGAGAGGAGGTCGTTGCGGCTCCACACCTCTCCGAAAAGTATGTCGTCGTTGAGATGGGCAAATTCGGGTGCGAATTCGCCGAGTGCGTCCCGGCCGGCTGTCTGGGTTATTTTTTTGCCACGGGGTCCGGGTTGATTTGCTTCTGTCTGTGCCATAACTGGAAGGGAAATAAGAAAGAATCCTAATAATATTGATTTCATAACAATAAAAATTGTCCGGTGTAACTGGGTGTCTCACCGGACAAAATTACTCAAAATTCAGACAACATTGCATCTGAATTCCTGAATATCTGTTAAAGTTATGCTTTGATTTTGACAAGCATAATCTTTGAGTCAGCTTTAGCCACAACGCTGTGAGGTACATCCGACCCCATCAGCAGGAAGTCGCCGCCGCGGAGCGTGCTGACTTTGTCGAGCATGGTAAACTCAATCTCGCCTTCAAGGAGGTTGACCATCACTTCGGCAGGTGCCGTGTGAGTGTCAAGTTTCTGGCCGGCTTTCAGGCCTACGAGTACTACGCCGCCGTTGCCTGTCGAAAATATCTGTCTGAACTGCGCGCGGTCGTCCGCTGTCTGAATCTGAGAGGCGAGCTGATGAGTCTCGCCGAATTTGTAGTCTGTCTGTAGCATTATATTAAGATTTAAAGATTAGGTCAAAATAACAAGATGCAGGCATAAGGAAGCCTGCATCATGATAACATTTTTGTCTTTGAGAATGTTTGAGCGGCCGGGCTATCAGTCGAGACGCTTGATTATGCGCGCCGGATTGCCGGCTGCCACTACATTGTCAGGTATATCTTTTGTCACAGTCGATCCGGCACCGATGACGACATTGCTGCCTATCGTCACGCCCGGAACTATCGTTACGCTTCCGCCTATCCACACATTGTCGCCGATGGCGACCGGTTCAGCCCATTCCAGCCCTTTCGATCGAGGTTCCGCCTCAAGGGGATGGCAGGCCGTGTAGATGCTGACATTCGGGCCGATAAAGCAGTGATGGCCGAATCTGACCTCAGCCTCATCGAGTATGGTCAGATTGAAATTGGCGAAAAAGAATTCACCGATATGTATGTTTGTGCCGTAGTCGCAGCGGAACGGCTGATTGAACTGAAAATAATCGCCGTGGCTGCCGAGCAGGCTTTCGAGTATGGCTCTCTGCTCCTCTTTGGCCGAAGGATTGAGATTGTTGAAGCGATAGATAGCCTCGCGGGTCGCTTCCAGGCGGGTGATCAGCTCGGGATGAGTAGCGTCGTAGATCTCGCCTGACATCATCTGCTCCCAGATATCCATATTTTCTTTCATAGCGTGGTCTAATCAGAAGCCGGGAACGCACGATCATGCACTCCCGGCTTCAGTATTTTCTGTATTCAGGATTTTATTTATCAGTAGCGGGCTCTTCCACGCCGGCGAGTTCGGGATCGATGAGGATGCGGCCGCAGTATTCGCATACGATGATTTTCTTGTGCATCTTGATTTCGAGCTGCTTTTGCGGCGGGATGCGGTTGAAGCAGCCTCCACAGGCATTACGCTGGATGTAGACGACGCCGAGACCGTTGCGGGCGCTCTTGCGTATGCGCTTGAAAGCAGTCAGGGTGCGCTCGTCGATGTTGGGCTCAAGGCTCTTGGCCTGCTCGCGGAGGCGGTCTTCGTCCTGACGGGTCTCGCTGACGATTTCGTCAAGTTCGGCCTTTTTGTCGACGAGGATATGCTCGCGGTCGGTCAGTTCCTCTTTAGTAGCCTCGATCTTGGAGGTGATGGTATCGATGGCGCGGTTGAATTCGTTGATATGGCGCTCAGCGAGCTGGATTTCGAGCGACTGGAATTCTGACTCCTTGTTGAGGAGGTCAAATTCGCGGTTGTTGCGTACATTGTCGATCTGCTCTTTGTAGCGTGCGATTTTGGCTTCGGCTTCCTGAATCTTAGCCTTTTCTGATGCGAGCTTCTGACGGAGCTCTTCGATCTCGCGGGTGTAATTCTCAATACGGGTGCGGAGACCTTCGATATGGTCTTCAAGGTCTTTCACTTCCAGTGGTAATTCGCCGCGGATGGTTTTGATACGGTCGATCTCGGAGAGGGTGGTCTGAAGCTCATAGAGGGCTTTGAGACGCTCTTCGACGGTGAGATTTTCGGTCTTCGTTTTATCGGTAGCCATTGTCAATGCTTACAAATAAATTATTGGGTTACGTTCAATTTCTGACTTATAGACTGCAAAGGTAGGAAATTTTTTTGTAATTATATGATAAAAAATCCCTTTTGCGCATTCTTCCGACTCAAAATGCCCTATGTCGATAAGAAATATTTCAGCCGCGCAGTCGAGAAAGACATTAAATTTCGTGTCGCTCGTGATGAAAGCGTCGGCTCCGAGATCCTCCGCGCGCTCCAGCAGAAACGAGCCGGCACCTCCGCAGAGAGCCACGCGCTCGATCATCATGCTTTTACCCAGAGCCTCCGGATCGCTGCATCGGGCCAAGGGCGACCTGAATGCGGCCTTGACCTTTTCAACCAGTTGCAGGGGTGTCAGCGGGGTGGGAAGTGTCCCGATTATGCCTGAGCCCACAGCTCCGAGTTTCGGATCGGTCTTGTCCTCGAGAATCCGGATGTCCTTAAGCTCAAGCATGCGCCCCATGACGTGCGATATGCCTGCCGGGGCATTGTCGATAGATGTGTGGCAGGAGTAGACCGTGATGTCATGCCTGATAGCTTCAACGAGAGCGCGCTGCACGCGCCCCTCGCCGGTGACGCTCTTTATCGCGTGGAAGAGCAGGGGATGGTGGGTGATGATGAGATTGCACCCTTTGTCAATGGCTTCGTGGACAATACGGTCGGTCAGATCGACACATAGCAGAACTCCTGTACAGGCGGCGTCAAGCCGTCCGCACTGGAGTCCGGTATTGTCAAATCCTTCCTGAAGATGGCGCGGAGCTACCTCTTCGACAGCTCTGATTATGTCGAGACAGGTCGGAGTCATCGATCAGTCGTCGGTCTTGGGTGCAAGAGCCAGCTCAAGCTCGTCAAGCTGCTTCTGGTCGAGTGGGGCGGGGGCGTCGAGCATCACGTCGCGACCGCTGTTGTTCTTTGGGAAAGCAATGCAGTCGCGGATACTGTCGAGGCCGGCGAAGAGCGATACCCAGCGGTCGAGGCCGTAGGCCAGGCCGCCGTGAGGGGGTGCACCGTATTTGAAGGCATTCATCAGGAAGCCAAACTGCTCCTGAGCCTTTTCCGGCGTGAAGCCGAGTATCTCAAACATCTTGGCCTGCAGCTTGCTGTCATGGATACGGATAGAGCCGCCGCCGACTTCCACACCGTTGATCACCATGTCGTAGGCATCGGCTCTGACAGCTGCCGGATCGGTATCGAGCATGGGGACATCCTCCTTCTTGGGATTGGTGAACGGATGATGCATTGCCATCAGGCGCTGCTCCTCGTCGCTCCACTCAAACATCGGGAAGTCGACCACCCACAGGCAGGCAAATTTGTTTTTGTCCCTTAGTCCGAGCTGATTGCCCATCTCAAGGCGGAGCTCGCAGAGCTGTTTGCGGGTCTTCATGGCGTCGTCGCCGCTGAGGATGAGGATTAGGTCGCCCGGTTCGGCATTAAAGGCCGCCTTCATCTGCTGAAGGACTTCCTGCGAATAGAATTTGTCGACACTTGACTTGACCGAGCCGTCAGCTTCCACGCGGGCATATACCATGCCCTTGGCGCCGATCTGCGGGCGCTTCACGTATTCGGTCAGCTGGTCGAGCTGTTTGCGTGTATAGTGGGCGGCGCCTTTAGCGCAGATACCGCCGATATAGGCTGCATTGTCAAAGACAGAGAATCCGTAGCCTTTCAGGACATCCATCAGCTCAACGAATTTCATCCCGAAACGCAGGTCGGGCTTGTCGCTGCCATAGTACTTCATGGCGTCAGCCCAGGTCATGCGCAGGAACGGCTGCTCGAGCTCCACGCCGCGAAGCTCGCGGAACAGATGAACGGCCATACCCTCGAAGAGGTTGAGGATATCTTCCTGATCGACATAGCTCATCTCGCAGTCTATCTGAGTGAACTCCGGCTGGCGGTCAGCGCGGAGATCCTCGTCGCGGAAGCACTTCACGATCTGGAAGTAGCGGTCCATGCCGCTGACCATCAGAAGCTGCTTAAGCGTCTGGGGCGACTGGGGCAGAGCGTAGAACTGGCCCGGATTCATGCGTGACGGTACGACGAAGTCGCGTGCGCCCTCAGGCGTAGAGCCTACAAGCATCGGAGTCTCGATCTCGAGGAAGCCCTTTGAGTCGAGATAGCGGCGCGTCTCCATCGTCATGCGGTGGCGCAGCTCAAGGTTGCGGCGCACAGCCGGACGGCGCAGGTCGAGATAGCGGAATTTCATGCGGATGTCGTCGCCGCCGTCAGTGTCGTCCTCAATGGTAAACGGCGGGAGCTCGCTGGGATTGAGTATCTTGAGCTCGTCGGCGATGATCTCGATGTCGCCGGTCGGATTCTTGGGATTCTTGCTTGTGCGTTCAGCTACCTTACCGGTCACCTGAATCACATATTCGCGGCCAAGCTTGTTGGCAGCCTCCTGGAGATCATGATTGATTTCGGTATTGAATACCACCTGAGTGATGCCATAGCGGTCGCGCATATCGACAAACGTCATGCCGCCCATCTTGCGGGTGCGCTGCACCCATCCGGCCAGCGTCACGGTCTTGCCGGCATCAGCAAGGCGAAGCTCACCGCATGTATTAGTTCTGTACATAAAAATATATAAAATGTATAGTTAATGTTCTAACCCACAAAGGTAGCAAACTTTTTCCATACTACTTGCTCCTCTTTCAAAAACTTTTTACAGTCAAAAGAATTGGCAAGAATATATTGAATGGAACTAACCTGCCCGTTTATAATGGAAATTCAATTTAATGAGAATTCGATACGGTCGAGTGTTCGGAGTATGGTAGTTTAATTGGGTTCATATTAATATGGGGGATGATTTATAATTGGTATTATGTCAATAAAATGATTTTTATAATTATAATATGAAGATGTGGATGTATATGACCCTACTAATCGTATAATGGTCGGGATAAAACTCTGTCGCAAATATACCCCACAAATCGACTTAAATCCAAACATTTCAGTTACTTTTTCAAGAAAACTCCCGGTCGGTGCGTTCAGGCGTGCGAACAGGTGTGCATTGCTGCTTTAATCAGCGTCCTCGGCCGGACGACTGCTAAGAGGGTACATATTTATCGGGTACTGGTTAATCGATGCCATGAACGGACATCATAGGCTGGCTTGGATATGTTGGATTGATTATCAGAGAGATATTTGATGGCAGGGGCGCTCCGAAGAGAGCGCCGGTTTACCGTAGCCGGGTACATCGAGCCTTCAAGGCGAGATGTGCCCGGTCTGGATTCTCCTATTTGTTGGCGTCCGGCTGAGGACGCCGATTAAAGCTGATAAGCAATGATAGCTGTTTTAACAGCACGAAAGTGTATAACTGTCATTCTCACCGTTGTCGGCGGGTGCTATCTTTGCCATCAAAAAATCACATATATACTATTATACTATGAATCGCATTAAGTCACTTACACTCTCCATCGCGGATATCTCCGAGATTTTTGCCATCAGCGACCCCGAGGTGCGCGAGATGGCTGTCCGCATTCTTCAGGACGAAGCCAATGCCCCGGAAAACATCGACCCCGACCGCTACGCCGGCTGCCACCCCGTCATTCAGAAGCTGATACAGAAGCTTAAGCACCGCGTCGAGCTCTCACGCCGCCGCGCTGAAGCCCGCGCCCGCCGCCGCGCCGAAGAAGCCGCACGCAAGGCCGAAGAAGCTACCCTGAAAGCTGATGAAACCTCAAAGTCACGCCCTCTCACAGCCGATGAAAAGCAGCTGGTAAGGGAGATAACTCTGCGCATTCCCA
>CAMWHE010000046.1 GCA_947173955.1 uncultured Bacteroidales bacterium | reverse complement strand
GAAAGAAGGTCGTCAGCCCCGTATCATGATTGCCAAGATGGGTCAGGACGGACACGACCGTGGTGCTAAAGTTGTAGCTACCGGTTATGCCGACTGCGGTTTTGACGTCGACATGGGTCCTCTCTTCCAGACCCCGGCAGAAGCGGCGCGTCAGGCTGTCGAAAACGACGTTCACATTCTCGGTGTATCTTCTCTGGCTGCCGGTCACAAGACCCTCATTCCTCAGGTTATCGAAGAACTGAAGAAACTTGGCCGCGAGGATATTCTTGTCACAGCAGGCGGTGTAATTCCCGCTCAGGACTACGACTTCCTCTATAAAGCAGGAGTTGCGGCAATATTTGGCCCCGGCACACGTATTCCCGTCTCAGCTATTAAGATGCTTGAGCTTCTCAATGATGCAGAATAATATCTGAACTTACTTCAAATAAAAATCCGGATTCTCTGATTATAGAGAATCCGGATTTTTCTGTATTTACAACATATAAAAAGAAAAAGAGGGGCTCTCACGAGTGCCTCTCTCTCCATTCATCACATTATGCTTACAAAAATTGTGCTTCGTAATCTGACTAATATATATTTAATTGTTTAATCAAAATCTGCTTTCAACTAAGTCCCAGTCGACGATATCCCATAGTTTTTTAAGATAATCGCCTCGAAGGTTCTTATAATCTATATAGTAGGCGTGTTCCCATACATCAAAGGTCAATAATGGTATCAGACCGGATGTCATCGGATTTCCTCCATTCGGTTCCTGAGTAATAAATAGCTTACCGTCATTATCTTTGGAGAGCCAAACCCAACCGGATCCGAAAAGTTTAACACCGGCCTCCTCAAATTCTTTCTTGAAATTGTCGAAACTTCCGAATTGAGAGCGGATGGCATCACCTAATGCTCCGGTAGGTTCACCACCTCCATCTGGCGAGAACGAGAAGAAATAGAATATATGGTTCCAGGCCTGAGCGGCATTATTGTATAAAGCACCTGTAGCATGCAATATGACATCTTCGAGATCCATATCTTCAAATTCTGTACCGACAATCATTTTATTAAGATTGTCAATATAGGCTTTTTCGTGTTTACCATAGTGGTAATCTATTGTCTCGGCACTGATGACAGGAGCTAAGGCATCTTTAGCATACGGGAGATCGGGTTGCGTGTATTTCATATTATTGTTTAGTTAGTTAATTCTTACTTGCTTTTATATCATTAAAACATACGAAAGGGGAGTATGTTCGACTCCCCTTTACGTTTTAACAAATATTTTCGAGCCTCTCTTATATAAATCTTTCAGAATAACGATTCAATTTAGCCAGAGCTATAAAATAATCCATTTCTGACAATAAATATTCAGCTTCCGCCTGGCGAAAATAATTTAATTCAGTCAAATAATCAAGTGCGGAGAGCTCGCCTCCCAGAAATGCTTTATGAAGCAATTCCGGATGATTGGTCTGATTAAATACCGGTGACATTCGATCGAGCAGCCATTTGATGGCTGTAATATTGGCATATTCAGAATCAATAGATGCTATCTGAGACAACCTGGCTGCATCCAATTCATAATTCAGAGATAGAATTGCATCCTCCGCACGACGAGCTTTCCCTTTCAGTGAAAATACAGGAAGGGTCATACCTACCTTAAACCCATCAAACGAGTCCGAACCCTCCCTTTCATGCTGATAACCGATTGTTATCTTTGGCAAACTCTCAAGCTTGCTTATTTTATTTCCGATAATTTCACTTCTAATTTTAGCATCATAGGCAGCAATAACGACATTATTTTTTGCACAATCATAATAATAATTTATGTCTTCAAGTTTTTGCACGGGATAGCCAAAGTCATAGTCTGATATCGTAAAATGACCGCCACACAAAGCGTTTAGTTCGATCAGGAGTTCGCTCTCCCTAGACTGAGTCTGCGCAACTGTCTTACAAACATTGACATATTCAATCTTAGCCTTGTTGACATCCAATATGGTCGATTCTCCTGCCTGATATCCCTTTGCCAACATTGTCTGAATACTGTCCAGATTTTCCATTATTGAGGTCTGAATGCTTAGCAACTTATTACAATAAGCCAGCTCAATAAGCAGAAGTTTAGCTTCCTGAAGTTTCTCAACTACAAGCACATTCAGATCCATTTCAAGAGATTGACGCTTCGCATCCAGAGCTTTACGACGCGATGAATATAGTGAGGGAAAATCAAATGTCTGAGATATACTCAGATCCCATTTGTTTTCGGGCGTATTCGTGCCCCATACCCGACCGAATTCAATCTCCGGATCCTCAAGATTATTTTCAAGCCGCATCTCTGAAAGCTGGAGACTGTTGGCCGCTTTCTTTGAATTTATATCCGGATTATTATCTCTTACCAACCGGTAAACCTCATCATATATGTTTTGTGCCGACAGGACATTGAGCCCCATAAACATGAATAGTATAAAAATCAACTTATTCATCTTATTTCTCCTTCCTTTTATTTATCATCTCGTAGACTATAGGTACAATAAAGATATTCAAGACTGTAGATGTAACGAGTCCACCCAATATGACAGTTGCCATCGGAGCCTGAATCTCATTCCCGGCCTGACCGCCTCTCAGAGCCAATGGAATAAGTGCCAAAGCCGATGTCAAAGCAGTCATAAGTATCGGAGTCAGGCGATCAACTGAGCCTTTGTATATACGATCCTTGAGGGACATACCTTCAGTCTTAAGGCTATTATAACGATTCATCAGAAGCATACCGTTGCGCGTAGATATTCCGGCCAGCGAAATGAAGCCGATAATCGCGGGTATATTCATCTCGCTTCCGGTCATAACCAGCATAAGGACACCACCAATTACAGCCAAAGGCATATTAATCAGGATAACAAGCGGCTGATTCATATTTTTGAACTCGCCATATAGCAAAATGAATATGATGAAAATTGACAACAGACTTGTCAGCATCAGAGTACGCGAAGCTGCCGCTTCACTTTCAAACTGGCCGCCGATCTTCAGATAATATCCTTCCGGAAGTTTGATCTTCTCATTTATTGTCTTCTGGATATCATTAACCACGCTTCTAAGATCGCGGCCATCCACATTTGCCGAGACTACAATCCTCCGGTTCACATTCTCGCGGGCGATAGTGTTAGGACCTGTCGTAGAAATGATTTCAGCGACATAACTCAGAGGTATCTTTCCGAACGAACTGTCAATCATCAGATCGTTTAAAGCATCGATACCTGCGACTTCATCAGGATCAACCTTGACAGTAAGGTTATATGGCAACCCATCTTCATAGACTTCAGAGACTTTTTGTCCTGAAAGTGCTACATTAATGAATTCAGCAAACTCGCTAATCGGAATTCCATATTTTGCAAGCAATTCACGTTTAGGCTTTATATCAATCTGAGGACGCCCGATCTGCTGTTCGATATTTACATCTACAACTCCGGGTATCTGAGATATATTATTCTTTATCTCATTACCTTTATTATACAGTGTAGTCAGATCTGATCCAAAGAGTTTAATGGCGATCTGAGCCTCTGTACCCGATAACATGGCATCAATACGATGGGATATTGGCTGTCCTATCTCAATATTGGTGCCCGGGATATGTGATAATTTCTCTCTCAGCTCATTGACCACTTCCCGACGAGTACGCCCATTTAATTCATATGGTGCTTCTATCTCCGAGACATTGGAACCGAGCGCATGCTCATCAAGTTCGGCACGACCTGTTTTTCTGGCAACTGTCTTAATCTCGGGGACAGATAGAATTATTTCCTCTGCTTTCCGGCCGATCCTGTCGCTTTCAGTCAGAGATACACCGGGTAGAGTGCTTACATTAATTGTAAATGATCCCTCGTTAAATCCGGGAAGAAAACTTCTTCCAAGTCCGGAGAAAAGCACGATGGAAATTATAAACAATATTGATGTAGTCACAAGGACTGCCCACTTATGCTTCATTGCACAATGAAGAGCCCTCAGATAGATATTCTTTAATATACGGGTAATGAACGGTTCTTTTGTAAGATCCTTTTCAAGGGATGACTTATTGGCAAGAAGATAGCTGCATAATGCCGGGGTAATAGTAAGCGCGACGATCGTAGATGCGAGCAACGCGACTATAAAAGAGATTCCCAAGGGGATAAGCATTCTCCCTTCAATACCGCTCAGGAAGAACAGCGGCAGAAAGCTTGCAATGATTATCAACGATGAGTTTATGACAGGCATACGGACTTCTTTAGAAGCTTCATAGACCACCTCGACAGGCCTCTTCTGTTCATCATGCGGCAGTGTCCGATTTTCTTTCAGTCGCTTATATACATTTTCGACATCAACAATCGCATCATCGACTAATGACCCTATCGCAATGGCAATACCGCCAAGTGTCATTGTATTAATATTGATATCCAGTAGATTCAGGATCAACACTGTTATCAGTATTGAGATCGGGAGCGCAACAACTGAAATAATTGTCGTACGCAGATTCATCAAGAAAAAGAACAGAACAATAATTACGAAAATAGCTCCTTCAAACAGAGACTCCTGTAAATTCCCGACTGAGCTTTCAATAAATGTACTCTGACTGAAGATATCAGTTGAAATATGAATATCAGAGGGTAGGGTAGGTGCAAGTGTATTCAGACGGGCAATTAATTCCTCGTTCAGATTAATAGTCCCTACTGCCGGTTGCTTAGTAACTGTTATGAGTACTGCCGGTTGCCCTTTGACGGATGCCAGACCTAACCGTGGCATTTCGGGTGCGATCTCGATTTCTGCAATATCTCTAAGAAGTACAACACCATCAGATCCACTCGATACCACACATAATCCGATCTCCTCAGACTGATTGGTTGTGATCAATCCTTTGATAATGTATTCGTTCCCAAAATCATTGATTATGCCACCGGATGCATTCACATTCATATCGTTGGTAGCTGTCAGGACATCCGTAAGAGTCACTGAGTGATATTTCATCTTACCCGGAGACAGCTTAATCTGATATTCCTTGATGTCTCCTCCGATCACCGCGACCTGTGCTACGCCTTTGACTGATAATAGTTGAGGTCTGATTATCCGGTCAGCTATAGTCCGCAATTCCATCAGCGAAGTTTTATCGGCAGTAAGTCCTATTATAAGAATTTCGCCTAAGATAGATGACTGCGGACCGAGAGTAGGAGGCTCTACTCCCGGAGGGAAATTACCGGCTATACCTGAGAGTCTCTCTGTCACAGTCTGGCGCGCGATATAGATATCTGTACCCCAGTCAAATTCGACACTGACAGCCGAAAAGCCTGTGGCCGACGATGACCGTACACGTCTTACGCCCGCGGCACCGTTTACAGCTGTCTCAATAGGGAATGTGACAAGCTTTTCAACTTCTTCCGGGGCGAAACCGGGAGCTTCGGTCATTACTACTACTGTCGGAGCATTAAGATCCGGGAAAACATCAATTTCGGTTCTTAGTAACGCAAATCCTCCAGCAATAAGTATAATCACACCCAAAAGCAATACAATCAGACGATTGTAAAGCGAGAAATGAATTATTCTATTAAACATGACCGCCGCTTTTAGTGGGAATGTGAATGACCTTCGGGTACCGCACCGGATGACTCAGCCAATTTCACAAAGAGCATTCCTTCTGTAACAATATTCTTACCTTCATCCACTCCGGAAAGCACTTCGACATTGACACCGTCATTATTACCGATTTTGACCGGAATTTTACGATAGCAATCCTCATCCAACTGTTCATATATGTAATATACGCCTTGCTGCTCTGATAAAGCAGATAATGGCACAGTTAAAGCATTCTTCTTATTTGCACCTTTCAGATAGATTTCGACCGGCATACCATTCATTATATTTCCATCACCGGTTATCTCAAAATACACTGGCATATAACCGTTGGAGACTCGTCCGACATTGCCTGATATCCGTTTCCCGTTTAGCGATTCGAGCGTGTAGACTGAATCTATGCCGGCGAAAATAAGATTACAGTCTGCTATCTGGCTTAATGTTTTTAAATAATGTACAGGAACATCGGCCTGTATAGTAAGACGGTCATTTGTTGTAATAGAAGCGATGGCAGCTCCTTGCTCAACATAGGCACCGTCTGAGACAAAAAGCTCGGTAATAACTCCGGACGATCTGGCTATGACCTGACTTCCAACTGAAGAGTTGCCCGCAGCTGCTTTTGCTTTCTGGTATTCTGCTACAGCTGCATTATAATCGCGTGTACTGACAATTCCGTCTTTGTGGAGGGGGGTTAGCCGATCAAGTTCCTTTTTGGCAACATCAAGAGCGATTCTGGCATTTTCATTTACGTCTCCTCCAGCCATACCTACACCCGATATCTTTGCTATAATCTGCCCTTTAGCAACGGTTTGACCAAGGGATATGACCTTTGATAGTGTAACTATGCCACTTGAGCTTGCAGATGCAAGAGAGAAATCTGTAGTAGCGGTATTACAGAATCCAATAACCTTAATAATCTCAGAAAAATCTGATCTTTTGACAGGTTGTGCAATTACGCCAAGCTCCTTGGCTTTATCCGGAGATAGAGTGATTTCATCACTTTCTTCTTCCGGGGTTTCAGCAACAGGTTCGTGGTCATGGTCATGATGATTGTGTTCATGTTGATGATCATGATCGTGTCCGGAATGATTTTGATGATGCTCATGAGTATGAGCCGGCATGTCATTTTTGTGGCTATTGCACGCAGACATACCTATTATATATAGGACACAGAGTCCTAATAAAGAAAATTTCTTCATAATAATGGATATAAATAATGTAAATTGAAAATTATTGCGGGATAATGATTATACCGCATCCGGCGGACCGCGCCAGACTATCGACTTACCGCTATTTATATCATTTATAGAGATATCATCTGATATCTCAGATTTCTGTACTTCAATATCTGCAAAACTAAATAGCTTAGGATGTACGTAGCAACCGTACATATCCAAATGTACGGAAATCCAACTTAGACTGCTATTAGAATCATTCTGATCATTCTGACTCTCAATATAGATTTGCGTTGTATGAAGTCCGCAATCATCATCCTGATGATTTATAGGGTGGGGAAGAGTCGCTTCTGCCTTGTCATGACAACAATGAAGTTGTGTATGATTATCAGACCACAAGAAACATACTCTATCGCCGACATGATGGTGATATTGCAGTGCAGTCGCAATAAAGCACATCAATATAATGGCTATTATAGACAGCCACTTATTTACCGGTCCGGCAGAAACTATATTTCTCCTGGCAGTCGCCATTTTACTCAGTGATAATATAAGAAGTCAGAGGTGGAATAGATGTTGTTAATCGTCCGTTTTTAACGACATTCTTTTGGCTGAAGACTTTATCATAATAAATCCCGTCGGCAAATTCTACCGGGATACTGAGCTTCTGCTTTTTATCACTTATATTTACAATCGCTAAACCTTTGCTTCCACGCTTTATGACAATAACCTTACCGTCATTGAGACTAAGAATCGTTTCAGGCTGGCCACCCATCGATTTGCGGAAATAGTTGGTGGCCACAACCTCCGGATGGAAAAATTCATCATTTCCTCGGGCACCTACAAGGTTATTTCCCCAGTAATTCGCCCGGGAGCTACCGGCGGGACGACTGAAAAACAAAGGAGTACCACCATCACGTGCAGCAAGAATAACCCAGCCCATCCTTATTTTAGCATCCTCCATTCCGGCAGATTCGTGTTCATTACAATATGTATCATGAGACTCTACCCATGTAACAAGCTGATCAGCCGAAGCCGGATGATGCCAGTCAAGTATATCGGAAGCATTGAAATCAGCCTCATTAAGGACTTTTCTAAGTTCATGTCCGTAAGCGCTTGCCGTCATACCCATATATTCCGCATACTCGGACTCCTTGACATTACGATCCTGAAGAACTTCGCCATAGATAAACAAACTGTCAGGCATAAGAAGCGACAAACCCTTAACTGCTTCACGACCCGTAGCCACATCCCAGAAGTTATTTCTGGTTGCCTTAGGATCAACTGGGTCAGAAGGAAGTCCAATATGCTTTGCAGTATCATATCGGAAACCACGTGCTCCTAAATTGATCAGATCATTTACATACTGCATATAATAATACTGAAAATCCGGATTTTCAGTATTTACGTCGGGAAGTCCGCCCATCTTGCCGGTAGTACATTGCTCACGGTCATTATAGTCAGTAATATCTTTAAAGCCATTTGCATGGAAAAGATTTGCATGTCCACCAACGGCATTATCAAGATCAGGCAAAACAGCTGTATGATCAACAGCTGTATGATTAGGTAGAACATCGACGATTACTTTTACGTCATATTTGTATGCACTATCGCACATTGCTTTAAAAGCCCGCCTATCACCGAGAAGATAATTTCCAATCTTCCAATCCGTTGGCTGATAGTAATAATACCATTTACCGGTTATAGAGTCGCCAGGCATACTGAATAGAGCCTTACCTCCATCTTCTCCCACATAACAGGTATTAGCAGGTGATGTCTGTACATAGTCATAACCGGCATCAGCTATTTGCTTCATATTATCAGCAATGGTATCAAACGACCACGACCACGCATGAAGTATAGTCTTATCTTTCAACGCTTTTTGTGGAGTTGCCAAAGAGAGGAGGGGAGTCCCCATCATTCCGGCAAGTAATATTATAGATAGGTAATTCTTATACATAGAAATATCCAATTGGCTTAATACCACAAAAATAATAAATATCAATCTCCTGACAAAATCTTCCGCACTCAAATTCACGACAAAACAAGATACTCACACAAAACTGGAAGAAATGACTCAGAGCAATAATTTTGTGAGTCTTCAGCTACATGGAAATACCCGTAAGACAAAACGACGAACTAACTGAATAGCAAGCATATTTAGCATAGATATACCGGGTATGCAACTACATCATACATCCATCGTGAGCAACTTGAAAAATCTATCTATAAACTTGATGCTAAAGAGGTTTTGCTTGCTGCTAAGAGACCGCGAGACGTCGAATGATGAACGGCCATTCGTCAAGATTATAACACTTCCTAATATATCCACATATAATTGAGGAATTCCACGAAGAAAAGGGAGCAATAGATATGATATATATTCAGCAGTATTAGACTAACCATACATTTCAGCCAATAACAATTAAATGTTTCCTAATAATTTAGCCATTATATTCAAGCATAATTCAACATAATATTGATTATGTTCAAATCGTATAACAGGCTCCAAACAGAACCATCACGAAATTCAATAATAGACAACAATAATTTATATCAATATTAAATATGCAGTTTCGCAATAAAGATTCCAACATGATTTGGTATACAATATTACTAATGAGTAGCAGGACTATACGTTCATTGGGATCAAAGTCTTAGATATAGACAAATATATGCCCATAAGTATCAGGAGGAGATTCTCAAAGATCGCTTTAAATACGCAAATATTACAAAATCATTACAACCAAATTCGAATTAGAATGTTATAATTATAGATGAGTACATTGTCACGTTCGATTATTCAAAAGAAATCGACTTAAATTTACAAATTCAACACGAATTTACATATGCGATTTCAACCTTAATTTTATTTTACCTTGTAAACGAAATTCAAAATTTGAATCGTACAATCCTCCAATTAAGAATTGCAAATCATGACATAATTCTCAATTACACCTATGTAGATTTTTAATTTGCAATTACAATCAAACAGTCAACAATATCGCATTAGCACATATTAACATACACACGTAAGTATATATTCCTCAGCCGAATATCCACCACATCTAACTCATCACTATAACAATTCAAAATTTAATGCAATTTTTATGTGCGAATCAACCGCCATCGCACATACATTTGTTAAGTCTCATTTTAGATCCATGCGGCTTTAGCATCTGTTTAATCCATAGCGTATCACTCAGTATACACACGTAAACATAATTTACAATCACATATGACAAATTGCAAATTGTAATATAATTTTTAATTTGCAACTCTCAAAACAAATAATTACATTTGCAACTCGAATTGCATTTCATAATTTATCATGGATATTATCACTCGGTTAAAATTTTTCATGGATTCCTCTGGTCTTCAGAGTTCACAGTTTGCAGACACATGTAATATACCACGGCCTACCCTCTCACAGCTATTAAATGGCCGAAATAAAAAAGTCAGCGATGAAATAATAGCAAAGGTACATAACGGATTCCCTGAGCTTAACGTCTTATGGTTGCTTTTTGGAGAAGGGAACATGTATATGAATGGGAATAATCAAGTCTCACAGCCTAAAACAGGCACACCCCCCTACTCTATCCCTAAACAAAAACCTACAGATCAAGATATTACAGAGTATCAGGAACCAAATATTTTTGCAGGATATTTTAATCAACCAGAAAATATCCCTATTACCACTTCGGGTGAGACCTCCGGCAATGATCTTATGCATACAAAAACGAATCACAATAGCGGAAAACCAGAAGAGCACAATAATGCAGAATCGTCATCAAGAAAAATAACATCAATCCTCGTATTCTACGATGACAATAGTTTTGAATCATTTGTCCCTTCATCCGAAATAAAATAATTCTTAATAACGATCAAATTATTTTGCTGTTTAAGCAGCAGTAATTTGGACAATCACGTATAAAACATCACCTAAAAACAAAAATTCAGATTCAGGCATTATACTTTAAAAGAATTGTACTAACTTTGAGTTATATTACCAATATACACTCAGTATAATGTCTCAAAAAAATATCTCAAATTTTATTATTAAGGAATCAATAAGCCTTACGGATAAGTATCAGCTGATGATTTTGGAATGCACCGAAGAAGCTAAGGCATTTCAAGATATAAAGCCCGGTCAATTCGTACAAATACGTGTGGACAACAGCCATCACACCTTCTTAAGAAGACCGATATCGATTAATGATGTCGACATTGAAAATCGAACTCTAACGCTATTGATCCGCAAAGCCGGAGATGGTACTAAAGCCATTTGTTCCCTATCCCAAGGCGATACTCTCAATTTGATATGGCCTTTAGGAAATGGATTCTCCGTTGATATCACACCGGCGTCACGCATTATCCTGATGGGCGGAGGAGTAGGTGTTGCCCCACTCCTCTATTTAGGTAAGATATTACGTATGTACGGCCTGAAACCTGAGTTTCTGTTAGGAGCACAATCCTCTGATGACTTGCTTTTACTTGAAAAATTCAAAGAGATTGGAACTGTACATATATCTACTGACGACGGTTCTTTAGGAGAAAAAGGACTGGTAACACGGCATTCAGTCCTTTCCACTCATATTGATAAAATATATTGCTGCGGCCCTCTGCCGATGATGAAAGGCGTGGCAGCCCTATGTAAAAGCAATAACATAGACTGCGAAGTCTCTCTTGAAAATGTTATGGCGTGTGGAGTCGGCGCATGCCTATGTTGTGTTGAACCGACAGTTAAAGGAAACAGATGTGTATGTACGGAAGGTCCCGTTTTTAATATAAATGAATTATTATGGTAGATTTAAGTGTAAAGATTGGCGAACTGAATTTACAAAATCCTGTACTTACAGCTTCCGGGACTTTCGGATATGGTGAAGAATTTTCCGATTTCATTGATTTGAACAAACTTGGCGGCTTTATTGTAAAAGGTACTACACTAGAACCTAGACAAGGTAATGCTTATCCACGTATGGTAGAAACGCCATCAGGGATGCTTAATGCCGTAGGTCTCCAGAATAAGGGCGTTGACTATTTTATCGACACAATCTATCCCCGTATTAAAAATTATCGGACAAATATCATTGTCAATGTGTCCGGAGCGAGTATTGACGACTATATTGCCGTGGCCGAAAAGCTCATGCCTTTACCCAATATTCCGGCAATTGAGGTAAACATATCGTGTCCGAACGTAAAGCAGGGCGGGATGGCATTCGGAACAAGTCCCGAAGGTGCAGCCGAAGTAACAAGACGTCTACGCGAGGTGTATAAGAAGACTCTGATAGTCAAACTTTCGCCCAACGTTACGGATATTTCTTCTATAGCCAAAGCCGTTGAGAACGTCGGAGCAGACGCAATTTCATTAGTCAATACGTTTATGGGTATGGCGATCGATGTTGAACGCCGACGCCCGTATTTATCAACAATTACCGGAGGTCTATCAGGCCCAGCTATACGACCGATTGCCGTCAGGATGGTATGGCAGGCTGCTCATTCAGTCCGGATTCCTGTCATTGGATTAGGTGGCATAATGAACGGTAGAGATGCGCTCGAATTCTTAATGGCCGGTGCAAAGGCAATACAGATTGGTACAGCTAACTTTATAGACCCGGCTGTAACAATTAAGGTTGTAAACGAATTGGAAGATTATTGTCAACGACATGGAATCTCTGATATCAAAGAGATCATAGGAATAATATAGCTACTTTGTAGATAACAACATCACTGAAATAATAGATCCATAACGATGCTTAATTGTTTGCATTGCTATGGATCTTATATTTTTGACGAAAATTTTGTATTCGTGTTGAAAGCAATAACTTTTGTAAGCCATAATAGCTTTATCGCGCATTAATGAACCAGGGATGAGAAATTATTCGGGTAATACCCGACGTATCTTCCATTCCTCTTATCCGACTACCTCCTGCTAAAATATTGGATCTGATAAATAAATTTGAGTCGGGATTTAATGAGTTTATTCTGACTCGTCCCGATGAATGGATATATAGACTATTTCCTATATACATCCCGACATGTACAATATTGCCGGTCTTGGCACTCTTGAAGAATACCAGGTCACCAGGCTTGTATTCAGTATAATCATCACTTAAAATAGTACCTGTAAGAGCTTGCTGACTCGCATCACGTCGGAGTATAACACCTTCCGATAAATATAAGATTTTGACGAACCCGGAGCAGTCTATCGCTGCCGGAGTTGTACCTCCCCATAAGTATGAAACGCCAGTCAGTTGCATTCCGCGATTAATCATAGAATCAATGTTGAGCTCCGGTATTGCGCATAAATCAATAGCCTCTGACTTTAGCAGCCATCCCTGACGATGATCCGGAGTCTCAACTATATAACAACTGTCATTGTCTTCCACAAGCTTCAATATACTTCCGGAAAACACGTCTGAAACAGGATATTCGTTTGCAAGACTTCTAATTCTACTTGTAGTCACACCGATGACGAAAACTCTTTTACTGTTTCGCCACCTATTATATTCAACAGCATTCAGTTTTTGCAATCCGTTATGGATGACATATCCTTTATACCCTTCCGGTGTCTCTACTAAATACCAGCCACCATCATCACTCAAAATTTTGACAGGAGTTCCCATTATTATTTGGGATGAAAGCTCCTGCGAATGACCCGGTAATGTTCGTACACATGCGACTGATGACTTGACTAATGCCATGGAGTCTTCAGCCACATTAGAAAAATATTGTGCGCTGCAATTGAAGGCAAATTGAGCCATTGCATACAGCGCACATAAAAGATACTTTCCGATCATTAAATGAGACTTGAGATTACATCCTTAACTGTCCGGGCCAATTGTGAAGCGTTCTCAGCTGTAGAAGCTTCTGCATATATTCTTATAATAGGCTCAGTATTAGATTTACGCAAATGGACCCAGCTATCAGCAAAATCAATCTTTACGCCATCGACATCATTAATATTTTCATTTGAATAATGGTGCTTAACAGCATCCAGTAACGCATCAACATCGATTTCTGACGTTAGTTCAATCTTGTTTTTTGAGATCTGATATTGAGGATATGTCTTTTTCAGCTCGCTGACTGTCTTACCAGACTTAGCAAGAAGAGTTAGGAAAAGTGCGACTCCGACCAGAGCATCGCGTCCATAATGAGCCTCAGGATATATGACTCCCCCATTGCCTTCACCTCCGATTATAGCATTAGTCTGTTTCATCATAGAAACGACATTAACTTCGCCTACAGCTGAAGCAGCATAACTACATCCATGAGACTGTGTAACGTCACGTAGAGCACGGGAAGAGCTCAGATTCGAGACAGTGGAGCCAGGTGTATGACGCAGAACATAATCAGCTATTGCAACAAGAGTGTATTCCTCGACAAACATTTCCCCGTTTTCCATTACTATAGCCAATCTGTCGACATCCGGATCCACTACAAAACCAACATCAGCTTTAGCAGTACGCATCAGATCAGATATCTGAGTCAGGTTTTCGGGTATTGGTTCGGGGGTATGAGCGAATTTACCGTTTGCTTCACAATTGAGTTCTATAATATTGTTTACCCCTAAAGCCTTCAGGAGTTTTGGTATAACAACGCCACCAACAGAATTAACGGCATCAACAGCAACTTTAAAATTTGCTTTTGAGATAGCTTCAACATCAACCAACTTGAGTGATAACACTAAGTCTATGTGCTTATCATTATAAGTAGTGTTGATATACTCATTACCGAGTGCCAAAACCTCTGAGAATTGAAAATCTTCATTATCTGCAAATTCAAGAACTTTCTGCCCCTCTACTGCATTCAGAAATTCTCCATTCTCATTCAAAAGCTTTAGTGCATTCCATTGCAGTGGATTATGAGATGCAGTAAGAATGATACCGCCACAGGCTTGCTCTAATACAACAGCAACTTCGGTAGTCGGTGTAGACGCTTCACCAATATTAATAACATCGAATCCTGAAGCACGTAAAGTACCGCAAACAATCTGATAGACCATCGAGCCAGAGAGCCTTGAATCTCGGCCAACTACTATAGTACGATGCTTTCTGGAGGTAGTCGAATTTATAAACTTAGCATATGCTGCAGTAAATTTTACTATATCAACTGGTGTCAGCCCCTGACCGGACTTACCGCCAATTGTACCTCTGATTCCGGAAATAGATTTAATCAGTGACATAATAGCTTAATTGCTTAAAGGTTTAAAATATCTGATATTATACAGATACGGCGTAACCTGAGCCAATTCACTCGTAAAGCCATATTGGGATTTTACAATAATATTTACCTCACAGTCAATACCCAAATAATTGAGAGGAACCTGAACTCCTTGACCATATTGTGTACTTGACGACAATGTAGTATTATTATATCGGAAAGAGGTCGCCGTATAGTCCATATTATCGGCATTTCCCTCTCCTACAAGCTCATTGTATGCATAGAAATATGTGAGATTATAACGTGTAAATCTGAAGTATATCAGCTGATCATCAACAGCTCTATTCGAACGATCACCCGGCCGGATTACCTGCATAAAAAAATTCCCTTCATCATCAAGTCTATAATAAGGGGCATCCTCACCACAGATAAAAGCTGTATCAGCAGGAATTGTATTTTCCACTTTGAAATCACTGAGATATAGATTTATCGCCTTGTTTTCATCACTAAGTCTGTCAGCATAACTTTTAGAATCACTACAAGAGGACGCTGTTATACTTAAAGATACGAAACAAAGCATTCCCAATAATATTTTATTGCTAATTTTCATTATCTATTTATTATTTCATTATTATATATAAATTCTTCAAAACGCTTAACACATTCGTCCATAGTACCATAGAACTCCCCACCAGCAGCGTTTTTATGACCGCCGCCATTGAAATACCGTTCACAGATCAGATTGACAGGAATATCACCTTTGGAGCGTGATGATACTTTAATATAATCAGTCTCTTCACGCAAAAAGAATGACATATCAATATCATCCAACTTAAGCGGTATATTAACAAGACTTTCTGTATCACCTTTCTTATAATGTCTATCATTTAATTCCTTTCGGGTCAATGTGATTAGAGCCACATGCTTGTCCCTATATAACGTAAGCTTCTGGTCAAGTGCATAGGCTGTAATTCGTATTTTAGACTCGGTAGCAGAATTAATAACACGAGCATATAAATAATCTTTATCAACGCCAAGAGCAACCAGATTTGCTATGATATAATAAAGTTCAGGATCATTAGAATTATACGAAAAATTGCCTGTGTCAGTCATCATGCCGGTAAAGATACACTCTCCCACTCTTTTATCTATGATCTGTAGAAGATGCAACTCACTTAAAACCTTAAATAATAAGGCACACGTAGATGATATATCGGGATGAGAAATTACAATATCCGCAAACGGCTCCGGATTAATATGATGATCAATCATCACTTTAAAAGCCGATGCATTATTAATGTATGGACCAACTCTATCTACACGATAGAGCGCATTATAATCAAGTGAAAATATTACATCAGCTTTGTTTATAAGTTCAATAGCAAAGTCTTCATATCTTGAGAATACAACAATATCTTTTGCACCAGGTAAAAAAGATAAATTATTAGGAATAATATCCGGTGTAATTACCGAGGCATTCTTTCCCATTAATTGCAATAGATTACATAGTGCAAGTGAAGATCCTACAGCATCTCCATCCGGAGAAATATGGCAAGTAATAACAAAATTGTTATTACTTGCTATTGCTTCTCTCAATTTATCAATCTTATTGTTATCTCCAAGTGATTTAAGCATACGAATATAATATCATACAAAGATAAGCAATAATTTAATAAATTACGAATTTAAATTATTAGTGTCCGCTAAAAATATTTTCGGGGCAAAAAAATTAGGTCTGATTCCAT
>CAMWHE010000045.1 GCA_947173955.1 uncultured Bacteroidales bacterium | reverse complement strand
GTGTCGCGCTGGTCGCCGTCGATGTAGAGGTGGCCGTCGCGGAATTCGGCGGTGGGGTTGTTCTCGTAGACACGGATACACCGCTCATAGGTATCCCAGGCTTCCTGGTCGACGGGTATCGTCATGCCCTTGGCGGGAATGCGCAGGCCGAAGCGGCCGCCATAGTCGGAGCGAGTCCAGTCGTGCGAGAGCGCGAAGGGGAAGAGCGGAAGCTCCTCGGCGGCTGACGCGAGGCGGACAGACTCCACGCCGGGCATCGCTCTGAGAGCCTCGACGCGGGCATCGGTCAGAGGCACGATGTAGTGTGGCTGACGGGAGATGTCATCGCGGGTCAGCCCGTTGTTGGCAACGGTAAACGAGTCGTTGTGCGAGGGGGTGAGGGTCTCGACATCGGAGAGAGACACGCCGAGCTTCTTCCATTCGGCTGAAGTAATCGGGCGGCCGGGGGCGGCTGTAACGAGATAGTTATACTGTACATTCTCAGGACGGTGCTGTGCCACCCCGTCGATATAGACAGTGCCGTCTACTATCTTGATCCACTCGCCCGGCAGGCCGACGCAACGCTTGACATAATTCTCGCGGCGGTCGACGGGATAATAGACCTTCTCGCCATAGCCTGCGATGGTAGGCTCCACATTCTCGGGGCCTGCGAAGCGACTGATGTATTCGCGCAGCTGATAGTAGTCGAGTGTGCCGGGCGACTTGGTCAGCACGGTGTCGCCCGTCGGAAAGTTGAAGACCACGATGTCGCCTGACTCCACACCACGCAGGCCGGCCAGACGCTTATAGCCGATCGACGGCGACTCCAGATAGCTCTTGCCTCCGCCGAGGAAGCCGGGCATCTGATTGTGGACAAGGGGAAAGTGTACGGGTGTCATTGGGACGCGCGGTCCGTAGACCATCTTGTTGACAAACAGATAGTCGCCTGTCAGCAGCGTGCCCTCGAGCGACGATGACGGGATCTGATAGTTCTGCCCCACGAAGGCGAAGAAGAAGTAGACGAGCACAAGGGCATAGACAATGGCGTCGACCCAGCTCATCACGATCCGGACAAATTTATTGTTGCTCTTTTTCCACCATGTGAAGGGGATATAGCCTGTGATGTAGATGTCGAAAAGCAGCAGGAGGAAGACGGCAAGCAGAGGAGAACGCATCCAGACCACCCAGGCCAGAAAGACGAGCGCCACGATTGCGAATCGGATCCATCGTGTTACCGATACGCTCTTCACACGTTTGAGAAAGTCGGCCTTGAAGCGGTCAGCCCGGGAGCCGGATATATTGTCGGTTGTCATATTGTTGTATGATAAGTAACTTTCAGATGCAAAGATAACTATTTTTTTAACGGGACTATGTTAAAAAATATCATATTCGGTTTAGGGCATGTTGACGATAGCGCCGGGCGTGGCTTCGGGGCCGAGGCCGAGAAAGCGGAGCGACGTGGCCGGATCATAGGCGGGCAGCAATTCGGCCAGCGCATTGATGTCGGCCTCCGGGTCGTCGTCGGTCTCGATCAGCAGGCGGCCGGAGGGGACGATAGCCGCTGTGGCGGGATTATGGCGCGGCCCGAGCGAGATATACATCCCGGCATCAAGCAGCTGGCGCGCCAGCTCCGGCTTTCCGCGAAATCCGTGTATAGCCCAGGGCTGAGATGGGCGACGCCGCTTGTACAGGCTAAGCAGTCGGTCCCAGGCGCGCACGCAATGGATGATCAGAGGCTTTCCCAGCTCTTCCGAGAGGTCGATGTAGTGCTCAAAAAGCTCCTCCTGAACATCAAGCGGGGCTCCGCGCAGTGCGTCGAGTCCCACTTCGCCGATGGCGACCACCTCAGGGCGGCGGATCCGCTTGTCGATGGCGCGCATAAGCTCCGGATCAGCCTCGGCCGACCGCCACGGGTGCAATCCGGCCGACATCAGGTCGCCGGGACGCGCCGGACGATGTGTGTGGATGTCGATTGCCTGCTTCATGGCACAGGGTCATAGCCGCTGCCGCCCCAGGGATGGCAGCGCAGGATCCGCCTTACGGCCAGATAGAGCCCCTTGACGGCTCCGTGACGCTTCAGCGCCTCAAGGGCATACTCGGAGCATGTCGGAGTGAAGCGGCAGCAGGAGGGGAACATCGGCGAGATGGCACGCCGATAGAAGTGGATGGGGAGCGACAGTATGGAGGCGATCAGTGACATGAGTGTATTCTCGCAAGCAGATGGCGCATGGCCGCTTCGATCCGGGCATACGGCTGGAGGTCGTCGGCAAGGTAGATGAAAGCTATGTCGGTAGGCCCGGAAGCGGGATAGTCCTGATGGGAGAGCCGGTAGGTCTCGCGGATACGCCGGCGGATAGTCACGCGGTCGACAGCATGACGCAGACGCTTCTTGGGGACGGTGATCATGAACTGGGCGGGAGCGCCGGGCGAAGGCCTCGAGGGATTGTGACGCCATACTGCGCGCAAGGGGAAGCTGACGGCCACCCGTGAGCCGCCTTCGCGGTCAAAGAGCCGCTCTACGGCAGTCCGCGAACAAAGGCGATGCGACTTCGGCAGACGATAGCTCATCATTCCGGGGCCGGAGCCTATTTTTCAAGATTGTTCTTCAGGAAGAGGTCGAGAGCGGCAGTCATGGAGGGTGCCTGCGGGGAGGGTGCCTGGAAGTCAAGTCGCAGACCGGCTTCCTCGACGGCGCGCGCCGTGGTGACGCCGAATGTGCCTATCGCCACGTTCGTCTGGTCGAAATCGGGGAAATTCTTCTTGAGCGACTTGATACCTGCAGGGCTGAAGAAGAGGAGGGCGTCATAGTCGAGCGGCTCGTCGGGCGCGAAGTCGTTGCTGACAGTGCGGTACATGATAGCGCGTGTATAGTGGATCTTGCCGTTGTCGAGCACAGCGGAATCGTCCTTGTTGACATCGGAGACGACGTACAGGTACTTCTCCTTGGCGTGCTTGGTCAGCAGCGGAACGAGATCGGCTATCTTGCCGTTTTCACAATAGAAGATCTTGCGTTTGCGGTAGACGATATATTTCTGCAGATACAGGGCGATCGACTCGCTGGTACAGAAATATTTCAGGTCGTCGGGGATATGATAGCGCATCTCCTCGGCAAGGGCAAAGAAATGATCGATGGCCGTACGGGCGGTAAATATGACTGCCGTGAAGTCGGCGAGATTGATTTTCTGCTGACGGAATTCGCGGGCGGTCAGTCCCTCTACCTTGATGAAGGGACGGAATATCAGCTCCACGTTATAGCGCTCGGCTATTTCATAGTAAGGTGACTTGTCTGATGTCGGTTTCGGCTGAGAGACGAGTATCTTGCTTATTTTCACTTCTTTCGTGTTTAGTCAATGTTATAAAAGCCCATTCAGTGCGATTGCTCCTGAATAGACTGCAATAGGGGGTATCAGTTCCAGCGTGCAAAGGTACAAAATAAAATAGACTAAACAACCAAATGAATCGTAAAAAATTCTAAATCCCTTATAAATAAATGACACTCTTATTGCCAGATAGACGACTGCGGCATAGATATATGCCACGATATTCAGCGGCGGATAAAAGAGCAGGACGAGGGCCGGCGGAAGGAGTAGAAATCCGAGCAGACCCTGCGATAGATTGAATCCGCGACACCATTGCGCCGCCGACTGCGGATCGGTAAATGTATATCCTACGACCGAGTAGGCCGCGAGCTGAAAGAGATAGTAAGCCACCATAAGTCCGGCGGTCGCCCCGAAGAGCGGAAGCGATGTGGCGAACATCGGATTGATGAACCGGCCGATGATCACCGCCTCGCATGTGGCTGCCATCAGAATCATCAGCGCCAGTGTGCGTGCCTCGCCCGATGTGTGGCTGTCAAAGGCGTTGTTGCGGCGGCGTACGCCGAACATATCGGTCTTGATCGACGTGAAGATATGCGGAAGATGATTGGCCGTCAAGGCTATAAGCGCGAATATGACGATAAATGCGGTGGTGACGCCCGAATGAGCCGCTGTCGAGGCGGGACGCTCGGCCGGCTCCAGTCCGCGTGTCCATGCCGGACGGGATTCCACGATCAGTATGGCCGCAGGCTCCGGACCGGAAGGCTCAAGGCTCAGGCTGTCGGTCGCCGCAAGCTGACCGACAGAGCCGGCTGCGGCTTCAGAGGCAATATTCAGGCTGTCAGGATTCAATGTATCTTCTGTGTGAATGGCCGGTTTTCGGGCTCGACATCAAGGGCGAGCGACACAGCCTCTTCGGGGGTCGACGCTACCTGCCAGAGGGCTTTGTGGTCAGGGTTCATGAAGTGGAGCTCGATCGAACGGGCGAGCATCTGAAGCAGGGGGTCAAAATAGTTGAGCGTGTTGAGTATCACGATGTTGCCCTGATATAGCCCGAGCTGACGCCATGTTATGATTTCGAGGAGTTCCTCGAGCGTACCGACTCCGCCCGGGAGGGCTATCACGGCTCCTGACATCGAGGCCATCTGCCGCTTGCGCGTGTGCATATCGGGTGTCGCCACAGTCGTGTGCAGCTGAGGATGCCCCCACCGGCGGTCGATCATGAACTGAGGCAGGATGCCGACAGTCTTTCCTCCCGCCATTGACGCTCCCTCGATAGCGGCGGCCATCAGCCCCGTGCGTCCGCCGCCGCTGACGAGCGTCACTCCGCGCGCTCCTATCAGCGCCCCGAGCTGCCGGGCGGCTTCCATGAAGCGGGGATCGATATCGGGGCTCGAAGCTCCGTAGATTGTGATGTGGTCGGTCATAGTTGTCGCGGATCAGCCTTTGGGATGGAGAGAGACGTGCTTGAACTCAGTCTTGATCGTGTCGACTACATTGATGATGTAGTCGCCGGTCTTCTCGAGGGTCGAGATGATGTCCATATAGTAGATACCGCTCTGATACTCGTAGTGGTGGTCGTTGATATTGGTCACATTCGACTGGCGGAGCGTGTTGCGGTAGTTGTTGATCTCGCGCTCATGGTTGTAACATACGATAAGCTCGGTCTCTGTGACGGAGTCGGGGGCTTCGAGGAGCTTGAGCATACTGTCCATGGCTGTCTGCACGTAGTCAAACATCCGGTCTATATTCAGATAGATCTCATCGTTGAAGTGGACGTTGCTCTGCTGTTTGCGCAACAGGATTTTGCCGACCCCGAGGCAGCAGTCAGCTATCGACTCTATCTCGGAGTCGATGCCCATCATGGCTACGATGCGACGCTTTGACGCGTTGGAGAGTCGGCCTTCGGCCGTGCGGTTGAGATAGTTGGCTATCTCGAGCTCCATGCGGTCCGATATCTCCTCATATTTCTCCAGACGCGAATAGCGGGTGTTGAAGTCGTCGCTGCCGCTCCTGGTGTGGACGAGCTCGCGCGCCATAGATATCATGCGGCCTACACGCTCCGCGTAGACGAACATCTCCTTTTCGGCCTGCGTGATGTTGAGTTCCGAGGCCTGCATCAGGGTGCCGCCGATAAATTTGAGCTGGAACTCGTCGTCGCCTTTCTTCTTCGAGGGGATAAGCCACTCGACGACGCGCACATAAAGCTTCGTGAACCATATCATTATCGACAGGTTGATGAGCTTGTAGGTGGTATAGAACAGGCAGAGCCCGATCGAGGCCTTGAACTGCAGGCTGCGCAGCAGGGGGGTGGTGGCATCGATCGAGAGTTTCAGATCATTGTCGGACACGGCGGTGGTGTCGAAGAGATGATTGTAGACATCGGGATTGTCGACACGAAGATTATTGATATACGAATAGAGGGCGTTGGGGTCGCCGGTGCCTATCTTCTGCGTGATCCACATGATCAGCGCCGTAAACTGATAGAACAGAGCCAGACACCATATCGAGCCGAGTACATTGAACATCAGGTGGCCCATCGCCGTGCGCTTGGCGGCTACATTACCGCTGAGCGACGCCAGTATGGGCGTGATCGTCGTGCCGACGGCGGAGCCGAGCACGATGGCCGAGGCGAGGTTGAAGTCGACCCATCCGCGGGAGAACATGATGAGCGTGATGGCGAATGTGGCCGCCGACGACTGGATAATCATCGTCACCACACAGCCTACGGTGAAGAATATCAGCACGGAACGGAATCCCATGTCGGCATAGCGCTGGAGAGCCTCGAACATAGCCGGATTTGCCTGCAGGTCAGGGACATAATTGGATATCATATCCAGGCCGAGGAAGAGCAGGGCGAAGCCTATGAGGAACTCGCCGATCGACTTCGTGCGGCTCTTTTTGGAGAAGAGCATGACTACGGCAAACGCCATCAGCGGTATGGCATAGGCCGAGATGTCGACCTTGAAGCCGAAGAGGGTCAGCATCCACGCCGTAAAGGTCGTACCCACATTCGCGCCGAAGATGACGGCCATCGACTGGGCGAGCGTCACAAGGCCGGCATTCACGAAGCTCACCACCATCACGATCGATGCCGAAGAGCTCTGGATGAGGGCGGTGATACCGAAACCGGTCAGCGTGCCTGTGAACCTGTTGCGGGTCATGGCGCCGAGTATGTTGCGGAGGCGGTCGCCGGCCGCTTTCTGCAGACCTTCACTCATTACTTTCATGCCGTAGAGGAAGAGGCCTACGGCGCCGAGAAGACCTAAGAAGTCAAGAATTCCGTATTGCATTGTCTGAAATTATGAATAGGGGTATGTTATAATTCAATTATTTATTTATCACTTGATCACTATGCGTATCGGACGGCGGAGATCCGGCGACGTCAGGATGTAGACCCCGGCTGTCAGGTCGGTCAGATACATATCGTCGGTTATGAGGGGTAGCGCTCTGACGGGGCGCCCCTGCATATCGTAGATGGTGGCATCGGCTACCGGCACGGGACATACGAATCGTATGCCACCCTCGACGGGCGCGGTTCCGAGCAGGAGGTCGCCGAAGACCTCATCGACGGCCGCGAAGTCTACATAGATCTCGTTGCTGCGGGGCGACTCGTAGCCGAGGCGTACGGAGCGCACATTGTAGCTTTCGGGCACGGAAGCGTCGAAATCGCTGACGAGCAGCTCATTTTCCTCGGCGAGAAGGTCTTCGGAAGATGTCGAGCCGGAATAGTAGCGGGTGCGGGTCAGTATGTAGTAGTCGACTACCTCGTCGGGAGCTTCCCAGCGGGCCGTGTAGGAGTCGGATGTCACATTTGAGGGTGGCAGAGCCTCGAAAGCGTGGAGCGTGGGGACGGGACACCCCTCGCCGATCAGCGCTACGCCGAGCGAGCCGGTCAGGCCGCCGTCGCTGACGAGCAGCCGGGCGCTGTGCGCCCCTTCGGTTGAGGGCGTGTAGCTGACTGTCAGCCAGTAGCCGGCCGAGCTGTTGACTACTGTGGCCGGTATTGTTTTGGCGCTGACGGCAAACATGGACTTGTCCGTGCCGTAGACGGTCACGGAAAGATTGCCGCGCAGATTCTCGCCATGGAAGAAGAGTCGGGAGGTCGTCGTCTGTCCGATGGCTACCTCATTGAAGTCAAGCGACATATCCTGTACGGGCGTGATCAGCACCGGCTCGCCTGTGGGGAGGTCGCCGGCCGTATCCTCATAGAATAGCTCACCCTTATGCTCGCCCCAGATATACTCGGCGAGCTGCGGATAGTCGATAAAAGGGTTGCGGTTGTTCTGAATCCTGTAGACCTCGTCGTTGCGGTTTATCTCCTTTTCGCTGACAGGGTCCATGCGGTTCCATTCGAGCAGGAGTTGCTGGGCCCATCCGGTCAGGGTGGGATAGGTGTTCTGCTGCAGCATCCAGCTGTAGCTCTTGTTCCAGGTCAGATTCTGATAGCAGGTTACCATATAGAAATATGTACGCGCGAAGTCGCCCTTATACTCGTCGGCCGGCTCGAAGACCTGAGCGGCGCCTCCCCCCTGGCCCGTGACCGCATAACCCACTTTGACGACGCCATTGTCAAACTTCGACGTCGAGACCGTGCCGAGCGGATAGTTGCTTTTCGCCATGTTGGCGGCAGCCTCCGAGGGATAGAGGTGGTTGAGGTCGACATAGGCAGGCGTCGACTCGCTTCCGCCCCACCAGCTCTTGGGGAAGGAGTGCTCGCGGTTGAGACCCTTGAAGCTGGGTGCATACAGGGGTATGTCGCTGTACATATCCCACCAGCGGTTTGATCCGGGATAGACGTCGGTGCGCTGGAAGTATTGCGGCAGAGCGGAGTAGGAGGAGACTTCGGTGTGATTGTATATCAGGTTGCAGAGAGCTGTCTTGAGTTCGGCGTCCTTTTTGCCGTTGACTGAGCTGTAGTAGCCCGCCGGGATTTCAGCCTGGGATGATAGGGCTGTCAGTCCGGCGGCCAGACTGAGAAGGATGCGGGAGAGGCGTTTGATCAGCATCGTTTGTCGTATTTTATAACGGTTTCTACAAGGAAGAGTTTTTTTATCTCGGAGCGTGGGATGTCGATGTCATCGTAGGCCGGATTGTCGGAATGTAGGGTGACGTAATGCGGGTCGGGGTGGCGCCGGATGAATTTCACCATCCTGTAGGATCCGGTGATCACCACATATATCTGCCCCCAGAATATTATTCCGGTGGAGGAGACGGGGCGTATGGCTACATAGCTGCCGTCAGGGGCTGTCGGTGTCATGCTGTCGCCGGCTACCCTGACTATAACGCAGTCGGGACTGATCAGCGGCATATCGACATAGCCTATGATGCGGTCGGCTGTAAGCAGCTGCGACAGCTCGGCCGTCCCGGCGGTGACGTCGACATCGTAGACGGCTATCCCCTTCGGGGCTGCCGGAGTTATCTCCGCCGTTATCGTGCTTGCATGGAGAGGCTTTTCATAGGGGAGTCCCGTGCCGTTGCTGAGCCAGGGCTTCGACACTCCCATATCGACAGCCACTTTATTGATGAATCCCTCTGTCACCGGAAGGCGGCCTGACAGTATCTTCGACAGGCGTGCCGAGTCGATGCCCAGCGTGCGTGCCATCTCGGCCTGCGACATACGCCGCTGATGGAGCAGGTAGCGCAGACGCTCGACGGGCGTCTCGGCATGGGCGGGGGGGGGATAGCCTGAGTCGGTCATAGCTTGAGTTTTGCGATTGATGTGCGGTCGCCCGAAGCGTAGGTCACGCGCAGTATTACAATTTGATTGTCATATCCGCTGACTCCTACCGATGTCTCCGGCTCCGGAGGCGACACCCTGCGGGCGGCTGACAGTCGCCCCTCGAGGTCATAGACATCGACTGCCGATATCGGTTCGGCCGCAGTGATATAGATGGCTGTCCCGTCATAACGGAGCAGCAGGCGCGACATCGACCCGTCGGCTACAGTCTCGTCGGTCGACGAATAGTCCGTCACATTGAATTCCTTCCATTGGGGAGCAACCTCGAAGGCTGGTACCATATCGCTGTCGGCCAGCAGAGTGACTGATTTTGAGGCCGTTCCGGCGAAGACATCTTCTCCGAGTTCCGGGAGTTCGCCGAGCAGGGATGCATCAAGGGTCTTGAGCGACGAGAGCCCGGCAAGAGCGCGGTCGTCGATCGATTCAAGCCCCTCCGGGAGCCGCAACGTGGCGATCCGGGCATTGCCGTAAAGGGCGTAGCGGCCTATGCGGGTCACCCCCTCGGGCAGAGCGCCGGAGGCGTCGGCGAGCGAAGTCCCCTTGAGGACGTAGGCTGGCAATTCGTCAATACCACGGGGCATGGCGACTGCCTCAAGCGCCGCGCAGTCGAAAAAGAGTCCTTCGCCAAGCTGCGTGGCGGTCGGCGGGAGTATGGCGGCAGTCAGTGTCGGTATGTGTGCGAACGCGAATGACCCTACTGTCCGGAGCGACTTGCATCCTTCGAGCGAGAGGTCTGTCAGGGCTGTCCCCTCGAATGCGCGGGCTCCGATGCGTGCAAGTGAGGCCGGGAATGCCACATCCGACAGCCTGGTACAACCGGCAAAAGCACATGAGTCTATCGCGGTCACGGTCGTCGGCAAGTCGATGGTTTTTAATGATTTGCAGTCTTTAAATGTAAGCGGGGCTATTGATTTGAGTGCGGCGGGAAGACCGATGGTGCCCAATTGGCTGCAGCCGGCGAATGCGGCCGGACCTATTGCAGACACTCCGTCCGGCACGGTCAGCTCCGTCAGTTCGGCGGAGGCAAACGCCCCTTCGCCTATCTCTTTCAGTGTAGCCGGCAGAATGACCTTTCCGGCCTGCAGTCCCATCAGTCCGTAGGCCGGGATGACATCGGCCGATGCCGGAGCGACCCTGCGGCTGCCACTGTATTCCGCGATACGCGCTGATCCGAGGTCGAGAGTAGTCAGTCCGGGGAGCGAATCGACTACGAACTGCATATCCCTGACATCGATCTCGCCCGTGACAGTCAGCGAAGTCGCGCCACGCACTCCCGGCTGACGGCTCAGACTGCCCGGAGTCGATGTGATCGTCTCAGCTCCGAGCGATGGCGCCCCGAAGACGATTAACGATATAAGTATATGCTTGATATTCGTCAAGTTATGGCCGTTATTTAGGTTCGGAAGCTACAGCGTCATAGTCGCCGCTACTTCTTCCGATACAAAAATATAAAGATTTACTCAAACAAAAAAGTCAAAAGCCCCCATTATTTTCACCAAATAGGGGGCAAAAGCTATGCTATTCGCGTGTGATGTCAAGGAAAGATCATTGCGGAATATCCTCGGCAATGAGCTGTTTAAGAGTGTCGATAGTGTGATCTTCTTTAGCTGCCAGACGAAATGCTTGATTTTCAAGTGTCTTTTCAAACAAATTTCTGACATAGCGAGCATTGCCGAAATTTTTGTCTTTTTCCCGGACATCTTTTTCAATTTTTTTTGAAACCGTTTCCAATCCCGAAGGCGATAGCTCATAATCATTTTTTCTTACATTCAACATGAAGATTTCAAGAAGCTCTTCAGGTGTGTAGTCGTCGAAGTGTATGTAGCGGTTAAATCGTGATTGAAGTCCGGGATTTGAATCTATAAAGCTTTTCATTTCCGCTCCATATCCTGCAAGAATCACGACGAGTCGGCTTCGGTCGTCCTCCATCCTTTTTAGAAGCGTCGAAATTGCTTCCGAGCCAAAGTCATTATCCGACTTTCCAGCCAAAGAGTAAGCCTCATCGATAAATAGCACACCTCCTATGGCTTTGTCAATTATTTGATTGGTTTTTACAGCAGTCTGTCCCACATATTCAGCCACAAGTCCCGAGCGATCCGTTTCAACAAGATGTCCCTTGGATAAGATTCCTAACTCTTTATAAGTTTCGGCTAATATGCGTGCGACTGTCGTTTTACCGGTTCCGGGATTTCCGGTAAACACGCAGTGATAGGAAATAGGCATTGCCTTAAGATTTTCTTTCTCGCGGATACGCTGTATCTTTATGAAATTTGTAAGTTTGTCTACCTCATGTTTTACTGAGGAAAGTCCTATAAGGTTATTCAGTTTCTCAACTTTGTGGCGATGTACCGGTTTTACAGCCGGTGTAACAAATGGCTTGGTGGCCGGTTTGTTGTCCGTGATTTTTTCGAATGTCAGACTTATTACAATTTTATCATCCTCTTCCTCTTTAGCTGCTTCTGCTTCCTTTATATTCAGATCCGACATACCCTCCATTCCGGCTCTCATCCCTGCCAGATAATCTGCTTCTTTTTTATCAATTTTCCCGTCTGCTTTGGCTATGATGGCCGCATACCGGTAAAGCAATACCTTATATGGCTGGACTCGCTCCTTGTCAAACGCTTCAAAGATGCTTACATAATTAAAGTTATATTTATTTTCTTCATCTAATTTGCTTACTCCTAAAATTAGATTAAAGATTTTCTCTACTTGTATGGTATTTTTGTAAAAATTTTTAATTCCTCTGGATTGTACGTCTGACTCTTGAGTGATAAGTGTATGGATGAAGAAAGAAGGATAAAGAGCTTCTTTAAGTGATTTATCGAAATTATGCCCCATTCTTGCAAAACAACTGATAAGATCAATCAAGAATAGACCGACGATTCTATTGTCGTATTTTGAGAAAAGTGCTTTATCATCAAAAAACTCCAGTCTATCAAGACTATTGATATAGTCTTTTAATTCCTTGTCATTATTAAGATTATCTAAATAAGAGAGCAACAAATTAGTCTGCTCCCTACACAAATTATAAGAGTCATGGTATACCTCGGATGGCTTGATAATGGCTGATTCTATGGCCTTATCTGTTGTAAGCTCCTGCATATAAGTTCCATCTCTATTATCATCTTTTGTTTTAATTGGTTTTTTATTGTCAAACTCAGCGAAATATAAAAGGCATATTAAAGAAATGACAACCAATATTACCCCACTGACGATTATACGCAGGAATAGCTTTTCAGCCAGTATTCCCGGATAAATATATTTACCCAGGTAAGTCAGGATGCCTGCTGCAATTAAGACGACAATTTGGATAAAATATTCTGTCTCTTTTGAAAACGTTTGTTTTGAACCCGACATTTCGTTGATTGGCTGAGTGTAAAATGTAATGAATTCATCGGAAGGCGCGGTGAAAACCGGATATTTATTACCGCCTCCCGATGAATTTATATTATATAATATATGTATTACTTTTTCAGGTCGGCTACCTTCTCGAGAAGGCGGCGGAGCTGACCCCAGAAGCGCTCGACGGCGGGGATGAACATTCGCTCAGAGGGTGAGTGCACATCCTTAAGTGTCGGTCCGAACGATACCATATCGAGATCGGGGTAAACTGACTTGAACAGTCCGCATTCCAGTCCGGCATGAATTGCCTTGATGGCGGGCTTGACGCCGTACAGCTCCTCATATGCGTCGCAAGCCAGCTTCATGACGGGCGACTCCATGTTGGGCTGCCATCCGGGATATCCGTCGCCGTGGGTGACTGCGGCACCGGCCAGCGTGAAGACAGCCTCGACCTGATTGGCGATATCCCATTTGCGTGACTCCACGGAGCTGCGCTGGCTGGTGGCGATCACTATCTCATTCTCGCCGCGCATCTTGACGGAGGCGAGGTTGGTCGATGTCTCTACGAGTCCCTCGAGGTCGCGGCTCATGGAGATGACGCCGTGAGGAGCGCAATAGAGCGAGCGGATGAGGTTGTTGGATGTCTCCGAGTCGATGCAGTATTCGGGGCGCTCCACGCTCTCGAGGTCGAGGGTCAGAGTGGGCTCGACACCCGCGAACTCGTTGGCGATGTCGGCCGCATACATATTGAGAGCCACGCGGATATCCTCTTTCTTCGATGTATGCACACCGAATACGGCATGTGCCGCGCGGGCTATGGCGTTGCGCAGATTTCCGCCGTCAAACTCGCTGACAACCACCTCATATTTGCGGGAGAGATCCCAGAGGAAGCGGGCCACGATCTTGTTGGCGTTGGCGCGTCCGAGATGGATGTCGCCGCCGGAGTGTCCGCCGAGACCCTTCGATACGTCGAGCTTGAAGAAGTGGAAGTCGGTCGGAGCGAACGAGCGCTTGTAGGTAAAGACAGCCTGAGTGTCGACACCGCCGGCGCAGCCTACGAATACCTCGGCATCGTCCTCCGAGTCGAGGTTGACGAGCATCTTGCCGGTAATCATGTCCTTGCCGAGATTGAAGGCACCGGTCATACCGGTCTCCTCGTCGACGGTCACGAGCACCTCGATCGGGCCGTGTACGAGATTCTTGTCGGTCAGGGCGGCGAGCGCTGCTGCCACACCGATGCCGTTGTCGGCGCCGAGAGTAGTCCCGTCGGCACGCACCCAGTCGCCGTCGACTATAGTGGTGATGGGTGTTGTCTCAAAATTGAAGCTCTTGTCGTTGCTCTCGCAGACCATGTCCATGTGACCCTGAAGCACTACGGTCGGCGCATCCTCATGGCCGGGAGTGGCCGGCACTGACAGGACTACGTTGCCTACTTCGTCAGTCTTCGACGCGATACCGTGCTTGGCGGCAAAGTCGAGCAGGTACTGGCGGATTTTCCCCTCCTTCTTCGACGGACGGGGCACCTTCGTGATCTCATCGAATATCTCGAATACGATGCGGGGTTCTAATTCAGATACTTTCATTTCTATACAGTTTAAAAATTTATTATCATTCTACAAAAGACGTTAAAAAGACGCTTAACTGCTCACTAAGTTACAAAATATAATTTACATATGCTCTACATTTAAGGCATCTTTCTTATATTTGCATTGATTTAACCGCAACTGACATCGTGCAGACCGTTATTTTAGCCATAATCCTGACAGCTCTGGCCGTGGTGCTGCTCGGCATTAAAGTTCTGTTTGTCAAGGGAGGCAGATTCCCATCGGGCCACGCCCACGACATCCCGGAGCTGCGCCGCCGCGGCATAAAATGCGCCCATAGCGACGATACCGGCCGGCACGACAAGGCGTAAATCTCCGCACGGCGGATTATAACTCAGATAAATAAATCGAATAACATCATATCCAATGAAAAAATCAACATTGTCA
Source organism: uncultured Bacteroidales bacterium (assembly GCA_947173955.1). Taxonomy (GTDB): domain Bacteria; phylum Bacteroidota; class Bacteroidia; order Bacteroidales; family Muribaculaceae; genus JAAVFS01. The sequence goes on along the minus strand of CAMWHE010000045.1, from coordinate 2,329 downwards.
CTTCTGGCAGGCGCCCTTATCCTCGCCGCCACCTCAGCCTGCTCCGGCTCTAAGGACACTCAGACCGACAGCACCGCTAAACCCGCTGTCGCTCACGATACCAACATCAGCATACGCTATTACAACCTCGACTCAGTCATGAACAAATATCATCTCTGCGCCGACTTCAACGAGATCATGATCGCCAAGAGCAACGACATCGAGAAAGAATCCGCCGCCAAGCAGAAAGAACTCGAAGCCCACGACAAAGCTCTCCAGCGCAAACAGCAGAATATCGAGTCGAAACTCAAAAACGGCGGTTACCTCACCGAGCAGAGCTATAACGCCGACGTAGAAGCCGTGCAGAAAGATGCCGCCGACTTCCAGCGCAAATACGAGCAGGCTCAACGCTATATCGCCAACCTCCAGCAGGAAGCCGCCAATCTCGGCATGCAGCAGCAACAGCAGTTTGTAGACTCGCTCAACTCATTCCTCGCCGACTACAACGCCGAACATCATTTCGACGCCATCCTCGTCAAGAGCAGCGGCGACTATTTCAACGCAGCCCTCGACATCACCGACGACATCGTCAACGGCCTCAACAGCCGCTACACCAAAGTCTCCAACCAGTAATTGACACATAGCCGCGTCCGGCTCCCCTCGCCGGACGCATCAGATATCAAATGGCAGCTCCCGACTCCGGAGCTGCCATTTTGATTTGCCACAACCTTAATCCCCCCTCCGGGCACGTCGGCATTTCTATCTCTAAAGTCATAATTATTTTGGCCGATATCAGGACTTTTTGTATTAAAAATAATCATTACCTTTGCAGTGTCGACCAAAACGCGAAGCCCAGTCGACGGGTTAGCGGGCGGGTCGTCACTTTACATAGAAAGCGTCACTTTGCGCTTCGTCTCATGACAACCTGAAATCTCGCAAATTTCACAGAACGAGTCAAGAGACCAAGCAATGGGTTGCGCCACCTGGATATGAACAGTCTGTTCAGAGGCTACGCGCGCAGATGCGCTTAAGGCCTTTGGTCTGCTTTCATATTTGCGTGGGCTTCGCCGTTGCCGTCTTACTTGTTCAGGCAATGCGAGAGCCTCAGGTTGTGGGACGGCAATGAGTCAGATTCCCACGCTTTTCTTTTATAAACCAATTATCGCCGACGAGGGGAATGCCGAGGCGCACTTACCGATATGGCTAACACCAACAGTCTGTCATTCCGCAAAGAATTCGAGGATTGGCTGCGGGAGTATAAAACGTATGAGGAGTCTACTGTTACACATCGAGTGAATAATGTAGAAAGGATAGAAAGGGCTTATGGTTCTTTACCTCAGCAATGGAACCAGGACAACTTCGAAAGTATACTTGACGAATTAACCTATACAAAAAAGGATCAGGCCAGATACAAAAAATATACCGGTAAACTTGAAATAAGCGGCGATTTATATACCTGTCTTGCCACCTATCGCTCTGCATTAAATCTGTATAGTGCCTTCCTTTCGCATAAGAAATCGGGAGAAGTCGGCTATCCGTTTGGAGAGATAGGAGAACGAGTTCACAACGCACTGACATATCTGAGCAATAACGCCACTAAGAAGAAGTCATACGATGCCGGGGATGTCAGGGAGTTAATCATACACCCCCTGCTGACAGCGCTAAATACTGAGTTAGCCCCGCTCGGGTATAATTTTGATGCTGAGAAAGTCGCCGCAATCAGCAATAATAAAAAAGCGACTAAAGACCGTTACGACATCTTCGGAAAAGCTGAAGGCCGACCCTTAATCATAATCGAGGCGGATACTCATCGGGGAGACCAGGTTTCCAAAAAGATTGTTTCACGAATGTCGTTTAACCCTGATTCGGAAGTCCTGTATGTGGCATTGGTCTATCCAAACAACCACCAAAATAAAGACTCTGAGAAGAAAGAATGTGAGAAATATTTCCAATTCATAAATATTCTGTTCGCCTCTTTCGCCGGCCCGCAGAAGCATTTCATGAGTCACTGGCTTTTCAAATGATTAAACATTCAATAATATGATACACAAAAGATTGTCTTTAAGAAACCACCTGTTGTTTCGGTATTTGTTTGCTGCACTTATGTGCTTTGTCGCCATTCCGGCCGTAGAAGCTACCACTGTAACCGTTGATGGTATAGCGTATGACCTATATGAAGATGGAACGGCCGGTGTCGGAACTAACAGAGGTCTTGTAAAAGAAAACTTGGTTATTCCCGACTACATCACGTATGAAGGGGAGAACTATCCTGTAACTCAAATATCTGAGCAAGCTTTCTATGGCTGCTACGGCCTGATCGGCGCACTGACTATCCCCAACTCCGTCACTT
>CAMWHE010000044.1 GCA_947173955.1 uncultured Bacteroidales bacterium | reverse complement strand
GTCCTTCTTGAATTGTTTGCCACTCTTGATTTCTTTCATTTCAAATCAAGAGATTTCAGAAATGATTCGTAACTATCCATATTGACAGTGGTGAGATTCTCTTCATTCTCAGCCTCCTTCATTGCAGCGACAGTTTTCGCATTGGGTGTATTATAAACCACATCCATCAAAATGGTTTCAACATAATTATTTAGGCTACGATTATCACGCGCGGCTAATTGCTTCAAACGTTCCAGAAGTTCCTCACGCAGACGGAACATGGCAGATTTTCTATTTATTGATACTTCCATAATGCTATCATTTATAATGCAAAGATATATCACTTTTATTTCACAAACAAATATCTCGGATGTATAGTTCTCGGTAACAAAAACTCCCATATCGGAGAAACAAAAAAAGAGGTCGATCGACCTCTTTTTTTATTTTGTTGGTTTGTGTTTGGTTCCTATTCTCGTTAGTGCAAATTGTACTACTTAAATATCAGTGTAGTAATATTATATTCAGACGAGATATGCATAGGCCCTGAATACAAGTGGAGTCGGGGCTCTCACGTTATATCAATGGCAGCCGCAACCTGAGTCGCCGCAGGATTTCTCGCCGTCGCAACCGCAGCTGTCACCGCAGTCGCCGCATCCGCATCCGCAACCGCCGGCGGGCTGAAGCTCTTCGGCAGTGGCGTCACGTACGGTCTGGACCTTGCCGTGGAAGCGAACGTCCTTGCCGGCGAGGGGATGATTGAAGTCCATCTTTACCTTGTCGGCGGTGACGTCGAGAACCACACCGTTGACGCGGAAGCCGTCGGCTGTCATCATGGGCACGACTGCACCTTTCTTGATGATATCAGAGTCAAATTTGCCGTCGACGATGAAGAGGTCTTTGTCGAGTTCGGCGATCTGTTCGGGATCATAGGGGCCGAATGCCTCGTCGGCTTTGACCTTGACGTCAAATTCGCCACCTGCTTCAAGGCCGTCGATAGCCTTTTCAAGAGGCTGGATCATACCGCGGGTCACGCCGAAAACGATTTTTTCAGGATCGGCGGGATCGCTCTGATGGACGAGCTTTTCCGAGCCGTCGGGCGCTACTTCATAGAGGTCGTAGACCATTTCTACGTATTTTCCGGGTTGTACTTTTTCCATATCGTATTGTTTTTATTGATGTTTCAGTTGATGTGAGTTACAAAAATTATGCCAAACCGAGAGCCGGATCTAAAAAATAGCCCGGGGGAGGGTGGTCCGTCGGGCTAAGCTTTTATGGCGCGAGGGGTCAGTCGACTTTGGCGAACTGGTCTTTGCCGACACCGCACAGGGGGCACACCCAGTCGTCAGGTATATCTTCAAATTTAGTGCCGGGAGCAATGCCGTGTTCGGGATCGCCTACTTCGGGGTCATATACCCAATCGCATACTTCGCATACATATTTATCCATAGTCGTAAGGTGTTAGGTTGTATTTTTTTTATGGTTTGTTTAGTCGTCGTAGCGGAGGAACGTGCCGTCCTTGCTGAATTTCATCTCTATGCCGTTGGTCAGCTCTATGTCATAGCCATTCTTTTCGCGCTCGATGCTGACAATTTTCTGACCCCGCTGATTGTCCTTGATGTATTTGGTGATGGCGGCCGGAACAAATTTAGCGGGAACGGCGCCGTCGGCTCTTACTTCGATATTCTCCCAGTTGCCGGCTTTGTCGAATGAGATTTCTGTGCCGTCGGTAAGGATCACTTCATATTCGGACACACGGCCGAAACTCTTGTCGACTTTGATTACGCTGACTTTTGCTTTGAAGTTATCGGCGATGACCGTGCGTGCGGCTGTCGGTAGGATGCTGATGTCGCGGGTGTAGCCGTCGCGGGCTGAAGCTGCAGCGGAGATGCCGAGAACGGCGATGGCTGCGATGATTAATTTCCTGAACATGGTTTCGAGTGTTTATTTGATTTGATATTATAACGCGGGAGAATATAATTATGTTCGTCGTAGAACTTTTTTGCGGGATGGTTTGTTTAAAATTCTATACGAAAAAATTTATTTCATTTTTAAATTACACATGATCATGAAAAAGTTATTTATCCCCGTGGCTTTCGCAGCCGTAATCGGTCTGGCATCATGCTCAGGCTCAAAGACAGAAGAAAAAGCAGCTGCTACAGATGATGCTACAGTTACTACCGTAGTGGAAGGTGTCAGCGAAACTGTAGAAGGTGTGGCAGGCGACGCTACTGATGTGGCCGCTACTACAGCAGAAGCAGCCGGCGAGGCAGCGGGTGACGCCGCCGCGACAGCAGCCGAAACAACCGGCTCGGTCAAGGATGCCGTAGCCGACAAGGTGGCTGATGTTAAGGAAGCTGTGGCTGACAAGGCCGCTGAAGTGAAAGACGCCGTTGTGGAAAAGGCAACCGAAGTCAAGGACGCCGTAGCCGACAAGGCCACTGAGGTGAAGACCGCCGTAGCTGACAAGGCTTCTGAAGTGAAGAATGCCGTAGCTGACAAGGCCGCCGAAGTGAAAGACGCTGTAAAGTCAAAGATAAATAACCTTTAATAAAAGGATACTTTACTAATATATAATAAGATGATGGCTGTGGCAATGTCGTGCCGCAGCCATCTTTTTTATACGTTGTCAGGGTGACTCTTACGACGCCGGGGAAAGAGCTTGCGGACGTGGAGCAGGAGTGCGTCGACCGGACGAGCGGAGATTACGATGGTGGTCGCGGCGACTATGAGGGTGGCTCCGAGTATATCGCGGCCGGTGATGGTCTGGTCAAGTACAAGTACGCTGAGCAATACGGCTGTCACGGGCTCGAGAGCGCCGAAGATTGCTGTCGGCGTCGACCCGATGAGCTGAATGGCGCGGGTCGTGCACCACAGGGAGAGGACCGTCGGAAGAGCGGCCAGGCAGATGAGGTTGATCCAGTTGGACGGCTGTTTGGGCAGCGTCAGCGGGGTGCCGACGGCAATGCTCCCGATGAAAAGAAGCGATCCCCAGGCAATGAGGTAGAAGAGGAGTCGGGTGGTGGGTATGCCGCGTATTGTCGGCGAGACGTTGACCATGACTATATAGATAGCGTAGGTGACCGACGATAGGATGACGAGCAGGACACCGTAGGTCGATATCCTTGCACCCGGTCCGGCATCCATCAGCATCAGCAGTCCTGCGATCATCAGGGCAAGACAGACGGCGAGCGAAGGCTTGAATTTCTCATGATAAATGAAAATCATCATGATGGCTACGAGCACGGGATAGATGAACAGGAGCGTAGATGCTATGCCCGAGTTGAGATATTCGTAGCTTGCGAAGAGGCCGAGCGACGACAGGCTCATCAGCATGCCCAGAATCGCCACTGGGCCTATCTCATTGCGCTTCAGTCGGAATCCCATGCCGCGTACAGCTATCATGGCGGCCAGCATGGGAAGGCTGAGCACGTAGCGGAACAGGAGTACGGACGTAGGGTTAAGCCCCTGCTCATAGAGAGGAATGGCGAATGCGGGATTAGTGCCGTAGGCCGCTGCGGCCAGGGCAGCGAGGATGTATCCGGTCAGTTTCTGATGCGGTCTCATTATAGCTGGGTCTTATCTCGGTTTATTCTATAGTAAAGAGGGTTTCGATTAATCTGATTTTATATTCCGGAGGGAGATTTGACAGATTTTGTTTCATCAGATCAGGATAGATCTCCATGTTTGGGCGGATGAATTTTTTGTGGCGCTTCCCATTTATAAATACAGAAACTTCGATATAACCTTTGGAATTAACTGAAAAGGATAGATTGTCAAAGCACCTTCCGAATCTATCGGTAAAAGATGTGCCGTCATAATTATCTTTGTCAGGATACCCGAATTTTGTAAGATTCTCATTAAGGGTATTATGAATGATACTTCGCCAAGGCTGAACAATACCAGATTCTGTCGCATATCGGTCGAAGTCTTTTATTACATCCGCAACTCTGCCAATCATTGCATTGACATTCTTAATGCCGTTCAATTTAGCGAACTCGAGTAGGTCTGCTTTGGTAATATCGCTTGTTTTGCCACCGATGCTCAGTCTCCGGTCTGTATTTGGCCCGGTGCCGTAGATATTGAAGATAAAAGTTATGTCGTAGGCTGGTGCAAGTCTCCACTGACCGTATTCTTCAAGGAGGAACGCAAAGTTTTTATTATGATCATCAGTGTTGTTGGTCATAACATTGAACACCATCCGACCGAAAAGCTGCTCAATCTCGGATTCTGAAAGGAATAGCTCCCGACACGTTGCTATGAGGTCTTCGTAGCTGCGCGCTTCCGGATTCATGGCTGCCAGAGTCTGCATGTGAATTTTTTTACCGTTCCTTCTGTCAAAACGCTTTGTAAGGAAATGGTTTGTGCCATCAATCGGTAATAATTGACACTTCTCCATCTCGATTCCTGCATCAACGGCCATCCGGTAATAAGCAGTCTCAATTTCGGCAATTGGAATAGACTTATCTCCAAATTTGAGGATATAATAGTCAAATCCCTCCAGGTCATCGGTCTGACCGGAGCGTATTTCTCCTGTCGCCTCGTTTATTGCAATAATAGCTTTCATCTGTCTACCACCGGCAGATGTGCCGACAGCAAGCAGAGATTGTAAAGTCAGCTCATCATTAATATTCAGAACTATATTATCCCTGTCTTCAAGAATTCTCAAAGATATATCATACAGCGATTTGATATCAATCTTGCGGGTGTGTGTCAGGTCTTCGGCGTATGGTTCGTATTCCAACGCACCCATACCCCGTGTACCGATAAACATTAATTTATAAAGAGGAGTTACTTTATTTCTGGGAATCTTATTGTCCTTAACCCATTTGTCAAATAGCATATTGCCCCACGCATCGGGCAGTGAGTCCGCTATAAACGGAGGCAATCCCTGATATATAGGCCGCTCATCTCCGTACAACGGCAATATATTATTCCGGTTCTTAAGCGGTGATTGTAAGGGCGCGATATCCGGTATATTACTGAGGTCTGGATTGTGCGTAAAGTATATTCTTCTCGTAGTTGAATCCCAGGCGAGACGTCCTATTTCCTGTCCCCACAATTTTACTTTCAGATGCTTCATTACGATCACTTTTTAGAGGAGTGTCTGACCCGCTGCATTTTCTTGTCATTGTCATCATAGAGATAGGGCGACTCGGGTAGCTCTGGGAGCAGTGCCTCCCAGTTCTCGCCAAGCCCTATAGCTCTCAGCAGTCTCAGGACTGTACTGAGAGATATGTCAGTCATATTGCCCGACTCAAACTTGTAGAGGGTGGTCATGCCGATCGACGTCGCCACGGAGACCTCTTTACGGGTCATCCTCAGCCGCAATCTGTAGTCTCGAAACCTCAATCCAAGGTTTCTGATGATATCAGGCGTTCCTAATGATTTGTTTGATAGTATCACTTTAATGATAATTAAGCGTCTGTTTAAGCTGTAATATTCTGTATGATGATATTTACAAAATTCAAAATAAAATTCCGATTCACCAAATTATTTGCAGAAAAAATAGTCGATTTATAGCAGGATAGGCTATAAAATTAAAAAATAAGGTGGGGATGGGGTAGATATTAAATAAATTTCATAAATTTGTAAATCAAGTGTAGAATCATAATGCTTACAAAGGGAAAAGAATACGATGTGATAATCATCGGAGGCGGAGCTACGGGCGCAGGTACGGCCCGCGACTGCGCGCTCCGCGGCCTGAGTGTGCTGCTGGTGGAGCGATATGACTTCACGGCGGGCGCTACAGGGCGTAATCACGGACTGCTCCACAGCGGCGCGCGCTATGCCGTGACCGACCGCGAGAGCGCTACTGAATGTATAAAGGAAAACATGATACTGCGGCGGGTGGCCCGCCACTGTGTCGAGGAGACAGGCGGTCTCTTCATCACGCTGCCGGAGGATGATCTCGGATATCAGAAACTTTTCGTGGAGTCGTGTGAGGCTGCCGGCATCAGAGCCGAGGTGATCGACCCTGAGCTCGCCAGGCGTCTCGAGCCGTCGGTCAATCCGACCCTTACGGGCGCTGTGAAGGTGCCTGACGGCGCGATCGATCCGTTCAGGCTGACGACGGCCAATGTGGTCGACGCCACGATGCACGGAGCGGATGTGCTGACCTATCATGAGGTCACGGGGCTGATCCGGAACGGCGACAGGATCCAAGGGGTCTGTCTGACCGATGTGCGCACGGGCGCACGCTCGGAGGCCAGAGGGCGCCTCGTAATCAATGCCGGAGGCATCTGGGGTGCAGGTATCGCGGCCAAGGCAGGGGTGACGGTCAATATGTTCCCGGCCAAAGGATCGCTGCTGATATTCGGCCATAGAATCAACAATCTTGTGATCAACCGCTGCCGCAAGCCGGCGAATGCGGATATCCTCGTGCCGGGCGACACTATATGCCTGATAGGCACGACGAGCGACCGTGTCCCGTATGATCAGATAGACCATATGACCGTGACGCCTGAGGAAGTGGACATACTGATGAGCGAGGGAGCCAAGCTGGCACCGTCGCTCGCACATACGCGCATCCTGCGCGCCTATGCCGGCGTCAGGCCGCTTGTAACCTCTGACGACGACCCGTCGGGACGCTCGATAAGCCGTGGCATAGTCTGTCTGGACCATGCCACACGCGACGGTCTGGAAGGCTTCATCACCATAACCGGAGGCAAGCTGATGACCTATCGCCTGATGGCGGAGTGGGCTACCGACCTGGCTATGCGCAAGCTGGGCGAGAGCGATCCCGGATGTGTCACGGCCGACAAGCCGCTTCCGGGCTCCGAGCCGGCAGAAGTGAAGAAAGAGAAGAAGCGGCTGAAGGGGTGGAACCGCCGGAAGTCGCACGTCATAGAGCTCTCGACCGAACAGCTGGCCGCCGAAGGACGCCACGGAACGATGAGCCGCAAGATCGACACACGCGATGCGGCGAGCGAGGCGCTCGTCTGCGAGTGTGAGCAGGTGTCGGTCGGTGAGGTCAACTATGCTATCGACGAGCTGCATGTCCACAATCTGCTCAATCTCCGCCGCCGTACGCGTCTGGGGATGGGCACCTGTCAGGGACAGCTCTGCGCCTGTCGCGGCGCGGGTCTGCTGGCCAAGGCCGGAGCGTGTGCCGACGCGGCCCTGGCCGATCTTGGATGGTTTATCAACGAGCGCTGGAAGGGTATGAGCCCCGTGGCCTGGGGGGAGACCATCAAGGAGGTGCAGCTGATGTCATGGCTATATGAGGGAGTGGGCGGATTGACCGAAGGACGCCGTCAGAAAATGGATGCAATGGCCGATAAGGGCGAGCAAGATGCTGAGCCGGCGGCAAAAACTGAAGAAAAGGAATGAAATTCGACACTATAATAATAGGAGGCGGTCTGAGCGGAATGACGGCGGGTATCACCCTCGCCCGCGCCGGACAGCGCGTGGCCGTTTTTTCGACCGGCCAGAGCGCTCTGCAGTTCAGTTCAGGCTCAATGGAGCTGTTAGGGCAGCTCGACGGTCAAAATGTGGAGCGCCCGACTGAGGCTTATGACTCACTGCCGGCCGGACATCCCTACCGAAGGATAGGCAAGGCGAAATGGCTCGACCTGCTTGGACGTGTGCAGCCGATGCTGAGCGAGGCAGGCATAAATACAATAGGCGACTCGTCGCGCAACCGGTGGCGTCTGACTCCGCTCGGCAAGCTGAAACCGGCATGGCTGACTCTCGATGACTTCGCCACGTTCACATCGCCCGGCAAGCTGCCCTGGCGAAGCGTAGCTCTGGTGAATATCACCGACTTTATAGATTTTTATCCTCAGTTTTTAGCTCCGACGCTTGAGCGTCGCGGAGTGAAGTGCCGTCAGGAGTCGGTGACTATACCGCGTCTGGAGAAGTTGCGTCAGAGTAGCACCGAGATGCGTGCGCCGACAGTGGCGCGCCTGCTTGACGACGATGCCATACGTCAGATAGCCGGCCGACTTAATGTCATAGCACGCGATGTCGACGCGCTGATAATGCCGGCCGTCGTAGGGCTGAGGGACGACCATCAGCTGACGCTTCTGCGCCGCCTGATCGTCAAGCCGGTCTACTTCGTGACTACGATGTCGGCCTCTGTGCCGGGCATCAGAATCCAGATGCAGCTCGATGCCTATTTCAAGAAACTTGGCGGGACACTCTTCCCCGGCGATACCATAGTCAGGGCTGAGATGTGTGGCGACAGGATACAGGCTGTCTACTCCGTCAATCACGGCGACGAGCCGCTTGAAGCTGAGAACTATGTGCTGGCGTCGGGGTCGTTCTTCGGCAACGGCCTGGTGGCGCTGACCGACCGTATAGTCGAGCCGGTATTCGGTCTCGATGTCGATGCGCCGGGTGCGCGCGCCGAGTGGTATAAGCCCGACCTCTATGACGCTCAGCCGTTTATGTCCTATGGTGTCCGCAGTGATGACAGTTTCCGCCCATCGGCTTCGGGAAAAACAATACTGAATCTCTATGCTGTCGGCTCGATACTCGGCGGGTGCAACCCGATCAAGGAGGGGTGCGGCGCCGGTGTGGCGATGCTGACCGCTATGGCTGCCGCTGACCGCATACTTGAATGAAAAACGCAATAAAACGATGATAGATCAACTCAATATAAGCGAAAACAACTTCGAGCAGTGTATAAAGTGTACGGTATGCACGGTCTATTGCCCTGTGACGGCGGTCAATCCGCTATATCCGGGGCCGAAACAGGCCGGCCCGGACGGCGAACGCTACCGGCTGAAACACCGCGATTTCTATAACGAGGCGCTGAAATACTGCCTGAACTGCAAGCGATGTGAGGTCGCCTGCCCGTCGGGAGTGCGTATCAGCGACATAATCCTCTCGGCGCGCAACCGCTACAGCCGCGGATCGGCCGGCCTGCGCGACCGTATGCTCGCCCATACCGACATGATGGGGGGACTGGCTACCCGCCTTAGTCCCACTGTCAACGGCCTGCTGCGCCTGAAGCCCGTCAAGCTGGCGATGGACCTTACTCTCGGCATCGACCGACGGAGGACATTCCCGGCCTATACACCGCGAAAGTTTACGACGTGGTACCGCCGTCATGCCGCGGAGCGTCAGGAGCGGTTCGCCAATCAGGTAACCTACTTCCACGGGTGCTATGTCAACTATAATTTCCCGCGTCTGGGCAAGGATCTGGTCAAGGTCATGAACGCCATAGGATGGGGCGTGCAGCTGATGAAGGATGAGAAGTGCTGTGGAGTGGCCCGCATCGCCAACCGCCTGATCAAGCAGGCGACGGATGCCGCAAAGGTCAATCTGCGCGAGATTGGCGCCCAGGTCGAGGCGGGGCGTGATGTCATCGCCACTTCGTCGACCTGCGTGATGACGATGCGCGACGAATATCCCCATGTGCTCGGACTTGACAATGCGGGCGTGCGCGACCATATCATGACCGCGACACGTTTTCTCTACAATCTGGTGGAGAGCGGACGCGTCAAACTGGCCTTCAAACCCGACTACCGCCTCCATGCCGCATACCATACCCCCTGCCATCTTGTAAGGCTCGGCTGGGGCATCTATTCGACGGAGCTGCTGAAGATGATACCGGGACTGCAGCTGACGATACTCGACTACAACTGTTGCGGAATAGCCGGGACATACGGCTTCAAGAAAGAGAATTACGCTTACTCGCAGGCTATCGGCAAGCAGCTCTTCGACTCCATAGCCGAGGCAGCGCCCGACATCGTGGCCACCGACTGCGAGACCTGCAAGTGGCAGATCGAGATGTCGACGGGGCTGAAAGTGGCCAATCCGATCTCGATCATCGCCGATGCTCTCGATGTCGAAGCTACCCGCCAGTTAAATAATGTGTAGACATAATAATATCCGGTCATAAAGAACAAATAAACCAATCATACAATAGTCAAGACTATCAATCATGTCGAAAACTGACCCCTACAGCTCGCTCGGAGCGCAACGCAAGCGCTTTATGTCGTGGCAGATGCGCACGATCCTAATCTCGATGATAGGGTATGCGATCTTCTACTTTGTTAGAAAGAACTTTTCGGTAGCCATGCCGGCACTCTCGGCCGAGTATGGCATCAATAACAAGAGCTTCGGCTGGATAATCATGGCCGGCTCGCTTGTCTACGGCTTCTCGCGATTTGTCAACGGCTATCTTGTCGACAGAATACGCGCCAAGGTCGTGATGGCCGCGGGACTGCTGCTCTGTGCGCTGTCAAACTTCGCGTTCGGCTTCGGCGCCGATCTGAGCTCATGGCTGACGGGAGTCAGCAACGGCCCGCGCATGGTCGAGATGCTCATACTCATCATGGGTGTGACGATTATCCTCAATCAGTATTTTCAGGGACTTGGCTATCCGCCCTGCGCCCGAATACTGCCACACTGGATTCATCCGTCGGAGCTGGCTACAAAGATGTCGATATGGAATTGCAGCCACTCGATAGGCGCGGCTTTTGCCGTAGTGGTCTGCGGCTATATCCTCGGCCACTTCGGCTCGGATCTGTCGGCCGACACGCATCTGCGCCAGACGATATCTGACAATCTGCTCGCTACAGGCACGCTCGAAGCAGATCTGGAGCGAAATGTGGATACTTTTATCTCCCACGTCGGAGCTTGGAAGTGGTGCTTCTGGCTGCCTGCATGTCTCGCTGTTGCCGGAGCGGTCGGTATCTTCTTCGGACTTAAGGATGAGCCGAAGGAGGCTGGTCTGCCTGACCTGCCCGGTACAAGTCTCGGCAACTACAAAGGAGCTGAAAACAAGGCCGCGCGCCGTAAGTTTGAAGCTGTGATGGTGTGGCGCAACCGCTGGGTATGGACATTCTGCATCGCCAATCTGTTTGTCTACGTAGTCAGAATGGGTATCCTCGACTGGGGTCCTAAATTTCTGACAGAGAGCCGCGGACTGTCGATCGGCAGCGCCACATGGTCGGTGGCGGCGTTTGAGATAGCCGGTGTCGTAGGCACACTCTTCGCCGGATGGGCCACGGACAAACTTTTCCATGGCAAAGGCCACCGGATGTGTGTGTTCTGTATGCTCGGCGCGGCGATTTTCATGACTATTTTCCGATTCCTGCCGGAGACGACGAGCCTGACATGGACGGTGCTTGTACTGGTGGGAGCCGGTTTCTGCATCTACGGTCCCCAGGCTCTGATCGGCATCGAACTCGGCAATCAGGCAACAAAAGAGGCATCGGCCCGCGCCAACGGCCTTGCCGGAATCCTGGGCTATCTCGGAGCCGGTCTGTCGGGTCTGCTTGTAGGCTATGTGGCTGATGCAGCAGGCTGGACGATGGTATTCCAGTCAATAATTATCGTGGCCGTCATCGGTATGTTTATCCTCCTGAGCATGTGGCGCGCCCCGCGCGACGGATATGAGCGTGCCGCCTCAATCGACTATTCCGACACTCCCGAAACTAAAGAATAAACCAATGAATGACAAGATAATAACTGATCTCAGCCATGACGAGCTGATGGCTGCTTGCCGCCGGATAAAGCACGTCACGCTCGATATGGATGGTACTATCTATCTCGGAGCCAAGCTATTTCCCTGGACGCTCGGATTTCTGAAACAGCTTAGAGACAACGGCATCGGCTACTCATTCCTGACCAACAATCCGACCAAATCGGTCGACGACTACCTGAAAAAATTGTCGAAGCTCGGCATCGAGGCCAAGCCGGAGGAGGTCTACACCACGGCTGTGGCTACGATAGACTATCTGCGTCTGCATCTTCCGGAGGCTAAGCGGCTGTTTATCATGGGAACACCGAGCATGGTGGCTGAGTTTGAGGCTGCCGGCTATGAAAGCGTGGCTGACGACCCTGCGGAGCGGCCCGATGCCCTGATTGTGGCCTTCGACATGACGCTGACCTACGACAGACTTTGTCGGGCGGCATGGTGGGCATCGCAGGGTGTACCGTATATCGCCACTAATCCCGACCGCGTCTGTCCGACCGACCTGCCTACCATACTTGTCGACTGCGGGTCGATGACCGAGTGTATCCACCATGCTACAGGCCGTCGCCCGGATGTCGTGATCGGCAAGCCCAATCCCGATATGCTCCGCTGCATAATGGAGAAGCGCGGACTGGCACCCGATGAGGTGGCTATGTGCGGCGACCGGATATATACGGATGTGGCGTCGGCACGTAATGCCGGTGCGCTCGGTGTGCTTGTTCTGTCGGGCGAGACCACCCTTGAGACAGCCATGGCCAACGATCCCCGACCCGCTATAACGGCCGCGACTGTGGCCGATTTCGGCGATTTACTAATCGAATCACGCAGATAATCATGAAAAAACTGACTCTGAACCTCCTGCTGGCTGCTATAACCGGCTTTGCCGCAACTGCCGCCGAACCTATTGTGATACAACTTCATCCTGACTCGGAAGAGAGTCCTACGCTTTATGTCTACCCCGCCGAAAATGGCGACGGCACTGCCCTCATAAGCTGTCCCGGAGGTGCCTATGGCTGGCATGCCATGGATCACGAAGGACACGAATTTGCTCCCTGGCTGAATGACAACGGCATCACATACGCCGTACTGCGCTATCGCCTTCCGCAGGGTCGACATGATGTGCCATCATCCGATGCTATGGAGGCCATTCGCCTGATGCGCAGCCACGCAGCTGACTGGAATGCCGACAAGATAGGCATCATGGGCTTCTCCGCGGGAGGACATCTTGCCGCTACTGTGGCTACGCATGCCACCGGGGAAGCTCGTCCCGACTTCCAGATACTGTTTTATCCGGTCATATCGATGAATCCCTCATACACCCATCCGCTGACCCATGACAATCTGCTCGGCGACTCAGCCACGACAGCGCTCGAGTCATACTACTCCAACGAAGTGCAGGTCTCGGCCATCACGCCTCCGGCACTGATACTGAGCAGTTGGGATGATGATGCTGTGCCCATCTCGCATACCCTCAACTACGCGCGCGCACTGGCTGCTGCCGGCGTGCCGGCCTCGGTTTACATATTCCCGACAGGCGGCCATGGATGGGGATTCCACGACTCATTCCCCTACAAGCCTGTCTGGCAGAAGCTCTTCCTCGACTGGATCAAAACCATTTAGGCGTGTTCTATATTTGATTATGCGTAAATTTTGACTTTTCGGCTTCTTTGAGCTATCTTTGCGATAAAGAATAACAAACCTCAACCTAAGAGGGCGTCATAATACCCGCGAAGCCATGAATTTACGTAAATTAGCTATTATATTTGCCGGCAGCTTGATGTGTTTGCCTGCCTTTGGAAATGTCAGGTCAGCTGAGAGTGTCGCGAGTCCTGACGGGCTGGTGCAGGTCATGGTCGGATGCGACAGCGTACCATGCTATGAGGTCTGGTTTGACGGACAGGTGATGATTGAGCCGTCGGCCCTCGGTCTGACAACTAATCTGAAAGATGAGGGCGCGCTGACGCTCGATTCGGTGTCGGATGCAAAGCGGCATCGTGAGCGCTACGTGCTGCGCACGGGCAAGCAGTCGGAAATCGACTCGGAAGCTGTTGAGCGCACGTTCCATTTCGGTCGAGGCGGATACCGGGCGATGGATGTGGAATTTCGGGTGGCTGATTCGTATGTGGCATTCCGCTACAAGGTGTACCCTCAGGGAGAGACGCTTTGCGCGGTAGTCAGTGAGGAGGCTACCGAGTTTGTCGTTCCCGCCGATTCGCGGGCTTTCGTGTGCGAGCAGATGGCTCCGATGTCCGGCTGGGCCCGCACGGCTCCGAGCTATGAGACCCACTATCAGGTGGATGTCCCTCTTGACAGCCTGCAGCGCGTTGCGGCGCCCTACGGCTATACTTTCCCCTGTCTATTCAAGGCGGGCGACGCAGGATGGATGCTGATCTCGGAGACAGGAATTGCCGGTGACTATTGTGCTTCGCATCTTGACTATCTCGGAGACGGCAGATTCCGCATTGGCTATCCCCACCCCGGAGAGCAGAACGGATTCGGCTCTACTGGTGCCGCGATAGCGCTCCCCGGCTATACCCCCTGGCGCATAGTGGCGCTGGGCAAAACCCTCGGCCCGATTGTAGGGACAACAGCTCTGTGGGATCTTGTAGAGCAGCTCTATGAGCCTTCCTGCGACTATCAGTATGGCAAGGGGGCATGGAGCTGGATCATGAAGATGGATCCCAGCTGCAACTTCGACGAGCAGAAGCGCTACATCGACTTCGCAGCCGATATGGGATATACGAGTGTACTCGTCGACGCCTTGTGGGACAGCCAGATAGGCTATGAGGGAATCGAGGATCTGGCACGCTATGGCCGCGACAAGGGAGTGGCGCTCTATCTCTGGTATAACTCCAACGGCACATGGAACGATGCTCCGCAGGGACCGCGAGGCGTGATGAACGACATTGTGAAGCGACGTAAGGATATGCGCTGGATGGCTGAGAACGGAATACGCGGCATAAAGGTCGACTTCTTCGGGGGCGACAAACAGGAGACAATGCGTCTCTATCATGACATACTGGCTGACGCTAACGACTACGGTCTGATGGTGATCTTCCACGGCTGCACGCTACCCCGCGGATGGGAGCGGATGTATCCCAATTATGTGGCATCGGAGGCCGTGAGGGCAAGTGAGAATCTGCATTTCTCGCAAGCTGACTGTGACCTTGAGGCGCTCAACGCCACGCTCCACCCGTTTATCCGTAATGCCGTCGGCAGCATGGACTTCGGCGGCAGCGCGCTCAATCAGTTCTACAACTCGCGAAACAAACCCAACAAGGGCTCGGAGCGGCGCACGTCGGATGTGTTCGCGCTTGCTACGGCCGTGCTCTTCCAGAGTCCGGTGCAGCATTTCGCCCTCGCACCCAACAATCTCGAGGATGCCCCCGCGTGGGCCATCGACTTCATGAAGAGTGTTCCGACCCTGTGGGATGCGACCCGCTTTGTCGAGGGGTATCCCGGTCGCTATGTCGTAGTAGAGCGCCGGTCGGGTAATACCTGCTATATCGCAGGAGTCAATGCCGGCAGCAACTCCCGGCAGCTGACGCTGAACCTACCGGCTGCCGGAGGCGTTGTTAAGGGTGAATTATATTCCGACGATCCGTCGCTCAAAGGTAGCGTCAGAGTGGTCAGCCCCAATCGCAAAGGAGAGTTGAAAGTCACTGTGCCCGCCGGTGGCGGATTTGTCTATAAATACACTGTAGAATGATGAATACTAAAGAGATATACGGGTTTCTAAAAGATATCGCGCGCCATAACGACCGCGAATGGTTTGCAGCCAATAAGGAGCGCTATCAGTGGGTCAAAGCACAGGTGGACGAACTGACCAGGGAACTGATAGCGAGGGTAGCCGTCGTCGATCCCCGTGCCGCGATGCTCAGTGTGGCCGACTGTACCTACCGCATCTACCGCGATACCCGCTTCTCGCAGGACAAGACCCCGTACAAGACTCACATCGGCATATTTGTCAATCCGCCGTTCGGCAAGAAAGGCGACACAGCCGGCTACTATCTGCATATCGAACCGGGCAACACCGGATTCTATGTCGGGAGCTACTGTCTTCCCGCCGAGCTGCTCAAGGAGCTCAGAAACGAGATATACGCCAATATAGATGAGTATCTGGAGATAGTCGAGGATCCGGCGTTTCGCGCTCTCTACCATGAAATAGGCGACGACCCCCTGAAGACAGCGCCCAAAGGCTTTCCGAAAGACTGGCCGTATATCGACTATCTGAAACCGCGCCATTTCGGCGTCTACGCCAAGCTGTCAGATGACTTCCTTGACAACGGCCTTGACGTCCTCATGCCCTATATCGAGCAGGGCGCCCGCTACAACCGCTTCTGCAACTACACCCTCGACCCCTCCGAGTGCTGACCGAAAAGTAGAGTCTTTTGCAGCTGAAATTGCTGTCAGAGGTTATTAAGTTGATTTCGGGGTAAACAAGCACCCGGCGGTTGCGTTATTGTGTGCAACCAGGCATGCGTCAGCGTCTGATATACAGTTGGAATAACTTAGTCGGAGAGGGTGGCGAGGCGGGAGGTGGCGTCGGCGCGGATGTCGTCGCTGGTCTGCGGTGAGTCGATGAGCTGCTGATAGAGTTCGCGGGCTTTCGCTTTGTCACCTTTCTGAAGGTAGGTGTAGGCGATGTTACACATCACAATGTCGTCGCCGGGATTGAGTGAGAGAGCTTTTTCAAGATATTCAAGAGCCTTAGAGTAGTCTTTATTTAGCAGCCTGTCTACTCCCATGAGATTGATTATCATGAAATTGTCCGGGTAGAGACGGCTTGCCTCGGCGACAAGGCGCTCGAAGGCTTCGTCCTCAGTTTCGGAGTAGAACAGTTCGCTGGCCACATCCACAATAGCTTGCGCTACCGTCTGGTCGGCAATGCTGTCGTCCGTCCACAGCCATTTCGGTGTGTTAGCGACGTCGTATTCTGCTGTTTCTATGAGTAGGTCGACGGCTTTGTCCGTCATGTCGCGGTAGCGGTAGGCGGTCATTTCGCCGAGTCGATAGTCAAGCCGGTCGGGGCGCTCCTTTATGCCGTTCTCAATGGCTTCGATGGCTTTCTGAAACTCGTCGTCGTCCCATTGCACGAGGGGCTGTAGTGATCCGGCAAGTGAGCCGTCCTCGTTGGCAAGCATCATGGCCTCTCCCTGAGGAAGGGTGTCGGTGGACAGCCACATCACCTCCTGACGCGACTTGTTGATATGATAATTGAAGCGCGCAGGCCACAGCTCGCCATCAGTCGGAAAGGCTTTCTCCCACTCATCAAGGATGGCAAGAGCTCCATCATATTTTTTGTCGAAGACTTCGTCGTAGAAGCGTGACTTGAATTCTTCGGGCGAGGAGATTGTCTGCGCCCGGAGACCAAGAATTGACAGGCATAGCAGCAGAGTGACGGCGAGTGATTTCATACTGATTTTTCTAAAAGGGTGTTGGCGAGGGCAGTGAGCTGGGCTATATTATCGTCGGTCATGCGACCGCGGAGGGTCACGGTGGGCTCGACGACGGTGACATCCTTCATCTGTTCGAACATGGCACGCATTTTACGACCGGCGGCCGGAGCCCACAGACCGTTTTCAACGAGTGCGACGCGGCGGGACCGGAACCCCTTGATAGCCAGATGGTGGATGAAATCATGAACCGGTGGGAATATCTCGCCGTCGTAAGTCGGCGACATGACTACGAGGTGGCTCATGCGGAATGCGTCTTCAACGGCCTCGGACAGGTCGCTGCGCGACAGTTCCGTCACAGTCACTTTAGGCGCACCGGCGGCGATAAGCAGTTCCTCAAGTTTGCGGGCTGCCACGCCGGTCATGCCGTGGATAGAGCCGTAGGCTATCAGCACCCCTTCGGTTTCGACGTCGTAGGCCGCCCATGAGCGGTAGAGGTCAAAATATTCGGCCAGATCCCCTTCGAGCACGGGGCCATGAAGCGGAGCGATAGCGTCGATCTCCTTGCCATGGAGCTTGCGCAGCACAGTCTGCACAGGCTGGCCATACTTGCCGACGATGTTGAAATAGTAGCGGCGGGCTTCGCATGCCCAGGGGAGCGTGGGGTCCGGGGCGCCGAAGCGGCCGAATCCGTCGGCTGAGAAGAGCGTCCTGGCTGTAGCGTCGTAGACCATCATCACCTCGGGCCAGTGCACCATCGGCGCGGTGACGAATGTCAGTTCATGGCGGCCAAGCGACAGAGTGTCGCCATCAGCTTTCATGTTGATGCGGTCGGCATATGCCGAGTAGTCGGCAAGGAGCGGCAACATCTTCAGGGCCACGGCGGTGCAGAGCAGGCGGCACTCCGGGTAGCGCTCCATGACCCAGTCGATCTGCGACGAGTGGTCAGGCTCAAGATGCTGTATGATGAGATAGTCGGGATGGCGTTCGCCGAGAATCTGCGTGAGGTTAGCGCGCCAGTCGGCGTCCTTGCGCTGGTCTACCGTGTCGATCAGTGCTATCTTGTCGTCGAGGATGATGTAAGAGTTGTATGTAATGCCCTCCGGTACAGGGTACTGGCTTTCAAACAGGTCAAGGTCGCGGTCGTATACGCTCAATTCTTTAATGTCTGCGTGCATTGTTTTATGTTCTAACGGTTTTCTGCCGGCAAAGATAGTCATTTTTCCCAAAATCCTATCGCGTCGAAGTCAACTTTGCACTGACAAAAAGGGGGAGGAAGTCATACTTGTCTTGCAGTGGGGCAGAACACCGACTAAACCGGTTTTGAAACGCCTGAAAATCTGCGTATTTCCGCAAGCGATATTATGCTATTCCCGGGGGCAGAGGGATGCGGCAGATGCGGGGACGGAGGGGCTTGGGGGTGTTGA
>CAMWHE010000043.1 GCA_947173955.1 uncultured Bacteroidales bacterium | reverse complement strand
ATCTTGAAGTAGGGGGCGAGGGGGGAGCGGTAGGTGAAGTTGTTGTCGGCGGGGGTGTTGCCGGCTGATCCGAGGCCGGCCTCGAGGGTGGCTATGTAGCGGTTGTGCATGTTGAGCGAGGCCGAGAAGCCTGCGATGCCGTAGCTCTGCCCGAAGAGGCGCATGAGGGGGTCCCAGACGTTGACGCCGACGGTGGTCTCGTAGATGAGGGGATAGATCATCGGGGGGACCCGGGGGATGCCGGTCGAGTCGATGATCTCGCGGCCGGTGATGGTGTCGACGAGCACGATGTTGCCTTTGTCGTCCTTGTATCTGGCGAGCTTCGAGCGGTCGAGGGTGTCGGTCTCGCTGCGGTTGGTGTTGACGGCCTGGGTGGCCGTGGCGGCGTTGTTGACGGGGCTGATGCGCCGCTGGGCTACCGTGGCTGCCGTGCCGGCGGCGAGGGCTGTGACGAGGAGGGCGATGAGGCGTTTCATGGGGCGGCGGTCAGTCGGTCGTGAAGTAGATGTGCATTTTCTGCCGGTCGGTGTTGTCGATCAGCGAGTCGAGCAGGGCTATGGAGTCGATGAAGTGGGTCGTATGGTGGAGCGACCGGATGTTGTAGCGGTAGATGGCGCCGCACTCTTCGGAGGCGAAGTAGGGGGTTGAGGTGTAGGTCAGGGTGATGGTGTCGTA
Source organism: uncultured Bacteroidales bacterium (assembly GCA_947173955.1). Taxonomy (GTDB): domain Bacteria; phylum Bacteroidota; class Bacteroidia; order Bacteroidales; family Muribaculaceae; genus JAAVFS01. The sequence continues at coordinate 18,409 of CAMWHE010000043.1, read as the reverse complement.
GCTGGCGGAGAGGTCGATGTAGGTGTCGAGGTAGCGGATGAAGAAGGAGGTGGAGGTCGACGTGTGGCGCAGGGGGAGGTAGACTTCGGATGCCGTGGCGCGGGCGTCTATGAGCAGGGAGTCATGTGGGGCTCCTACGCCGCCGAGCTCTATGTCCTTGAGGGCGACGGCTTTCTGGGTCGATGCGGAGTAGAAACCGGCCAGGAGCAGGGAGCTGCGGTTGTCCATGCATCCGGTGACGCTGCATCCGGGGGCTGTGGCGAGGGTGGCGGCGGCCGCGATGGCGGCTGGGAGGAGCGTGCGCAGGCTATTCTTCATCGGCGGGGCGGGTGATTTCGGTTTCGATTTCATAGTCGTTGCGGCGGGAGGAGTTGCGTACGATGAGCTCGCCGATGAATCCGGTCAGGAAGAGCTGTGTGCCCAGGATCATGGTCGTCAGTGCCAGATAGAAGTAGGGGGAGGAGGTGACCAGCGTGTAGCTGCCGCCGTGGTGCATGGTCCAGAGCTTGCCGAATCCGACGGCCATGACGGCGATGAGGCCTACGAGGAACATCAGGGAGCCGAGCAGGCCGAAGAAGTGCATCGGCTTGCGGCCGAAGCGGGAGGTGAACCATAGGGTCATCAGGTCGAGGTAGCCGTTGACGAAGCGGTCGAGGCCGAATTTGGTCTTGCCGTATTTGCGCGCCTGGTGGCGGACGACTTTCTCGCCGATGCGGGTGTAGCCGGCGTTCTTGGCCAGATAGGGGATGTAGCGGTGCATGTCGCCGTAGACTTCGATCGACTTGACGACCTTGTTGCGGTAGGCCTTGAGGCCGCAGTTGAAGTCGTGGAGGTTGCGTATGCCGGAGACGCGGCGCGCCGTGGCGTTGAAGAGCTTGGTGGGGATGGTCTTGGAGAGGGGGTCGTAGCGTTTCTGCTTCCAGCCCGAGACGAGGTCGTAGCCCTCGGCGGTGATCATGCGGTAGAGTCCGGGGATCTCGTCGGGGGAGTCCTGCAGGTCGGCGTCCATGGTGATGACGACGTCGCCCTTGGCGCGGCGGAAGCCCTCGTTGAGGGCGGGCGACTTGCCGTAGTTGCGGCGGAAGCTGAGGGCGCGGACGGCGGGGTTGCGCGCGGCCAGGGAGCGGATGACGTCCCAGGAGCGGTCGGTGCTGCCGTCGTCGACGAAGATTATTTCATATGAGAAGCCGTTGGCTTCCATTACGCGGGCTATCCAGCTCTCGAGCTCGGGGAGTGATTCGGCCTCGTTGTAGAGGGGTATGACGACGGATATGTCCATGTGGCTGATCAGTGAAAGGCGGGTGGGGTGTTGCGGTAGCGGCCGGCGCGGGCGCGGAGCAGGGCGGCCATGATGATGGCGGCGATCGTGCCGGAGAGGACGGTGGAGACGAACATCTGCAGGGCTACCCCGGCCGCCGTCGGGATGCCGTTCTCGCGGATGACGCGGTTGAGCTCGGCCAGCTTCTCGGTGGCTTCGGCCGTGCCCAGTTCGGTGTAGATGCGGTTGATATGCTCTATCAGGCCGGCGAGGAAGCCGGGGTCGATCCACTTGAGGAAGACGAACGCGAGGATGGCCAGGACGAGGCCGCCGGCGGCCATCGTCAGCGTGCCGGTGCGCCACAGGTGGGCGAAGGATGCTTCGCCGTCGGTCTGGCCCATCACTGACGAGAGGGCCCGCCAGAGGATGACGGGGACGCCTACATAGCCTGCGACGGCGATGACGAGCATCAGCGGGCGGCCGAAGGAGTAGAATGTGGCCGCGATGGCTATGGCGGCCGCTATGCCTGTCAGGAGGCCGCAGCGGGCTGCGGTCTGCAGGGAGGCGGAGGGCTGGAGGGGGGTGTTGTAGTTGTTGTCCATATTACTGACAAAGGTAATGAATTCGGATCAGTTATGCAAGTCCCCCGGGGCTATTGGCGTGGCGGTGGCTGTGGAGGCGGCGTATGCGGAAGCCTGTCCAGGCCATGGCGAGCGACATCAGGGGGCTGAGGATGTTGAAGACGCAGTAGGGGAGATAGGTCAGCGTGGCTACTCCCAGGACGGCCGACTGGGTGACGCCGCACGAGTTCCAGGGGATGAGGACGGAGGTCACCGAGATGGAGTCCTCGAGCGAGCGGCTCAGCAGCTTGCTCTCGAGGCGGTTGCGGTTGTAGATCTTCTTGTAGAGGTTGCCGCCGATGATGATGGAGAGATACTGGTCGGCGGTGCAGCTGTTGAGGAAGAGGCCGCTGCCGACGGTGGCGGTGACTACGGAGCGGGGCCCGCCCGGGAGGCGGCGGGTGAAGGCGCCCGTGATGCTCGTCAGCATGCCGGAGCCCATGAGCGCTCCGCCGAATACCATGGCGGCGGCGACCAGCTCGACGGTCGGCAGCATCCCCTTCATGCCCCCGGTGGCGACGAGGTCGTCGAGCAGCGGGTGGCCTGTGGCCAGAGCGGTGTCGGTCAGCAGGATGCGGGCGGCGGCTGTGAGGTGGCCGTGGCCCATGTCGGCGAATGCGGCTGTGACTCCGGGCTGGAAGATGAAGATGGCGGCGAGGCCGGTCAGGGCGCTGATGGCCAGGACGATGCAGGTGTTGAAGCGGACGGCGATGGCTGTGACGGTGACGGCGGGGACCGCGAGCAGCCAGGGGGTCAGCCGGAAGGCCGTCCTCAGGGCCTGCTCCATCTCGAGGGTGTCGGCGCGCCCTTCGTGGGCGGTCAGGAAGCCGGCGGTCAGGAAGACGATCAGCGCCACCGTCATGGCCGGCACGGAGGTGATCATCAGGTAGCGGATGTGGGTGAACAGGCGCACGCCCGTCGAGCTGCTGGCCAGCACGGTCGTGTCGCTCAGCGGCGATACCTTGTCGCCGAAGTAGGCTCCGGAGATGATGGCTCCGGCTATCCATCCGGGGCTGTAGCCTATCACAGTGCCTATGCCCATGAAGGCGACGCCGATGGTGGCTATCGTGGTCCATGAGCTGCCGGTCAGGACGGAGATGACGGAGCAGACGGCGCAGGTGATGAACAGGAAGAGCGTCGGGTTGAGTATCTCCAGCCCCCACTCGATGAGCATCGGGACGGTGCCCGAGAGCATCCATGTGGCCGAGACGGCGCCGATCAGCAGTAGCACGGGAAAGGAGGGGATGATCTGGCGGAAGCTCTTGACCATGCCGAGCATGACGGCGCGCCAGGGGCGGCCGTAGCCTCCGACGGAGATGCCTACGGCCAGAGCGGCGGCCGTGAGCAGGATCGGCGCGCTCCACTCGTTGACAGCCCCCGAGCCCTTGACGGCTATCAGGGTTATAAGCCCGGCCAGAAGGGCTATGACGGGGATCAGGGCGACCCCGAGGGGTATGTTCTTGGGCGGTCTTGACATCGTAGGGGGATGGTGATTGATCTGCAAAGTTAGCACTTTTTTTGCGTTAAGCGTGTCGTTTTGTCGACTCTTGATCGACTCACGCTACAGGCTCGCGCCGAGACGGCGGTCGCGGCCGTTGAGTATCAGCAGGTTGCACATCCCACGCAGGCGGCTGACGACGCGGTCGGTGTAGCGGCGGCGTATCTCGGGGTCGGCGGGGCTGAAATTGGACGTGATGAGAGTGACCAGGTCGTTGCGGTCGCCGCGCGCCTCGATGATCTGCCGGAGCGGCTCGCGGCGCGTGCCCATGCGGACGGCGGCGCTGTCGGGCTCGCTCCCCAGGTCCTGGATGCAGAGGATGGGCATGCGCTTGAAGCGGGCTATGGCCTCGTCGTTGCCCGTGGCCTGCTCCCAGATGTCGTCGGCGCGGTAGCACTCGAAGTGCATGTCGCGCAGCTCGCGTCCGAGCTGTATCCGTGGCTCGTCGATGTCGGCGAAGATGTTGAGCAGCTCCATCGCCCAGCTCTTGCCCGTGCCGGTGGAGCCGGCCAGATAGATGCCGGCCGTGAGGCGTCCGGGGATGATGGCGGCCTGCTTGCGGCCGGCGGCGTCGACATCGAGAGCCTGCATTGACTCGTCGGCATAGAGCCACTTCAGCAGCTGGGTGTAGGTCCAGCGGTTCTCGTCGTCGACCCGGAAGCGGGGGTCGCGGGCGCGGCCTATCATCTCGAGCATGGCCAGGGCGGCCTTCATGTCGGGGGTGCCGGCCGGGCGGCGTGTCACTCCGGCGAGGGAGCGGCGGGCGGTGATGTCGCCCAGGATGTTTCTGAGGTTTTCGGGGTAGGTCATGGTCGTTGCGGTTTTAGAGAGGGGGCATGATGAAATCTTTCCAGCTGTCGTTGACGTAGCGCGGGGGCTTTTCCGCGGCGCGGGGGCGGCCGGATCCGGACTGCACGCGGCGCCCGGCGTTGAGCTTGATGCGGATATGGTTGAGCAGGTGGCGCCTGGCCGCCGTCACATCCTGATGGGGCGGCTCGCCGGTAGCCTGCCATTCGTCGACGGCGGCCTCGGCCAGCCGGCGCAGCGTCGCCGTGTCAGTATCGAGATTCTTGCAGAGAGCCTCGAGCGTAGCCCTGTTCTCCTCCCTGAAAAAATCATCCAGAAACTCCTCCCGCGCGCGGTCAGCAACAACAAAGTATTTATTTCTTATATTCTTTATTTCTTTACAACTGGTTGATCGTTGGTTGATCGTTGGTTGATTGTCGGTTGGCTCGCGGTTGATGTCCTGGTTGCTTTCCGGGTTGACATCGGGGGCGGGGGATTGGTAACGGTCGTAGTTAGTGATGGTTATGACCGTCCCGCCGCGGGTCGATGTGACGGTTACTTCGCCGGTTGATTTCAGGCGGGCGAGGCAGGTGCGTATCGACTGCGGCGAGATACCTGTCTGTCGGCTGAGTTCCTCGCGCGAGGTGGCGACGACCCCCCGGCCGTGGGTCACCCCGCGGCTGCTTACGGGCTTGAAATTAGCCCGCAGCAGCAGATGCACGAAGAGCGCGACCATGTTGGGGTCGCCATACCACTCCCAGTGGCGGAAGCGGTGGAAGAGCTTTATCCAGCCCTGCTGGGCAGCGGTCCCGTCAGTCATTTTCAGCGAGGAATCTGATGAACTTGTTGATGAAATAGAGCTGTCCCTTGCCCGTGACGCGGGGAGTGACGGTAGTCATGATGACGCCGTCATGGCCCGAGCGGACGCCCATGCGGAGCTCGAAGAGCCCCATCTCGATGTAGCGCTGGCGCGGGATGTTGAACTCCTCGCCGCGCGAGCCCAGAAAGTCGTTGTCCCTCATCCACTTGAAGAGGCGGTTGCGGCCGATGGGGAAGCCGTTCTGGGTGATGAGCTTGGCCAGCTCGCCGACGAGGCACGCCGATCGGCTCCCCACGACAGCCTCGGCGAAGATCACCTTGGCGTCACGGCTGCGGATGGTGGCCTCCTGGTCGGCTATCAGCCTCTGCTGCCGCTCGATCTGCTCCTGCTGCGAGGCGGCCAGCAGCAGCGCCTCGCGGAATGTGCGGGGCACGCCGGCGTCGGTGGTGGCAGTGGCGGCTGCTGCCGTCTCCAGCTCGACCCAGCGGTTGATGATCTTCTCGCGGAGCAGGGCGCTGTAGCCGCTGGCCAGGATCAGGCAACCCGTCTTGGTCAGCTGATAGCAGGAGCGGCTCTCCCCCTTCTTGTCGATATATTCAACCAATCCAAAATTGGATCCGTTGACTCCCTGCTCCAGCAGAGCGCGGATGTCCCTCATCACATGGGCGTGTTGCTTACCGGTCAGCTCCGCTATCTGGAGGCTGCTCATGGTCTGTCGCGCGCCGATAGCCGTGATCGGGCGCATCTCTGTAGTCATTGTCTGCATGTCTGTCATAAATATTAAATGATAAAAAGGGTTATTGATTAATGCCGGCACACTGCAAAGATGCAACCTGAACAGCCCCCCGCGGATGTCAGTTATACACTTTCGCGCTGAAATTTTTAGCTCCCGGGGGGGTGGGCTTGCTCGCACACGCTCCTGCGCGTGCGGCTGTTAAGAGATGAGACCTATCCTGAGGTTTCGGCCTGGCGGCCTCAACCACAGGCTACTCTGCTCACACCCGCTGCTGCGGGTGCCCTCCCTGGCTGGGATGGCCGGAAGGCCACGCGCAGGAGCGCGTGGCAGCATAGTAGCGTGGCAGTCGAGCCCCGGGCGAGACCCCACGATGTGTGCGCTCTCACAGGCCGCACGCGCAGAGCGTGTGCGAGCACCCTCATATCGTCCGCCTGCTTGGGCGTCCGTAGGACGCTGAATTACCGTAGCCGGGCACATCGAGCGTAGCGAGATGTACCCGGTAGTAGGGTTTCTCGCGGCATGGCGTCCCTTTTTGGGACGCCGAATAAACCCGATAGGGGATTGCTCGCACACGCTCCTGCGCGTGCGGCTGATAAGAGATGAGACCTGTCCTGCGGTTTCGGCCTCACGGCCTCAACCACAGGCTACTCTGCTCACACCCGCTGCTGCGGGTGCTCTCTCACTACGGCCGGGGATGGCCGGCTGCATTGCCGGAAGGCCACGCGCAGGAGCGCGTGGCAGCATAGTAGCGTGGCGGTCGAGCCCCGGGCGAGACCCCACGATGTGTGCGCTCTCACACGCCGCACGCGCAGCGCGTGTGCGAGCAACCCCCATATCCGCCCGCTCTGCCACATCCGCCGCTTCAGCCGAGCGCCCGGGAGGGCGCGCCATTGTGGTGAACCCCAGGCGTGCGTCAGCGCCTGGGGCAGGCGGATACCATAGAAGAGCGAGTGTCGGAGACACGACATCATGCACGCCCCCGGAGTGAATTTTTTGGGGATTTTTGAGCGGGATTACAATTATTATTCATATATTTGAAGCTAATTAATCTCGGCTGCGCGCAGTCGGGAGTGTAATCATCTAATTATCACTTGAATATGGAAATGCGTGAAGAGTCAATGGCAGGTGCAGCCCCTCTGCAGCCCGACTCAACCCTCAATGAGCAGCAGGCCGCCGAGCCTGTTTACGAGAAAGAAGAAACTGTTGAAACTGTTGAAACTGCGGACGAGCCGGCCGAACAGGCCGAACAGGCGCGCTACGCCACTGTCGACGAGGTCATGGCCGCCGTGCGGGCGCTGGCTGCGGAGCCGGCCGAGGATGTCAGCCGCGAGGCTGTCAACAGCCTCAAGCAGCAGTTCTACGCATTCCGTAAGGCCGAGCAGCAGGCCGAGCGCGAGGCCTACGCCGAGGCCGGCAATGACGCCGCCGCCTTCGAGCCCGCTCCGTCGGCCGCCGAGGAGGAGTTCAAGACCCTGATGGCTCAGATCAAGGATAAGAAGGCCGAGCAGGTAGCCCGCCTGGAGGCCCAGCGCGAGGCCAACCTCAAGCTCAAGGACGAGATCATCGCGCAGCTGCTCGAGATGTCGGCCGACGCCGACAATGTCAACCGCGAGTTTCCCCGCTTCCGCGAGTTGCAGCAGCAGTTCAAGACCATCGGCGAGGTGCCCCCCGCAGCCGTGACCGACCAGTGGAAGCGCTATCAGGACGCCGTGGAGCGATTCTACGACCAGTACCGCATCAACAAGGACCTGCGCGACTATGACTTCAGGAAGAATCTCGAGATAAAGACCCTCCTGTGCGAGGAGGCCGAGCGCCTCGAGGCCGAGGAGGACATCGTCCTGGCCTTCCGCCGCCTGCAGGACATGCACGACAAATGGCGCGAGACAGGCCCCGTCGCCAAGGAGATACGCGAGGACATCTGGATGCGCTTCAAGGACGCCTCGGCCGTCGTCAACAAGAAATATCAGGCCTTCTTCGAGGAGCGCAAGGAGCGCGAACTCCGCAACGAGCAGGCCAAGACAGCCCTGTGCGAGCGCATCGAGGCCATGGAGGCCGCCCGCCCCGCAAGCTATAAGGAATGGGACGAGCAGACAGCCCTCGTCATAGCCGCCCAGGAGGAATGGAAGTCGCTGGGCTACGCCTCGAAGAAGAACAACAACAAGCTCTTCGCCCGCTTCCGCGCCGCCTGCGACCGCTTCTTCACCGACAAGGCCGAATACTATAAGGGCGTCAAGGACCAGATGACAGAGAACCTGCGGCTGAAGACCGAGCTATGCGAGCAGGCCGAGGCCCTGCGCGAGAGCACCGACTGGCGCAAGACCGCCGACCGCCTCCAGGAGCTCCAGAAGAAGTGGAAGGCCATCGGCACCGTGCCCAAGCGCCAGAGCGACGCCATCTGGAAACGCTTCCAGGAAGCCTGCGACTACTTCTTCGAACAGAAAAAGAAAGACCTCTCCGAGACCCGCCAGGCCGAGCAGGCCGCCCTCAAGGCCAAGAAAGCCATCATCGCCCGGCTCAGGGAAGTGGCTGACGACGCCACGGCCGACCATGTGGCCGCCCTGCTCCGTCAGGCCGACACCGAATGGCGCCAGGCAGGCCACGTCCCCTTCCGCGACAAAGACAAGGTCTACGACGAATACCGCGCCCTGGTCAAGGCCCTGCAGGACCGCTACGGCCTCTCGCGCGCCGGACGCTCCATGGCCCGCTTCGAGGCCAGCCTCGCCGAGCTCTCCGACACCCGCTCGCTCAGCCGCGAGCGCGAGCGCCTCGTCCGCGCCTGCGAGCAGAAGACCGCCGAGCTCAAGACCTGCGAGAACAATCTCGGCTTCTTCACCACCAAGAGCCGCTCCGGCAACGCCATGCTCCAGGAGCTCGAGCGCCGCATGGCCGCCGTCAAGGAGGACATCGAGACCCTGCGCGCCAAGATAGCCCGCATCGACGAGAAAATCTGACCGCCGGCAAGCCCCGCCCCGCCGCCACCCATCTGACCGAGCATGAATAAGCGAGTGCCCCACGGACGCTACGGCCACTTTGTGCCATACCTGCTGTTGATGTGCGACCTGCTGGTCATCAACGCCATCTTCATCGTCATCCTGCTGCTCAACCGCGAGGCCGTCCCCCGCGGCGACGGCCGCATGCTCATGATACTCTACAATGTGGCCTATGTCCTGATCGACCGCCGCTCCTTCGGCGTCCGCGGAGGCCGTACCGTGACCATGGAGCGCCTCGTCGCCAAAGCATTCTCGACAGTCATCCTGCAGGGAATCCTCTTCTTCGCCCTCGTCATGTTTCTGGGCGACACCAGGATAGGCTGGAGCTTCTATGCCGGGCTCTTCGGCACCCTCATCATAGGGCTCCCCCTGAGCTGGATCGTCACCCGACTGATCGTCAAGAAGATGCGCCGGCGCGGGCGCAACAGCGTCAACGTCGTCTTCTTCGGCGCCAACGACGCCGCCGCCCGCCTGGCACGCGAGCTGCAGAACGACGCCGGCTACGGCTACGTCATCCACGGCTTCTTCGACACCGGCCGCCCCGCCAACTACTCCGCCGGAAAATATCTCGGCACCCTCTCCCGGCTCAGGGAATACATCGAGACACACCAGGTCGACGAGATCTACTACACCCTCCCCGGCGACGACGAAGAGACCCTCAAGCAGATAATCAAGATAGCCGACGACAACATCATCACCTTCTACTATGTCCCCCAGCTGACCCGCACCGTCGCCCGCACATTCCATCTCGACCACGTAGGGCTCTCCCCCGTCCTCCGAGCCCATCGCAACCCGCTGGAGAACCCTCTGAACCGCTTCGTCAAGCGCGGATTCGACATCCTCTTCTCAGCCGGCTTCCTGCTCGTCTCGCCCGTGATCTTCATCCCCGTGGCCATAGCCATCAAGCTCTCCTCGCCCGGGCCCGTCTTCTTCAGGCAGAAGCGCACAGGCTACCTCGGCAAAGAATTCACCTGCCTGAAATTCCGCACCATGCGGCTCAACGACCAGAGCAACTCCCGACAGGCCGTCCGCAGCGACCCCCGCACGACCCGCGTCGGCGCCTTCCTCCGCCGCACCTCCATCGACGAGCTGCCGCAATTCATCAACGTCATCCGCGGCGACATGTCCATCGTCGGCCCACGCCCCCATATGCTCAAGCACACCGAGGACTATACACAGCTCATCGACCGCTACATGGTCAGACACCTCATCAAGCCCGGCATCACCGGCTGGGCGCAGGTACTCGGCTACCGCGGCGCCACCGAAGAACTCTGGCAGATGGAAGGGCGCGTAGAGAAGGACGTCTGGTATATCGAGAACTGGCACCTGATGCTCGACCTGAAGATCATCGTCCGCACCGTCATCAACGCCGTCCGCGGCGAGAAAAACGCCTACTGACCCACCCCCACGCGATTATGTATTGCTCGCACACGCGCTGCGCGTGCGCCTGTTAAGAAATGAAAACCATCCTGCGGTTTCGGCCTCACGGCCTCAACCACAGGCTACTCTGCTCGCACCCGCTCTGCGGGTGCTCTCTCACCCTACGGACAGGGCGCGCTGGATAGGCCACGCGCGGGAGCGCGTGGCAGCATAGTAGCGTGGCGGTCGAGCCCCTCGGGGGCGAAACCCCACGATCAGGTCGATCTCTCCCCGCCGCACGCGCAGCGCGTGTGCGGGCAATCCCCATATCCCCCTTAATCGGCGTCCTCGGCCCTTATCGTCCTTAATCGTCCTGACGGGCTTCGGGGGCGTCCGTAGGACGCTGAATTACAGTAGCCGGGTACATCGAGCGCAGCGAGATGTGCCCGGTAGTGGCGATCCTCCCCGTGGCGTCCCTCTTTGGGACGCCGATTAAACCCGGCATGGGATTGCTCGCACACGCGCTGCGCGTGCGTATATCTGTAAAGGAGCATATTCCTGCGGTTTCGGCCTCACGGCCTCAACCACAGGCTACTCTGCTCGCACCCGCTCTGCGGGTGCCCTCCCTGACTGGGATTACCGGCAGGCCACGCGCAGGAGCGCGTGGCAGCATAGTAGCGTGGCGGTTGAGCCCCTCGGGGGCGAAACCCCACGATCAGGCAGATTTTTCTCCCCGCCGCACGCGCAGCGCGTGTGCGAGCAATCCCCATATCCGCTCGCTCTGCCACATCCGCCGGTTCAGCTGAGCGCCCGGGAGGGCGCGTCATTGTGGTCAACCCCAGGCGTGCTTGCGCCTGGGGCAGGCGAATACCATAGAGGAATGAGTGTCGTAGACACGATATCATGACCTCCCGCAGCCCTATGCGGCTGTAACCTCTGACCCCCGCATCCCACGCCTTTACTTGAACCGCTCGGCGAAATCATAGATCGACCGGAAGATACGGCGGTCAGCCTCCGTCAGCTCCTTGCCCCGCCGCGCCATCATCCGTGAGGCGATGTCGAAGAACTTCGTCAGCGCCACATCCGTGAATCCCGACGCACCCCCCTCGCTGAACGAAGGGACGAAATTGCGCGGGAACCCCGACCCGTGGATGTTGACCCCCACGCCCAGCACCGTCGCCGTATTGAACATCGTGTTGATGCCCGCCTTCGAGTGGTCGCCCATGATCAGGCCGCAGAACTGCAGCCCCGTGCGCAGGAAGCGGTGAGCCTGGTAATTCCAGAGCTTGATCTCCGTGTAGTCATTCTTGAGATTGGAGGCCACGCAGCCCGCCCCGATATTGCACCACTCGCCTATCACGGCATTGCCCAGGAAGCCGTCGTGAGCCTTGTTGCTGTAGCCGAACATCACCACATTGTTGAGCTCGCCGCCGACCTTGCACCAGGGGCCTACGGTCGTCCCCCCGTAGATGCGCGTGCCCATGTTGACCGTCGCGTGCTCGCAGATGGCTATCGGCCCGCGCAGGCACGACCCCTCCATGACCTCCGCGCCCTTACCTATATATATAGGGCCGCGGCGAGTGTTGAGCGTAGCCCCCTCGACCGTAGCCCCCTCCTCGATGAAGAGCATCGACGCGTCGCCGATGAGGATATTGTCGGCCGGCAGCGGCTGCGACCGGCGCCCCGCCGTGATCAGCCGGAAGTCAGCCTCGATAGCCTCGCCGTTCTTGAGGAAGATGTCGTAGAGCGACGCGATACGGTCAGCCTGCGGAGCCACCCCGCGCAGGATGTCGGCCACCACCCCCGGCGTGGGGATGATGTCAGAGTCGATCACATACTTCGACGGCGCGGCCCCCGCCGGATATTTCTCGGCCAGATAGCCCGCCGTAGCCCATGAATAGTGTCCCGGGAGCAGGCGCGCCCACTTCTCGCTCAGAGTCAGGATGCCCAGACGGATCTCCGGGACAGGGCGCGTGAAAGTCATCGGCAGCAGATTGAGGCGCGTCTCCTCGGAGTCGCGCAGAGTGATGTAGGGTAGTTCCATGATGCAGGTAGTCAAAGTTTCATTTCGGCAAAAATAGCAAAAGCCGCCGAAAGCGGCAATCCCCCGCCCACATTTTTTCCGCCACGGGAGCTCAGCAGATTCGTCCGGGTCGGACTTGTCCGTGGCGCTCCGTGGCGCTCCGAAGAGAGCGCCGAATAAACCCGATAGGGGATTGCCCACACCCGCTGCTGCGGGTGCCCTCTCTACGGCCGGGGATTGCCGGCAAGCCACGCGCGGGAGCGCGTGGCAGCATAGTAGCGTGGCGGTTGAGCCCCTCGGGGGCGAAACCCCACGATCAGGCAGAATTTTCCCCACCGCACGCGCAGCGCGTGTGCGAGCAACCCCTATCAGCGTGGATCTCCTATCCGCTCCGTGGCGCTCCGAAGAGAGCGCCGAATTACAGTAGCCGGGTACATCGAGCGCAGCGAGATGTGCCCGGTATTGATTGATCTATCTGTTGGCGTGCCTTTTTGGTACGCCGAATAAAGCCGATAGGGGATTGCTCACACCCGCTGCTGCGGGTGCCCTCTCTCTACGACCGGGGATTGCCGGCAGGCCACGCGCGGGAGCGCGTGGCAGCATAGTAGCGTGGCGGTTGAGCCCCCCACGATCGAGCCGATTCTCTCCCCGTCGCACGCGCAGCGCGTGTGCGAGCAATCCCCGCCCCGTCAGCCTTCGCTCCACCGGGGCCCCGCCATCCAGACCCGTCCGACTCCTCCCCTTAAAAAAACTGTCACCGAAATATTTGGATATTAGAAAATTAAGTTGTAATTTTGCAACGATTTAAAAGCATCAGTGTGCCACGACGCATCTAACTCTTTAGGGGATAGATTGTTAAGTGGTGCGCGAAGTGTGTATGAAAGAGAAAGAGAAATTACAGAAAAGTAAAGAAATAAACAATTAGTAACAAAACTTAAAAACTAAGATGCCAACTATTCAGCAATTAGTAAGAAAAGGACGTACGGCTCTCGAGGATAAGAGTAAATCGCCCGCCCTCGACAGCTGCCCCCAGCGTCGCGGTGTCTGCGTGCGCGTTTACACCACCACCCCCAAAAAGCCTAACTCGGCTATGCGTAAAGTAGCCCGTGTGAGATTAACCAACGGTAAGGAAGTCAACTCCTACATCCCCGGCGAAGGCCACAACCTTCAGGAGCACTCGATCGTGCTCGTGCGCGGCGGACGTGTAAAGGACCTTCCCGGTGTGCGTTATCACATCGTACGCGGTACACTCGACACAAGCGGAGTCAAGGACCGCACACAGCGTCGCTCCAAATACGGAGCCAAGCGTCCCAAGGCCGGTGCAGCCAAGAAGTAATCCCCTGTCGCAGGCCGACAGAGGGTGAAGTCACTGAACGCACCACGAGAAAAACATTATCAACAACAAAGTTTTTAAAACTCGTTTTTGAAACACGTTGAGCTGCCAACGGTTGAGTAAATCCCGGCAAGAGAGCCACGGATTGAAGCAGGACACCAGCCAAGCAAGTCAAAAACACAACTGAAACTCACGATGAGAAAAGCCAAACCAAAGAAGCGGGTCGTATTGCCCGATCCCGTCTTTCATGACGTAAAAGTGTCAAAATTTGTCAATCACCTCATGTACGATGGCAAAAAGAACACTGCTTACACCATTTTCTATTCGGCACTTGAAGCTGCGAAAGCCAAACTGCCCAACGAAGAGAAGACCGCCCTCGAGATCTGGAAGAAAGCCCTCGAGAACATCACTCCCCAGGTCGAAGTAAAATCACGCCGCGTAGGTGGCGCCACATTCCAGGTTCCCACCGAGATCCGTCCCGACCGCAAGGAGTCAATATCAATGAAAAACCTTATTCTCTACGCCCGCAAGCGCGGCGGCAAGACAATGAGCGAGAAGCTCGCAGCCGAGATCGTCGACGCATTCAACGACCAGGGCGGCGCCTTCAAGCGTAAAGAAGATATGCACAAAATGGCCGAAGCCAACCGCGCCTTCGCTCACTTCCGTTTCTAATCTTGATATCACACTTCAACAATGGCAAAAACAGACGAACATCTTAAATATACGCGCAATATCGGCATCATGGCCCACATCGACGCCGGTAAGACCACAACCTCCGAGCGCATCCTCTTCTACACCGGCCTCACCCACAAGATCGGCGAGGTACACGACGGCGCAGCCACCATGGACTGGATGGAGCAGGAGCAGGAACGCGGTATAACAATCACCTCCGCCGCTACAACCACATTCTGGAAATATAACGACGAGAAATACAAAATCAACCTCATCGACACCCCGGGACACGTCGACTTCACCGTCGAAGTAGAGCGCTCGCTCCGTATCCTTGACGGCGCTGTCGCCACATTCTGCGCAGTAGGCGGCGTAGAGCCCCAGTCAGAGACCGTATGGCGCCAGGCCGACAAATACAACGTCCCCCGTATCGGCTACGTCAACAAAATGGACCGCTCCGGCGCAAACTTCTTCGAAGTAGTACGCCAGCTCAAGGAAGTCCTCGGCGCCAACCCCTGTCCCATCCAGATCCCCATCGGAGCAGAAGAGACATTCAAAGGCGTCGTCGACCTCATCACCATGAAAGCCATCTTCTGGCATGACGAGACAATGGGCGCCGACTACTCAGTCGAAGAAATCCCCGCCAACCTCCTCGCCGAAGCCGAAGAATACCGCGACAAAATGCTCGAGAAAATCGCCGAATACGACGACGACCTCATGGCAAAATACTTCGACGACCCCGCCACCATCACCGAGGACGAGATCAAGCGCGCCCTGCGCAAAGCCACCCTCGCCATGGACCTCGTGCCCATGATCTGCGGCAGCTCATTCAAGAACAAAGGCGTACAGTGCCTCCTTGACGCAGTCTGCGCATACCTCCCCAGCCCCCTCGACGCAGGCGCCGTAGAAGGCCACGCCGTAGGCGACCCCGACACCATCGAGACACGCGAGCCCTCCAGCGACGCCCCCATGTGCGCCCTCGCATTCAAGATCGCCACCGACCCCTATGTAGGCCGTCTGACATTCTTCCGCGTCTACTCCGGCGACGTAGTGGCAGGATCATACATCCTCAACGCCCGCTCCGACAAGAAAGAACGCGTCTCACGCCTCTTCCAGATGCACTCCAACAAGCAGAACCCCATGGAGAAGATCGGCTGCGGCGACATAGGCGCAGGCGTAGGCTTCAAGGACATCCGCACCGGCGACACCCTCTGCGATGAAAACCATCCCATCGTCCTCGAAGCAATGGAATTCCCCGATCCCGTGATCGGCATCGCCGTAGAGCCCAAGACACAGAAAGACCTCGACAAACTCGGCGTCGGCCTCCAGAAACTCGCCGAAGAAGACCCCACCTTCCGCGTCGAGACCAACGAAGAGACCGGCCAGACCGTCATCTCAGGCATGGGCGAACTCCACCTCGACATCATCATCGACCGTCTCCGCCGCGAATTCAAGGTAGAATGCAACCAGGGACGTCCCCAGGTAACATACAAAGAAGCCATCACCAAACCCGTTGAGCTCCGCGAAGTCTTCAAGAAACAGACCGGTGGCCGCGGTAAATTCGCCGACATCATCGTACGCGTAGAACCCGTCGACGAAGGCTTCGAAGGCAGCCTCCAGTTCGTCGACGAAGTCAAGGGCGGCAACATCCCCAAAGAATTCATCCCCTCCATCCAGAAAGGCTTCCAGACAGCCATGAAGAACGGCGTCCTCGGCGGCTACCCCGTAGAACAGCTCAAAGTCACCGTCCTCGACGGCTCCTTCCACCCCGTCGACTCCGACCAGCTCTCATTCGAACTCTGCGCCATCCAGGCATTCAAGAAAGCATCCGAAAAAGCCGGTCCCGTCCTGATGGAGCCCATCATGAAGATCGAAGTCGTCACCCCCGAAGAAAGCATGGGCGACGTAATCGGCGACCTCAATAAACGTCGCGGACAAGTCGAAGGCATGGAGACAAGCCGCAGCGGCGCACGCGTAGTCAAAGCCAAAGCACCCCTCGCCGAGATGTTCGGCTACGTCACCGCCCTGCGCACCATCACCTCAGGCCGCGCCACTTCCACAATGTCATTCTCACACTATGCGGAAGTCAGCTCCTCGATCGCCAAAAACGTACTGACCGAAAGCCAGGGCCGCGTAGACCTCTTAAAGTAATTTCTTATTCAACAATCTCAATATGAGCCAAAAAATTCGCATCAAACTCAAATCTTACGACCACAACTTAGTCGACAAATCGGCTGAGAAAATCGTAAAGACAGTGAAGGCTACCGGCGCAGTCATCAGCGGTCCCATACCCCTGCCCACCCACAAGCGCATCTTCACAGTCAACCGTTCTACATTCGTCAACAAAAAATCGCGCGAGCAGTTCCAGCTCTCAAGCTACAAACGCCTCATCGACATCTACAACTCCACCACCAAGACCGTAGACGCCCTCATGAAGCTCGAACTCCCCAGCGGCGTCGAAGTAGAAATCAAAGTCTGATTTCAAGCGATCAGAGTAAGAAATCAACCAATCAACAAGCATCAACAAACAACTCTTTAAATTAACAGAGAAATGCCAGGATTATTAGGAAAGAAAATCGGAATGACATCCGTTTTCAGTGCCGACGGTAAAAACATACCGTGCACTGTTATCGAAGTAGGTCCTTGTGTAGTTACTCAGGTTAAGACCGTCGAAAACGACGGCTACGAAGCCCTCCAGCTCGGCTTCCAGGAGCAGAAAGAAAAGCACCTGACACAGCCCGAGCTCGGCCACTTCAAGAAAGCCGGAGTCACCCCCAAGCGCCACTTGGCCGAGTTCCAAGGATTTGAAGGAGAGTACAAACTCGGTGACACCCTCACCGTCGAACTCTTCAACGACAACGACTTCGTCGACATCGTCGGCACCAGCAAAGGTAAAGGCTACCAGGGCGTCGTAAAACGCCACGGATTCGGCGGCGTAGGCCAGGCCACACACGGCCAGCACAACCGCCTCCGCGCCCCCGGTTCAGTAGGCGCCTGCTCATATCCCGCGAAAGTATTCAAAGGCATGCGCATGGCAGGTCAGACCGGCAACGAACGCGTTACCGTCCAAAACCTCAAGGTCGTGAAAGTTATCCCCGAACACAACGTGATGATGATTAAGGGTTCAATACCCGGATGTAAAGGTTCAATCGTATTAATTGAGAAATAATGGAACTCGCTATCTATAACATAAAAGGAGAAGACACAGGCCGCAAAGCCATCCTGAACGATGAGGTATTTGCCATCGAGCCCAACGAGCATGCCATTTATCTCGACGTAAAACAATACCTTGCCAACCAGCGTCAGGGCACACACAAATCAAAAGAGCGCAGCGAAGTGTCAGGCTCAACCCGCAAACTCCACAAACAGAAAGGCGGAGGCGGCAGCCGTATCGGTGACATCAACTCACCCGTACTCGTAGGCGGCGGCCGCGTATTCGGTCCCCGTCCCCGCGACTACCGCTTCAAGTTGAATAAGAAACTCAAGCAGCTCGCACGCCGCTCAGCCCTCTCACAGAAAGTCCTCGACAACCAGCTCATCATCGTCGAAGACTTCACACTCGAAGCACCGAAGACTAAAAATTTCGTAAATATTGCTAAAAATCTTAAAGTCGAAGGCCTCAAGACCCTCTTCGTTTTAGCATCTGTAGATAAAAACGTATATTTGTCTTCCCGTAACGTGCCGAACACTGCAGTAATGACAGCGTCCGACATCAACACCTATGCAGTACTCAACAACAAAGCCCTTCTCCTGACAGAGAGCGGCCTTGACGTCATTAACAAACTTTAAACACCAGGAGGAAACTGACAATGGAACTCACAATCCAACCCATCGTTACAGAAAAAGCCACAAAGCTTACAGACAAGCTCAACCGCTACACCTTCCGCGTGTCTGAAGAAGCCAACAAATACCAGATCAAAGATCTCGTAGAAAAGCTTTACGGCGTCAAAGTAGTGAGCGTCAACACCGCAGTCGTCCGCGGCAAAAACAAGTCACGTTACACCAAGAGCGGCCTGCTCCGCGGCAAGACCGCCGGTTACAAAAAAGCCTTCATCACCATCGGCGAAGGCCAGACAATCGACCTCTATAGCAACATATAATTAAAATGGCAGTAAGAAAATTCAAGCCCACAACACCGGGGCAGAGACACAAAGTTATTGGCGTATTCAAAGGTACGATCACTGCTACCACGCCAGAAAAATCTCTTACAGTCGGTAAAAAAAGCACCGGCGGCCGCAACGCCGAAGGTCATCTCACCACCCGCTACCTTGGTGGTGGACACAAACGCAGATACCGTATCATAGACTTTAAGAGAAA
>CAMWHE010000042.1 GCA_947173955.1 uncultured Bacteroidales bacterium | reverse complement strand
CATTTTCAGACTATGCAATCTTTACGCCTAAACACAGCCTTTTTACTATGCGCCCGAATAAGCAATCACTTTCAGCTCATAATAAACAGGGAAAGGCTGCACGCCCGACACATACGCCGGTAAGTGCAGCCTTTAATTTGTAGCGTGCAGTCCTTTGACTACTCGTCGAAATTCATTTCGTCGAAACCTTCAAACTCGTCTTCGTTAAATCCGTCCGAGCCATAGAAGTCCTCATCCATATCCAGAGCTCCCGCAGCGGCGGCCTTCGCATCGACAGCGGCGTCAAACGCGTCGAAATCTACAGTCTGCGACGGCGGATTGCCCTTGGCGAGCGTGCAGAGCGGATCCTTGAGCGTCTTGCCGGTCACCATCTCGCGCATCTCGATGAAGAATGAGCGGTCGGTCATATAGTCGAACGTGAAGATCATGCGCTGACCCTCGTCCTCGATGAAGTCAGAAAGGATAGTGTCTTCCATCAGGTAGACATCCTGATCGGAGTCAGAGCCCATGTCCTCCATCGTGATCTCCTGCTCCTTCTCCCAATTGGAGTCACACAGGAAGAATGATGACATCTGATTTTTGTCGAAGCCGACACTTTCACATATAATATTTTTCAAATCCAAGAATGTCATGTCGGCATCAATCTGGATTTCGCGACGAAAATTATCTACTTCGTCAGAAACAATTCTGAAATTGAAAATCATATAAATGCTGTGGTTTGTTTGCTGATGCGAATTTAGACTATAATCTCTATTAGTGCAACTTTTTTCACTAAAAATAAAAACGTAATTCCCACTTTTTTTTGACATGCGCCGGGCTACAAGAAAATATGGAAAAATTTCTTTAATGTTCAATATTATCGCTATCTTTGCACCGGAATAATCTATTAAGAAAAAATTATGGCAACAAAAAAGCTACAGATCAGAGACCTCACCCTCCGTGATGGCCAGCAGTCACTTTTTGCGACCCGTATGCCTCAGAAAGACATCGACTTGCTGCTCCCTTACTACGAAAAGGCCGGTTTCTATATTATGGAAGTATGGGGCGGCGCAGTCCCTGACTCAGTGATGCGCTATCTTGATGAGTCACCCTGGAACCGTCTTCGCAGCGTCAGCGCCGTAATGAAGGGCAAATCGCTCCTTTCGGCACTCTCGCGCGGCCGCAACCTCTTCGGCTACAAACCCTACCCCACCGACGTGCTCGAGGGCTTCTATGCCGAGGCTATCAAGAACGGTCTAAACGTTATGCGTATCTTCGACGCGCTCAACGACATCAACAATGTCAAGGAGTCGATCAAGCTCATCAACGACCTCGGCGGCATAGCCGACGGCGCCGTATGCTACACCGTCGACCCCAAATTCGAGCCCAAGAAACAGGGATTCTTCGGCCGCCTCTTCGGCAAAAAGGAAGAAGCTCCCGAAAAGATCTTCACTGACGAATATTTCGTAGAGAAAGCCCGCGAGATGGAGCGTCTCGGCGCCAAGATCATCACCCTCAAGGACATGGCCGGTCTGGTCAATCCCCTGCGTGCCGCCTCTATAATCAGCAAACTCAAACAGAATGTCAGCGTGCCTGTCGACTTCCATACCCACTGCACCCCGGGCTATGGTCTCGCTTCAGCCGTCATGGCCATCATGAACGGTGTCGACATACTCGACACCAACATCTGGTACTTCGGCGGTGGCTCGGCCGCTCCCGCCATCGAGCTCATCTACATCTTCTGCCAGAAGCTCGGCGTAGAACTGGAAGCCAACATGGAGGCTGTCAGCGAGATCCGCACTCAGCTTAAGGAAGTCAGAAAGTCACTCAAAGACTTCGACCTCGCAGCCAAGTCATTCCCCAACGACTTCAATCCGCTGACCGACAAGCTTCCCGCAGAAATCGACGCTCAGTTCGACCGCGCTATCGAGTGCGGACGCGCAGGCGACGAGGAAGGGATGCTCGAGGCCTGCCATGCTATCGAGGCCTACTTCAACTTCCCTAAGCCCAACGAACTCGTCAAGAATGCAGAGGTACCCGGCGGTATGTATTCCAACATGGTCGCCCAGCTCAAGGCCCTCAAAGCCGAAGATCTCCTCGACGACGCCATGCATCTCATTCCCAAGGTGCGCCGCGACGCCGGCCTGATTCCCCTCGTTACCCCCACAAGCCAGATCGTAGGCTCTCAGGCTGTCAACCTCGCCATCGACCGCCGCAAAGGCAATCCCGACTATACCACCAAGAGCAATGAGTTCATCTCTCTCGTCAAGGGCGAATATGGCAAGACACCTGTCGCCATCGACCCCGCATTCCGCGAGAAGATCACCGGCAGCCCTGAAGAAAAGGACTACGACGTAACCACCTACAAAAAACCGGAGAATCCCAAACTGCCCGAATTCGGCAACACGCCCCTCGCCGTCAACCGCGAAGAAGAGCTCCTGCTCGAACTGCTCCCCAATGTGGCCAACCCGTTCCTCCGTCGCCGCCGCGAAGAGGTTCACGCTGCCAAGGCTGCAGCCATAGCAGCAGCGAAGGCTGCCGAAGAAGCAGCCCGCAAAGCCAAGTTTGCAAGCATCACCGGCGAAGTGTTCTCAGCTCCGATGGGTGGCAAGATCATTTCCGTCAACGTCAAGCCCGGCGATAAGGTCAAGAAAGGCGAAATCATGTTCGTCTACGAAGCCATGAAGATGGAAAACGATGTAGAGGCAGAAAAAGATCTGACCATCAAGCAGGTATTCGTTGAACCCGGCGATATCGTCTACACCGAAGAGCCCATCATCGAGTTCGAATAAACCCCAACGTACATAATAACCAAAAGAGCGCGTCAGCTATCTGATGCGCTCTTTTTTCTATCACTCTGAGAGGAAATAGAGCCGATGTAAAAAACCGGCAATGCGCTGGCTTATAGTAGCGTCCTGCCGGACAGGTGTTCATGGCTGGAAGCCATGGATTTAGATAGCCGGGGACACAGCATGGTGTCTCCGGGAGAGAGGAACAGACTCTCAGAGTGTCTGTTAAGACACCTCGTAACAAGATGTCTTTCATACATCTTCCGTATCCGCTACGTACCGGGCACATGTCGCTCCGCTCCATGTACCCGGCTATCCATTTAGACATGGCTTTCAGCCATGACCGGCTACGATAATTTGGTGCTCCGCGAGCGCCCCCGTCATGAGATGGACGACTACGCTGTCAAACTGCTTGCACCCGCTCTGCGGGTGCAGAGGGTAAAGGGGGCTGTTATCGTGGGGTTTCGCCTACGGCTCAACCACCACGCTATTATGATGCCACGCGCTCACGCGGTGGCTACGCTCCAGAATCGCGGGAGATACGACTCACCAACGGTAATCAGCCGGGTAACAGGGAAAATAAAGAGCCTCGGGGGAAGATCCCGAGGCTCTAAGGATGGATATGTCAATCTGACTTATTTGATGACTTTGATGGTCTTGTCGCCACCGTGGAGGATGTAGACACCGGGAGCGAGCTCGCGGAGAGCTTCGGCAGCCTTCACATCAGCCTTGAGCAGGATGCCCTGGATGTTGTAGACATCCACGTTGACGTCGCCGGCCAGGATCTCGTCGATACCGGTATTCTCATCATCAGCCTGAGGCTCTGCAAGCAGGAGGAGCTCACCGTGGTCGGCGGGGAGGTCGGCAGCTGCGATATAAGCGTGGTGAGCATCAATCTGGGTTGCGCCTACACCTACGTTTGTCACGAATGCGCCTTTCTTATCTGCCTCTCCGATCAAATGGAGTTTATCATCTTCCGAAACTGCCTTATCTACGTGAACACCTGTCAGGAGACCGACCTTATTTGATTCGGTAGTATTTGTGGCCTGGCCCTTGAAGGTCGCTGTGGGCTCTGCATCTTCGTCTGCAAGTGTGCGGACACCGGCTCTTAATGCAGGAAGATTTATGGGACCCTCAACCTCCTCAGTAGCATTCACAGACTTGTTGATTACAAGGTAGGGAACATTTGCCGCAAACTTACCATCCTCTACAGGCACGATAGTAAGCAGATGATAGAATACGCCGGCCATATCCTTACGGGGCATCTCTGTCTTTTCACCGATGCCGGTAACGGTGTAGGCATCCAGGTCAGCGGGAATTTCAGCCTCGAAGGGGAGGATGATTGTGCCGTAGTATTCGCCTTCCATATACCAGTCGAGCGGCAGAGTGGGTTCCTCGAAATAGAGGCCGTGGATGTTTACATCGCCCTGCGATTCCTTCGGGAGAGTGATATAGGCGTGGTAGGGAGCGACTGTCTCGTGTTCTACCTCACTCTCTTCATGGCGTACGAAGCCTACATTGTCTTCGTAGTTCTGGAGGTGATACTGATAATCCGTCACACCGGCTTCTACGAGCGTACCGGTCAGGTTGCCGTTGGTGTATGTGTCGGTATAGGTCATCTTCTCGTTCTGTGTGAAGCCTTCGAAGGTGTAGACTTTGCCGGAAGCAGCCTCAGCCTTGCGCTTGCCTGAAGCCTTGACAGCCTGAGCCTGAATCTTGGCAGCGGCAGCCTCGGCAGTCTGTACTACATAAGGAGTATGTGCGGCGATATAGGGTTGCTCGGTGTACTGGAGGATATGGTGGGTAGCACCTTCGGCAGTAGACTCTACGTGAGCTGTAACGCTGTAGACCTTGAGACCTTTTTCTGTGAGTTCGTCGGCGCTGACAGCGAACGGCAGTATGATAGTGCCGTGGGTCGGAGTCTCCATAGTCCAGTCGATCGATACCTGACGGCCGATTAGCCAGAGCTCAAAGTTGTCGACTGCAAACCAGGGGCCTTTCACTTCAGCGTTAGCTTCCTGCGATGTGAAGTTGCCGTCAGCCGAGGGATAGAGACCGAGAGTGAGGTCGGAACCATCGGCAGTGATTTCAAATTCCACTTCCTCCTTCTGGAAAGCGTCGGAGCCGGTAGCGGTGATTTTCTTCGATACGCCATTGGCTGCGAGGTAGAAGGTATTACCATTGGTAGAAGCTACCGATACACTCAGACGGTACTGGCCTTTGGGCAGACCGGTGATAGTCTGGTAAATCGGGTAAGCCTCGCCGTTGTAGTCCTCATAGTCATGAAGGTCAGCGAAGTAGATGTACTTCTCGTCGCGGCCTGAGATATTGTAGACATCTTCCTTGCTGTCGGTTACGTTGGCCATAGCGATAGGCGAAGCCTTGGTGGTCCAGTAGGAGAGGTCGCCGAGCTCGAAGCTGTTATTGCGGATGGCGCCGCTCATGTTGGCCTTGGTCTCTGCCTGCGAAAGTACTACGGCGCTGAAGTGGTTGAAGAGCTCCGTGCGCTCTGCGAGACCGTTACTGCCGTTGAGGTCTCCCTCATTGTGGTCGCTGTCGAGGTGATTCTGGATGAGTTCGGCTATCTTGTTGTGATACTCTTCATTGTCCCACTTGTCCTGATAGTACTGAGGAAGGGTCTTGGCTGCAATCACCTCGACGCGCTGCATGGCGGCGAGCAGGCGGCGATAGAACACGCAGAAGTCAGCCGAACCGGCGCGATAGAGATGGATGTCGTCAACCTTATACCAGTTGCCGCCATAGTCGTCAAACGAACCGTCGGAGTTACCGCCCATGAATGAGATAGTAACTGCTTCGGTGTTCTCAGCCACCTCAAACTCGAAGCTGATAAGCTTGGAAACATTCTCAGCACCTTCCACTACAAGAGCCTCCGAGCGCTGACCGTTGACTTCGATATACAGGCAGTCGCCATCATCGTTGGCAGCCTGGGCGGTCACCATATAGTGGCCGGCGGGGAGTCCGGGGATGGTCTGCGAGAGGATTACGCCGCGACCGCGGTTGTCGGGGTTCGGGTCTTGCTGCCAGCAGTTGAAGAGGAACTGGTTCTGGCCGCCTTGAGTTACATACACACCCTCGTTGGGCTTGACGCCTGTGTCATGGTCTTCGCCGGTATAGGAAGTTTCCCAACCCATCAGTGTGCCGGTCTCGAAGCCTGCATTGATGAATGCGTTGGTGTAGTCCTGATGCTTGGTGTCGTCGGGGGTCTGAGCCAAAGTCAGCTCGCGCATCTTCTGATAGATCTCCAAAGCGGGAGCTGCGCCCTCGTCAGCCTGATCGTATTTCAGATTGTTCATATTGGTCTCGTAAGTAGCGAGCCAATCGGGAGTTGACCCAAGACGGCGCTTGGCATCCTCAATCGCACGGTCAAGAATCGGATAGATAGGTCCGTAATAGATCAATTCAAAGTCGTCGAGGAGGAGCATAGTTGCCGAGGAATGTGTCTTGGAAGTAACTTTGATATTGATTGTACCTTTTGTAACCTTGAAATTTTCAATTTTACATGTGTACTTATCTTCTTTCATTTCACCTCCGATTTTTTCCATATCCATGCTCAAGCTCGTCGAGTTATCGATTCCATATGAGCCCCTCTGCAACTGGCTTGTCACATCGTTACTGATGCCATCAATAGTGACAGTCATCGTATGGTCAGTAATAGAGTGATACCCTTTCCAGCGTAGAGTATATAAGCCTTTGGGAAGATTGGAGATGTCCTTCGTAAGAGTCCATGAGGCATCCCAACTACTCCATCCACTTTTCTTTAAATTGTATAGACGTAACAGACGACGGCTGTCGTTGGCTCCCATACCGGGGTTATCTTTAATGGCTTTTGACGAACTGAAGTTCCAAGAGCTGATTTCAGTATCATTGCCAAAGAAGCGGCCACCTGTAATAAGGAACGATACATCAGAACCTTTATCTCGGCGAGCTGATTTCAGTTGCTGCTCCAGGTAGTCATCAACAGAAATCAGCTCCCACTGCTGGTAGGGGTCTGATTCATCTAATGATTCTGTACCAACTACATTGTGGGTTGTACCATCGTAGGCAAATTCGCCCCAAAGATCGCCTACAGTAATCGTCTGATATAACGGCCTTTTATCATCTGGAGAATATTCTTTTTCTAATATACCTGAAAATATATATTTACCATCTCCTACAGGCTTTACATCGAACTCTGCATTATTATCGGTATTATCCACATACCAGTTATAACCGAAACCACCACCTGTATTCAATGTGGTCATAAGCGTATACTTACCGGATTTCTTATCAATTTTCGGTCTTACTTTTATACCGTGTGCACCGGTTGTAGAGTGAGTGCCCCACCATTCGCCGGCCGACAGGAAGTCGCCAGTACCGACATTACGCATAAAGTACCATTTGCTGTCATCCCATATATTTTCGTATTCAACACCAGAATCAGCAAACAACTGGTCGTCAAGAATATAATCTGAAATATAGTCAAAATTATTCTCAATAATGGTAGGAATTAACTCTACGCCCTGGGCATTATAGTTATTAGTCAAAACCCAGTCGGAAAGCACGATACCGGTCGGGCCTTTCTTTGTAGCGTTTTTAATCAGACCGGTAAAATACGGGTTGGTCTGAGCGGCATTTTTCTTATAGCCGTCAGTGTTTTCTCCATTTAAGGCACCCGAGGTAAAAATCATAGACCAGTCTGGCTTGTAAGAGCCGTTACGCTTGGCATCGTTGGGGAGAGTCTGATTGCACTGCCATTCGAAGAGGCCCTTGATAGAATTAAGCTCTGTCTGAAGCTGAGTATCATTGTCAGGCGAAGAAACGTCAGTAACACGCATAACACCTTTGACTGAAGGGTCTGAGTCAAGCACAACTGACACTTTATGGTCGGCTGTCCACGCATCAGCCTCACCGGGCCAGTTATTAAGATTACCGGCTTTATGGATATGGGCGAAATCGATACGGTCGCGACGGAATACAATTATTTTTCCGCGAACATCTTTCACCTTGAGGTAGGGAGAATAATCAATGAACATATCAACAAACTCTCCCTTATTAAACATATCATCAAAGAGTTTATCATATTGTGCTTGGGAGGTTGCATCGTTCTTTATCTTGCCTAAACCCAGTAGAAAACTATCACCCTCACCGGTTCTATATATATTGCCACGGAAGACGTGCATTACAAAGAACTCGCTCGGATGGGCATTAAGATAATTCTTAAGTTTTCTAAATGCATCGGCAAGTTTAAGGGAAGTCTGGTCAGCACCGTGGTTACACCAAAGCTCACCGCTCACCATACCGGGTCGGAAATCGAAAGCGCGGATACCGCCGGCAAGCTGCTCGTCGATGGTCTTCTCCTGAGTAGTGGACATTGATGAGCCTGTAGATGTTTTCCAGCCTTCGGCTGTAGCAGTGTCGTGAGTACCGGGGATAGACACGTGGGCGACGAATACGTCGTCGGGCAGATACTTCATCCAGTTGGCGAAGTCGGCCTTTGCATTAGCCTTAGCAGCTGCGGCGTCGTAAGACGGCACGGCTGCTTTTGCCGCGAGCGGCAAAAAGGGCAAAGCCAGCGCAAGGCAAAGCTTAATCTGAATTTTTTTCATAGAGTTTATTGATTGGTTATTAATTGTATTTTAATAATTTAAGGTATCTATACAAGGATGCCTCCGCATAATCATCGCCGCGATCGCGACCGGATGCTATCGGGAAGACTGGTATCAAAATGTCAGGGTAATTTAGATTAGTTTAGATTATAAGGGTCAGTATACATGGTTTGCGTCTGCAAATTAAGACATTTTCAGAGTAATTTGCAAGCAGTTAATGTTAAAAATTTCTGTGTCACATCTATCGCACGCGCAACGCGTGGGCGGGCATACTCATTTTAATCGGCGGGCTCAGCTGGACGCTTCTATATTATATCGACCTGACAGGTGTTCATGGCTGGAAGCCATGGATTTGGATAGCCGGGGACACCGCAAGGTGTCTCCGGAATAAGAGGACAGACTCTCGGAGTGTCTGTTAAGACACCTTGTAACGAGATGTCTTTCAGACATTTTCCGTACCCGTTATCTACCGGGCACATGTCGCTGCGCTCCATGTACCCGGCTATCCATATTTGTATGGCTTTCAGCCATGAGTGCGGGCGGGCAATACTCATTTTAATCGGCGGCCTCAGCTGGACGCGTCTATATCATATCGACATGACTGATGCTCATGGCTGGAAGCCATGGATTTGGATAGCCGGGGACATCGCAAGGTGTCTCCGGAAGAGGGAGATAGACTCGGAGCGTGTCTGTTAAGACACCTTGTAACGAGATGTCTTTCAGACATTTTCCGTACCCGTTATCTACCGGGCACATGTCGCTGCGCTCCATGTACCCGGCTATCCATATTTGTATGGCTTTCAGCCATGAGTGCGGGCGGGCAATACTCATTTTAATCGGCGGCCTACGGACGCTACTATACGCAAGCGCCCGGAGGGCGCGTTCAATTCAGAGGGAGAAGAATTCGGAGAAGGCGGCGATGGTATAGGCGACATCGACGGCGGCGGCTGTCTCGCGGACAGAGTGCATGGCAAGCTGGGGGGCTCCCATATCGACACCGCGCAGTTCGAGCTGTCCGGTCAGAATATTGCCGAGCGTCGATCCACCGGCCACGTCGCTATGGTTGACAAAGTACTGGCACGGCACTCCGGCACGATCGCAGACGGCGCGGAACACGGCCGCTCCATCGCCATCGGTCATATATTTGCAGTTTGCGTTGATCTTGATGACAGGTCCGCCTCCGAGCGTGGGGTGATTGGTTGGATCCTGTTTCTCGGGATAGTTGGGATGCGTGGCGTGGGCATTGTCGGCCGACACCATGAACGACGAAGCTACGCCACGGATGAATGACTCGTCGTCGCCACCCTGTGAGGCGTTGATGCGGCGCAGGATGTTGTAGAGCAGCGGCGAGCCGGCGCCCTGCTTTGTGGCGCTTCCGGTCTCCTCATTGTCGAAGACGGCGAGAACGCGGGTCACGGCCGACGGACGGGAGGCGGTCTCGATGAGTGCGGTCAGTCCGGCGTGAACCATCTCAAGGTCGTCAATGCGGCCGGAGGTGATGAACTCACCGTCAACCCCCACACGGCAAGCCGGTGTCGTGTCATAGAGGAGCAGGTCGCAGTCAAGGATCTCTTCCGGAGCCACGCCGGCCTCACGGGCCACAAGGCGCAGGACATAGTCGCGATGGCTGACGGTCTCGTCAAGCTGAGCAAGGATCGGGAGCATATCCTTCTGACGGGAAAGGGGATTGCCCTCGTTGACAGAGCGGTTATAGTGGATGGCCAGATGCGGGATGGTCAGGACGGGACGGTCTATGCGGACAAGGCGCGAGAGGGGGCGGAGAGGGTCGTCGGTGCGGAGGATCAGGCGGCCGGCGACAGACAGGGGACGGTCAAACCAGGTATAGAGGATCGGTCCGCCATAGACCTCGGTGTTAAGCTTGAGAATGCGGCCATCAGCAAGCATCTCGGGAGCTGGCTTGATACGGAAGCCGGGAGAGTCGGAATGGGCGGCGATGATGTGACATCCTTTTTCAGGAGCGAACTCGGCGCCGACAACGAACGCTATGAGCGCCGTGCCGTTTTTGACGGTGAAATAGCGTCCGGCGGGGCGAAGCGACCATGCGTCGCGCATATCGAGTTCTTCAAAACCGGCGGCAAGGAGCCGCTGACGTGCAGTCTCGACCGCCCAGAGATTACATACTGAAGAGTCAAGGAATTGCATGAGGTCGGCTACGCGACTGTCAACTGTCTGAGGTGTTATCATGATCGGGGATGTTTTCAGGGGAATTTTCGGTTGGTTGATCGGACGAGTCGGACGGGTCTGACAGGTCAGAAGAGTCGGAATCGTCAGGCTGCTTTGCAGGGTCGACCGGCTGACGGAAGAGGTCGTCATGGCCGAGCGGACGACGCCAGGGCTCCCAACGGAAGCCGGGGAGAAAGAATTTCGAGCGCTTGGCCAGATATAGAGGGGTAATGGTCTCGGTGCTCTGCGACCACATCTTAAGCTTCTCGATGTTGCGGTCGCGGAAGTCGGCCGACAGGAAACTGCTCTCGGCATTGGCCACTTTGGTATAGGTCGAATCCTCATCGTTCATCGGGAAGAATGTGATCAGGACATTGCCAGAGACATCGAGGCGACGGAGTTCGCCCGCTTCAAGTGTAGCTACCATCTCGCGACCGGACATCTGATTGTAGAATCCGGCCTCGATCTCCTCGGCCATGAAGCCTGTGTTGGGGAGAGTCACACGGTCGGCCGTAGAGTCATTGAGATGGACTACGATAGCGTTGCCGAATATCTGCCGGGTATCGCTCCATACCATCGGGTCGCGGTTGAGATGGATCAGCGAATCTTTTGCCACATAGGTCATTGAGTCACATACGCCCTGCAGGTCGGTACGGAAGAACCGGACATTGCGGTAGGCAACCACATAGCGCGCCGTATCTGCCGTCTCCTCAATCCTGTAATCATCGACGGGCGCCAAGGGTTCGGCCACGGCTATCTCAGCTCCGACCGAATCGGGGAGCTCCGGCAGCTCGGGAATGCCAGCTGTTTCGGGGATGTACGCTATACTGTCTGTCTCTGCAACCGAAACTGTATCTGCTGATTCCAATGCAACTGCCGATTCGGCCACATCGACTCTCTCCGCGATGCTGTCAAGGGGAGCCATCAGCGAATCAAGGGCAAGATCCTCAGCGACAGGAAGATCGACTGGAATGTATCTCTGAGTGATGGTGATTACCCGGTATGCCTCGATTGTATCGCCGTGGAGCGACAGTGAGTCGGGCGACGAATAATCGACAGCGAGAGCACGGCCTGTAACAAACGCGCTGTCGGTCAACTCATTGTAGAACCCGTATTCGCCTGTCAGACGCATTTTGTTGACTGTATCGGTCAGCACCATGTTCCCGCGGGCTATGCCGTAGCCGAGGTTGTGGTCATAGAATATTGTGTCGCCGGTCAGCGTGCGGCCGGTTGAAGTGACGACCGTAGAGCGCTCGAAAAGATCGGCGATGGTGGTCTCGGTGTTGTATGTGCCGAGGTCGGTGTAGATGGTGCCGTCGCTCGATGTCACGGTAGAGGGGGCGTTGAGCTCGGCGATGTGGGTCAGCGTGTTATAGCGGAGGTCGTCGGTGCGGATTACAAGCGTGTCGGTGCGCGAAAGGCTTGTCAGGACAACATCGTCGCGGAAGACGGCGTCCTTGGTCGACGGAGCATATTCGCCATAGATGGAGATGAGCCGGTTGCTGGCGTCGATAAGCTCGCCGCCGGTCTCGTAATAGCCGAGCTCGATATCAAGGTCATAGGTGAACTCATCGGTCAACAGGGTGACGTCGCGGTTGATCAGGCGAACGCGCTCCACATCATCGGCATACAACACGGCCTGAGCTGTGGAGTCGGTGTAGACCAGACGGTTGGCATAGACAAAGAGGGTATCGCCCTGTTCCATCTTTACGTTGCCGAATGCTTCGATTGAGTTGGTGGCATCGTAGAAATGCGCGCTGTCGCAATACATATACATATCAGCGCGCCGGAAAAGGACATTGCCGGTGACTACCTGATAGTCGGCGGCCGTAGACGGCTTTATCAGCTTGTCGGCGCGCTCAAGGAAGACTCGCCCCGTATAGCGGTCGGCGTCGGGAATAACGGCCTTTACCTCTCTGTCGTCCGTCGGGGTCAGCGAAGCGGCGCGCCTGTCGACCTGCCCGCTCGAGCTGAGCGAAGCCAGACCGGCCACTGCCAGCAGGCATCCGGGAAGGAAGAGCCTCAGGCCACGCGATGATGATGCCCGGCGGGGAGTCTTGTCCACTCTACTTTCTCAGTTTAAGCCAGCCCTGATGCTTGAACTCACAGTCGGCCCAGCCGTCCTCGATTCTGACGTAGGTGTCCTTGATTTTCTTTTCGACCCAGTCTTTCAGGATATCCTGCTTGCGGCTTGCCTCATACATATCCTTGATGAGCTGATAGTCGTCGGAAAGGTTGGCACGATGGGCAGGGGTACGCGATGTCAGCTTGACGATGGCCACGATGTCGCGGTCGCGCTTGGGATCTTTCATTATGAAGGGCCTGGATATCTCGCCGACCTCGAGGGCGTTGACCTGGAGAGCCACTTCCTGAGGCAGGTCAGCCATCTCGAACTGGGTGGTGCGCGTGCGCTCGTTGATCATCACGCCGCGGTTGTTGCGGGTGTCCTTGTCCTGCGAGTAAGGCACGATCTCTTCAAAGGTGTATTTATGTTCGTTGATGTCGTTCCATACGGAATCAAGGCGCTCCTTTGACAGATTGAGGTCGTTGGCCGACACTTTCGGACGCAGAAGGATATGACGGCAGTTGACGCGGTCGCCACGCTTCTCGATGAGCTGGATGATATGGAATCCATACTGTGACTCAACGATTTTCGACACTTTCTTCGGGTCATTGAGGTTGAACGCCACAGCCGCAAACTCAGGGTCGAGCGACGCACGGCCTACAAAACCGAGCTCGCCGCCGCGGGTCGACGATCCTTTGTCCTCGGAATAAAGGATAGCCAGAGTCGAGAAAGAGCTCTGTCCGCTGGTCACGCTCTCGGCAAAGTCGCGCAGCCGGGCCTTGACATCCTCTATCTCCTGACGCGGAATGACGGGATTGAGCGTCATGATCTGGACTTCGACCTGAAGAGGCACAGCCGGGATGCTGTCCTGGTCGAGCGTGCCGAAATAGCGGCGCACATCGTTGGGGGTGGCCTTCACGTCCTTGGTCAGACTCTGCTGCACCTGACGTATGCGCTCGTTGTTGCGCGAAGATTCCGCAAGGGTCTCGCGGATCTCGGGGAGCGGCTTGCGGAAATATTCCTCGACCTTCTCCTTCGATCCGATATTCATTATCAGTGAGTTGATGTAATTGTCGATTTCTGCCTGTACCATAGGCTCTGACACCTCGACGGAGTCGATATCCGCCTGGTGAAGGAAGAGCTTCTGCACGGCGATCATCTCGGGAATGACACAATAAGGATCGCCGTTGATCGGCTCACGCTCATAGAGCATCTGCTGATACTGTTCCTCGATTTCCGACTTATAGATCGGCTGGTCGCCCACGATCCATGCAACTTCTTCGGCAACATTGTCATTTCCTTTGGCAAGAGCCACGAATGCGAGAGCCGCAGAGCCTAAGACTATTGATAATTTCTTTATTTTCACGATTATAGCTTATATCTTGGTAAAAGAGTCGGCGTGATGCGCGGCTCTATCTTGCAAAAGTAGCCTTTTTTGAGCTAACTGTCTCTACTTCTTAAGTATTTTTAAGACAGCGACAGCAGTTTCTTCACATCCTCAATAGCTGCGACGGCATCACGCGAGGGAGTGGAGGGCACGATCGACGCATAGTTACGGTCAAGCCAGTACATATCGGTAGCGTCATTGTCAGGCTCTTCGTTGATGAGCTTCCCGCTCAGCCAATAGAACGGCTTGCCATGGGGATCGGTATAGGTTGCATACTCCTCGCTCCAGTGGCTGCGGGCTGCGCGAACCACTTTCGCACCCTCGATAGCGACTTTAGCCGGGAAATTGACATTCAGGCAGATATCTTCAGGCAGTCCGCCCTCGACAACTCCCTTGACAATACGTCTTACCCAGGGAAGACACTCCGAGAAGTCGGCCGCCATAGAATGATGCAGAAGCGAGAATCCTATCGAGGGGATGCCCTGCATGCACCCTTCGAGCACAGCGCCCATCGTACCGGAATATATAATGTTGACACCGGCATTGGAGCCATGATTGATACCGGACAATATCAGATCGGGACGACGCGGCACGATATGGTGAAGCGCCAGCTTGACGCAATCGACCGGTGTACCGGTAACCGAATAAACCGCCGCTCCGGCCACTGAAGGATGCTCGGCCACGCGCAGCGCATCGTTGACTGTCATTGCCGACGACTTACCTGACTGCGGGAAAGCGGGCGCCACGCCCACTACATCGCCGAATTCCGACGCAACCTCCACAAGGCGGCTGAACCCGGGCGCCGAGACTCCGTCATCATTTGTCACAAGTATTAATTTTCGCTCCATTATAGTATCATTTTCATTTATCTCACAAAATTACACATTTTACCGCTTAAAAAAAAGCGATGGCAGAGCAGAAGGCCGTCCACGATTGTTATTAAGACATAAAACTCTTATATATGGACTTACCACAGCTCAGATTTGACCACTACAACATCAATGTCGCCGACCGCGACCGCGCCGTCGACTTCTACAACAAGGCTTTCGGCATGACGGCACTGAAAGAGACGGTTGCCGCCGACAATTCGTTTACGATCACGTTCGTAGGCTGGCCCGACCAGCCTTTCCGCCTTGAAATCACCTGTATGCGCGACCATCCGGAAAAATACGACCTCGGGGAAAACGAGACGCATCTCGGACTACGTCTCGCGCCGGGCGAGAGCTTCGACCGCATGCACGAGATACACCGACAGATGGGCATCATCTGCTATGAGAATCCCGACATGGGCATTTACTTCGTGGAAGACCCCGACGGATACTGGATAGAAATCATTCCGGCACGCTGATTTTGTAGTTGACACTGCGGAATTCTCGTTTGAAAATGCTAACTTTGGGGCATGGAACTGACCAAAGCCCAACGCAAGAGATTCGCATCTCTATCGACCAACAAAGGACGCCGCGAGCTCGGACTGTTTACAGCCGAGGGGACGAAGTGCGTTCTCGAGGCGGTAGGCGCATTTGAGGTTGACACGATTCTGACTACAGCAGACTGGCTCGCAGAACACTCCGAAGCGCTTCCTACGGGAGCGCCGGTAACTGAAGTGCGACGCGCCGACCTGATAGAGATTTCCTCTCTATCTACCCCACCCGACGTCATAGCAGTCTACCGCATTCCGGACAACAACTTTTCAGCTCCGAAGCCGTCAGAACTATCCATCGCCCTTGACCGCATACAGGATCCGGGCAATCTCGGCACAATCATACGCATAGCGTCGTGGATGGGGATCAGTGACGTATATTGCTCGACTGACACTGTCGACGTCTATAATCCGAAAGTAGTTCAGGCCACGATGGGCGCAATCGCTCGGGTACGCGTGCATTATGTAGACCTCCCCGCGCTTCTCGCCGATGCCACATCATGCGGAACGGCAGTCTACGGGACATTCCTTGACGGCAAAGACATCTATGAGACCCCGCTGACTCCCGGTGGCATAGTCGTCATGGGCAATGAGGGCAACGGGATCAGCGAAGCCGTGAGCCGACATATAGACCGGCGCCTTTTCATACCCTCCTACCCTCCCGGACAGCCGGCTATAGAGTCTCTTAATGTCTCTGTAGCGACAGCTATCACCATAGCCGAATTCCGTCGGCGGCAATATAACCATTAACAGTCTATCCGCTGAATCATGGCAAAAACATCAAAAACAAAAACGGTCTGGTTCTGCAGCAACTGCGGCGCTGACTTTCCTCGCTGGGAAGGCCGCTGCCCGTCGTGCGGCGAATGGAATACCCTCGTAGAAGAGCGTGTCGCCGCCAAGCCGTCCAAGACTCTCGCGCCGGAAGGGAATCTGCGGAGCGAAGTGAAAAAGATAAGCGAGATAGAGACATCCGTGCAGGATCGCGTGCCACTTCCGTCAAAAGAGCTTAACCGTGTGCTCGGCGGAGGTATCGTACCGGGATCTCTCGTCCTCCTCGGCGGCGAGCCCGGTATAGGCAAATCCACATTGGTACTCCAGAACATCCTCTCGATAAAATCGCGCAAAGTGCTTTACGTGTCGGGCGAGGAAAGCGCCACGCAGCTCAAACTTCGCGCCGACCGCATAGGTCGGCCGGGCGATACGTGCTACATCGTTTGCGAAACGTCGCTTGAGACTATATTTGACCACATCCGGCAGGTGCAGCCCGGCCTTCTGATAGTCGATTCGATACAGACTATCGCCAGCGATATGCTCGACTCGGCAGCCGGAAGCGTAAGCCAGGTCAGAGAGTGTGCGGTGCAACTTCTCAAGTATGCAAAGACGAGCGGAGTTCCTGTCATACTTATCGGACACATAACCAAGGAAGGCTCGCTTGCCGGTCCGAAAGTGCTTGAGCATATAGTCGACGCCGTACTGCAGTTTGAAGGCGACAGTCAATATATGTACCGCATACTGCGGAGCATAAAAAACCGATTCGGAAGCACATCGGAAATCGGCATCTATGAAATGTGCCAGCGCGGCCTGCGCGAAGTGACCAACCCGTCAGAAATGCTGATGTCGGCAAACGAAGAAGACCTCTCGGGCGTGGCTATCGGAGTCACGATAGATGGAGTCAGACCATTCATGATCGAAGTACAGGCGCTTGTCAGCTCGGCTGCCTATGGAACACCGCAACGCTCAGTCACCGGATTCGATTCCAAGCGCATGAACATGCTGCTCGCCGTGCTTGAAAAGCGTGTAGGATTCAAGCTGATACAGAAAGACGTGTTCCTTAATATCGCAGGCGGACTTAAAGTCAATGATCCGGCACTCGATCTCGCCGTCATCAGCGCGATCCTTTCAAGCAACGTCGACATGGCGATTCCCCGCGGCACCTGCATGACGGGCGAAGTGGGTCTCTCAGGCGAGATACGCCCCGTCACCCGAATCGAACAACGGCTGCGTGAAGCTCAGAAGCTCGGGATGGACACAATACTTCTTCCCAAAGGCAATCTCAAGGGCATAGACCTTTCAGGCATCACGATCAAGACCGTCGAAGTAGCCAAAGTAGAGGAGGCGTTCCGGCATCTGTTCAGCTGATACTGATATCCGTACGGAATGCTCACCGTATCGGAATTATTAGCGATTTATTGCCCTGAAGTTGCTAAACTTTGTTAATCAAAGCAATATTATCATCGAAACATTTTGCAAGCTGACAAAAACGTCATATCTTTGCAGACCAAACATAATACGACACTTTACACACATTTTTTTCATTAACCAAAACTAACGCCTATAGCACTACATTACTCTAACTATTAAATCAATAAAGTAATGCAAAAACTTAATCAGCTGACCGACGAACAGTTGGTGGCTGCGTATGCTAAAGGTAGTAACGAAGCGTTTGACGTACTTCTTTCACGTCACTCCGACCGAATCTACAACTACATCCAGCATATCGTAAAGGACAGTGCCATCGCCGACGACATTTTTCAGGAAACCTTTGTCAAAGCAATTACCACAATCAAACAAGGGCGCTACACTGAAACAGGCAAATTCGGTGCCTGGCTTTCAAGAATAGCTCACAACCTTGTAATCGACAACTTCCGCCAGGAAAAGTCGGAGAACACTTTCTCAGCCGACACCGACGACGTCGACATTTTCAACCGTCGCGAACTTGCCGACGAAAACATTGAAGACACACTTATCAACGAACAGATCCACACAGACGTTCGGCGCATTATGGAGTCACTCCCGAAATCTCAGCGCGAAGTCCTCGAAATGAGATTCTATCGCGACATGAGCTTTAAAGAAATAGCTGAAGCCACCGGCGTCAGCATCAATACAGCTCTTGGCCGAATGAGATACGCAGTGATGAATATGCGGCGAATCGCAGACAAAAACAACATAGTGCTGACGGCTTGACACCGTCAGCACTTTCTTTTTCTGACAGAACGCACATCAGTATCCGCATTCCCGCCATATGCAGACGGAATAGCCATTACTATCATTATACACCAGCCTACAATCAGAAAAGGCAACAACAGGAGCATCTTCATTTCAAAACAAGATACGAGCCTCACAATCCCATTGAAGCTATTAAATCAGATATAGAAAAAGGTGTGGGACTGCACTCTTCATATCCGCTTAGTAGGCTTCTCGCATTGCCTTGGTCAGAGATATGACAGAACACCCACACCGTATAGCGATATAGTACCCCCTGAGAGGTAGATATAAAGCATCCAGTGCAGGTGCTATTTATCATTATCCTTCTGACTTATAGTAGATTTTGCGAGAATTTACTAAGCAAAGATAATTCAAATAACACCTTTTCATTCGCGTGAGCCTGCTCTCAGACTCTAATATAAGATGCAAAGTAAATAAAAAAACATGAGATTATTTACTTACACCGCCGCTTTCTCATAGCAGCTTATCATATGTTAATACGAATTAGTCAAACAAAAGTACCAGTCTTTAAATAAAGACAATATTTATTTTATCGTATGAGATAATTTTATAACTTTGCACTGAGCATAAAAATAGAGATTTTGAAGCTCTGTTCGGCACACTGCTGAACATATTTTTTAAAGGCGTTTACTCATAACTTCGTTTTTACGAATTGGAAATCTGGCAGTTTCTCATTCCCTGTAAAAATAAAGCAATAGTAGATGCTACTCGTTATGATTTTTGTTTTATGTAATTATACATTATAATTACGTAATACTGATCATATTGACGTGGGCCTCTGGTATTGCTTGTTCCAACAGGGAAAGGCAATGCCAGAGCCTCCAATTCGTGGGACAAGCTGTAAGTACAGTCTCCCACGTCTTTCGTTTTATATTAATACTGCTTTGTCAGGGAGGCTACAGGCAAAATAAAAACCATTTATTATTATGAAAAAGAATCTTACTAAGTATGCAATTTTGCTTACGCTGATTCTGACAACTGCAGTTAGCTTTACAAGCTGTAAAGACGATGATGATGACAACAACTCTCCATCATCAAAGCTTATCGGTACATGGGAAGCCGTTGCCCAGTATGAAACAATAAGCTTAACATTCAATTCTAATGGCACTGGAGTAGAACGATGGTCAGAACCGGGTTACTCAGACAGTGAGAATTTTTACTGGACAGCAACCGACAGAACTATCAGGTTTGAGTATTCAGACGGTGACTATGAATATGAAGACTACTCAATTTCTTCAAATGGTAAGGTCCTTCATATCTATGATATAGATTTCAATAAAAAATAAGGACATTTAAGCTACTAATCCACCAAAAGATATTTGATCAAACACTTTTGGTGGATTTTTATTCAAAATAAGAAAATGATTGTATTTTTTTTAGGCTAAAGGATATGAAAAGGTACTGCTTAATAACAAACTATTAGTAGTCATTAAAGTATGTCTCATTCTGGCCTAATGACATTTTATTGATGTCGTAACAGCATATTTATAGGTTCAAATCGGGTTAATATAAAAAAGTGATTGTGAAATTTTTAGAATTAGTGGTATCTTGGTACTCCGTTCAAATGTCTTAGAAATTCGAGCCACAGTAAAAAAGAAGGTCGTGAAAATTAAGTTAGTTAAAGCGCCGGAAAGGCGCGACATTGTAGTGAACTTCAGGCGCAAGCACGCCTGAGGATAAAGATAATACATTCTGTATTGAGCGCCGGCGACGCGATATCATGACCGATAGCAAGACCAGTAGTAGCGACCCTAACCCGATTTAATCGGCGTCGTGCGAACGCCCACCCCCGGGATGGGTTACACACATTCATATCGTTGAGAAAACAAAAGTCCCCCGGGGAACGGTGTCGTTCCTCGGGGGACTCTCTTGGATAGGGGGCGGTTACCTACTCTCCCACTTTCGCAGTACCATCGGCG
>CAMWHE010000041.1 GCA_947173955.1 uncultured Bacteroidales bacterium | reverse complement strand
TTTGCAGAAAAAAAGCTACTTTTGCCAAAGCAATAATTATCTCTTACTTAGAGATTTGGATGAATAACCACTTGAAACTACTCTTTAAAGTGGGGAAAAGATCTTTTTTAAAGACCTTTTAGGATGAGGGTGTTGGCGCGGTCGACAGCGGAAGTGTCAAGGCTGGCGAGATAGATTTGTGTCGTTGCCTCACTATCGTGTCCCATTCCTTCGCTGATGACGCTCAGAGGTATTCCCTTGGCTTTGGCCGCGGACGCCCAGCTGTGGCGGGCGACATAGAGCGTCAGGGGGATGGTGAGGCCTACCATCCGGCCGATCGCTTTCAGGCTATGGTTGATGTTATAGCCGACGTTGCGATAGGTGTATCGCTCGTTCGTGCCGGTATGGCGGATGATAGGCAGGAGATATTTCGACTGATTTTCAGGGTATTTGTCAAGGATCAGTTGCATTTCTTTTGTCCAGGCTATGGTCAGCTGCTGGCCGGTCTTTCGGCGGCGATAGGTGATGTAACCGTTCGCGAGATCGGTCTTCCTGAGATAGGCCATGTCAATGAAGCTCATGCCACGGAGCATGAAGCTGAGGACAAACATATCGCGTGCATAGTCGAGCGACGGCATCCGCGACAGGTCGAGCGCACGGATTTTCTTTATCACTGCCAGCGGAAGAGCCCGCTTTACGGTCTTGTCGACACCGGTATAGACATGTC
This sequence comes from uncultured Bacteroidales bacterium, assembly GCA_947173955.1. Taxonomy (GTDB): domain Bacteria; phylum Bacteroidota; class Bacteroidia; order Bacteroidales; family Muribaculaceae; genus JAAVFS01. The sequence continues at coordinate 20,970 of CAMWHE010000041.1, read as the reverse complement.
GGAACGGACTGCGGTTTTCGATTATTCCGTCTTCGACGGCCCGGTTATAGGCAGCCCGTAGAATTCGGGCATAGAATGAGATGGTGTTTGGAGCGATCCCACGACTCCTATGCCAGACTTCGTAAGCCTCCATAACGCCGGAAGTCAGGCAGTCAAGCATTATATCATCTCGGTAAGGATAAAGGTCTTTATACACCTGGCTCGCAAGAAATTTTCTAAAACTGTTGAGTGTGGCAGCGTATGTTTCTGAGGTGCGTACCTTGCCATTCCGCTTCAGCTTACTTATCCGGCTTTCCATGTAGTTCAGGAGAGAATAATCGCGCATGTAGCGACGGAATTCGTCAACGACGTCGTCGGCCGTGTAGTCGGAGCCACTGTCTTCAAGCCAACGTATAATCTTGTTAAGCCGCTCCAGATCGCACCGGACACTGTCGCGCACATATAGGAGATACTGCATCCGTCCGCCACAACGCGCGGGGATGCACACCGCTGAGCGATCTGCATCCCACTCCGACTGATAAACATGATGGTCACTGACGATCTTCCTCGACTTCCTGTCGTGAAAGATATGATAGCAGATTGTGCCTTGACAATCCTCCATTACGGAAGACTGAAACTTTACTTTTATCGATGCCATAATTAGTTGAAGTTTAGTTATCAAAACTTCAACAAGCAGCATCATCCCAGCGCTTTACTGCATGTATAATTCCAGCCTGCCATTCCGGTCTGAATCCTGATAGCAAAACGACAAAAAAGTAAACAGGGGTCTTTTATCGAGAATGTCAAGGGAAAACTCTGTGGGGATAAAGGATATATCGGCAAGCGCCTCTGTAGGATCCCGTTCATGAACGGGATCCAGCTGGTTACTATAGTAAAAAGCCATTGCTTATGGCTTTGGTTGACAATCAGTTGACATTATTCTGATTCCTTATCTCGAACTCACGTTAAATATGGGTATATATTATCCACTTTATAAAACTAATCAATTATATCATTAAGAAGATTGTCGATATAAATAAGTAAATTCTTAAACCATGTAAGAGGCTTTTCGTGCGAGTGGGTATTTTGTGTAATGTAATTATTGATTTTTTGCATCAATTCAATAGGGACAAGAGGGCGATCAGGATAATAATTGTCGTGGCATATAATTCTATTTTCAGAAAGAATCAATTCTAGCCAAAGATTATAATCCTTTAGTTCAGACCAAATTGAGATTCTATTATTCTCATTATAACAAACCTTAAGGATACTTATTTTGGATAACTGTAAATCTTTATCAACAGAATCTTGGTAATATATATATTTATTACTGGACATGTTATTATTTTTCTTTCTCAACTCAATCAGATCCCCTACATATTTATTATACCTTTTGTACGTTGAAAAAGCCAAATATTTAGGCTCAGTGATTATTAAGAAATAAGGATTATTCTTATCGTCATATGCATTGACAATATTTTCCATATCCGGTAATATATCGTTTAACTCAAAAGAGTCAATCCAATTCACAAACTCAGGATTATGTGCCAACTCTCTGATACTTTCGATGCTTGACCAAAATTCGCCCTCAGAAGGAACAAAATTTTGAGCAAGGAAGGCTCTTCGTTGCAGGTCGCCGGTTTCTGCCCTTTCAGAAAATAGCGAAGAATAGCGTGCTATTAAAACCTGAAAATGCACTAAATCGGTGGATTTTATAATGATCTCTTTTATCTGGCCATTAAATACTTTCATCTTCTCAGCATTCCATAGCGAAGACTCCACGCTATCTCGTTGATCTATGTTGTCGCGAATAAACTCAAGTTTGGTTCGCTCCTCAATCATAAAATCATCATTACGGTCAAACCCTTTTTCAATAAGGGATAAAGTGTCAATACCTGATTGATCTTCCACAATAGACTTAGCTCGATATGCAGGCGCAGTAACTGAGCGCGAGTCACGATCAAAAGTACGGTATAAAGTCATATTGCTAAAGATGTGAAACTCTCGGTAAAGCTGAATATCGCTTGCATCAGGCCACTTCTCAAGGTATTTAAGAATTGGTATAATCACATACAGCTGACGTGCAGTCAATTTATACGGCTCGCACGAACCACCATCTATTAAGCAACTATCCAGCAGCGGCTTAATTCGACTATAATATAAAAACATCTGATATATATCATCGAATGGTATCTTACAAACTTCTTTTATTGTCACATCATTCCATTCATAGCGAGTAAAAGCTTCTTCTCTATTTTTTGAGTTATAAAACCACAGGGCATGAAAGAAGCAATTCATACCATTGTCAGCAGTTTCTTCGCCATCTGAGCGATTAGTCCAAAACCATGTTTCCATTTCCTCCCATTTCTCAGAGACGTAGCTTCGTCTACGACGAATTTCCGGATCAGTACTTGTGATAGGTGCTGCTTGATTTATAATAATTGGCTTCAAATTTTGTGTTGGAGATAACGGTTCTCCTGTAGTATTGATAATTACGAAAGTCTTTTCTCCATCTTCGCGATTTCCCATATCATAATACAAAAATTTGATTTCAGAAATCTTTTGTGCAAAGGTAATGAGTTGTTTTTCCGTAAGATTATTGGTAGATATTGTGTTTTTTATTGATTCGACAGCAGCAATTATACTTGTAATCGTCGGATCATAATCATATTCGTGCAAGTACCAATTACAATCCTGAATTTTTCCAGATAAGCTATTTTCTTTATTTATAAAATAATGATATGTAAGATCTGAAAGGAAATATAGCGAACTTTCTCTTATCCCATATCGAAGATAAGGTTCATGATCATCATGTTCGAATTCGAAGTTCGACATCAAACGATCTTTTATCTCCGAAGTAGGGGTGTCTATCAGTCGATTTAGTACTCCGAGAATCAGAAAAAGTGTAGTCATGCGCTGTTGCCCATCACACAATTGAAGGTGACTGTATAGCCCCTCGTCAAAATAGCCATATATAAGTCCCATAGGAACACATGAATCCACTGGAGCTTCTGACATAAGATTTGACTGTTTAATTCCGCAAAATTCAAGCAGACTCTCAACAAAATTTTCCACCAAACGACCCTTCCCACCCCAGCAGTAATCACGCTGTAGATCGGGAATGTTAATTTTGTCGTTTTCGCCCGAGAAAAAATATTTTATAGAATATTTTTCTCCAGTATTAAATATCTTTTGATTCCCCATTGCCAAATTCTTCTATAAATGTATTGATTTCTGCTTCATACTGCTTTTTTATATCACAAGTCTCCCACTTTGATCTCCCGAATGCTTTAACAGTATGGAGTAGATGACGACTCTTAAATATCTCTGAATTGCGGTCAAAGAATTTATCTTTCTTCTCTTCAAACGATAGCGCTCCTAAAGAGCTATTATTTGGTTTATAAAGCAATACAAGATTGCCTATGCAATGTTCTGACAAAGGCTCTGATCTATCAAAGCCGTTAATTATTGGGATACCGATTTTAGCTCTATCTATCTTTTTGTCTATTTGTTCTTGGTCTTTGATAGAATTACTTCCGGAATCAGTCAATTCCCCGATCTCACTATTATTATAGTAAAACCAAGACTGAGGAATTATGTGCTCAAGCGACCAGTTATCCCATATAGAAAAATCAAATTTACGTCCTTTATCATTTTCACCCTGATGATTATCCTCTATAATATTCCTACGCATCAACCAGGCCTTGACGTTATTCTTGGCGCTATTCTTGGCGCTATAAGCATGCGGATCTGCGAACGAATGGAGAAACGTCCACACATTATCCTGATTAAATCTCTCATAGAGGTCATTGTTAATCTTATTATTTTGTATCGTTGCTACTACATCTTTATGTTTCATTTCTATTAGTGCACAGTCGAAGTAGAATTCTAGGCACTCATGTCGCTCACTAATAGGCCGCTCTGCACATTCAATAAAGTACCAATACATAAATTCCAGACATTGTGCATTTGACAAACGCCGCAAGATGAATCCTATATAATTATAACTCTGAGCGTTATAGAATGCATCTTCCATACGCTTTTGAAGAAGCCTCAAATCCTCAAAAATTCTCTTTGCTTCTTTTACGGAATCCTGAATCAGTTTGTATTTACGGAAATCCTCAAATTGGACTATCTCTGGGTAGAGATAAAGTTTTAGCAACCATCCCATCTGCTCGTGTGTGCAGAATAGATTCTTAACATCATCTCGATTCCACCAACGTAACCATTTATCCCATTCTCGAGCAAGTCGACTTCGTATCTGTTGGTTTTCCAACTCACTTATAAGCTGTGAAGACAATCGTAATGAGGATGTTCGTAATAATTCAGATTTAATGAGTTCTTGCTGGAGCATATCAGCCTTTTGAGAATTCATCATAGTAAATACCAAAGAGGCCTCTTCCGGTTGTATCTTTACTCGTAAAAATTGAATTCTATTAAGTACAAAATCACGCAACCGCTCTTTCTTATCTCGGAATTCCTCAGTATCAAAGCACTCGCGGATAATACGCATCGTACGATTAAAGAAGAAAATGTCTTGAGCCTTGTCTTTATTTCGTGACTCCTTGGGATCTTTCTTTGGATCGTACTCATAAATATCAGTCGAGATTTTTTTGAGATACTCCTCAGAATCTTTTCGTGTGTTATACCTCAAACGAAAAATTCCATTATAGCCAAGATATTTCAGCAGAATAAAAAAAAAGGTCATGCGTTGCTGACCATCGACCAATTCGATATTACCATCAACTTCACAGTATGTTATTCCTTGTAAAAACAGAGTCTGCTCGCTTTTAAATGCATCAATTATACTGTTGCATATGTAGCTGACGGCATCGAGCTTGTTCTGATTATTAGACTTCCCCCAAACATAGCCTCGCTGATAGTCGGGAATAATGAAGTGATGTCCATCCAGTATACTCTCAATGAATTCACCTAACGATGTAAGGATCTTTCCTTCGCTCATTTATAATAGATATTAATTATATAAGTACTCAATTGTGATATGATAAGCACAAAATTAGTCTAATCTTTGATTGAATCCAATTTAAGGAATTGAAAAGTTAATTTTTTACATATCATTTATTTATATAGCATTAATATTTACTATTTGAGGGCGGGGCAAATGCCGGGCCAGGTTCTTTTGCATGAATAAGCCTAACCTCTACTCCTCTTTTGAGTAGTTTTGCAAGTACGGCAAGGTACGACTCTGATGAATTGCCGGCTTTAACGTGAAAGCCCTTGATATCAGCCGTGCCAATCCAAAGCGACTTCCTCATAGAAGCCACTCTTGCTATGACCTTATCATAATGATCTTTGCCTGAGATAAATTCAACTGCCAAACATATTATATAGATTCAGATTGATGATAGTATAGTAGTCAAGAAATATTCATTTTGGATCTTTCGCGTCCTTAAAACAATGAGAGTTGCGGGTTATGCAATTCAGAATTGAAGGGTCAAAGATATCAGCAGATGGATTATTTAACCAAGGTTCTTTTATTGGTATAAAATTGGGGTTTATGCGATGTAGTTTAAAGCGATACCCCAAACTGAGTTGATATTGCCTGCAAATGTCCAATGCCAATGGTATAAACTCCGGTTTAATTATGTATTCATCCCAGTCGTGTGTAAAAACGTCATGTTTGACCATAGCATTAATTCGTCTTTTCAGAGTAATAGGTGAAATGGCGAATTGAGGTCTTGTTATACCCGTGATACAACTCCCCTTTTACGCTTATTCCATTTATCCTCTACCATTCCATCTTCGTACGCTATGTCAGATGCGATTAGTCCTAAACCCTGACAATTTCGATAGCATTTATGCCAAAATTTTTCGCCATGGTCATGATAATCATCGCGAGCTATTTCATGAGCAATCTCCTCCAGCATATTCATGTGTGAAGTAATGAAGCTACTCCATGTTATAACAATTAGATTCTTTGAGCAATGATAAGCAAGGCATTTTTTTATATATCGGTTGAATAATATGATCACGACGATTTGACATGTCATACTGAGGCCCATATAACTTTCGATAACAAGCAGCAATGGCTTCTCTGCCAAATCTAGTAGCTGCAATGAAAAAATTTAGAATCTCCTCAGGACTCGTCCGCTTTATATCACACTCGCGCGTCTTCAGAATAAAGTCTGTTGTTGCATCTATGGTTTCTTTCAGCGAATTATATTTTTTTATCATAATAATAGGTTTTTTATTTTCAATATTAATACATATTGAAATACGTCTATTGAATAGTATTATCCCTATGATATATTATTCGGTAAAATTAGACTTGTGCTGATGCAAATTACGATACAGGCTACGGTTTCCTGGATTTTGCTTTAGTCAACAATATCATCAGATACTCTCAATAACTCTTTAAGCGCAGGAAGCATATACTTTTGTTGGAGGGCGAATCCGATTACGACACCGATATTTGCTTTAATCAAGGCCGAGTGTGGCGGTCCGATGAAACAGGCTATTCCACCGAGTATACCCGGGAGTATGGCAAAGCGCAACAGCTTGAATTGCTTACGCATTAAACTTCCTGACATTTCCGAACCTCCTTTCCTGCCAATATTGCAGACAATCTTATCTCGTCGCTATTTAGATTCTCGTTATGGTTAACCGACCAAATTACGTTGACTGTTTCCGGAAGTTTTGTCATCAGTTCTGAAAGGCTTACGATCTCTCCCATTGTTATTGGAGTTGAACGATTTGGATTAAAATATAGATGTATGGAAATATAATCAGCGCATGTTAAATCCATCGCGTTAAAAACGGCCCGCAACTTTTCATCGACTTCTTTAATATTATTTCCCGACATTGATTTTACGGTAAAGTATTCCGAATCACGCAGAGCCATGTTCAGGTCATAGAAACTGTAGGTAATCAGTCCTGCGGTAACAATGGGCTGTAGCAGATCCTTTATTATTTCCGGGTATTCATTGCGGGAATCACATAACATTATACTGTCGTAACAAGAAGGATCGGCATCTTCAGAGAAGCCGATAGTAAGGACACCTGCATCATGGAATGTATTGGCTATTCTATTTGCTGCTTCTTCTAAGTCAGTAAAGATGATTATTGCGAGTTTGTTCTCATAGTCGGGAATATATTCATATGGAGGTTCAGCAATTTCAGTAGAAACACCTTCTAATCTCAGAGTCCTGACTTTATTGATGACTTCTACTATTCCGGTTCCGACACCAATCACTCTGAATGACGCCGGTAAATTTGCATACTGATTATTCATTTTATATGTATTTTTAATTCCACCAACGTTTCATCTTCTGTTGCAACACTGTCCACACTAACCGGTATGCTTTTTCCTTGCGCAAGTCGTTTTTATGAACATCAATAAACTCTTCATCATCTTCAAACTCGGATGATTTCATACCAAACTTTGAGCAGTTGCGTGTATTAACATAAATATCTGTTTCGTAAATGGAATCGCCGCCTGTCGCTATATTCATAAGTCTACATGCAAGCGCCATCCGCTCTACATCCTTTTCCCAGCCGCCATAGCGTTGAGTGAAACGATAGTAGCCGATATTATATTCCAGTTTCTTACGTAGAATAGTGAAATTCCACGACCAGTCGTAGGCTTCATCTCCGATAATCGCGTCTTCCCAATATTTCAGTTTTTTACGGTCGCAGCTTTCAGCATTTATACGCGATATGCGTTGACGTTCGTTTTCATAGTCCATATCATCGAAAACTCTTGGCGGGAGGTTATCGAATCGGTTAAGAATCGAAATAGCTTGTTCGATATTTTCTTTGCTGATACCGGTGACAGGACTGACTTTTATGAGGTATTCTTCCTGCTCAGGTAAGAATTGTGATTCATCATCAAGGATGACGTAAGGCAGGAAAGTTTCTCGATTGAGACAGGCCTTTATCCATTGTGACATTGAAAGGCATTTCTCATCCGGGACGAATACAACACGTATTTTTCCGGGTAATCCTCGCTTCTCCCACATTTCTAATATCTTATCCTTGCCAAGAACTTCACTCCAGGATGAAATTACAAAAATTTTAGCTTTCGTCGATTCAACAATTTCAGATAGCCGAGCAACAGCCTTCGGATCAAACAGCGGTCCATACTCATCCTTTGCGGGTTTACCCTCTAATGCAAGTTGAGCCTGATATTGCTCGGTATTCAGGACGCCGTCAAAGTCAAGGAAGATATATTTAACCATAACTCCCTTCCCAATTTCATCAAGATCACCATCAGGGAGAGTATAGAATGGGCCTCTCATCTGGTAGTCAAGCCACTTTGAAAAGCTTTCTTCCTGCAGTCTCTGAGTCTTGATGCCGTATAAAGTTGACCAATACAGGAGATGCCCCACCGCCTCATTGACATTTTCGATGTCAAACGCATCCACCTCTCTACCTGCCAGCCATTCCTGAGGGTCGGGAGCCCCTGTGATGCTTACGTCTCCGCTCGCTGTGCGCATCATCTCAATAGTTTGCGCCGAATGAGTCTTATCCTCATCCATTTCACATACGGATTGATAGACCGTCTGATAAAGAGGACGAGTCTCATCGTCTTCATTATACACATCGTGCAGTGTTTTCCAAGCCTCATTAAAATTGGCTTTCCTGAAATAGTCTTGATAAGTCATAGTTTTACCGGTTTTTAATTTTCGGTAAAGTTAGAGCTGAGATGTAGCTAATCGTGATACAACCCCGCAAAAAAGCAGAGAAAATTATCTCCTTTCTTTAGTGCGGGGTAATTCATTCGTATTTGTTCTTTTAGTCCTCGGCGGAACGATTTTTAAAATAAGCTTTTAATTCTTCTCGAGTCCAGGGTTTAAAGGTTGGCGGCTGCCACTCTTCCATGCTGAAGATGTCTATTTCTTCATCACTGCAAATCGGTTTCCATCCGACGACATTGCTGATTGTGGCGAGGCCGCCGTCCACTCCGTCATGTATGGTATAGTCTTCATAGTCGTATCCTACGCATGTAATGCTGATAGTACCTGTATCAGGAGCGTCAGCAAAAGTATCGACTTCAACGCCAAACATTGCAAACATATCGCCGAGCTTTTCGCAAAACTCGCGAGCGGTATGAATGTCGTTATCAGCTATAAGTTTTGAATAGTAAGCGTGCCGCTTGCGCATCAGTTCTAATGATTGCTCCATTTTTCTATATTAGGATTCTTGGTCAAAGTGCTGAGAAATGTGTGGCAGACACCTTATAATGAGTTAAGTATATCGTTGAGTTGCTTTAAGTCGACAAGTAGCTGGCGTTGCTTTCCATCCTGAGGCGGTCCAACAATACCTGCGGCTTCCAGCTGATCCATTATCTTTCCCGCACGGTTATATCCTATTGAGAATCTGCGCTGCAGAGAAGACGTAGATGGTGTATCGCCGGTAGAACATAAGTAGCGGGCGGCGTCCTCAAAGAGCGGATCGCGGTCAGTAAGGTTACCGACCGATATCTCTCCCTCGTTCATCTTGGGCTCGGGCAGGAAGTAGGGGTGTTCGTAGCCCGGTTGGTCAGCTATGAAGTTTACCATAGCCTCGACTTCAGGAGTGTCAATAAACGCACACTGTACACGCTCCATGCTTCCGTTGTGGGAGAACAGCATGTCTCCACGGCCTATCAGCTGGTTTGCACCCGGACGGTCAAGGATTGTCTTACTGTCGACCATCTGTGATACACGGAATGCGATTCGTCCCGGGAAGTTGGCTTTGATGATACCGGTAATCACGTTGGTCGACGGACGCTGTGTGGCAATAATCATGTGCATACCTACTGCACGAGCCTTTTGAGCGATTCGGGCAATAGGAGTCTCGATAGCTTTGCCCGATGTCATGATCAGGTCAGCGAACTCGTCGACGATAATCAAAATATACGGCAGGAAACGATGACCTTTCTCGGGGTTGAGCCGACGGTTGATAAATTTTTCGTTGTATTCGATAATGTTTCGGACGTTGGCATCTTTTAGCAGGCTGAAACGATTGTCCATCTCAACGCAGAGGGAGTTAAGCGTGCGCTCGATATTGTACACATCCGCAACTACTGCATCCTCATCGTCCGGGAGCTGAGCCAAAAAATGATTATGTAGACTGCGATAGAAGCAAAGCCCAACTATTTTGGGATCAATGAGTACGAATTTGAGCTCTGCAGGATGTCTCTTATATAGCAGGGATGCAATTATGGTGTTCAATCCTACAGATTTACCCTGACCGGTAGCACCGGCAACAAGCAAATGAGGCATCTCGGTAAGGTCGGCTATACAGACTTCATTTGATATAGTTGTTCCCAAAGCTATTGGCAGCTTATAATTACATTCCTTAAAAGCCTTTGACTCTAAAATAGAGCGAATTGACACAATTTCCGGATCCTTATTCGGGATTTCAATACCGACAGTTCCCTTACCGGGAATTGGGGCAATGACTCTGATGCCGCGTACACCGAGGCTCAGCGCAATGTCATTCTCATGACGTCTGATTTTTGCTATTTGTGTTCCCTTTACCGGGACAACCTCATAGAGAGTCATAGTCGGTCCTGATATTGACTCAACATGAGAAACTTCTATCCCATAATATTTAAGAATGTCAATGATTCTTTTCTTATTTTCATCCTGCTCTTCAAAATCGACGCTGACACTTTTGTTTTTGTTTTCAAGCAGGAGATCAAGCTCCGGACGGTGATAGCGTGAGAGTTCGGCTTTAGGGTCGTAGGGGGTGAACATTCCATTATTTAGCTCATTCATAGTCAGATGTTTTAGCATAGTTAAACTTATAGTAATTTCAGGGCGATAGCTGCGCAAGCCTCTGCGTCGCAGAGCGCATGGTGATGATTCTCCATATTGTAGCCGCATGCGGCTGCCGAGATGTGGAGTTGATGACTCGGAAGGTCAAGACAACGGCGTGAGGCCGCGAGGGTGCAATAAAACTCATAGCTGGGATATTCCATACCGTATTCCGAAAAAGCTGCTTTCAGGCAGCTCTCATCGAAAGGTCGATTATGGGCAACGAGCGGAAGCCCTTTTATTTTCTCGGCGACCTGCATCCACACTTCTGGAAACGTAGGCCGGCCATCGGTGTCCTGCCGAGTTAGGCCATGAACTTCCGTTGTCCAGTATGTATAATAGTTAGGTGTAGGTTGGATAAGGCTGTAAAACTTATCGACAATCTTTCCTCCCCGTACTATGACAATGCCAACACTGCACACCGATGAGCGTCGCCCGTTGGCAGTTTCAAAATCTATCGCTGCAAAATCCTGCATATTCAATCGTTTTTATAAAGTTCATACATCTCGGAAATCCAGCCTTTCATTGTCTTGCGGAGTGACGCCGGGCTGATTACCTCCACCATAGCCCCGACATGTAGAAGCCTCATCACAAAATCATAGGTCGGAGCGAGATACAAATCAAAGTCGGCATATTCGCCACAATCTTCGATCAGGCGCTGACTATGATGGAGAGGGAGTGACTTGAGGTAGTGCTTATGGTCCTCGTTGGCTCGGATGACGATTCTTTCCGGCTTGACATCGCCATCCACCACGATTCCAAAGTAGGTCGAAAAATATTTTTCAGCATCAAAATCATTTAGAAGTTTAAACGTATTCCCGGTGACAGCCACATTTTCAATACGGTCAAGCCCATATATGCGCAAGTCGCCGTAATCTATATTTCTGGCCAGAACATACCAGCGGTTTTCAAATAGTTTTACCGCATAGGGTTCAACGGGGAAGGTATAACCGTGAGACTTTCTGAATGGACGATATGTGATGTCAACCACCCGATTTTCTTTCATCGCCTCAAAGATTGTGGTCAGATGATCGTGGCCTGAGGGGATCTCATCAATGATAATACGATCTTTAAGAGCCAGATTATCTTTCAGCATATTACCTATGGCAAGGGAATCGATCATCCATTTTTTAAGCTTATTGTCATCGATATTCTCCGGATTAGCAATGTAATATAGGTATCCACCGGTCTTCTGACACTCAATGTCTATGCCGAACTGATCGGCGATAGCATCGCGCCAATGATTGAAGGTAGCACGATGAAGCGGCTTCCCGTAGCTTAAGTTTTCTTTCCGTCTCCAGAGGTCAGAGAGCTCCTTATGGGTAATTTTCCCGGCACGGCGGATTGTGTCAATCAGCCAGATGTAGTTAGGTAGTGGAGTCATAATGCTTTGCGTTTAGATACTGCAAAAATAAAATATAGTTGTATCATTTCATGATACAGGATGCGATTATTTTCTAATTATACAGATCAAATGACCGGTATTCACTATAAATAATTGTGGTAGTGACGACTATATCCATCCTCCAAATAGTTCTTCCTGTGAGTAATCCGGAGTATTATCGGAGTCTTCGCGTAAACGAGCCTGTTCCTCCTCAGTCAGTGGCGGGAGATCAACCATATAGATATTATCAGCCATGCGTTGGAGGCCTGCACTGTGGCGAAGCCATAGATTTTCCATAAGTTGGGCTATTCCGTCGGGTGAGTGTAGCGTTTTCATTTTGATGCCTTGAAATTAAAGATTGGACGTATAATGGTGTTGATATTGACGGTATCGCCGATATTGGCCATAATCTCAGCGGCCGGTTTGTAGACCATCGGCGACTCGTCACGGGTGAAGTCGTTGACCGATTCCGAATAGATGCCCTGCATGGATGCCTCGAAGTCTTCCATTGTTATTTTCTCGTATGCCTGAGTGCGGCTCATCACCCTGCCGGCTCCATGGGGAGCAGAGCAGTTCCATTCCGGATTGCCCTTGCCCGTACAGAGCAGTGAGCCGTCGCGCATATTCAATGGAATGATGCATCGTTCTCCCGCAACTGCCGAAATCGCCCCTTTACGTATGATGTTGTCATCGCTGATATAGTTGTGCACAGACTCAAACTCTTCCATGACTTCTACGCCCGGAAAGAACTGCATCAGCAACATTGATATGAGCTTACGGTTGAGCACAGCCCACCGCTGGCATAGACGCATATCGTGCAGATACTGATCGCGAGACTCTCCCTCGACATAGCAAAGATCTGCAGGAAGATTAGGCTCTGCGTTCTGATGTTCCTTGCGCATCTTCTTTATGACACTCTGCAATTCAGACCGACGACCTGCTGCCTTGTATTCCTCAATGGTGCGTTTGATTGTTTCTTCAAACTCGTCTGCGCCATCTGTAAGATGCTTCACGGCTTTTGCCTGATATATGTCGGCAACCTGCTTGCCGAGGTTGCGAGAACCAGTATGAATCACAAGGTACACATTGTCCTCATCGTCCTTGTCGAGCTCGATAAAATGGTTACCGCCACCAAGCGACCCGATTGCCTTATTGATACGCCCGGAGTCTTTTATCTCACGATAGCAGTAAAGTTCGGTCACAAGTTGCTTAGCCTCACGGTAGATTTCCATTTCCTCACCGACAAGAGGCTTGAACCCGCGCTTTTCCTCACGCACCCACATCCCCGACGGCACATTTGTCCGGATGTGCTCGTTGAAAGCATGAAAGTCTATCTCGGCGAGCTTCCCGAGATTTATAATGCGCATTCCACAGCCTATGTCGACACCCACTATATTGGGAATCACTTTGTCGCCAAGATCGCCCGTGAACCCTATAACACAACCCGCACCGGCATGCACATCGGGCATGATACGGATTTTCTTGTCGGCAAAAACATCAATTGAGAGTAATTCTCTTATCTGCCCCAACGCTTTTTCCTCAATGTTGTCAGTAAAAATTTTTACGTCATAACCTTCTATCGTCTTCATAATTATCAATGTATTTAAGTTTACGGTGCAAATTTGAGATATCAGTGCGCAATCATTATGCGCAACAAAAAAATTTTTCTATCGCCGGCAAATTTAGGCCCGGGATGATACAAATCGTGATACAGCTGAACTTTTTTAAAAAAAATCTGCGGTGTATCATGAAATACTACACCCTCATCTTATCTTTGTAACCAAAAAGATAAAAATGAAGATATTGCACCTATCCGACACCCATGGTATGCACAACCGCCTTCACACGTTGCCTGAGGCCGATGTGCTGATTCACTCCGGCGACTTCACCATGACCGGGAGTGAAGCGGAAGCGCTCGATTTTCTCAACTGGCTGTGCGACCAGCCATATCGCCACAAGATATTTATCTGTGGCAACCACGATGAGTGTCTCTATGGTGCAAATATCAGCGGACTGGATACAAATGTCCATTATCTCTGCAATTCCGGGATAGAAATTGACGGTGTGAAATTCTATGGCGTACCGATGTTTCTGAGTGATTGCGTCACTGACCGTCAGACGAAAAACTATGCAGGCATACCTCTCGATACAAATGTACTTATAACTCATTCTCCGGCCTACGGTATCCTTGATTTCGATGATGGTATCAACTACGGATCCGAAGAACTGCTCGCCCGACTTCAGGAACTTCACCTCAGAGCCCATCTTTTCGGCCATATCCATGCCCGCCACGGAGTTACCGAGCAAAACGGAATCATTTACTCCAACGGAGCCATCATGAACTCCGACTACACAACCCTCAACGCCCCTTTCGTCGTCAAGATATAAAACAATATATATGCAACCGACTAATTACCAAGAGTTACTTGACAATGTTACAAAGATAGTCAATGACCGGACTCGTCGTTTCAGCATATTCGATATGCTTGGACAAAGTTCCCGCGAACTTACCCATTCTGCCTTTATAGCCCAGATGCTTAATCCACATGGTATGCATGGATTGAGGAATACTTTTCTTGAGCTTTTTCTAGAACAACTTTCACTGACAAAAGACTTTGAAACAGATTATGTTGAAGTTGAAATTGAGAAAGATTTCGGTCCTAAGGAAGGTTCGGGCACTGATGCCAAGGGGGGAAGAATCGATATTTATATGAAGAACTCTAAAGGCCGGATAATTATAATAGAAAATAAAATTTATGCGACCGATCAGGCTGATCAGCTTCAAAGATACCGAAATTCAACAGGTTCAAACAGTATTATTCTATATCTGTCTCTTGACGGTCATACCCCTTTCAATAGTCCTGTATCCATTGACTATCGTCTGATAAGCTATAAGAAAGATATTAAAAACTGGCTAAACAAATGTCTTGATATAATACCGGACAATCATTCGTTAAAAACAATAATATTGCAATATATGGCTACTATAGATAACCTGACTTCAGATGAAGACGTCACAAAAATAATCCAATCCTCATCCTCCAACTTAAGGGCGGCGCTGCAAATCGAACGCTTGGCAGACAATGCCCGTAATAACGTAAAAAAATGTTTTCTTAAAGATCTGGCAGTACATATAAACGCACCGACTGCAGAAATCAAGAGCTTTGGAAAAGAGTACAGATTGACAATGGCTGATTGCGAGTGGTGTATAGAGCATAACCTATTTGTACGCTTTTACAATCCAATTAATAATGGCATATCATCAGATCAGCCAGACTGGATTTATGTTAAATCAGATTCTGGAGAAACATTAAATTTCCATGAATTTAATGCTCCGGCATCGCTTTGGTGTGATGATCCAAATAAATTTTGGGCTGAGTTTAGTCCCATCATAGACCAAATCAGATCTAAGTTCAAATTAAATTAGTCTTTAATCGGAACGAGTAATACCAGGTCGGCATCCTGACAGACTTCGGTTATTCCGATATCAGATATGACACCTATGAGACAAACGGCCGGGACTGCTCCTTTCGGTTGATACGTAACGACAGGATAAGAGCACGCCGAGCCGATTGGTGGCATCCGGATGGAAAAGATTTATATGTTAATCGTAAAAGAAACAAATACAAAAATGCCGAAAAGAAGACGACATCAGCCGGGCAAATATAAACCCAAAACGGAACTACCTCCAAATTTCACAGGACCTAAACCTCTCACTCTCTTTCAAGCCGAAAATGGCCTTTGGGGAGCAAAGGATGGTAATGGGAACATTGAACTTGAGCCTGAATACAGGCGAATAGAGCAGACCGAGGAGCAGAAATCACGAAATGAGGTTTATCTCGCTTCCCGTGATACTGTCTTATCCGTCACACCCGATGATTGGGACGTTGTAGCTTGGTTTTCCTCAGAGTTTTTTGAAAAGGACGATTGAACATCCGTCATTTCCCGGATATACTATCATAGTGTGAGGCCGCTATTCTGACACTTTCAGCCACGCGTTCCCGAAACTCCGGCGGTGCAATGACTTCGGCATGTCCGCCATAGCCGAGTATGAGGCGTTCAAGTTCATTATTAATCACCACTTTCAGTGAAATCTGTATACTCCCGTCGCGTAATCGCTGCTCTACTTTCTGCGACTTATGGAATGGCTTGGACTCTACGTATGGTGCCTGCTGGCGATCTATTCTTATTACGACACGGCGTGCCCGGTCGCCGATCAGTCTTGTCACTCCTATTGTATCGTCAAAATAGTGCTCCGGATCGAAGTCGACACATTTCCTGAATGGATGCTCATTATCCGTGACAACTGAGTGAATACGGTCAAGTGCAAAAATATTTACCTGTGGTGTGCGGTTTGTAGTCTTCTCTCCAATAAGAAACCATCGGTTGCGGTATTCTTTCAATAGATAGGGATATACGGCCAATGCCTCCGGCCGACGCGCCTTAAACGACTGATATTCGATAACGATGGTCCGTTGTTTCCTGACAGCTTCATATATTACGCCGATAAATTGAGCGCCCGTATACCCCGGAACATATTCCATATCTATCGCTGGAACGGCGTGTCCTGTATGGCGTGAAATCTGCTCGTTGAGTTTGCTTATAGTGGCTATTGACGGAGCTAACTGTGGGAAGCCCTGTAGCTGACGCAATATGTCAAGCGCCGAGTTAAGGGCATCCAGACCCTCTTCATTAAGCGGAAGATGTGTTATGCTGTAATCCGGATCCTCATATTCGTAATACTTGTTGTCGCGCACTATTATCGGAGCATTATAGCCCAGACGGTCACTGCGCATAAGCGCCAGATCATTCTGAAACGTGCGGCGACTCACCGGATTGCTCCGTCCTTCATATTCAGCTAACGCATCGGTACATGCATCAATCAGATCATTGATGGTCCAGCGACGGAATTTATTCTGAAGACATCTGTCAATAGTCGAAATACGGATAAGAGTGGCTCGATTAATGGGCATAGTGATAATTTTTTCACACAAAAATAAAAATATTTTTATCATTGCGCAAATCCATTGCGCACTCCCCTGATAGCTTTGCACTCAAAATTCAATGTTATGATTATAAACGGAAAAACAACATCAGCTGAAATTTTCACAGATAACATAGAGAAGTCTGCACTTGACTGGCTGAATGCGCTCTGCGATCATCCCGCGATGAACGGGATTCCAATCGTACAGATGCCCGACGTCCACGCTGGAAATTCATGTAATATAGGTACAGCCTATCCCGTCGGCAGCTATGTCAATCCTGAGCATATTGGTGTCGATATCGGATGTACAATTTCAATGCACAGACTTTCGTGCAATATTTCCCCCGATGACTTCCCACTCATCGACCATCGCATCCGCGAAGCTATTCCGACAGGTTCGGAACTTTGCCCTAAGAATTCGCTTAATGAAAAAGAGTTGTTTCGTTTCATTGATTCACAATATCGAAAAGCACGCTCTGCCGCACCGGAACTGATAAATGACTCTCCACGCATTGACGCCCGCTTCATGGCCGACTTCTGCCGACGCATCAAGCTGCAGGAAGGCATTTTTTACAAAAGTCTCGGCACACTCGGCGGAGGCAACCATTTCATTGAGTACGGAGAAGACTCCAAATCCGGAGACGGGTGGCTGACAATCCATACCGGCTCGCGTAATCTCGGCGTAAAAGTAGCCAGCCACTGGCGTAATATAGCTCAGAATCCCAAGCGCGCCAGATATATTGGCTATCTATGGGGAGATACACTACGCGACTACCTGTCCGATATGATTATTACTCAGGCTTACGCACTCTATAATCATATAATTATACGTGACCGCATCTTCTCCATCCTCAATAAATTGTGTAAGGCTAAATGTGTGGAATCAATCACTACCACTCATAATTATATATCAGTAGCTGATGAGCGTCCCATTCTCCGGAAAGGTGCTATTGACGCCTCCGAGGGAAGAAAAGTAGCGATTCCATTCAATATGCGCGATGGCATAGCCATTTGTATTGGGAAGGGAAATGGTCAGTGGCTTAACTCTGCGCCACATGGCGCCGGACGCATCATGAGTCGCGCTCAGTCCAAAAAACATATATCAATGACTGACTTTGAAAAAGCTATGACCGGCATATATTCATCATCCATTTGCGAAGCCACTCTTGACGAATCCCCTATGGCCTACAAACCCGCCGAAGAAATACTCCGACTTATCCGACCCACGGTAGATATTATCTCCATAATCAAACCGAAACTCAACATAAAAGACTACGGAAAATGAAGCAATACATTCAAATCACTGCAGGCCGTGGACCTGTAGAATGCGCCAGAGCCGTTACACTCATAGCCGGGAAATTGACAGATGCAGTCCCGGTTCTTCAACTCATTGACTGCGAACCTCACAACCGGGAGTCCGGATGCTATATGTCGATGACATTCTCAGCCGAGCCACCACTCCCACAACCAATTGTGAACGAATGGGAAGGTACTGTTGCATGGCACTCTACCCGCAACCCCTATCGCCCTGGGCACAAGCGTAGCAACTGGTTTGTCGGAGTGGCTTTTTTCAACGAAGTCGAACTTCCTGCAGTCAATGAGTCCGACATTAACTATGAAACCTGCCGCTCCGGAGGTAAGGGAGGACAGAATGTCAATAAAGTAGAGACTGCTGTACGGGCCATACACATTCCTACGGGAATTTCAGTCAGATGTTCCGACGAACGCTCTCAGTCGCAGAACAAGACTTTAGCCCGGGAGAGGCTTATCCTCAAGCTTCATAGTCTCAATAACGAAGTCATTGAAGCATCCCGGAAACAACGCTGGGCCAGTCACGACTCCCTCCAACGCGGGAATCCTGTGAAAAAATTTTCGGGATCGCTATAAAATCCCCGACCTGTATCACCTAATGATACACCTTGAGAGTAATTTTGCCTCGTATCCATAAATAAATGCACTATGAGAAAATTTGACGTCCACCAACACTCTTCAGCTTCTGACAAAACAAAACAGAAAGAAAACGCACAAAATTCTAAGCCCAAAAACATTCTGGAAGCCTTGGAGTATATAGTGGAGTTGGCTGAAGACTCCAATCTCGACAGCGACTTCTTCGAAAAAGCAGCCATTCCGGTCAGATTCGCTTCCCGCAAGCTGAAGCTGACTCCTATGCAGATCGCACTCCTGTCAATATTCATTGACCGCAGTGAGGATAGACGCATATTAATTTCAGATATCGCAAATTATGCCGGATGCCGCACCACTAAAATACTGCGCCTTTCCGATGATATAGACATCCTTGAATCCAAGCGCTATCTGCGTGCCTCCCGCAGCAGTGATTCATTACATTATCGCGTGCCGGGCGACGTCTTGAAATCTTTGAGAAAAAATCAGCCTTACGTCTACAAAGCCGACCCGGTGGCAGACACACAGACCTTCTTCGACCGCGTCAACCGGCTTATGAAGGAGATGGACAATAACGAGCTAACACACGACCTTCTCAAGCAGCAAGTTATGGAAATGCTCGAGGAAATTAGAGACACAGCGTTTGCTACACTACTCCGCCGTTACAATCTGGATGAAGAGGACACCCTGCTTTTTGTATTTATGGCTCATCTATTCGTAGAGAACAACGATGATAGAATCGGTTTCAACGACATCGACGATATTTTCGATAATGGAGAGCTGCCGGGCTGGTGCAAGCAGGAATTCCGCAATCGTGAGTCTCAGCTCCTTATCCAGGAACTCATCGAAAATGTCTGTGATGATGGTATAGCCCGCTCGGACTGCTTCAAACTTACTGAAAAGGCCAAGGAAGAATTGCTTGGCGAACTCAACTTAAATACCCGCGTAAGATCCGACAAAGATCTCATCAAGGCTGAAACCCTGACTAAAAAGAACTTGATATACAACACTGCCGAATCAATGCAGATAGCCGAACTCTCGTCAATCCTGTCTCCCGATCGTTTTAACGACGTACAGGCACGACTTAGATCCGCCGGTATGCGGACTGGATTCTGCTGTATTTTCTATGGAGCCCCCGGGACAGGGAAGACCGAAACCGTTTATCAGATAGCAAAGCAAACCGGACGCGACATCATGCGTGTTGATGTCGATAAAATAAAGAGTTGCTGGGTTGGCGAAAGTGAGAAAAATATTAAGGCTCTGTTTGACCGCTATCGCAACATCTGCAAAAACGCCACCTTAGCGCCCATATTACTGTTCAACGAGGCCGACGCGGTGCTCGGCGTCAGAATGGAAGGCGCGTCAAGAGCAGTTGACAAAATGGAAAACTCGATCCAGAACATAATCCTGCAGGAGATGGAAACACTGGATGGAATTATGATTGCCACTACCAATCTGACAGGAAACCTCGACAAGGCATTCGAACGACGCTTCCTCTACAAGATACATTTCGACAAGCCCTCTTTGAAAGCCCGGATTGAGATCTGGAAATCAATGCTTTCCGGACTGTCTGATCAGGACGCGAACACAATCGCCTCCCAATTTGACCTTTCCGGAGGCGAAATAGAAAACATTGCCAGAAAGCACACCGTCAACGCGATCCTCACCGGCGACAAAGAAATTGACATCGATGCCATTATTTCTTCCTGCAGCCAAGAGCGCCTCGCTAATTCCTCCCGTCCCCGCATCGGATTCTAACCCTATGGAGATCTATCTACGAAGGAGAGCGGGAAATAGCCGGACAGGTGGTGAAACGGCTATTTTCTTCTGTGATCCGCGTGGAGCCCTGATACTCCGACTCTGTATTGTGAGTTTCTGCGAGTTATGTCAAGTCGTCATCGCCGACTCACGCATGTCTCACGCTCATACTTCAATGTTCTTCACCGGAATGCAATTCC
>CAMWHE010000040.1 GCA_947173955.1 uncultured Bacteroidales bacterium | reverse complement strand
TAATTTTTTTTTCAACTTCAAAATTACATAAAGGCCAACAATTACCCCCCCCATTTGTTAATTATAGTTAATAAAATCCATATCATTCATATATATATATTTCATACAGAAGAATACTCAGCCTATAAAGAGTACTGGGTATCCCCCATACTTTATAGAAGATTTTGGAAGGGAAGAGGAGAATTTTGAGCCTTTAACAGCCCGGTTGTTGCGTAATTTGTTATAATGATGTAACTTTGTCTTATAATAAATAATCTTACATGGCAACTCCAATTAAAGCAGTACCTATTCTTACCGGCACTTTGGCTGACGACTTTGTACGTCGAGCCGAAGAAAACGAGCGTAAGCCTCGCCGTATTCTTTCGGAAGAAAGGGAGAAAAAAATTGCAGAGATTATGCGCCGTTCACGTGAGTTCGTTCCTTCATGGCTAAAATGACGGTCGAATCAGGTTTTAATCTTGCCAGCGACTGCACATTGTATAAACTCAATGAACTTATACTGAAGAATTGCGATCGATTCGACTGCGGCGTTGATGACTTAAACGATTTCTTTGATAACGATGCTATTACCTATGAGAGAGATCTTATGGGCAAAACATATTGTTGGCTTGACAATTCCAACGATAGAAGAATTGTTGCAATGATAACACTTGCCAATGCAAGCATTCAGACAACGCATTTACCTAATAATCCCAAACGACATCTTAATAAGACTATAGCATATAATAAGCAGGGGCGCACATATCCGGCAGTGCTGATTGGGCGTTTAGGTGTTGACAAAGACTATCAGGGCGCTAATTTTCGTATCGGAGCACAAATAATGGATTTTATAAAGGATTGGTTCATAAGTACTGACAACAAGACGGGATGCCGTTTTATTCTTGTTGACGCGGTAAATGATCCACATACTTTGGCTTATTACGAGCGTAATGGGTTCAAGCCTCTTTTCCCTCGTGTCAGTGACGAAAAGGCTTTTTATGACATAAGCGAAACTGAAGAATTGAGAACTCGAATGTTCTATTTTGACCTGCTGACATATTGAGAGACTCTCATCGACCGGCATATCCGCCGTTACAGGAATTTTATGGAGAAGAGGAGGAGAATCGGCGGGGAAATGTTTCCTATTAGCGGAAAAAGGCGTAACTTTGCGCATTAAGAATCAAATAACCGTAAACAGTGTCCATCATGACAGATATTTCGGAGCGCATCAAGGCTCTGGCGCCCTCGGCTACACTAGCCATGTCGCAGAAGAGTCAGGAGCTTAAAGCCCAAGGTATTGACGTAATCAATCTCTCAGTGGGAGAGCCGGACTTCCCTACCCCGACACATATCAAGGCCGCAGCCATCGAGGCCATTGCCGACAATTATTCGTTCTACACTCCCGTGCCGGGATACATGACCCTGCGCAAGGCCATCAGCAATAAGCTCCGTGAGGAGAACGGTGTGGACTATGCTCCTGAGCAGATCGTTGTAGGCAACGGCGCCAAGCAGGAGCTCTGCAACGTGATACTCGCCACAATCAATCCAGGCGATGAAGTCATCATCCCTACCCCCGCATGGGTCAGCTATGTGGAGATGGTGAAGCTCGCCGAGGGTAAGAGCGTGCTTGTCCCCGCCACCATCGAAAGTAACTTCAAGATAACACCGGCTCAGCTTGAAGCGGCCATCACACCCCGCACGCGCATGGTGCTGCTCTGCTCGCCGTCAAATCCGACCGGCAGCGTCTACTCCCGCGAGGAGCTGCATGCCCTGGTGAATGTCCTGGCAAAATATCCCGACATCCTGATTCTCTCGGACGAGATCTATGAGCACATAAACTATACCGGCTCATTCACATCTATGGCCTCGTTCCCCGAGATCAAGGAGCGGGTGGTGCTGATCAACGGCGTCTCAAAGGCATACGCCATGACCGGCTGGCGCATAGGCTTCTGTGCTGCCCCGACGGCGATAGCCAAAGCTGTCACCAAGCTACAGGGACAGTACACATCAGGCTGCTGCTCGATAGCCCAGAAAGCCGCCGAGGCCGCCTACGAAGGCTCGCAGGAGTGCGTCGAGCAGATGCGTCAGGCATTTGAGCGCCGCCGCGACCTGATCGTGCGCCTTGCCGGGATGATACCCGGGCTGAAGGTCAACAAGCCTGACGGCGCATTCTATCTCTTCCCGGAGGTGACCTCGTTCATCGGAAAGAGCGACGGCACTGTGACCATACACTCATCAGGCGACCTGGCCATGTATCTGCTCGACAAGGCACGCGTGGCCACAGTGGACGGCGCGGCCTTCTGCCTTGACGGCTATATACGCCTGAGCTACGCCACCAGCGACGACAACATCCGCGAAGCGATGCGCCGCATAGCCGCCGCACTGGCCTGCCTACATTAATTGCAATGAATAAAACAGATTAGATATGAATTTCATAGAAGAACTGACATGGCGCGGGATGATTCACTCAGTGATGCCCGGCACGGAAGAACAACTGAATAAGGAGATGACCACGGCCTACTTAGGTATCGATCCGACAGCCGACAGCCTCCACATCGGCCACCTTGTGGGCGTGATGATGCTCAAGCACCTCCAGCGCGCCGGCCACAAGCCGATAGCCCTCGTTGGCGGCGCCACCGGCATGATCGGCGACCCCTCGATGAAGAGCCAGGAGCGCAAGCTCATCGACGAAGAGACTCTCCGCCACAATCAGGAGGCCATCAAAAAGCAGCTCGCCAAGTTCCTTGACTTCGACAGCGACGCTCCCAATGCCGCCGAGCTCGTCAACAACTACGACTGGATGAAGGATTTCTCATTCCTTGAGTTTATCCGCGACATCGGCAAACACATCACCGTCAACTATATGATGGCGAAAGACTCGGTGAAGAAACGTCTCTCGGGCGAGTCTCGCGAGGGAATGTCGTTCACCGAATTCTCATATCAGTTGCTCCAGGGCTATGACTTCCTCCATCTCTACCAGACACGCAACTGCCGCCTGCAGCTCGGCGGCTCCGACCAGTGGGGCAACATGACGACAGGCACCGAGCTCATCCGCCGCAAGACCGGCGAGGAGAACGTATTCGCCATCACTTGCCCGCTGATCACCAAGGCCGACGGCGGCAAGTTCGGCAAGACCGAGAGCGGCAATGTTTGGCTTGACGCCCGCTACACAAGCCCCTACAAGTTCTATCAGTTCTGGCTCAACGTCTCTGACGCCGACGCTGAAAAGTATATCAAGATCTTCACATCGCTTCCCAAGGAAGAGATCGAGGAGCTCGTAGCCCGGCAGGCTGCCGACCCGGGTCAGCGCCCGCTGCAGAAGCGCCTTGCAAAGGAGATCACCACAATGGTACACAACGCCGAGGACTACGAGGCTGCTGTCGAGGCTTCGCAGATACTCTTCAGCAATAAAGCCGGCGAGATACTCCACAAGATCGACGAGGACACGCTGCTGGCCGTATTCGAAGGGGTGCCGACATTTGAAGTGAAGCGCTCCGACATCGAGGAAGGCATCAAGCTCGCCGACCTGCTGACTGACGCAGCCCCCGTATTCCCCTCCAAAGGCGAGCTCCGCAAGCTGGCTCAGGGTGGCGGTCTGTCGGTCAACAAAGAAAAGGTGGCCGACCCGTACGCACCCGCATCAGTCGATATGCTACTCAACGACAAGTATATGCTTGTACAGAAAGGCAAGAAAAACTATTTCCTGCTGATCGCCAAGTAAATAAGCAATCAATCAAGCTAAAAATCCCCGCCTGAGGCGTCACCCCCCCTCCGGCGGGGATTTTTTTTACCCGGAAGGTGATGCGAGTCTTAAAGTTACGGATTTTATTACTAATTTTGCCTGACAAAGACTTAAAGCGATGAAAGACCGGTTGATGAAATATTGGCCCTTTGCCGCGGCCATGATGCTGATAATTGCGGATCAGTGGCTATTCATGGGCATGTGCAAGGAGCTGAGAAATCCGATAGGCGCAGCAATAAAATATGCCGGTGACGCTGCTGTCATCCTCCTCCCCTACTGGTATCTGCCGCCGCGGTGGCGCTGGACGGTAATTGCGCCCGTATGGGGGCTTACTCTGCTGCTGACGTGCAGCTCATGGAATTTCCGGGCATTCTACGACATACTCAGCCCGATGGCTCTTACGATGACCGGCAATGTCAACTCTACCGTACTTCCCAGCATCATCAGCCTGATCCGCCCCGCCGACTTTATCTTTATCGCGCTGGCCGCCGGCTTCACATTTTGCATCTTCCGCTATCGGCGCTCATTCAATGCCGAAAAAATGCCTCTGAAAGTAAAGATCGCGGCTCTTCCGGCTTCTGTCGCGCTATTCTTTCTGTCGCAGGCAGCCCTGACATGGAGCCACCGCAACTATTTCCGACATGATATAGGTATCGATGTCACGCTGAAAGAGGCCACCCGCCTCAGACTCAGCGAACACATATTCACCCACATAGGCGACTATGAGGCCAACGGCCTGCTCGTACACTCATGGCGCGCCGCAGCCGAAGCTCTGGACTATCTCCACATCCACCGCGAGCTGACTGACGGACAGCGCCGCGAGATAGCCGGCTTCCTTTCCGAGACTGTCGTAGCTCCCGACTCGGCGGCTACGGCCAACAGGAACAGGAACGTGATAATCGTCCTTGTGGAATCGCTCAACTCCTACGCGATTGAAACCGTCATCGACGGCCACGAAGTGACCCCGAATCTCCGCCGGCTGATCGGCGAGCAGGGAAGCGTCTCGGCCCTCAACGTCGTCAGTCAGGTGGCCGACGGGACATCGAGCGACGGCCAGCTGCTGACGAATACCGGCCTGCTCCCGCTCAGGCGGGGTGTTGTAGGGCTGATGGTCGGCAGCTCCAACAGATTCATGGCGCTCCCCGAACGCCTGCAACGGGCATCGTCCACAGTAGTCTTCGGCGAGAACGGCGCGACATGGAATAAAATCCCGACATTCGTCAACTGGGGATTCACGCCCTACACTGTCATGGACTTCCAACAGGAGGCCGCTGACAAAGGTATCGACGGCGCACTGATGGACTTTGCGCTCGGACTTATCCCGGAACTTAAACAGCCGTTTCTCCTTGAGTTGGTTACCATGTCGTCGCATATGCCATTCACGCTTGACGGCCTGACCCCGCCGGCATGGCTTGTCGACGCCGACGGCATGGAGAGCATAGAGCACAATTACCTGACGACAATCCACTATTTCGACGCACAGCTCGGCCGGCTGATCGATGCGCTCAAAGAGCAAGGCATCTGGGAAAACACAATACTGATAGTAGCGAGCGACCACTCGATGACCAACGCACTCCCCAAAGGCCACGAAGCCATCTATCCGGCCGACCTGCCGATGAGCTTTATCGCAGCCAACACGCATCTGACCGCCCGGATCGGGCGCACCGTAGGTCAGGTCGATATCTTCCCGACTATCCTATATCTGACCGGCTATTATGCCGAGGGGGATTACAACGGCCTCGGCACACCGATAGTCAGCGATGAGCTGCAGTCGGCATACACATATACCCGCGGACTTATCGGCGATGACCGCTCACCGCTTGCCGACCGCCAGCTCCGTGCCGCCGAGATCTCCGAGCTGATAGTCCGCGGCGACTATTTCCGCGAACAGAGCAATCTGGAATAGTCCCACAACAAATATAGTCCGATGTAGTTTTGAATATTGGAAAAAATGCGTACCTTTGTGGCGGTCTAAGCCATGCTCGAATGGTGGAATGGTAGACACGAGGGACTTAAAATCCCTTGGCCATTGCGGCTGTGCGGGTTCGAGTCCCGCTTCGAGCACTGAAAGCGCCGCTCACCGTTGAGTGGCGCTTTCTTTTTCTGCAAATTTTCTTAAATAATCAGTCATGAAATACGAATACATTCCCTCCGGAACCTGTTCAAAGAAAATCGAATTTGAGCTTGACGACAACGGCCTGATACGTTCCGTCAGGTTTGCCGGCGGATGCAATGGAAATCTGAAAGGGCTCTCTGCAATGGTAGAAGGACTGACGCCTGAGAGTGTCATCGAGAGACTGAAGGGAATCGAATGCGGCATGAAAGGCACATCGTGTCCCGATCAGCTTGCCCGTGCTATTGAATCCGCCCTTCAGCAGTCTTAAAACAGAAAGTCCGCAAGATATCGTCACCGATTCTCGCGGACTTTGGTGTGGTTGTCTTACCTGGATTCGAACCAAGACAGGCAGAACCAAAAACTGCAGTGCTACCATTACACCATAAGACAATCCTGTGTGCCCAAGCCTCGCAGCCACGGATGGCTCTCAGCCTAAAGCGTCGCAAAGGTAAGAATTTCCGTCGTATGCTGCAAGTATTTTTCTGATTTATTTCAGAATGTAGAGCCAACAGGCCAGTGAAGAATTCGTTTAATCTCCGACGTGTGGATAGTGACAAAATCAAGCGAGCCGCTGTCATCCCGACAGCAGCTCGCTTAATAAACCAATCATTATCACATTTTCTGTAATATAAACACTACAGATGCGGAAAATGTTTGGAGTTGTTGCAAAATTATTTCAAATAAATTACAATTATCTTTCAGACAGACTCTTGCAAAGTCTTATTTTTTCAGTGTCAGAGTGACGATCGACATCGCCGGAAGGTCGACGGTCAGATTGCCGGATGAGATTTTTGCGCCCTTAAATTCCTTCAGCGTCACAGCCTCGGGCTTGCCGAAGTCGTTGTAGGATGTCATATCCGGAGCTGTGAGGATCTCGCCGCTGACGGTCTTGAGCTTCTGCGATTCAAGCGGAATATTGACGGTGCAGGCTTCCTTGAGGTCGATGTTGGCAAGCGAGATTGTCACTACGCCATCTTTCTCGGAGGCTGTGGCCGACACGGCCGGCAGGGTGCGGGGCTTCGACGAACGCTCGCTCGGCACCTTGCGGGCGGAGCAGTCAATATGCAGCGGAAGCACACGGGCTCCCTGATGGGGAACATACATTTTGAAGACATAGTAGGTCGGGGTCAGCACCATGTCAGCTCCTTTGGTGAGCACCATCGACTGCAATACGTTGGCTACCTGCGCGATGTTGGCCATGCGAACACGATCGGTGAACTTATGGAAGACATTGAGAGAGAGGGCGGCCACCATAGCGTCGCGCATGGAGTTCTGCTGATAGAGATGCCCCTTGATGCTGCCGGGCTCCTCATCCCACCATGTCCCCCACTCGTCGACCATGAGGGCGACACGCTTCGAGGGGTCATAGACATCCATTATAGTGGCATGACGCTTCACTACCGACTCTATTTCAAGGCACTTGGCGAGCGCCCAATAGTACTGGTCGGCGGTAAAGTCGATGGCAGACCCTTTGGGTTCGGACCATGAGAAGACGGTATAGTAGTGGAGCGAGACACCGTCCATCTTCGAGGCGGCTTTCTTCATCAGCACTTCGGTCCACTTATAGTCGTAGTCGCTTGCTCCGGAGGCTATCTTGAAGAGCTTGTTGCCGTCGTAGTTGCGGCAGTAGACGCCGTAGCGGCGGAACAGGTCGGCATAATACTCCGGGAGCATATCGCCGCCGCATCCCCATGACTCATTGCCTACGCCGAGATATTTCAGATGCCAGGGCTTCTCGCGGCCGTTCTGCTTGCGCAGGGTGGCCATCGGACCATCCTCGGCGGTAATATATTCGACCCACTTGGCCAGTTCCTCAACCGTGCCGGAGCCTACGTTGCCGCTCAGATATGGCTCACAACCGAGAAGCTCGCAGAGATTGAAAAACTCATGAGTGCCGAATGAATTGTCCTCGACAGTACCGCCCCAGTTGTTGTTGACCATACGGGGACGGTCGGCTTTCGGACCGATGCCGTCCATCCAGTGGTATTCATCGGCAAAGCATCCGCCGGGCCAGCGCATCACGGGGACTTTCAGATCGCGCAGAGCATTGAGCACGTCGTTGCGGTAGCCGTCGGTATTGGGTATGGGAGAGTCCGGCCCGACCCATAGTCCGCCATAGATGCAGGTGCCGAGATGCTCGGCAAACTGACCGTAGATTTCGGGCATGATCGTATCAGTGGCATAGGGCTCCCACTCGATGGCTACGGAAGCGCGCTCTTTGGCTGTCGCCCATGACGCGGTTGACAGAAGCAGGCCGGCTGTCAGTATGATTTTTTTCATATCGGCAGATTATTTATTGAATGTATATACCTGGAATGAATTGGCGGGGACGGTCGTGGAGAATTTCGTGCCGTTTACCTCAAATGATGATACGACGGGAGCCATCTTGTCGGGATCGTCCAGTGTATTCTCGGCATCGGGGTCGTCGGAAGTCATTGTGATGACCTCGCCTCCCTTGATGGTCTGTTTCTTCTTCATTCCGGCGAAGTCGATGTTGACTTCCTGCGGCTCATAGCCGGTATTGGCCACTTTGACGATGATATTGTCGGTCTCCTTGTCGTAGACAGCGCTGGCGAAAAGTCCGTTCTGCCCCTCGGCTCCGGTCACGGGCTTCTTGTCCATGGTCAGAGGGAGAACATTAGTGCCTTTGTGCGTGGCATAGAGCTGCTGTACATAGTAGCTGTTGGTGGGCATCGAGCGAAGATTGTCAAACCAGATCATGTCGGGACGCCACTGCCAGCCCTCGACGTGGGCGAAGAGGGGTGCATAGGTAGCCATGTGGACGATGTCGGCATTACGCTCCAGACCGGTCATGAATGCGGCTTCAAGGATAGCGGGACGGAAGTGATTCCACTTTTTCTTCTTGATATGGCAGGCATATTCGCCGGCGAATACTTTCGGACCCTTGCGGTCGTAATTGTCATAGCGCGCACCCTGCTCAAGGAACCACTGTTCAGGACGATAAAAATGCTCGTCGACGAGATCGGCTTTCAGGCGCGTCATCTCAGGCCAGAGATAGTCGAACTTATCGCCCTCGGAGTCCGGGCCCGACGAGCCGACAATCTTGATATCGGGATAAGCCTTGCGGATAGCCTTAAGGAACGGCTCGAGACGCTCCACATATTCGGGTCCCCACTGCTCGTTGCCGATACCGATATACTCAAGTCCGAAGGGCGCCGGATGTCCCATCTCGGCGCGGAGGGCACCCCAGGTAGTGGTGGTGTCGCCGTTGGCGAACTCGATGAGATCGAGGGCATCCTGGATGTAGGGTTCAAGATTCTCGACAGGAGTGTGGGAGTGTTCGTCGTTCTGATACTGGCATACGAGACCTACATTGAGGATCGGGAGCGGCGCGGCGCCGATCTCCTCTGAGAGGAGGAAATACTCATAGAATCCGAGGCCGTAGCTCTGGAAATAGTCGGGATAGAAGCGGTTGGTAAATGTGTAGTGCCAGCGGTTTTCGTTGGTGGGACGGTTCTCGACGGGGCCGACCGTGTTTTTCCACTGGTAGCGGGTAGCTTCGTCCGTACCCTCGACGATACATCCGCCCGGGAAGCGGAAGACACCGGGCTTGAGGTCGGCGAGCTTCTGGGCGAGGTCGCGGCGAAGGCCGTTCTCATGTCCCTGCCAGGTATCGACGGGGAAAAGCGAGAGATGCTCCAGATCGACGGCCTTCTCAGGCTTCCTGAGGAAAACTCTCAGTTTGGCTTTGTCGAGAGTCTCGTTCGGAACGAGTATGACGGAATACTTTTTCCACTCGCGGCCCTCGACTTTGATTGACTTGGAAGCCACTACCTGAGTCTCCCCCATCGAGGCGGGATTGATAAGCTCGACGCGCAGTTTTGCCTCATCGCTGTCGACAGTGCGTGCCCACACGGAGAAGCGGTATTCATGATCTTTGGTAATACCGATACCGAAGAAACCCTCATTGACGAGGCCGGTGTGCTTATGGTCATGACCGGCGGCGCCAAGACGTACGTAATGGGGATTGCGCTCAAACGGGCCGTCATCCTTTAGTTCTACGTTGCCGAATGTCTGCCAGCCCATGAAGTTCTGGGGAAATTCGAATGAGCGGTTTTTGATCAGCTCGGCGTAGAGACCGCCGTCGGCTGCATAGTTGATGTCCTCGAAGAAGAGGCCGTACATCGTGGGCTGGATCGGAGCGCCGATTTTGTTGGTCTGAATGACAAAATCATTGGTAGCCGCGCTGAGTGACAGGCCAATAGCGCAGGCCGCCAGAGTAAAAGGTTTATGGTTCATGTTTATGTTGGTTTATTATTAAATTTCTTATTGCAGAATCGAGTCTAAAGGTAAGCAAATAAACTGATATACACAAATTTATTTTTGACCGAAGCAATAATGACACCTAACGTAGGCGGTATGCAAAAAAAAAGCGCTATATTTGTAGTTACCAAAAACCGAAACTTCATCTGAATTTTCTATCATGCAAATCGGAAATATCTGGAAAAACCTGCCACCCGTCACCAAAAACCTGCTGATTATAAATCTGATAGTCTGGGCGGCTCTCAACCTGTTCAATCACATGACAGTGGATCGCCTCCTCGACATCGGAGCGCTGCACTATTTCTCGTCAGACCACTTCCTGCCGTCGCAGCTATTCACATATATGTTTATGCACCAGAGCTTCACGCATCTGTTTTTCAATATGTTCGCCCTCTTCATGTTCGGCGGCATCATCGAGCAGGCGATGGGCTCGAAGCGCTTTCTGTTCTATTACATCTCATGCGGTATCGGCGCGGCACTCATCCAGGAAGGGGTCTTTGCTATCATGATATCCCACTATACGGATCAGATTGACCCGATTACTCTTGCGCAGGTTCACAGCAATGGTGCCGAGGCACTTGCAAACGGAATGAATTTCCGATTGCCTTCTGCCGCCAAGCTCAATATGCTGATCAACATACCGACATTAGGAGCGTCGGGCGCTATCTACGGCATCCTGCTCGCTTTCGGATTCATATTCCCGAAGCGACCGATCTATCTGTTGTTCATACCGGTACCGATCCAGGCACGCTGGATGGTCATAGGCTACGGCGTGATCGAGCTCCTGCAGGCAATGAACAACAACCCAGGCGACAATGTGGCGCATTTAGCCCACCTCGGCGGCATGGTGTTCGGACTCATCATGCTCCTGTGGTGGCGTCATAAACAGGTTATCAAAGTCTACAATTATTAATGAATATCCGAAGCCTTATCAAGCGCATCCCGTCGGGAGTAATGATATTGATTGCGATCAATATCTGCATACTCGTCGTGCTGACATTCGTCAATTTCGGACTGCGTATGTCGGGCTCGGAGACTCAGGCCGCAGGATGGCTCGATCTCCCGGCCGGAACAGGTTTCCTGGAGCGCCCGTGGACGGTCGTAACCTATATGTTTACGCAGACAGATATATGGCACGCCATCTTCAATATGCTGTGGCTCTACTGGTTCGGCATGATGTTTCAGAATCTGACATCGCCGGGGCGGCTGATCCGACTGTATCTGATAGCCGGACTCGCCGGCGCCGCGGCCTATATTGCCGGGAGCCTCATATGGGTCAACGCAGCCGGCACAGGACTTGAAGGAGCGTCAGCCGCCGTTATGGGCATCGTCACCGCGACCGCCTGCATGGCTCCCGACTATAAGCTCAGCCTGTTCCTGTTCGGACAGGTAAAGCTCAAGTGGATAGCGATAGTGACGATAGGCCTGTTTGCTCTCGGACTGACGGGCAGCAATGCCGGAGCCCATATCGCCCACTTCGGCGGAGTGGCTGCCGGCGCCGGATATGCTGTCACCATTCGTTACAGGCTCAGACGCAAGCGCCTGGTAAAATATGACAGTGCCTCCATCCCGGAAGCCGATGCACGCCGAGAACTGGATCAGCTGCTTGACAAAGTACGTCGTTCGGGCTACGGATCGCTTACGGCAGCCGAGCAACGCCGACTTTTCGAACTTAGCCGACACGTATAGACATCCACAAAAAATCAACCGATGCGCCGATTTCTCAGAATATTACTCCTCATATCCAATATAGCAGCAGCCGTGTTGCTCCTGATATCGGCGTACGGTGGCCATGTCAATCCGCTGACGACCACCATTCCCGGCATGATGCTCATGCTTTTTCCCGGGTTGCTGCTCCTGTCCCTGTTGCTGCTGGGTGCCGACCTTTTCGCATGGCGAAGACTGATGTTCGTACAGGGATTCGCCATACTCTTTTCGGCGCCGGCCATCTGGAATCTTTGCCCGCTCAATTTTTTCAACAACCGGGCTACATCCACCGAGCAGGAACTTAAAGTAATGACCTACAACGTGCGCTATCTTGACCCGACTCCGGGCGACACCCTTCAGCGCTCCCTGTCGGCCATCATCCGTGAGAATCCTGATATAGTGATGCTTCAGGAGTGCCGCGGCGACGACCCTTCAGAGTGGAGCGCCTACCGGTCACAGGCCGACACGCTCATCGGTCGCTACCCTCACCGATACATTGAAGCCGCATCTATGGTCATCTGGTCGAAATATCCGATTGACACGGTCAGAATAGCTCAATATCCCGATCCGTCGTCGATGTTTATGGCAGCCGATATCGATGTCAACGGATATCAACTGACTGTCTTCAATGTCCACCTGCAGTCGCTTTATCTGAGCGACAATGACAAGGAGCTGTACTATAACATTACCAAGGGCAACATATCGGGGAGCAACACCGACTCGACCACAAAGAGCCTTGTCAGAAAGCTGTCGGGAGCAATGAAGCAGCGCGCTCTTCAGGCCCGACTGCTGCGAAGCCAGATCGACAGCCTCGACCGCCCCAACACAATCGTGGTCGGCGACTTCAACGATATAGCCGACTGCTGGGCGCAACGCACCATCATGGGACGCAACCTCAGAAGCACTTTTTCTGCTGTCGGATTCGGACCGACCATAAGCTACAACGCGTTCCATTTCTATTTCAATATCGATCACATGCTTTACGGAGGCGATATCCGTCCGCTCCGCATCCATCGCGGCCGCGAGCTCTCGTCCGACCACTACTCCGTGACAGCCACATACGCCATACCGCTCAATGAGTAAACCCCGTATAATAGAATTTCCGAAGATATTCGATCCGAGAGGCAATCTGTCGGTAATCGAAAACGGTGACAGCCGGCTGCCGTTTGACATGGAGCGCTGCTACTGGATATACGATGTCCCGGGCGGTGAGTTTCGCCACGGCCATGCTTTCCGCAGTCAGGAGCAGGTCATTGTAGCCATGGCCGGCAGCTTTGATGTAGTGGTCGACAATGGTGACGGGCCTGTACGCCACCATCTCGCCCGGTCTTACTACGGACTCTATATTCCCCCGATGACATGGCGATCTATCGAGAATTTCTCGACCTGCTCGGTGGCGATGATCATATCCTCGACGCTCTATGACGAAGCTGACTATATTGACGATTACGAACAGTTTAAATTGCTTGCAGACCATGAGTGAACAGCTTTCACACCGCACATCGTCGCTTGACAATTGCCGCATAATCAGCCTGCCGCGCCACCGGCATCCCAACGGCTCGCTGACGGTAGTGGAAAATGACGGATCGATTCCATTCGACATCAAGCGGGTATTCTATCTCTATGACGTGCCCGGCGACTCGGAACGTGGAGGTCATTCGCATCACAAAGCGCAGGAGCTGATCGTAGCTCTCAGCGGGAGCTTCGACATCACTCTTTCCGATGGACACCATACACAGGTCTTCACTCTGAAACGGCCTTATGAGGCTCTATATATCGAGGCCGGAATATGGCGGTCGCTCAACAACTTCTCGTCAGGATCCGTCTCGCTTGTGCTGACCTCGGAAAAATATGACGAAGCCGACTATGTGCGCGATTTCCAGGAATTTAAAAGACTCACCTCTAATAAACTATGAATATCCCGTTTCTCGATCTTGGCCGACTCAACGCTCCCTACATGGATGAAATCAAACCCGCCCTGCTGCGCGTGGCCTCCTCCGGCCGCTATATCGGCGGAGAGGAAGTTGCCGGATTCGAGAGCCGTCTGGCCGGATACACAGGCCGCAGATATGCGATCGGTGTAAGCAACGGACTCGATGCTCTAAGACTTATCCTCGAAGGGTATAAGTGTCTGGGGCTGATGGCCGACAATGACGAGGTCATAGTTCCGGCAAACACGTATATCGCCACGATCCTTGCTATAGAAACGGCCGGCCTGCGACCTGTACTCGTCGAGCCGTCACCGGTGACTCTAAATATCGACTCCGGCCGCATTGAGGCCGCCATTACGCCACGCACCCGCGCCATCATGACCGTACACCTCTATGGCCGTGTGGCATGGGACACGACGATGTCAGCCATAGCCGACAAATACGGGCTGCTTGTCATCGAGGACAATGCTCAGGCCATAGGCTCAGTGTCACAGCTGCCCGGACGTTCTGGGAGCCTGATGGCCGGAGGGCTCGGCGACGCGGCGGCATTCAGTTTCTACCCGACGAAAAATCTGGGAGCGCTGGGAGATGCCGGAGCCGTGGCTACCGATGACGAAGATCTTGCCCGGGCAGTCCGTGCCCTCGCCAACTATGGCTCCGACAGGCGCTATCACAATATCTACCGGGGCTACAACTGCCGCCTCGACCCGATGCAGGCGGCCGTACTCTCGGCCAAGCTGCCGGGACTTGACCGCAACAATTCCCGCCGCCGCGAGATCGCGGCCATCTATGACTCAACAATCACCAACCCGATTGTTAGGTTGCACCGCGTCGATCCGCAATCGCTGACCAACTATCATCAGTATGTAATCTCGGTCGAGGGGGACCGGGAGGCATTCCGCTCGCGACTTGCAGAAGCCGGAGTGGCTACCGATATCCACTACGCCGTCCCGCCCCATCTTCAGCCATGCTACAAAGATAAATTCCCGGGGGAGTATCCGCTCACCGAAAAAATAGCGCGAGAGGTAGTCAGTCTACCTATCGCGCCATATCTTACAGACGATGAAGCCGGATATGTGGCTTCAGTCATCAATACTTGCCTTTAAGCACGTCAAGTGCCTCATCATAGTGAGGCTCCTCGGTCACCTCATGGTTCATGTCGGCATAGGCGACATTGCCCTTCTCGTCAATGATCACCACCGCGCGGGCCAGCAGACCTTTCAGCGGACCGTCGACAATCAGCACGCCATAATTTCTGGCAAACTCAGGCTCACGGAAGGCCGAAGCGGGTGTAACATTCTCGATTCCCTCGGTCGTGCAGAAACGGCCTGCCGCGAAAGGAAGATCGACTGAAACGGCCAGAACTACGGTATTGTCAAGTTCAGCGGCTTCTTTGTTGAAGCGGCGGACTGATGTAGCGCAGACAGCCGTGTCGAGGCTTGGGAAAATATTGAGCACTACGCGCTTGCCCGCGTATGTCTCTTTTGTGACTTCTTCAAGAGAGGGGGTGACGAGTTTAAACTCAGGAGCGACTGCGCCTACGCGCGGGAGCTCGCCATAAGTGTGGCATTCATTGCCGGCGAAATAGATTGTTGCCATAGTATTCAGAAAAAATTTTTAGTTGTTACATTAATGCTATTTTCTGAATAACAACTGAAGAGAGCGCTTTGTTGTAGCCGAGCGTCACATCAGCGACCTTTCCGTCGCGGCCTACATATATAATAGTCGGAGTAACCGTGACACCGCAGTCGCGGGCAAGACCGCGGGCACCCAACAGGAGATGCTCGCCGGGACGCAATGATCCGACTATATCCTGAGCGCGGTCGGCATTGTTGCTCCGGAAGGCAATGACAAGATCAAAGGCGACGGGAGCCTTGTCGGCCGCCTCTCGGAGAGCCTCAAGAGTAGGGTTTGTTGTTCCGACTGACTCGTCAACCACCAGAATAACTGTCGGATTGGTCAGCGGGTCGCCACGATGGTAAGTGTATCGCTCGCCTGTCGATGTCGGGGACGAGAATGTAGGCAAAAGTATTCCGGGCAGATTCTCCACCTTGAAATTGTTTTCACGGAATCGCTCGAAGACATCAGGATAAAGTGCTATCAGATCTTCCTCGCTTTCAAGCGGAAACTGCTCGGTAGCCGGGGTGCTGTAGCGTATAGAGACAGACTGCTCGCTGATCGAGCCGGGATTATTCTCCATTTCTATGCATCGGATCATACCTGTCGCGGGGTCAAACACATATACCACCTCCTTGCTGACATAGCCGTGATACATCACTTTTCCTTTTATAATCGAGGATTTTTGGCCATTGTAGACGGTATCCGGAGCATACGTATAAATAAATGTGGAATCGGCGACGAGGCGCGACAGCTCTCTGCCCGTCATCTGGGGCAAAATATCGACAAACTGCGCCTGAAGCTGCACGCCCCCCTTGCCCATGACAAACGGAATGGAATCCCAGTCGAAATGATACTCCTGAAGGCGGTTGTTGCGGTATCGGTAGTGGTGTCCGTCAAAGTAGGCCGAAAAGCCCTCGCTGTCGTTGAGCTTCCACTCTATAAGATAGCTGATCGGTGACAGCGGGTCACCGGACGCCACGGTCGACTGCATATCGACCGTATATTCCACAGGATCTTCCGCCTGCGGCAGCAGTACGGAATAAGTAGCCCGACCCTGATAGTCTGCGAGGCCGGAAAGTACAGACACGATGTCGTCAACAGATAGACGGGGGGCAGCCGAAACTGCAGTCGCAGCCAAGCCTATGATGGCGGCCAGTATGTATTTTACTTTCATGAATCTGTGCATTTTAAGGCAAAGATAGCGTTTGCCGGGAATAATTCCTATTATCGCGTGACTACCATATACTCACCCTGCGAACCGGCTCCGATATAATATTTCTGAAGACCGTAGCCGAGTTCGGCTGCGGGACCTGATAGTGGTTGACCGTAGTTGGAAAATACGGAGTAGACGCTGCCGCATTTGGGGCAACGTGCATTAAGAGTCTCATCGTCAACTACAATCCTGACATCAGCCTTACACTCGACCGGGCAGGCCAGATCATAGGCTCGCGGTGCGCCAAGTATATCTCCGACTATCAGCAGGCCGCCGAAGCCGGTCTGCGACAGAGCGGTATAGGGAAAATCAGATGGAATCCGCTGATCCTTGATATAGCGTTTATGGGACAGCGCTCCGACGACACCATATGTGGTCCACTCCGCTACTGTATAGAACTGCAGCCTGACCGGAGCAGGAGGAATGCGTTGGTCGTCAAGCCTGTGGCAAGCCATCAAGGCAACAATCGCAGTCAGGATCCAGATGCGTAGCTTCATTTACAGAGCATGGCTATCATCTGGCCGAAGCCGTCGACAGCATCCTGGAGTTTTGAACCCACGAACGTGCGAAGCATCATCGGCAGCTCGATATCGATTGTAGCGGCAACTTCGGTCGTCTCCGGGCTGACAGCCTTGAGATTGACAGCGATAGATACCGGGACGGGGGTAGCGGTTACCGGTCCATAGACTATACGCACGGGAGGCTCTACCTCCACGACCTCAAAGGCCACATTGCCGACCGGCGTCGATATCGACAGCTGACCGTCGGCTATCGTGATCTCACCGGCCTGCTCCAGCTTGTCGGCAGGGACACGGCTGAGCGCCTCTCTCAGATTGTCAAAATCGCAAAGACGCTGATACAGATCCTCGATAGGTTTCTCAACGAGGGTAGGCTTTCCTTTATATGTCGACATTGATCTTACTTGTTAGGTACCCAGTTGGCCGGATCTTCGCGCCACTCGGATAGTGTCTGAATGTCCTGTTTGCGGATATAGTTGGTCTCCAGAGCAGCCTGAAGCATGGAGTTGTAATTGGAGAGTGTGCGGAGGGTCACGCCGGCTTCGGCAAATTTCTCCTCTGCCACAGGAAATCCGTAGGTGAAGATAGCAGCCATACCGACAACCTCACATCCGGCTGCGCGGAGAGCTTCGACAGCTTTAAGACTGCTTCCGCCGGTAGAGATAAGGTCTTCGATGACCACAACTTTCTGACCGGGACGGACATTGCCTTCGATCAGATTCTCAAGACCGTGGTCCTTGGGTGTGGAACGCACATAAACGTAGGGAAGGCCGAGTTCGTCAGCTACAAGGGCACCCTGTGCGATGGCACCTGTAGCCACACCGGCGATAGCGTCGGGCTGAGGGAAATTCTCCATGATGATGCGGCAGAGCTCCACCTTGATGAAGGTGCGGATCTCGGGATAAGACAGAGTCTTGCGATTGTCGGTATAGATAGGAGAGTTCCAACCGGAAGCCCATGTGAAAGGATTGTCCGGCTGAAGTTTGATTGCACTGATTTTCAGAAGCTTTTCGGCAAGGAGTCGATCTATCTGTTCCATGTTAAGTATAATTTATGCTTGTTGGAGAATTTCTATGATACAAAAATACAAAACCGACGGGATTTTAAGAAGAATCCCATCGGTTTTTATAATTTTTTTCAATTTTCAGTTTACGGTCGCATGACGGCAACGAAGCCGCCGCGTGACTGCATGACAACTTTTGGTGCTTTCTTGCCTACGGTCACTACCTCCCTGACAGGATCTCCGTCCTTTCCATCGCGGATTATCTCGACCGTATCGCCTTTCTTAAGACCGGGGAGCTCGACTTCCACCGGATCGGGAGTGGCGTTGACTCCGGCGATATAGCGAGTGCCGTCATGCATACGCTCCAGCACTACATAACGCCCGGGATATCCGTCGATATAATGCGTGGAATCCCATGTCGTAGGCACCTGCTTCATAAAATCGATGCATACTTCCGGCGCGTCGGTCAGGTTGTTGGGGGCCAGAGCGAAGTTCTGTATCGGATTCTGGAAGAGTATGGCAGTGGCGAGCTCGAAGGCATCGGTAGTACGGCGCACATTGCCCTTCTTGTTGTTGCGGCTCATATATTTATTAAGGAATGTGCCGCCGAACTCCATCGATCCGACCGTGTTGCGGATGAAAGGATGCAGTGTGGCGTTGAATGCTTCCTCGTCGCAGAAGTGCTGCTGGAAATAGATGTTTTCACTTGCCAGGACAGCCTCCGAGCCTACATAGTTGGGATACATCCGTTCCCATCCTCTGGGGAGGGTACATCCGTGGAAAATCACCATCAGGCCGTTGTCGTCGGCATCCGAGAGGATGGCTTCATACAGGCGCATGGTCTCCTGCTTGTCGCCGCCGAAGAAGTCGACCTTGATACCCTTGACTCCGAGATCGTGCAGCCAGCGCATCTCGCGCTTGCGGACGATCGGATTGTCCATGTGGTTGATCGGCCCCTGCTCGATATCGTTCCAGTAGCCCGACGAGCTATACCACATGAATACGTCGATACCTTTGCTGCGGGCATACTCGATAAGCTCGGGCAGCCGCTCACGGCCGATATTGGTGTCCCACCAGTTGTCGACAAGGACATATTCATATCCCATAGCCTCGGCGAGGTCGACATACTGTTTGAGATCGTCAAGATTGATGCTGTCGTCCTGCCAGAGAATCCAGCTCCATGTGCCGCGGCCGTAACGGTAGTCATGGTCGGTGGCATACAGCGGCTCGACGACATCCCAGGGTACAGTGGTCTCGACAATAGGTGCAAGCGTAGTGCCGACCGTGATCGTGCGCCAGGGAGTGACGGCCGGGAGTGCCTGAGCCGCACCGGTATTGCCGTTGCCATTGTTTTCTTCCTGCATGGGATAAGCTATCGTGTAAAGGCCGTCGTTCTGATAGTCAGAGAGATGAGATGCGCAGTAATGGCTGTCTACGCCTGTCTCGGAGATAAGCACCCAACCCTCGTCGGCCACCTTGAACAGGCAGGGGAACGTATAGCCATGTCCATACTGCGAAACAGTGTCCATCGGAGCGTCGACGACATATTCTTCCTCATAGGAGGGCTTCGTGCGCTTCCATCCTATCATAGCGTCACTCTGCGGGGTGATAAACGTGGTGGTTCCCTTCGGGAAACGGAATCCGGTAGCCTCGCTCTCAATGTAGATTGAGCCGGTCTCCCCCTCTTTGGGAATGAGATAGCGGAAAGCGATGTCATTGTCGCCGACAAGAAATTCGACACTCCACCGGAGGCTGTCGCGACCAGTGAATGTGACTACCGACTTATTATATGTGGCTTCGACATGGCTTTTCTTTATCCGGTCGAGTGTATATTCAAATGTCACGGGTGTGATGTCCGTAGCGGTCATCGATTTCGATTTACCGAAAGTGCCGATGCTTGTGGAGAGTCCCAGCGGAGACTGGCGTAGCATCATGCGGCCGTCGTAGTTGACGCTGTAGACGGGATATTTTCCTTTCATCAGCTCGACATCGACCGCGAGCTTGCCGTCCGGGCCTTTCACTACAAGCGCAGAAGCCTGCAGCGACAGGGAAAGAGCAAAAAACAGAGATAAAAAGTTTTTCATGTCAGGTTGTTATATATTTTATGCGCAAAGCGAGAAGCACCAAACCTGTAGACTGATTTGGAGTCTCTCGCTTTATATGCTCTTGATAAGGAGATTATTTCACCTTGCCGTCGAGTTCAGCACCGGCTTTGAATTTAACAGACTTGCGGGCTGCGATTTCGATCTTTTCTTTTGTGCGGGGGTTGATACCTGTGCGAGCGCCTTTTTCAGTAACGGCGAATGTACCGAAACCGAGGAGAGCTACTTTTTCACCTTTAGCGAGAGCTTCGCTGATAGCACCAAGGGTAGCGTCGAGAGCTGCTTTTGCGTCAACCTTGGTCAGGCCAGCCTTTTCGGCGATGGCGTTGATAAGTTCTGTCTTGTTCATGATGATAATTATGGTTAAGTCATTAAACTACGCAAATATAAGCAATGTTAATGAGTAAACAACTTTTTTATTAAAAAAATTTCACTGACGCAATCATTTTTTTGTAATTTTGTAGTGTAGAGCTATATCACATATCCGCTTATCATCTTTAATTATCACAATATGAGACTAATAATCGAAAAAGACTACACTGACGTATCCCTCTGGGCCGCCAACTATGTAGCAGCGCGTATCAATGCAGCCAAACCGACTGCCGAGCATCCCTTCATCCTCGGATGCCCCACAGGCAGCTCACCTCTGGGAATGTATCGTAACCTTATCGAACTCTATAAGCAGGGTAAAGTGTCATTTGAGAATGTTGTCACATTCAATATGGACGAATACTGCAATCTCCCCCGCGAGCACTCCGAGAGCTATCACAGCTTCATGTGGAACAACTTCTTCTCCCACATCAACATCAAGCCCGAGAATGTCAACATCCTCAACGGCAACGCGGCCGATCCTGAGGAGGAATGCCGCCGCTATGAGGAGAAGATCGCTTCCTACGGAGGCATTGACCTCTTCATGGGCGGTGTAGGTCCCGACGGCCATATCGCATTCAACGAGCCCGGCTCGTCACTGACCTCAAAGACACGCATGAAGACCCTGACCACAGATACCATCATAGCCAATTCACGCTTCTTCGAAGGCAATGTCGACCTTGTGCCGAAGACAGCACTCACAGTCGGCGTCGGCACAGTAATGGCAGCCAAGAGCGTGATGCTGATCGTCAACGGCCACAACAAAGCCCGCGCCCTGAAGCACGGCGTAGAGGGTGGAATATCCCAGATGTGGACCATCTCTGCTCTCCAGATGCATCCGAAAGCCATCATCATCGCCGACGAGGCAGCCTGCGGCGAACTGATGGTCGACACCTACCGCTACTTCAAGGACATCGAGAAAGACAACCTCGACCCCGCCACCCAGCTCCGCTAATCTTAAGACACTATTCATACGAGTCCCGTCCCTCCCGGCCGGGACTTTTTTTGTAAGTAAACGACACCAAACTCTGTGGAATCCGAGAAAACCAGCGGAGGGTTAGCGGAGTTCGGGAGGCATGGGGATGCGGCAGATAC
Source organism: uncultured Bacteroidales bacterium (assembly GCA_947173955.1). Lineage (GTDB taxonomy): Bacteria > Bacteroidota > Bacteroidia > Bacteroidales > Muribaculaceae > JAAVFS01. Next base: position 37 of record CAMWHE010000040.1, on the reverse strand, counting down.
GGGGAGAAAGAAAGGACGCTCCCAGGCTATAGGAGGC
>CAMWHE010000039.1 GCA_947173955.1 uncultured Bacteroidales bacterium | reverse complement strand
TTTTGCAAAGATAAGAAAGTTCTATCCAAACACAGCTTTTTTACTATGCGCCCTTATTCGGTGGCGCGGTTGATCATCATGACCAGTTCGCCGTGTACATTGTAAAACGCGAATGCATTGTCATCGGCAACTTCGCTGAATGAGGTGATCGTGGGGAGGATCTGGGAAGCGGTCTGCTCGACGGTCATGTCGGGGCAAGCCATACGGGTGGAGCGGAGTCCGGAGAAAGTGATGTCGACAAATGAGCCTGCATATTTGCCCGATACGGTGTTGCAGCCGGTGGTCATGGCGAATGTTTCGTCGTCTGGATTGAAGGTGATGGTATATGTGCCTTCCGCGTCGTCCGACATATCGATTTCGCCTATCGAGCTTACCTGCCATTCGCCTGCGAGAGCAAGAGGAGAAAGCGTGTCGGGACGTTTTTCGAGAGAGACGAGCGTACGGTCGGAAGCGCTTGCGAGCTCAAGTTCCCCGTTGTCAGTGATGTTATACTGCTTGACGGAAGCGAGCGCTTTGAGGAGCGCATCCTCGGTAGCGATGTCAGGGCACATCATCATCGTGACGCCGGTACTTGTGAAGACTATCTCGTTGTCCTCGCCAGTAGCAAACGAACCCATGATCGAGTTGCAGCCGGCATGGCCGAAGAAGCGGCCGTTGACTACATCGAATGCAAGGTAAGGTTCGACGGTGTCATCGCTGATTTTAACTTTGTCGCCGTTTATTTTTTTGATGCTCCATTCGCCGGAGAGGTTTTCTACCGGAATGGATTTTACTGATGAGCATGATGTGAGGGCTGCGATTGCTGTGACTGCGAGCCCGGCGAGGAGTGATGATTTCATAGTATGATAAAATTTCGTTAAGTAATGCTTTTATTACTCAACGCCTGTGCGCGTGATATTGTTCAATACCACTTTATGCCGGTGCTTGAAGATGAGCGCTTGTCGTATTTAAGATCGGAGAGCAGCGACGACTTGACGGAGATATGGAAGTTGAAGCTCTTGTATGGCCCTACGGGGATGACACTGGCTGTCATCGTGAAGCAGTGAAGGTCACGTGAGATGTTGCAGTTCATGTAGGCCAGCTTGTGGGTGTCGAAATTGTAACTTGCCGAAAATGAGAAGTTCCAGTTCTTGGTGGGACGTATATTGCCGTTGAAACTCAGGTTCTGGGTTATCTTTCCGTTATAGTCCATCTTCTCTTTGTTGAATGTCCCGTAGCCGTAGTTGACCGAGTAGTTGACCGTCAGGCTCCAGGGACATTCCCATTTCATGTAGCCGTCGGGATTCATTTCCATGTCGTTGTCGTCGTCATGGTCATGTCCGGTGCGGCTCATGCGCGGCCGCTCCTCCTCAAGCTGCTCTTCGTCGGGATTATCGGGATCCTTGTCGTCTTTTTTCTCTTCTTTTTCGCCTTTTTTGAAAAGCTTGCGGAAAGTGTCGTTATTAAATGTATATGAGAAGGAGGTGCCGGTGCTCGAGAGCTTCGCGAGACCTTTGCCGGCTTTCCATCGCGGAATGTTGACTCTGACAGGCGCGCCGCTTGAATTGAGCTGATATGTGTAGACATCCCAGACAGCCGAGAGGTTGAGATTGAAATTCTTTACAAGACGGAGCAATATAGACGTATTGATGTTGCTCCAGTTGAGCGAGTCGGCCGCAAAGTTGTAGCTTTGGGAAATATTGAAATTTTCGATAAGCGATACTTTCTTTTCGCCTATACTGTCATTGTCACTCTTGACTTTCATCTCGAGATTGTTGGCGAGGGCGAATTGAATGGACCCGGTCTTACCCTGACTCGGAACGCCGAAGAGCGAGTTGGGGAACATTGAGTATGTCTTGGTCTGCGCACGACCGGAGCGGTCGGTATAGTCGTAATGGCCGTAATAGCCGAAGAAGGGGCTGCCGAAGTCGGGAGACCCATTGAAGGATACGGTCGGGGTCATGACCCAGCGGATCATCTTGACTTTGTCGCCCAGGAACGGGAGCGGCTGGAAGAAGCCGTAGATCTTTGTATCCATCGAAACCGATGCGTTGAAGTCCCAGACGTTATAGAAACTGTAGGTCGTGTCGCATACTTCGGCGGCTGCGTTAGGATCCCACTGACGGCGCACCTTTGAGGTGTACATTCGGTCGTTGATGTTGATCGATGGGGTCAGGTTGATGTATTTGAAGAGATTGAATGTCGCTGAAATCGGGATGTTGTGCTTCATGCCGTTGCGCCAGTCCTTGATCAGGCTCTTGCGGAAGAATTCGTTCTGAGGTGCTGTCAGGGAGTTCTGGAACTGTCCCGAATATGACATTCGGATCTTTTCATACCATCGCTCGTTGCCCATCGCCTTCTTGCGCTTGAACGGATAGACCTGCGCCATCGTGACAGTGACGTTGGGGAACGAGACGGCGAGAGTGGAGTCCTGAGTGCGCTGCGAAATGTTCATCGTGGTTGAGAGCGACCATTTTGAGTTTGGAAAGCGGTATGTCATGTTGACGGTAGAGCTCTTGGTGTTCTCGGTAAATCCACTGGAGTAGTAACTGTTGAGGTCGTTGCGGGTATAACCTGACGTGGTGAAGTTGACGGAGGCCGAGAGGGTCATGTTCGGATTGGCCTTGGAGTCCTGAGAGTGGCTCCACTGTATCTGGAAGTTGGTGGCCTTCGAGTAGTCGCTCTGACCCTTGTCGCCTGTGATTGTGGTCAGATAGTTGATGGCGAAGTTACCGTTGTATTTGTAGCGCTTGTTGTAGGTCGACTGCGCGTTGAGGCCCCACGATCCGCGGGTGTAGATCTGACCCGTCAGAGCGAGGTCAATGTTGTCGTTGATAGCGAAATAGTAGCCGCCGTTGCTGAGATAGAAGCCACGGTTGTAGTCGTCGCCGAATGTCGGGACAATGATGCCGGAAGCATAGGATTCGGAGAACGGGAAGTAGCCGAACGGCACTGCGATCGGTAGTGGCAGTCCGGCAAGCACCATGTAGGCAGGACCGGTCACGACGTTTTTGCCGGGACGCATTTTTGAGCGGGTCAACTGCAGATAGAAGTGCGGATTCTCATGGTTGTCGCAGGTCGAGTATTTGCCGTCTTCGAAGTAGAAATCCTCCCCTTCGGTCTTTTTCGCGCGGCCGCCTGTGATGTAGCCTTCGCCCTGCTGGGTTACAACGTTGGTGATATAACCCTTCTTGGTCTTGAAGTTATAGCTCATTGTCTCCGACTCATACTGCGTGCCTTTCTCCTCAAAAATCGGAGTGCCGGTCAGTTCGCCGACTGAGTCAGCACGGCCGAATGCATAGACATCGTTGGTAGTCATGTCCATCTTGACCTCGGCGGCATCGAGTTTGAGGTCGTCGTAGGTCACCTGCGCGTCGCCATACAGGAAAACGAGATTGCGCCCCCACATTACAACGGAGTCCTGCGACTCAAACTGTACTTCCGCATCGAGATCGGCCTTGTCGAATATGAAGCGTGAGCCGTTGCGCTTCATGGCGAGACGCGGCAGCAGCGGCAGGGTATCGATCTCGGAAACAGCCTTGACCGATGAGTCAGGCAGTTGGGTGATTGCTTCTACGGGAGCCGCGATAGAGTCAATCGATGCTTTAGCCTCTGAAAGCCGCGCAGGTTCAGCTCCGCGCAGTGCTGAGGAGCCTGCGATAAGAGCGAAAGCAGCGATGAGAATATATAGGGCGTGACGCATGGATTGGTCTATTCACAATATCATGCAAAGATAGTGAATTTCATGCGTAAACGGGGTATGTAAGGTCTTAATTTTTGTTGCTGTCAGCGGGTTTGCCCTTGAATGTGTCGACAAGATATGGCGGCCGGCCTTTAGTTTCCTTGAAAATACGACCGATATATTCGCCGATTATGCCGATGGATATCAGCTGGCAGCCACCTAAAAACAGGATGGTACACATAATCGTGGGGAAGCCCTGCACCGGCTCACCGATAAATATCGTCTTAATAATGATGAAGATTAGATAAATCAAGGAGATAATGGCAGATATAAATCCCATATAAGTGGCAAAGCGTAGCGGCGCTGTCGTGAAGCTCGTTATGCCATCGACGGCCAGCTCCATCAGGCGTGCAAAACCGTAGGCTGACTTACCCGCATTTCGTTTTCCATAGTCGAAAGCGACTTCTTTCTTTTTATATCCTATCCAGCAGAATAGCCCTTTTGTATTTCTTTGAGTTTCCCGGAGACTGCGCATGGCGTTGACACATATCCTGTCTAACAGACGAAAGTCGCCAACATGTGGAAGCACATTCATCCTTGATGATTTCTTGAGTATAGAATAATATTTCCGTGCCATCCAACGCTTAACCCGACTATCAGTGGCGCGCGAACGACGAATACCATAGACATCCTGATATCCGGCTTCCCACTCGGCAATCATTTGAGGTATGACCGAGACAGGGTGTTGAAGGTCTGCGTCCATAATCACGACCGCATCGCCCGTAGCATAGTCCATCCCGGCGAGCATAGCCAGCTCTTTGCCAAAGTTGCGCGACAGATTGAGATCGCAGAAGCGGTCATCATCAAGACGCATCTGTGCCATCAGTGCTGCCGAATTGTCGAGGCTACCGTCGTTGACCATCAGCACTTCCCATTCATATGGTACGGGAGTCATACGGTTGTCTATAAGGGGGCGTAGGGCGTCGCGTAGTGCCGGGAGGTTGGCTCCTTCGTTATAGACGGGTATAAGGATAGTAATCTTTTTCATAATCAGTCGGTTGAATGCCAGTGGTCGCCGGGGTCGATGATTAAGGGCGATGCCAGATAGATTGTCTTTTGTTGGGAAAGCGTGATCGGAGTGATTACGCGTCCGTCAGAGGAAACGGTCAGACGGTAGCCTGACGGATTTGTAAGGCATCGGCTGTCAGGACGATTGGAATAGACGGTGTAGCCGTCAATTGACAGGCTGTCCGGGATACATTCAAGTCTGCTTCGGAATGCTTCGGGGAGAATAATCAGTCGCTTGTCCTCGCCATAGGCTCGCTCAATAACTCTGTAAAGATGGATATCATCGGCATCGGGAGCCCCTTTTACTCGTCCAAGCGCGATAACCGGTATCTCGGTCTCCTTTGTAGTATCTATATAGACTATCCCGTCTGAGGATATCCTATATTCAGTGACCACAGCATCGTATTCTTTGCCAACTTTATATTGCCATTTGATGGCGACGACGAAATGTGCGGCAATCAAGGCTAACGCACCTACGCACAGCAGACTCGTCCAGAGCGGAGAGAGACGATAGCGGAAGTCAAGCAGCATTCTGGCTAAAGCGACCAGCGCCATAGATTCCGATAGCCAGCCTGTTCGGCCCGGGGTAGTGCTGTATATTGCTATCAGTCCGGCTATTACCGCGATCATGGCATAAGCAAGCCATGATGTGGCAATCAGCGATTTGAGCCGAAATCGTCCGTTCTTACTTATGGAGAGGGCTATGCAGATGGCAGCCAGCAACAACGTAAAAGGCAGCGTCGTGACAAGCAACTCGCCGATCGGGGCGTCTTGAGTCATCTCAGCATTACGTTGCCAGAGAGCGGGTGAGGCGATTGAAAAAAGAGTGCCGGCAGACAGTCCTATCGATAAGACTGTCTGATTGCGCGCAAGATCTTTGTTGAGTAATTTGTAGAATGTAATAGGCAGAAGAACGGCTGACATCGCTACGCCGGTCTGCTCATGAGAAGCTCCGGCGAGAAAGCTGCATACAAGTAGTCCGAATATCCGCCAACCGGATAGTCTTAGACCCGGTTTGAAGTAAAGAACTACTGTCGCCAGCGCAAATACAGTGCCCCACAGATAGTTGAACTGACATACACGCAGGAGCATATAGTCCCACCACGGCATTGTAATCATTGCTATCAGGATCAGAATGTCGGCCGCTGCCACCCGATTGCGGTGCCACAGACCGGCCGCCCCGGCTAACAGACCGAAGTATGCCCCGGCCATCAGTCCCATAATTGCGGCGGCAATACCCCGTGGCAACAGATTGATAATGGCAGGTCCGAGTCCGTCGAGTATCCTACCGTTACAGTCAAAATATTGCGCTGCAAGGAATGAGATTGTCGAGCGGTTAGGTGCCGTGTATGCGTCTAATCCTAAATCGTCCCATTTCCCAAGGTCGTCGCCCATCGCCGGTGTGAAATAGTCAAGCAAGCCGCTCCCGATGCCGATTATGGCAACGGGAAGCAGCAAAAGGTATATATTGTATTTACTTGGCGCAGTCAATGGGAACGAGTTGGGATGAAATAGCGAATTATCGGATTAAAACTTTCTCTGCGCTAAGACCCTGACGTCTGATATAGATACCGGGTTGAGAAGGCTCCGGGATGCGTACACCCTGAAGGTTGTACCATTCGGCGGGAGTTTCTTTGTCAGCAGCTATGATATCAACTCCCGACTGATCTACATTGCCGATAGCAATCTCGCGGTAATAATGATTGATGCCGGTGGCAGGTCGGGTGACGCTTCCGTCGCTGAACTCCACAATCACTATGTACCGGCCTTCTGCAACGGCGGGTTTATAGTTGAACGTGACGGACTGCTCCTCACCGGAAGCGATGGAGAGATTGCGCTTCATGTAAACGATTTCTCCTCCCTTGTTGGTGAACTGGCGGACACGTACATAAAGAGTTCCGACATCGTTTGTCAGCCCCTTGAACGATAATGTGCATTTGACAGATTCGTCAAGTGCTATGTGGGAGGGAATATCAAATGACGTCACTTCAAGAGGCGATTCCGGATTTGTTTCTACTGCTATCGGTTCGGCTTCTGTGGGGAGCTTTATGGGCTTTTCTTTACCGTCAGCATCAATATAATAGAATGTCGGAGTATATGTCCCTGGATTTACTGTCAGATAGTTGGAGAGGGTAAGAGTTGCCGACTGATGGGCTGACCAACTGTTTTCTGTAGCATGAAGTACATATGAGTGACCCTCAGAGTCATTCAGGCGGCAGAGTACGCGCGTAGTGCCGGCTCCGCCAAAGTTCTTGGCAGACATGGCTATCATCATTATGTTACCATGTGCGTAACGGCTCGTTTCGGTGTCATTGCTTTGCCATACAGGCATAGAAAGGAAACGGATGACGGGCGACGTTGCCTCGGGAAGTACGGTTATGACAGTTTCTTTACCGTCCGCGGTCGAATAGGGGAGTGTTTCGTGATTTTTATGCGCCAGTGTTACAATGTATTGTCCCGGAACAATGTCGTCCGGGAGGTCAATGTCCATCGTCACGTCGGCATTGCTCTGCTCGTAGATATTGACGTAGAAGTTTTTGGAGAATGTCAGATTCTTGTCGGTGAGCGATGTAAGCGTGAGGATATTGTTGGACAGACGGAAATCAGAGCTCTCATTAGCAAGTGTTGTGGTGAATCTTACACTACCCTTTGCATAAATTTCTCCGTTTGAATCGAGAGGCTTGGTCATTTTTACAACCGGAACAGGCTGATGGCGGCTGTTGAGAAGAATCATTCCGTCTCTGACTGTACAGTTACTGTATGCAGGGAGTCCGATAGGATGGCGGAGAACGGCAGGCTCACTCATATTATCAGTCCTGTATGCTAAGTTGATGCGATATTTACCTGCAGGGACAGCATCGCCAACGGCAGTCGGAATATCGCGCATGGTCATGATGAAAGATCCGGCGTGTCCATTGGCAAATGCCTCGACTTTCATATGCTCTGACTTGAGAGTATGGATAATTTTTCCATCCTGGTCAACGACGACTGCCATGATCTCACCTTCGAATGCCTTTGTGTCGAGATTATCGATCGCTGTAACGATCATCATGTCGGCTCCGAAAGAATCGCAGGCGAAACGGGTCGAACAATATATAGTCGGGGTATAGACCTCATCGCCGGTTTTGGGGATAAAATCGGTGATGATTTCCTGTGATATATTGTAGGCACCGCTTCCTCCGCCGGTGCCGAGTTCTCCGGGATTAAGATGATTGATATAGAAATATCCGTTGCTTCGGCCATACCAACCCCAGTTGATGTGAACGTAGCCCTCGGAGTCGTAGCCGTCGCATACGAACGCGTGACCACCGAGACCGTCCTCACTTGATGCTGCGTAATATACAGGGCGCGCGGCATCGAGTTCTGTGCGGATCATGTCCATCCACTCATTGGTGTTGTAGTAATCGCGAGAGTGCATTCTTATGGACTGAGAATAGCCGAAATAATCGCGCAGGGCGGCCGGAACCATCATGGTATAGGCTCCGGAGCCGGAAGCTGCATATTGCATTTCTACCGCAACTCCCAGATGGGCGCAAAGTGTCGAGTAGGCGGTCTGCTGTGCAGGAGAAGGTGCATCAGGTACAGCGGCAGGCATATGAGCCCAATCGTAGGTTGTGGATCCGAAGTCGGCTGACAGAGTAGTCGATCCGTGAAGATAGCTGTGCGAGTCTGTACCGGTCGTCGGATAGTTGTAATACTTCATTATCTGGGCCATAGCGGTAGCGACACAACCGACATAACCGTGCTGAGACGATGTCAGCATAGGGCAGAGAGTATTGAACGGCTCACTCTGCCCCCAGTTGATTGCGCCTAAAAGCGGTTCAACGACCGGAGTCCCGGTAGCGGTAATATCGTATTCGGCTTCAGTGTGTCCCACAGCGTCGACACTCATCTGCAGGAGTGCAAGCAGAGCTTCGGGGGCTTGGGTAAGGTCAATGGATCCTTCTCGGGAATAGCCAAGGACGGCAGGCAGCCTGTCATCGCCCGCTACGATCACGTAGCCACCCTGGCGCGGAGCGTTAAATACATAATACGGTGCGTCGATGTCACTGACAGATCCGGGAGCTCTGTGCGGCTGCGAGTCAGCGACCGAAGGCAATACGGAGATTGCGATATCTCTTGCGCGAACCGCCGACACACTGGCTGCGTCGGCGGTAGCGCCGGCTGCCATTAGGGCAGCCGACAAAATAAATGTTTTCTTCATCAAATATTCTTTCTGGGTATTCAGTGGGAGAGATCAGAGTATAATCTTAAATGACTTACCATCTACAGTTACGATTACCAGGCCGCGCATATTGACGCGCAGGCTGTGTGATCCGGCAGGAAGCTGTTTGTTAAGTAAGGTGCGCCCCATCAGATCATGTACGGTAACGCTACTTCCGTTGATGCCGAGAATGCCGTCGCCGGCTTTCCATGCCGCAGCTTCGGATGCTGCTGTTATCTCGTCGATACCGGAGGTTTTGAAGTTGACAGTAACCTTTTCGGAGAAAGCTGACTGTATAGTTCCAACCGCGGCAGATGATCCGGAGCCAACGACCGTCTCGCCAAGAGCGGCTACGGCATAGCTGTAGGTTTTACCTTCTTCGGGTGTCAGTTTGATGTCAAGAGAAGTACCTTCAGTTTCTTCGGATGAAAGTTGTTTTTCTACAACAGAGCCGGCTGCAAGGAGCTGCGTGATATATATATCATCGATAAAGAGCTTGTTGGGGTCATTCTCGACCTTGTCATCAGTAACAATTTCCGCCAGAGTATATGTAATCTTCAAAGTTGAAGCCTCTTTACCCTTTGTGAATGCGAATGTGAAGTCGAAGAAGTCGTCTTTATCGCACTTGACTACGGGTGCAGTCTCAATCACATTGTCTCCGTCAAGCAGTTCGACCGTAATAGTATTGTTGGTGGTATAGAATGTGCCATACCGGGCTGTGGCAGCATTGACAGTAAGTGTAAATTTGCCGTCATTGGCAGAGAGGTCAATAGCCGGAAGAATCAGTTCTCCCGTATTTCCGGAGAAGATCGAGAATACAAAATAACCTTTTGCATAGGCTTTTGACATATCGGTAATCCAGCCGGGAAGTTTTGTAAATGAATTGATGTCTCCCGAGAATTCTACTGAAGAGAATGAGCCGATATCGACTCCGGAAAAGTCTTCTTCAAATACTTTGATATCGGTGTCTGCTGCAAGGGTTGTTTCTTCATAGGTATTGACAACATATGCCACGGCATTGTCCACCGTATCCCAGTTCGCGGTAAAGCCTGTTTCTGTTATGTTTGTTGCTGCCAGCGCTTCGGGAGCAGTCATTTCAGAAATTTTTCTGACTACTTTGACTATTTCCGAGTCATCTGATTTCGCTCCGGCAGCGTTGACGGCGCGGACTACATAGTAGTATGTCTTTTCGGGGTCGAGTCCGGTGATTTTTGCAGAGGGGTCAGAATAGACGCCGAGAGGCTTTAGCTCGACATTCTGTTCAGCGTATTCCGGCTCATCACCGTTAAGAGTAAACACGTCGGCCTCATAAGAAGATGCGCCGCTTACACGGCTGCATGAGGCGGTAAATGAAGTGCCGTCTGCATCGGTGGGAAGATAAGCTTCGGGGGCGGCGATGAAGTCAGGACTATACTCTACTTTCAGTGACTTGATGTAGAAGCCTCCTACAGAAAGGAACGGCTGCACGCGAAGACGTGTAGTGGAGGTGAAACTTGATACATAGGTCGAGACTGTAGTCCATTCGTCGCCTTCTACAATTGCGGAAACTTCGCCGGTGGTGCTGTAGCCGGGACGGAAATTTACACAGCCGCCATAGGAGTCTGTCATTTTCACTTCCGCTGTGACGCGAACAGTTGAATTGCCCGTCGAGGGTATTGCGTTGAAGTAATTAGTCTCAATATATCCGTTTGCTTTGATAAGCAGTTTGCCTCCGGCAGATGCTACAGATGTGGCGTAATTGAATCCTTCAATTTTTGACTTGAATGTTGATGAGTAAAGGTCTATGGGAGATTCATCAGATCCATCGGTAAAGACACTGAAGTCAGCATCAAGTAATAAAACCGGCTCTGTCTGGGCGACAGCCAGATTGGCAGCGCCGAACAGTGTCAGCAAAGAGAGTAAAAGTTTCTTCATTTTTAGTATGATTGGTTTATGTTTTTTCGGATATTTGTTGCAAATATACACATAAAAGTACAAATCAGCAACATATTTAACTATTGCGACTGATTCGCTAATATTAATTAATACTTTGATATTACTTAAGAGTTATCACGCATTAATGGATCGATATTCGATGCGGCATCGGGTGACGGCGGTGCCGTCGCGAAGGATTTCGACCGTGGAGGTATCGCCGTCGGAATGGCGTGCGATCTCTACAGTGTCATCATAGTGAATCTCGTTGAGGTAAGCTATCTCGAAACGGCTGATGGAGTGGGTGTCAAAAAACTCTACATCTCGGTCGTTGAGAATGGTCTCGATATATCGGGTGGAATTGACATGACGGTTGAAGTCGATATCACAGTAGCTGAACCGGTGACGGCGGATCAGGTCGGGATTTGTGACGGCCTGAATCTTCGACTGACGCTGCACTGGGCACACGCCGGGCGTTGGCGTCACGTGCGACATCAGAGCGGTGATGTCAGCGCTACGTCGTTCTATAATGTCAATGGCAATCCAGATGGTACGGACATTCCCGATTGTATTCCCTATGTTGTCTTTAATACGGAATGCACGTTCGGTAAAGTGTCTGTTGATGGATTCGACCCATGTTTCGATGGTAAAATCCGTATCCATGACGGGAAAAGAGTCCATCTCCATGGTCAGACGCGACAGAACCCATGTCAGTCCCATTTCTTTCAGCTCCTTAGGACCGGCTTTCAGCGCTGAGGAGTGAAGGGTGGCCGTATCTATCAGTCGTTGAACAAGCTGTGGCAGGGGTATGATCTGCTGCGCATTGCATTCACTCGCATTAAGAAAGAAGGTTTTGGAAAAGAAGTTGGGAAAGTCGGTCATGTCACAATGGTTTTACCGCGATTTATTAATTTGTCAGCATTCTAACAATTCAGACGCGGTTAAGTTTGCGCCAGCGCTCGATCATGGCAGTCATATCGGCAGGAATCTCTGACTGGAAGAACATTTCCTCTCCTGTCGCGGGATGAACGAATCCGAGAGTGCGGGCGTGAAGAGCCTGCCGGCTGCAGGTGTCGAAACAGTTGGCGACAAACTGGCGGTAGCTGCTTGAGGTCGTGCCACGGAGTATCTGGTCACCGCCATAGCGGGCATCATTGAAAAGGGGATGTCCGATATGCTTCATGTGTACACGGATCTGATGGGTACGTCCGGTCTCGAGAACACATTTTACGACGGAGACATATCCGAGAGGCTCAATGACTTCATAATGGGTGACGGCGTGCTTGCCCTGATCGCCTTCCGGGAAAACGGCCATCTGCAGCCTGTCGCGCAGTGAGCGACCGATATTTCCTTCGATTCTGCCCTTGGATGGTTCGGGGCATCCCCACACAACGGCGACATATTCACGCTTTGTGGTCTTGTTGAAAAACTGCTTGCCGAGATGAGTCTTGGCTTCAGGCGTTTTTGCTACGACAAGCAACCCGGATGTGTCTTTGTCGATACGGTGTACAAGTCCCATGCGCGGGTCATTGACGTCGTAGTCCGGATTGTCTTTCATGTGCCACGCGAGCGCATTGACAAGAGTGCCTGAGTAATTGCCATGTCCGGGATGAACCACAAGGCCTGCGGGCTTATTGACCACAAGCAACGTATCATCCTCATAGACAATATCGAGAGGGATATCCTCCGGTATGACTTCGTTGTCGTAGCGCGGACGATCCATTACGACCGATACCACGTCGGCCGGCTTAACCCGATAATTGCTTTTTACCTGCCGCCCGTTGACAAGTATGCAGCCGGCTTCTGCAGCGAGCTGAATGCGGTTGCGCGATACATTGGGCAGATGGGCTACCAGAAATTTGTCGACTCGGAGAAGTTCCTGTCCCTTGTCGGCTACGATCCGGTAGTGCTCATACATTTCGCGGCCGTCGGCACTTTCCGGCAGACCGTCAACTGAAAGTTCGTCGAGTTCCTCTATGTCGTCGTTGTAGTCGGCCATCTCGTTATTCGTCGAGGAGTGTGATTGTGGGCAGTTCGTCTTCTGTATCATCCCCGATAAATTCGTCATCGAGGAAATTATCGTCGTCAGCATTATCAATGCTGAGCCCTGTCCCGACTCTGAGTGTGACGGCTGATGACATGGGTATTCGTTCGCCGCGGTGTATCTCGCGACCGGCAACAGTCGCACCCAGAACAAGGTCTTTGTATTCGGAGGGTATATACTCGACTCTGACGCTCTTTATACCCAGACCTTCAAACGAGGCCTGAGCCTGTCGCAGAGAGACATTCATGAAGTCGGGGACAGTTACGCTTTTGGGGGTAGTGGCTACGACTGTCAGATAGACAGTCCGTCCGGGCTTGACGGTTGAGCCACCGGAGGGTATCTGGTTGACTACGCTTCCCGGACGGGTCTTGGCTTCATATACGGAGTCGACTACCTCATGGCTGAATCCGCTGCGGTCGAGGGTCTCTGCAGCCATCTCAAGCGGCAGTTCCTTGACATCAGGGACTCTTACCTCCTCGCCATGGTGGGTCCACGAAGACAGGCAGGCCGTGATGAACCAAAGGGCTATAAATCCGGCAATGATTATCAGCAGGATATTAAAGATAATCGGATGGCTACGGGGAAATTCTGCTGTTTTTGTCAATAAGACTTTCCAGAATGAAGGTTTGCCGTCGCCGTCGGGACGATTTTTGCGCTGGGAAGGTTGCGATGCTTTTTTAGGCTGAGCCTTCGATTTTTTCGACGGGATGAGATCATTCCAGTCGAGATTCTCGTTGTATGGGTTTTTGTTATCCATTTTTATGTCATATATTAAGTGGGGTTCAGCCCCATTTTTGCAGTTTGTAATTTATGGTATGTCCGTCGCCGTCTATGTATTGGAGATATAGCTCCCTACCGGTTTTACGGACGATTTTAAGCCGGCTGACAACTCCGAGATGGGTGAAGGCAGGTGGTATGGACAGATCCCAGTCGAAGTCGAGGGTAAGATATCCGTCCGATTCCTCCCATGATCCATAACAGAAGTTGGCGGTATGCTCGGATTCGTCATCGACAAAAAGCATCTGGATCACTTTGCTCTGAAATTTCCAGTACATATACGGCGGGGCGTAATCCGTGTCAGGCTCATTGTCGATCTCAATACTGCCTACCCGCCATATCCCGAACCAGTCGCCGATGTATCCTTTGTTTTGTGTACATCCGACAGTGACCGTCATGGAGGCGATCACCGCTACTATATATAATAATGTGTATCTGATATGCCGCATGACAGATTAAAAACTGAATGAAGTCTGATATTTTACGCTGACGAATGCTCCGAATGTATCGCCGTACATATTGCCGTGGTCAAAAGCTATCTTTGCATTTATTGTAAGCTTGTTGTCGGCAACAGGCGGCACGTAAGTAGCTTCGAGCATCATGGACAGATCGTCGACCGCGTGCCACAGCGGCAGGTGCGGTGTGCCCCATCCCTTGCGGTAGCCAGCCAGAAGCCGATAGTCTAAACGGGTCGTTATCTGCCCGGTCAGCCCTGTGTGGAAGCCGCGTATGCGGTTGCAGGTAAATCCGGAGTAGCCGTCAAGGTTGTAGATCGGAGATTTCATGACGGGGGTGCCGAGCGACATACCGTAGTTGGCATACGGGCCGTAGTAGAAATTGTTGTAGTAGTCGTCAGCTCCGTTGAGATGGTAGGGGAGACGGTCGTTACCGAGATCGGCTCCATCGTAGTGTATCGGTCCCGACTGATTGGTGAAGTCGAGATATTCAATGACGGCGCCTGTCAGCCATTTCCCCGATTCGTTTTTATATTCCAGACCCCATAGACCGTCAAATCCGTTGAGGAATGAGATGCCTGAGCCTGTTTCCCAGGGGCGCTGATGATATGCGCAGATGGAGTTGCCCCACGGAGTGTTGTAGCGCAGGTGGATATCCCAGCATCCGAGCGTGCTTCCGAGATAATAGTCCTCGTCGCCGTCGGTGGGAATGAACATTTTCAAGAATTCTTTTATTCCGGCTGGATTCTTGGTCTGGCCGATAAGCTGTCCTTGCTCATAAGTAGAAGTCGTACCGCCGAAAAACGCTCCGATTTGCATACCGGCTGTAACGGAAAACGGCATTGAACTTTTGGAGCGGAATAAGCACCGCTTGTAGGTATAAAGCTTCCCAGTGCAGAGCAGGCTGTTATAATAGTTGAAATGATTGCGGATCCAAGCGTTATCGGTCATCTTGCCGTAGCTGATTTCCCCCTGAATTTCGATCCAGCCGTTGGTAAACGGTATCGGTTGGAAATCATTGAAGCCTATGCGCACCTGCGGAATCGGCCGCGCGTTACATCCTTCGACATAGTCGCCGGATGAGAGGTGGTCGTTGAGCAGAGCCGAATGTGTTTTTTTCATGCCGACCGTCAGAAACAGGGAGCGGTAGCGCACACCGGCATAGAGCTGCTGAAGCCAGATACGAGCAGGATGCTGCGGATTATCTTGCCACCCGCCGTCGCCGTATTTTAGATATGTGGCTGAAGAGTTATATCCCCCGAATGCCTCCGCGCCCCATTCATAGCTGAAGCGGTTGCCTTTTGCGTAGTCCTGATGCAGTGCTACACCCAGAAGCAGATTGTCGGTCTGTGGAGTGATTCCGTAATTATTTGATGCAATGTAATAAGGTGCGAACGCGCCATTACCTGCGCCTCCTCCGACTGAACCTTCGACGGTGACGGGCATGGAGCAGAAAGCTGTGAGAGAAGCCACCCACAGAGTCAGGGCAGTCAATGATATGCGCGTTGCGTGGCAGGTCATATAGCTCAGTTGAGGTGGTCTTCCTGATTGTAGCTTTCGATGTGCCGGCGCTTTTTTTCTTCAAAGATTTCGTCAACTGCTATCAGTATGCCGGTCTCTTCCACATTGCCGAAGAGATCATTGATAGCCGTTCCGAGTACGTGCATGGTCGGTGACAGACTCATATAGGCATTGACGAGCGGGGGAATGTTAAGCCCGTGGGATCTGACTTCCTGATTCAGGATGCGGTAGTCTTCCTTGAACGATCCGCCTACAAACATAGAGTCAAGATACTTGGCCTCTGTCTCGGGCACAATGGGATTGATCGGGACTACAAGTCTCTCTGGGTCAGGGAAGTATTTGCGCAGGAAGTAGAGGATCATGTCGCGGCAGTGGCGTGAGTAGGTTGGATACATGGTCATTTTCCCGAAAAGGTAACGTATTTCGGAATGTATGACCGTCAGCGCTCCCAGTCCGTCCCAAAGATTGTCCAGCGCAAAAATCGCTTTTGCGCCGGCACGCGACGACTGATATTCGAGCCGTACAAACGAGCGCCCGAGTTCCATTGTATAGGGCAGGTAGTTTTCGATAAAGTCCGGAGAGAAATTAAACATATGGGCTGTGGCCAGGCGCGGGCTTCCGTCAGGGTTAAAGCGGATATCTTTTCCGAAGATAAATCGGTAGCCACCCAGTATGAGCTTGTTTTCCGGATCCCACACGATAAGCTGACGGCATGGCGGCTCCATCAGGTCATATTCATCGATGTCGCAGTCCTTGCCTGTTCCGCCTCCGGCCTGACGGAATGCTATCTCGCGGAGACGACCTATTTCCCTCATGATATTGGGCGCGGTGTGGGCATCGACAATAAACAGCTGATTGTGCCCTTTATTGGTGTTGCGTAGAAATCGCTCTGGCGTCAGTTCGCTTTCAATCAGTTCGAGGCTGACCGGTGCTATAATTTCCTGTTCCGTCATTATTATTGCTGATGTTTTGTTTTTTATTTGGGTTGGGGTGTCGCAAGCGAGTAGACCGTCTGCTTGATCCGGGCGGCAGTCAAGGCTGCCAGTTTCCCACCTTTCAAGTCCGCAACCGGAATCAGTTTGCCCACAGAAATGGTATAGTGAGAGCCTTCGCTCCTGAACACTTCCCGCGGCAGGTAGATCATCTCGATATTGAATTTCAGTCCGAGGCGTGTGCGACGCCGTGCAAATTTATAAAAAAATGATGAATTTTGGCCGTCGAAATGTACGGGGACGATGTCGCGGTTGAATTTGATGGATTTATTGACAAACATTTTTTGCCATTCGAGGTCGGCAATTGTCCCGTCCTTGCCGCGACGGGATACCAGTCCGGCAGGGAATACGATAACGGGAGCATCAGCAGCAAAGGCCTTGTCGAGTCGGTCGAGTGCATCCCGTCCCTGTGCGCCATGCTTGTTGATGGGGACAAAAACATCTCTCAGCGGCTCTATCGCCATAAGCAGATCATTGACCACAAATTTGACACCTTTGCCCCAGCGACGGGTTGCCCAGTCAATCAGAGCCATACCGTCAAGGCCGCCGAGCGGATGATTGCTGACGATAGTGATTCGTTTGTGCTCAGGTGGAGGAAGAAGCTCGGCATTGGCTACGCTGACACTGATATTCAGATGGTTGAGAACGCCTCGGCAGAAGTCGGCACCACGTTTTCCCCGGTTGATACGCAGCATTTCGTTGAGTTTGTCCTGACAGATTGTGCGCTTAAGCCAGTTGACTACAAAGCGGGGGATTAGCTTGCGCCCGCGTGGCAGCCGCGCCGCGAGTACGGCGTCAAGGTCAATCTTCATCTCTTTGTCGTCCGATTGTGTCCCGCTCTCATTCATTACAGTCTCACTCATAATAGTGCAAAGGTAGTAAATTCCACTTAATTCTCCCACACTTTAAATGGGTTAACAATAATTAGACAATGACGGCGCAACTTAAATTGTACCAGAATTGTTTTATGAGCAGAAAAAGGAAATCTTACTAATACTATAAAATACACACAATCATGGACAGAAAAATTAAATTTTCAGAGATTCGCGACGCTGTCAACGCAGCCTACGAAGAGTATAAAAGTCTGAAAGAAGGAACTGTAGATACCCGCGTTGAAGCCCCGGAGCATGATACATTCGGTATCTCGGTGGCTTTAGCCGACGGTACAGTGATCAATAAGGGCGATTCGGACGCGCAATTCCCTATCGGGCAGATCCTTCGTATTCCTGTCGCTTCAATCCTTCTCGCTCAGAATGGAGTGGATAATCTGTTGAAGAAATCGGGTGTATGCGGATGCCATTGCAAAGGAAAGGGAAAAAAGCCCGACATGGCATTTTCTCCACGCCTTGTTCGTGCAGTCAGTGCAATTGAACCGACAGGCGATTTCGATTCAAAATGGAATTTTGTGGAAAATCGCATGATTGATCTTATGGGTTCCGCTCCTCAGCTCGATCTGAAAGTTTATGAGAATCTCAGGAAGCAGGCTGCGGACAATAAATCGGCAGAGCAGTTTGGCGAAGACGGATACTATCTCTACGACGACGCATTCAAGTCGCTTGATCTTCTGCTTAAGGGTATGTCCATGAAAGTCAATACCCAACAACTTGCCGAAATGGGTGCCACGATTGCTGCCGACGGAGTCAATCCGTTTACACGTAAGATAGTATATGACGGAGCATTGTCTCAGCGCCTTGTAGGCATGATGGCCATGTCAAGCCGAAAGGTACAGCATGCATGGCTTGTAAAAGCAGGTCTTCCTGCAGTGTCCAGTTTCGGCGGAGGCGTGATCGGAGTAATTCCTGGTGTGATGGCTATCGCGGCTTATTCCCCCGAACTTGATGAGCGCGGTACATCCGTCAAGGCGGCGAATGCCCTGCAGTATATCATGAATAAACTGCAACTGAGTGTTTTCAGCTCGGCAAAAGTTGTGGTAGAACAATAACTAATTGACAATCCACTTACATAAACCTTGTCTTCTCAGGAAGGGCTGCCAGGAATCTGTTTCGGCAGCCCTTTTATTGTTGTGATTGTGAATTTTATATAAAAGAATTGTCAGATAGCCATTAAGCGGCGAAAATTTTGTAATTTCGCTAATTAAGTTCCGGAGTCATTGCTCGCCGTATCATACAGAATGATTTTCTTCCGGAGGATTTTGAAATATAATTGCAAATGAATACACTTAAAGTCAAGATTATCAATAAGTCACATCATCATCTGCCGGAATATGCAACTCCCGGCTCGGCCGGAATGGATGTGCGTGCATATCTTTCCGAGCCAGTTACTCTGCGCTCTCTTGAACGAGCCATGATACCGACCGGACTATATATATCACTACCCGTAGGATATGAGTGTCAGGTCCGTCCGCGAAGCGGTCTTGCCGCGAAGTATGGTGTGACAGTGGCAAATGCTCCCGGCACTGTCGATGCAGACTATCGTGGAGAAATCAAGGTTATTCTGATAAATCTCTCCACTGAGCCATTTGTAGTTAATGACGGAGAACGAATTGCTCAGCTTGTCGTAGCTCGTCATGAAGTTGTCGAGTGGGAGCCGGCTGAGACGCTCGACACAACCGAGCGTGGCGATGGCGGTTTTGGTCATACAGGTGTGAAATAGTCTGTTGCCATTTATGAAAAGATATTTTTCACTTTGTGTATTATGCCTTATGGCAGTTGGAGCCCTGATGGCTAAGGGACATAGGTCGTCTTGGCAGGATGAGGCTGACGCACGAAAGGCCGATTATATATTTCTCGAGGCACAGCGATATAAGGCAGCAGAGCAAAATGATGCGTATTATGCGCTGATGAAAGCGGCATACGAATTGTCTCCGGAAGAAACCTCTATCGCATTTGATCTGGGCTTTTATGAATTTGTCCTTTCCGGCGGTAACGGTAAAATGGCAGATCGCGGTTACCGGATGATGGAAAGTCATTTTATTGCTGATCCGGCAGACTATTACGGTTCGATTCTTTTCGGGAATGCAAGCGATCGGATAGGCAACCGTGATAAGTCGCTTGAAGTATGGCGTAAGCTACATGAACTTTATCCTGAAAAGACCGATGCGGCAATTCGTCTGGCAGATGCTCTCGAAAGCCGTTCGCTTGATTCGGCGATGCAGCGTGAAGCAATAGATATTCTGGATAAGGTCTCAAAAGCCGAGGGGCCATCGCTTGCAATTACATCGCGTAAGGCTTCTGCTTATATGAACCTGCGGGATACACTTTCTGTAAAGGCAGAGATACGGAAATTTATTGATGAGACACCGGCGAGTCCTGATTCCAGAGTGTTTGCCGGCGATGTCTATATGGCTATCGGTCAGCCCGATTCGGCTTTGGCATTTTATACGGATGCCAGTCGCGTTGATCCTGCGAGTGGTCTGGCCTACTATAAATTGGCTGAATATTATAAGTCAGTCAGCGATAGTGTCGGATATGACCGCGAGGTATTCAATGCACTTAGTCTGCCGGATGTTGACCTTGAGACAAAACTCGAGATATTGACTGAATATGTAAGGACTCTTTACGATGATCTGCAGCAACAGCCACGTATAAATGACCTGTTTACTACGCTTATCGACTTATATCCTCATGAGCCGGATGTACACAATCTGTACAGTTCTTATTTCGTCGCAATCGACGATCCGGAGTCAGCCGCGCAACAGCAGGAGTATGTAATTGACGCCAATCCTTCCGACCTGAACGTATGGAAGCGCACCATCGCGTTGTATTTCAATGCCGGAAATTATGAAAAGGCTTATCAGACGGCTTTAAGGGCAATCGAACTGTTCCCGGATGATGTAAATCTCTATCTTACAGCAGGAGAGGCTGCTGTTATGGTAAATAAATATGAAGAAGCTCAGACTATGTATGATACAGCTTCGAAAAGTGAAAGACTGGATATTCTTCTCAAGTCTCAGCTTCTCACGTCGCAGGGCGATCTGCAGAGCAAATTAGGGAATCTTGATCGTGCGATAGAACTCTATGATTCTGCTTTGACTGTCAATCCGTTGAATGCCATGACGATGAACAATTACGCATATTTTCTTGCATGTGCGGATCGCGATTTAGATAAGGCGGAGTCGCTAAGCAAGAGGTCTCTTGATATTGCGCCGGATAATACATCTTCACTTGATACGTATGCCTGGATTCAGTTCAAGCTTCGCAACTATGCTATCGCTAAGGAATATATTGACCGTACAATTGAGCTATCAGAGGGAGATCTATCAGCAGAGCTATTGGAACATGCCGGCGATATCTACTACATGAACGATCTGATAGACGAAGCAGTGGATTTCTGGAAGATGGCGCACGAGATTGACACCGAAAACACCGGACTGTCATATAAGATCAAACACAAAACGATAAAGACCAAATAGTGAAGCATAACGTCCTGAATCTGGTTGTTCTGACGGTGGTGTCGATTATGACTGCCGCGTGCTCGACTATGAGTACGTCATTCCGTTCTTCTACGGATTGGTCTGTATTGCCGTTGGCAGAGCGATATGACTCATTGTGCGCTGATACGCTTGATTGGCAGACAATCTCGTTTGTCGGTAAACTTAAGATGACATCTCCGGAAAATCACTCATGTTCAGCCCGTTTTTTTATGGTAAAGGATTCGCTGATACACATATCAATAAGAGCCTATGGCGTGGAAGGGGCCGTGATCAGGCTGACGCGGGATTCCGTTTCCATATATAATAAAGTCGATAAAGTCATTGTGGAGACTTCTATGAGCCGATTTTTCGGAAATACCGGAATAACTATTTATGACATACAGAATATTGCAATGGGACGCATACCGATAAATCATTTTTCTGTCTCGGAGTCTGTCATGACTGCTAAACGTGGAGGATTATGGTCCTTAGTGCAAGATGTTGATCATAATTATTCGG
Source organism: uncultured Bacteroidales bacterium (assembly GCA_947173955.1). GTDB lineage: Bacteria > Bacteroidota > Bacteroidia > Bacteroidales > Muribaculaceae > JAAVFS01. Next base: position 1,031 of record CAMWHE010000039.1, on the reverse strand, counting down.
GAATACATTCGGAATTTACAATAAGCTCATCATCCAATATGCCCGTAGGAGCAGTTTTTTTAACACAAACAGCCTCAACGGATATTCAATATAATAAGTGGAGCGATTTCGGTAGTATGCTTATGCCGGCCGGTTATGACCTGACATTTACTCATCGCGGACTTGCAAAAAAAATTGCTTTTAATCTGAAAGTTGCTCCGAAAGGTCTAAAGATCAATCAGGGGCAGATTCCGGCATGGAAAGTAGGCCGCGGGATTGTACGGACGGACTATGATCAAATTTATCACCAACTCATAACCACCTTGCAATGAGACGTTTCATCAAGATAATATCCATACTGCTGATGGTAGTTGTCGCTTCCAGTCAAATTAATGCAAAGAAATCGACCAATTTGCGTAGGGAGCGTACACAGGCTGAGCAAAAAGCCAAAGCTGCGGAGAAACGGCTTAAGGAAAATCAGGAAGCTTTGCGCAGTAATCTCAATGAATTAAATTCTCTTCAGGCTGACATCATGCAGATTGACGAACAGCTTAAGGAGTTGAAAGGTGCTGCTGAGTTATTATCGCTTCAGATTGTTCCGTTAACAGACTCTATTGCATTGTTTACCGAGCGTCTTGAGACGATGCGTGACGCTTATGCGAGGGTGCTCCGCAAGACATATCGTAACAATACGAATCTTGATGATCTTACATTCATATTTTCTTCGTCAAGTTTCATCGATGCGTGGAAGCGGTTGAAATCCTTGAAACAGTTTTCAAAATGGAGAACACGGAAGTCCGGTGAGATAATGGATATAACGCGCGTTCTGGAGAGTAAGAAGCAACGTCTGGATTCCCTTTCGCAGGAAAATGCCAGAGTCATAGCCAAGGCGGAGGCGGGTCGCAGAATGCTGGAGTCGAAACACCGGGAAACGGATCAATTGGTACGTCGGCTTGAAGTTTCGTCAGCTGAGTTGGAGCAAGAAGTTGCCCGGCGCCACAGCGAGATGGCTGCGCTCGATTCTAAAATAGAGGAAGCTTTGGCTGAGGAAA
>CAMWHE010000038.1 GCA_947173955.1 uncultured Bacteroidales bacterium | reverse complement strand
TACGGCAATAACCGTCCGCAACAGGGCGGCTACAACAACCGCGGCTACAACAACGGCAACCGCCAGCAGGGCGGATTCAATCAATCCCGCCCGGGCAAGAGTTTCACTCCGCGCCCAAAGCGCATCGAGTATGAAATGCCGATACCTGATCCCAACGAACAGATCCGTCTCAACAAATTCATGGCCAATGCGGGTATATGCTCGCGCCGCGAGGCTGACGAATTCATCCAGCAGGGTCTCGTCAAAGTCAACGGTCAGGTCGTAACCGAACTCGGAACCAAGATATCGCACAGTGATACCGTAGAGTATGATGAAAAGGTGATCGCACTGGAAAGCAAGTGCTATATCCTGCTCAACAAACCGAAGGACTGTGTGACCACCAGTGACGACCCTCAGGGACGTCTCACAGTCATGGATCTCGTCAAGGGGGCATGCACAGAGCGTATCTATCCGGTTGGACGTCTCGACCGCAACACTACCGGCGTGCTTCTCCTGACCAATGACGGCGACCTCGCTTCCAAACTGACACATCCCCAGTATGTGAAGAAAAAAATCTATCATGTCTGGACAGATAAGGATATCTCGGAAGACGATATGCAGCGCATCGCCGACGGCATCGAGCTCGAGGATGGTCCCATCCACGCCGACGCTATCAGCTATGCTACGGAAAAAGACCGCAACCAGGCCGGCATCGAGATCCATTCGGGCCGTAACCGCATAGTACGCCGCATCTTCGAGAGTCTCGGCTATCATGTCACAAAGCTCGACCGTGTGTATTTCGCCGGTCTGACCAAGAAAAATCTGCCCCGCGGCCGCTGGCGCTACCTCACTCAGGAGGAAGTCAACTTCCTCAAAATGGGATCATTTGAATGATGCCGACCGAGTTATTACAACGAATACCAATCTTTATTCACTTCATACCTAAATGAAACGTACAAAAATAGTCGACATCTTTGATCCGGCGCTTATCGGCAGCGATGTAAGCGTCAAGGGCTGGGTGCGCACACGCCGTGGCAACAAGCATGTACAGTTTGTTGCGCTCAACGACGGCTCCACTATCAAAAATATCCAGATCGTCTTTGACATGACCCGCTTCACTGACGAGCAGCTCAAACCTGTCACAACCGGATCTGCGATCCATGTGACCGGTAAACTTGTCGAATCAATGGGCAAAGGTCAGACCTGCGAAATTCAGGCTGACACTCTTGAAGTCTACGGAACAGCCGACCCCGAGGCTTATCCTCTCCAGAAGAAAGGACACACGCTCGAGTTCCTCCGCGAAAAGGCCCATCTGCGTCCGCGCACAAACACATTCGGCGCCGTGCTCCGAATCCGCTCGGCTCTCGCCATGGCTATTCACCGCTTCTTCCAGGAGCGTGGCTTCTTCTATCTGCATACCCCTCTGATCACGGCGAGCGATGCCGAGGGTGCGGGCGCCATGTTCCAGGTCACAACGCTTGACCTCAACGACCTTCCCCGTACCGAAGATGGTAAAATCGACTACTCCAACGACTTTTTCGGCAAGCATACCTCTCTGACCGTTTCAGGTCAGCTTGAAGGCGAGCTCGGTGCTACGGCTCTCGGCGCCATCTATACGTTCGGCCCGACATTCCGCGCTGAAAACTCCAATACTCCGCGCCATCTGGCCGAGTTCTGGATGATTGAGCCTGAGGTGGCCTTCTTCGACATCAAGGACAACATGGACCTCGCCGAGGATTTCATCAAATATTGTGTCAGGTATGCGCTCGACCACTGCCGTGACGATATCGAATTCCTCTCGCAGATGTATGATGAGAATCTTGTGGCACGTCTTGAATCCGTGCTTAAGGATGAGTTCGTCCGTCTCAGCTATTCCGACGGTATCAAGATTCTCGAGGAGTCTGGCAAAAAATTCGAGTTCCCCGTCTACTGGGGTGCCGACCTCTCGAGCGAGCACGAACGCTACCTCGTCGAGGAGCATTTCAAGCGTCCTGTCATTCTGACCGACTATCCCAAGGAGATCAAAGCTTTCTATATGAAGCAGAACGAGGACGGCAAGACTGTCCGCGCCATGGATGTCCTGTTCCCCCAGATCGGTGAGATCATAGGCGGTTCGGAGCGTGAGGAGAGCTATGAGAAGCTTTCGAAGCGTATCGAGGAGCTCGGGATCCCGATGAAGGATATGTGGTGGTATCTCGACACACGCCGTTTCGGAACAGTGCCTCACTCAGGCTTCGGTCTCGGCTTCGAACGCCTTGTGCTCTTTGTGACCGGTATGACCAATATCCGCGACGTGATCCCCTTCCCCCGCACTCCCGGCAACGCCGAATTCTAAACACCTAATCCATAAAGCAATCAGGCCGGCTCCCATAAGAGCCGGCCTGTCTGTTTTTTATCTCGGAAGTTATCAGAGGCTTGATGAGTCGTAGACGTGGCTGACAAGATAGTCGGTCACGCTCGACGGATGCCAGTCGGGGAGTGCCTGTCTCAGCCGGGAGGCGTCATAAGTCAGTGTCGAGGTCTGCTGCTTCAGGCGGCGGGTGTTGTAGACGGTTATCGGGAGCCAGTCGCCAATGCGGGCTATCAGTTTCATGCGCTTGGCCGACAGCGAGTAGATGCGCTTGCGGTCAAGACGCGAGCAGAGAGCTTCGGCCAGAGCGTGGCGTGTCGGATCGATGCCGTCGGTGACGTTGAATATCCCTTCCGCTCCGAGCAGCCTGACGGCTGCCGATGCCAGGTCAGTAGCGTGGACGACGCTTATGCGTGATTCATCGCCTGTGACGTGGCGGTAAGTGGCGCGGTAGATGCGGTTGACCATCGTACGCAGTTCGCCCCCCATGCCGGTGCCGACTACAGGCGCAGGCCGGAGAATAGCGAGTGCGACGCCATTGTCGCGACACCATTCCGTCAGGCGCTGCTCGACGGCGAGTTTTGCGCGGTCAAAGTCGGTGGCCGGAGTTGTCGGAGTCGATTCAGCCAGCCCATCACCGGCGGTTTTGCCATATACGCCTGCGGTCGAGATATAGACGAATGCCCGCGGGGGAGCCTGCTGAAGCGAGGCTATCAGATTGTCGGCTATCGGCATCAGTTTCGTGTGGTCAAGCTGAGAGGCGTCTGTGGCATCGGTGTAGATGACATACTCCATCTTTGCGGGGAGCTCGACGCGCCCGGATGAGAGGTCGGCCGGAATCCCGGCAAGCGGACCGGTGCCGAGCATCCAGATGCGGGTCTCTTCCGGGAAGGCCTCCCGGGCGGCACGATATACGTAGGGACTCACGAAGTCGTGAGTCCCTGCTATGAGTATGTTTTCCGCTGTTGCAGTCATACGTTGCTATCAGTTTTGGGTCTTCGGGGGGAATACGTAGAGCTGTGCGGTCACCTGGTAGGAGCCTTTCATTTTCTCTGTATCGATAGTGCAGGTGAAGCGGATGCTGACGGGGCCGTCGTAGTTGCCGCTCACATTCAGATCGGTAATCTTATAGCTGGGGAAGGGCACATTGTTTATCTTCGGAGTAACTTCGCCGGCCGCGATTGTAAAGTAGTTCGGCCCGAATGTGACGGGAACTTCCTCGAAAGTCATCGACATTGCCGGCATATTCTCGGCAAACTTGGCGTTGACCAGTCCGATTTTGGCAGTCTTCTTTTCGGGATCGAAGCCGAATCCGTAGAATGAGGTCTGTGCGTCGTTCGTGTAAGACTTGCCGTCGCCGTCGACTACGACCGTGGTGCCCCAGTAGTAGGCAGGGGAGAAGATCGAGCGCACGCTGTATTTGCTGTCAACGTCGTAAGAGAGGACGAGCAGGTTGTAAGCCTGTCCGTTGAGGTAGCGGAGGTATGTTTTCATCTCGAATCCGGTGACTGTGTGAGTCTGACCGTTAGCGACGGAAGTGACAGCCGGGATGTAGACTCTCTGCGCGCCATCCTCGGTTATGGTTACTGCGCGGTCAGGAATGTTCAGGTTGATATAGCCTGCCGAGCCGGGAAGCTCGAGGTTGTTGATCTCGATCGATACCTTACCCGTGTTGCCGTCGGTCTTGACTTTGAGAGTCGAGCTTGTCGAAAGGACAGTGGCTGACGTTTCGTTGTCAGTCACGGAGTCGAATATATAGGATGAGTAGTCCTGTGTATAGATGTTGGTTGATTCGCCGAGACATGAAGTGAGGGCGATGCCTGTGATCAGGGCGGTGATGTAATTGATTAGTTTCATTGATTTGTTGTATGATGGATTATATATTATAACGCTGTAGTTCTTACTTTATTATCTGCCCGCGATATCGATGTCGACGCGCAGGGTGGCTCCGGCGCGGAATGGGAGACCCCGCTGAACGAATTCGTTGCCCATCGACTTGAAATAGAATGTCGAGTAGCTGACGGAGTTGACATTCTCGGCCCATATGCGGAGCTGAAAGATGCCGCTTGTAGCCATCGCTGACAGGCTTATGGGGGCGTAGAACGACTGTCGGCGCGTATTGTCCTCATTCCAGTAGATCGGGCCGACGCCTCGCATCGAGGCCATGCACTCGAACGAGTCGAGCCATCCGCCGCTGAAGTCCGTGTGGTAGCGGAGCCCTGCGTATGCCGTGTTGAGCGGAGCATAGGGTAAGTGGTTGCCTGAGTAGTCGTGGATGCCGTCGTCATAGCGGCAGAAGCGCGCGTCGGCGTGTCCCCAGGATGCGGTGAGGTCGAAGTGGCGCGATATCCGCCATGCGGCTGTCAGCTCGGCGCCGATGCTCCGCGTCTTGCCCGCATTGGTCATGATGCGTCCTGTCGTCGAGCCGTCCGGGAAGCGGGTCAGCTGCTGGTCGCGGCAGTCGATGTAGAAAAGTGTCGCGTCGACATTCAGCTTCCCTTCCATGAGGATCAGATGCGCTCCCACCTCATAGTTGAAGCTCTTTTCGGGTCGGTAGCTGATGATGTCGTCGGCATTGTAGAGCTCGCTCATCCCCATGGTAGCCATCAGTTTCTGTTGCAGGAAGTCGCTGAACATCTGGGTATTGTATCCTCCGGATTTGTATCCTTTGGCAAATGAGGCGTAGACATTGCCGAGCGTGCCCGGGAGCGCGTAGACGGCCGAAAGTCGCGGCAGCAGCTCGACATAGGTGTGGCTGAGCCGACCGGTTTCGTTGAGGTCGACTTTCTCTTTGCGGAAGATGGCCGGAGTGTCGTGGGTCATGTCCCAGATCGTATAGCTTGTCGACGTGAAGCTGCGGTAGTCGATTTCCGGACGCTCGATTTCCAGACGCAGGGCGGCTGTGAATGTCCAGTTCCTCCATCGGTAGTTGCTGCTGTGATATAGTCCTATGCCCTTGTAGGGGAGTGAAAATTCGCTGGTGAGTATGAAGTTGTCATCGTCCCATTTGATGGGGTAGTAGGGGTTGACCTGGTTGCGGTGATCCTCGATAAGGCGCGCTATGCCTGTGGGGAGGAATGTGACGGGCGCCGACATCCGCGAATGGCGGATGAATCCGTAGACTCCGGCGAGCCAGTCATACCGCTCCGAGGTGTGATTGAGGATGATGTCCTCGGTGACGGCTGTCTCATGGCGGCGCTGTGTCAGCGTGAAATAGCTCTCAGGCAGGAAGTCCTGGTCGAGGGTCATGTTGTCGTTGATATATTGCAGCGACGTTATGGAGGTCAGTGACCAGGGGCCGGAGCGGTAGGCCACGGTCAGGCCGTCGACAAACGAGTTGCGGCGGTAGAAGCAGGTGTCGTTGTAGGCGATGGTCGAGGTGGCAAGCGATTCGTAGGCGTAGCCGCTCTGGCGGTAGGATGTGAATCGGCCGGTGTTTTCAATCGACAGCGATGCGGTAGGCCGCCACGACGCTTTGTACCATGCCGACCAGTTGCGTTCGCGCCCTACGTGGCTGCCGTTATGCTGATTGTGATAATAGCCGTCGGTACCGTTGACCGATGCGCCGGCCGCCAGGCCCAGACGTCCGCCGGCGAATGACTGGTAGGCGGCAGCCGATGCGCGGTATGTGCCGTGCGATGCTCCTTCGACCGATGCCTTGACACCCTGATACTGGAGCGGCGACAGGGTGGCGACACTTATCATGCCGCACATGGTGTTGCGGCCGTAGAGAGTGCTCTGCGGACCGCGGATCATCTCGACCTTGATAATGTTGTCGAGGTCAAAGTCGTAATTGTCCTTGTTGAGGATCGCCACATTGTCGACAGTCAGTCCTACGGCGGGCTGATCGATGCGGGCGCCGATTCCCCGGACATATATGGAAGATGTGACGCGCGAGCCGTAGGAGGGGAGATAGAAGTTGGGTGCGACCTCGCTGATCTGGTGCATATTGACAATCCCCTGCCGCGATACCTCGGCGGCTGTCACCACAGTGGCTGCAAGCGGCTTGTTCCTGAGAGCCCCCGCACCGCTTTTGACCGTCACTACCTCTACCTGCGGCAGGGTCAGGATGGTATCGGTGCGTTCGCCCGGGGTGGCCATGGCAGAAAAGGCTGCTGAGGCCGCAATGAGGGCGGCAATCGCTTGTTTTATATTTAAGTTACTGGATAGTAGCATTGTAGAGATATTGCCCAAGAGCGGACTGATCACAATCCTATCGGCAAAAGGTAATCTCCTACAAAATTAATCAATCCTGCGGAAAAATCCCGCCATCAGTGGGGATTTTTCGGGTCAATGTAAAAAGAAGGTTATGAAATTTAGTTAGTTCAAGCGCCGGAAAGGCGCGCTATTGTGGTGAACCTCAGGCGTGCTTGCGTCTGAGGATTAGGGAAATATAGTCCGAATTGAGCGTCGGCGACGCGATATTATGACCGAACAGCACAATTGGGCTGAACAGCCTCAGACGACTCATAATATATAATAAGTCACGATATCGCGTCTCCGACGCTCGCAGTGTGGCGTTGTCTCCTTACCCCACGCTTAAGCGTGGGGTTGACCATAATAACGCGCCCTTCCGGCGCTGGCTTATATCGGACTCATGTTTATGCAAGTTGTTTATACTCGCGTAGCTTTTAACAAGTCGGACGGGTCGGGTTATCTGAAAAAAAAGCCCCGGGCAGGATGCCCGAGGCTTTTATCAAAAGAGTCTGATGGGATTATTTCAGGACTTTGACTGTCTTGTTGCCTGCGCGGAGGATGTAGATGCCTGGAGCGAGCTCGTCGAGAGCTTCGGGAGCAGCGACATTGGCCTTGAGCATTACACCCTGCAGGTTGTAGACGTCGACATTGACATCGCCGGCCATGATTTCGTCGATACCGGTGGGTACGTCGTCTTCAGCAAGTACGAGGTAGTTGGCGGTAGCGCCGGGGATGGCGTCTTTCTTGATATAGGCGTGGAGGCCTTCGACATTGCCGTCCTCAGTTGCCTTTGCAAAGCCATGACCGTCAGAGGTCAGCACGTAGTCGCCGGCCTCAGGAGTGCTCTTGGTGTAGCTGCCTGTGAGAGCGCCGTTTTCTACGGGAATCTCATTGGTGGTACGCTTACCGGTGAAGGTGCAGACGTCGCCGTTCACCTCGACAGGCACGCTCATGGTTTGAGCAACCGGTTCGTCAGATGAGCTGACAGTTACCATCAGGTATGCCTTGTTGGCTTCAAGGGTGTTTGCCTCGGCTTTAGTCAGGATCTGGTATGATCCGGCATAATCCTGAGAGGTCTGCTCTGCGCCTTCGGTGCCGGTGAGGGTATAAGCCTCGTAGCCGTCGGGTACATCAGCTTCGAAGGGGAGGATGATGGTGCCGTACTGGCCGCCTTCCATCGACCATTCCACAGTGTAGTCGGGCTCTTCGAAGAGGATGTGTGTGGCAAGCGCGTTCTCACCGTTCTTAGTCTCGCTGTCGATATAAGCGTGGTAGCGGGGGAGAGCGGTGCGGTCAGTCAAGGCCTCAAAGCGATAGCCGGTCTCGGCGTCGCCTGTGAGCACGCGGTCGCCTGCGTCAAGGCTGTTCTGGGTGAACTGGCCGTTTTCGTCATATCCCATGTTGTCGTCGCGCGATACGATGACACCGGTCATCAGGCCTTCGAGCTTGTATGACTCCTCGGTGTTGGTAGCCTTGCCGGAGAACTGGTAGTAGCCGCTTGTCTCGGCTTCGCCGGCCTTGGCGCTTGCACGCTTCTTAGAGGCGTTGGGAGCCGAAGTGCGTTCGATAAGGTAGGGAGTGTTGGCGGTGAGTTTCACCTTTTCGACGGTATTGCCATCTTCGTCGGCAACTTCCATAGTCTCAGTTACTTCAGTGAGGTTGAGCAGCTGATATGTTTCGCCTTCGGTATCGCCGAGAGTTACATTCTTGACTGTCTCGTCGTCAGCGTCGAAGAGGCGGTAAGCCTTGAGTCCGTCGGGCAGCGGTGCGTCGAACGGCAGGATGAGTGTGCCGTAGTCTTCAGTCTCCATTTCCCAGTCGAGATACTGCACCGGCTCATAGAAGTAGAGACCGGTTACCCAATGACCATTTTCTACAAGAGCCTCGGCGGGCAGTTCAATGTATGCGTGATAAGCCGGAACGGTCTCGTGAGATACACCGTTGTCATCGGCATTGTCGTGGAGCACGAAGCCTACGTTGTCGTCAACCTGGGTGAAGTGATGCTGCAGTTGTTCTGCCGGAACATCCACAAGGGTACCTGTCAGGAGATTGCCTTCGGGCGAGATCACGTCTTCGGGAGTCTTATGGGTGTAGCCTACAAACTTGTATGTTCTTGCTGCGGCTGCATCATCGTTGCCCTCGCCGACTTTGGCGCGTACCTTGTTGGCAGCGGGTTCAGCCTGCGGAGCAACGTTCTTGAGCACATAGGGCACGTTGGCAATCATGCCGTTGTGCGGGCCGTCCCATGTCAGGAGGCGGTAGGTGTTGATGTCCTCGTCGGCGGGTGTGTTGTTGCTTGATTCGGTAGCCATCTTGATGGTGTAAGCCTCGAGCTGCATCTCGTCAAGAGTCTCTTTCTCGACAGAGAAGGGGAGCATGATGGTGCCGTGGGTGTCCGATTCCATCTCCCAGTCGATCTCCATATAGCGGCTGTCGAGGGTCAGGCGGAAGTGGTCGATTTTATACCAGGGACCTACAGCATCAGATGCAAAATGTTTTTCCTCGATTGCGCTTGTTGAGGTTGCATAAGTAGGATAAACACCGATTTTCACATCTTTTGATTCAGCCTCTACCGGAACTTCGAACGTGAATGAGTAATCATGGAATATGGCTTTAGCTTCCACACCCTCGATGTCCGAGTCAGGAATTGTAATAAGTTCCGAGTGTTTTGCATTCGCACCAAGGAAGAAACTATTTCCAGCGTCCGATGCAATCTTTACCGTAAGAGTATACCGACCGGATGGAACATTAGGTATTGTCTGCCAAATAGGAGTAGCAGTATCACCAGTCCACGCATTGTAGAGGTATGTGCCGTCAGTTCCTTCTGTTGTATAAACGCCATTATTGTGACCCGGGGTAACCTGGGCATCGGCGGTCGGTATCATATCCGTTTGCCAGCCGGTGAGGTCGCCGAGCTCGAATGAGTTGTTGGTGATTGCGCCCGACATATCGGCTCCGGTCTCCGTCTGAGAGAAGATGAGCGCGCGCAGACGGTCAAAGAGCTCGGTGATTTCCGCGATACCGCTACCGCCGTTCAGCGGGTCATATTTCTCGCTGGTCTCGCCCGCGTCGGGGTCATGGCCGTCGGCAAGGTGTTTGTCGATAAGGTCCTGATAGTCGGAAGGGTCCCACTGAGAAGCATACTTTTTCGGTAGTTCGGAGGCAACAGAGTTGGCTTCGTCAATGGCATCGCGCAGGCGCTTGTAGAAGAAGCAGATTTTGGCGTCGCCCATGCGGGTCAGGCGGAAGTTGTCGACCTTATACCATGCACCTCCGAAATCGTCCCATGACCCGTCGTTGTTGCAGCCGCCGGCAAATATGGTTATCGACGGAGTGCCTTCAGCAACGTCAAACTGCAGGGACTTTGTTGCACCCTTGTCCTTGTCATCTGCAAGCTGGAACTGTTCTTTCTGAGAGGCTACGCCTTCCTGACCCTGCACTTCAAGATAAACGTAAGCGTTGGGGTCGTTGGCGAATACGGCGTCCAGACGATAGTGACCGGCCGGGAGATTGTTGATTTTCTGCGAGATTATAGTACCACGACCACCCTGAGAACCTCCATCGTTCCATGTATTAAACATATAATTACCGTCGCATCCGCTCATTTTATATGTATTGTCGCTGTTTGGCTTGGCGTTGGTATCACCGTCGGGCGATTTCAGATTCCAGCCGTAGGTATTGCCCCACTCGAAGCTGTTGTTGGCGATGGCGTATGTGTAGTCCACCTCTTTTGCCTTGCCACTTGCATCGGTCGTAGGCAGAGCGTAGATGATGGCGCGGAGCGCATCATAAACCTCATCGAATTCCTTCTTGCCGTCGCCTTCGAGGGTGTAATTGTCAATCATAGCCTGATACTTGGCCATCTCGGCGGCAAATCCGCTGCTGTAGCCGTTGAGGGCTTTCGCGCGCTCAGTAGCCTGGTTGATGGCAAGCTGAAGCATCTCCATGCCCTTGATAGTCTCGGCATTGCCGATGCGGGTCAGATGGAAATCGTCGGCCTTGAACCATGCTCCGCCGGTTTTGGATGCGGAACCGGCTACACCGAGCTGGAAGGGCTTGCCGTCGGTCACAGCGAAGTGGAGAGTGATATCGTTAAATGCCTCTTTGCCTGTGGTGGTGACGGAAGCAGTTTTGTCAGCGGCATAAAGATATACCTGATTGTTGGCGTCAGATGCCACTTTGGCAGTCAGCTTATAGATACCGGGAGTGAGGGTCACTTCCTGATATACGGCATTACCCTCGGGCCATGAGTTGAAGATATATTCGCCGTCGGGATTTGAGGTAGACTTGTTGGCATCGGAGGCGGGCCATACGCCGCTGTCCTTGGCATAGTTGGTAGAGTAGCTCCAGCCGAAGGGGAATCCGCCGTCGATGGTGTAACGGCTGTCCTTATAGTCGGGATAAAGCTCAAAGCTGGGGTTGACAAGAGCATAAGTGTAGTCGGCGGGTATGTCCTTTACCTGAAGAACAGCTTCACCAAGATTCTTATAGGTTCTTTTTACTTCGGCCCAGCCGTCACCTGTTATTTCCTGTTCAGCCCAAAGAGTCTCTACCTGACCGTTACGGTAGTTGCTGAGACCGGCTTCAGCAGCTTTAGCCTTAGCGTCGTCGATGGCAACTTTCACACGGTCATACATCGCAAGGTCGGGTATGCCATCAAGACCTATACATTTGATATTGAAGTTGTCATAATAAGCACCGGTAGCTGATTTGGTAGCTTTCTTTACTACTGAAATCTCAATTTTACCGGAATTATCCACCGAAACGGTAACAGAGTGGGAGTACATACCGGCTGCAAGGTTATTTGCCACCTTAGCACTTCCCGGATCGCTGGAACCTAAATCCGAACAAGGTGCATCTGCGCCATTGATGGTAAAGGTCTGATTGTCGGACATATTATATGTGGCAGCCTGATAGGTGACTACGTATGTTCCAGCAGGGAGACCACTAATAGTCTGAGAAAGGTTCCAGTTACGCCCCGAGGATCCGTTAATTAGGCCGCCTTGACCATTAGAAGCTTTCCAAAATGAAACGTGCTCAACACCATTAGGACGCTCCTTACCATGCGAGGCGTTGTTGCCCTTGCTGGTTGTCCATGTTTCCTGGTCAGCGTAACCGAAATCGGGACATTTCATCAGGAAGGTTACATCTTTGGGAGATGCGGAGCTTGCATAATAAAGTTCATGCATCAGGTCGGCCTGAGTCAGGAACTCCCACTGCTGATTCTTGTCGGAAGGATTCGATGCTACTTTAGCAACAACGCCATTAGCGAAGCCTACCGGATTTCCGTCGGCATCAGCAAGAGTATAAACATTGTCTTTCACCGGTTCGAGTGTCCACTCGTTTTCAGCCTGGTCTACGAAGTAGTTGTTGCCGTCGTAGCGGAGCCACTTGTTATCGTGGGTTGACTGGAGAGTCCATTTTTTGCCACTCTTATTTGTGAGTTTGAATTTGCTGGGGTAGTCGCCCATCACGGCCTGAGTAGTCCAGGCGCCGCCGGCACGAAGGAATTTCCCCGATCCGAGGTTGCGGAGATAGTAGGTCTGGCCGGAAACAACAGCTTTCTTTTCGGGAGCTTCCGGAATTACCACCTCTGTAGAGGTGTTGGGGGCATCGGGATTGTCGATAATGAATGTACCTACAACCGGATAGTGGTCGGCAATCTGTGAGCCGTCGGCGTAGGTGAACGAATCGTCGTGAAGATAGTCGATACAGGTCAGCGTGCAGTCTGATTTCTTATTGTTGATGTACCAAATCTTGTCGACAACCTCGCCATCTTGTTCGCCATACTGGCTTACCATGATAGAGGGGGAGTTTGGCGTGGGATATACACCTTTGCGACGGATTTCTACCCAGGGGTCTTTTACTTCGAGGTCTGTATCCTGCTGAATCAGGTTGATAAAGCCTTCCTCGAGAGGGTCGCGGGTGTAACGGCAGTTGGTGTCGCCGAGGATGATGATGGGGTTGGTACCCTTGTGAGCCTTGATATATTCGGCAAACTGAGTGAGCTGCTTGGCGCGGGCGGCATTGTCCTCAGGGTCGCTGCCGGCCTCCATGTGGGTGATATAGACATCCACTACGAGACCTTCGGCAAGAGTCACCTGATAGAAGCGGAATCCCTTGCGGATAAGGCCGTCAGCCTCATTTTCAGTAAAACCGTAATGGTCATTCCAGGGAATCCAGTTTTTACCCTCTCCCTCAGCATCCGTACCGGGAGTTACACTGTATTTTTTACGTGTAAGGAAGCCTAACCCGTCGGTCTTCATATACAGACCTTTATTGTCGGTAGGTGTTGCTGACGGATAATTTAAAAGTGAACCGTTAAGATTGCTCTGGTCAATCAGCCCGCGCCACTTACCGGCATTGTAGTAAGTGGAAACACCATTCATGATGTAGCTGTGGTAGTTGAAGTCCTCCGAAAGGGCAACGATATCCCAGAGATTTTCACCAATAAGCTGACCCATACGGGTAGCACCGGGCTCCTGAGAACCGTCATCGTTCATGTGGATATCTCTTGACCCGACTACGTAATCAATATGCACAACGGGCGGGAGACCGTCGACATTGGATGTCACGGCGGTGAACTTTTTCGAGGCTGCCGACGCGCCGAGGACGGTCATCGCGGCGAGCGCTGTCAAAATCCACCTTGAAAGGATTGGTTTTTTCATGTGAAATAAGTGATTGATTATATTGGTATTTATTGATTTAGGTTGGTTGTCTTGTTTGCGGATTCAGTAGCGGAAGTCTCAGCTCTCGTTGAAATATCAGGTATTGATGGTCAATGTTTTATATTCGGGTTGTCAGGTTGATGAGTCGGCAGCTTCCCGGCCGGGCAGGGCATACCAATCAATCAACGCACAAAAATACACATATATTTATATATAGCGCATATTTTTATGTTAAAAATTTATGGCTTCTTCTGATTTTTCTGGGATGTCGGACGAGTGGAAGCTGCTATAATCGGCGAAACCCCCGACGCCTGCGCTGACGCTCCGGCGGCGCGGGCTACGAATAATCGGCGGGCTGCGCACGCCGCAGTGAGGCAGTCGGATTGGACAGACAGGTTAGACGGGTAGCCTCGTCGCACGCCGCAGAGAGGCAGTCGGATTGGGCAGACAGGCCAGACGAGTCGGACTGGTAGGACAAGAGGTAGATACTGAGGAGAAGTATATCCCTATAGGAGAAAGGCGTGCGAAGCCCGCCGATTTTGTGTAACCCCCGTCACCGAGCGTAGTGAAGGTGCCGGGGGTGGTGAATGCCCATCACTGAGGCGTCCGTAGGCCGCCGATTATAAGAAAAATGATGATTTGTATGCCTTTCGTCATCTTTTTAACCTATCTTTGCCATTATGAGTTATACCAACCTGATTTATCACATAGTATTAGGTACCCATAAGCGTGAGAGGGTGATCTTCGTAAGTCATGAGCGTGAGCTCTATAGCTTTATGTATAAATTCCTTATGGAAAGAGGAATAAAAATCTACAGAATCGGCGGGATGCCTGATCATGTGCATATTTTATGTGAAATCCCTTCAAAATATTCCGTTTCAGAGATTGTCAGGATCTTGAAGTCTGAAACAAGCAAATTTATGAGTGCAAACAGTCATTTCAACTGTTGGTCGAAGTGGGGCGAGGGCTATGGTGCTTTCACTGTGTCTATGGGTGATATTGACAGGGTAAGGCAATATATTGCAAATCAGAAGGTTCATCATACGCATGACAGTTTCGAGGCGGAATTTCGTCAGTTGCTTATAGAGAACGGTCTGGCTCTAGATGAGTTGCCGTTCGTAAGGTAGCGGATGAATCCGGCGGTAGCAGGTATAATCGGCGGCCTTGCGGGCGCCGACGAGTGGAGTCGCATATACCCCCGACGCCTGCGCTGACGCTCCGGCGGCGCGGGTTACGAATAATCGGCGGGCTGCGCACGCCGCAGTGAGGCAGTCAGACGGAGCGGAAGGTAGTGTCGTCGCACGCCGCAATGAATCGGACGGGTCAGACAAGTCGGGCGAGTCGGGTCTGTCGGATTCTTTTAAAAATTTTGAGGTAAAGTATTGCAGGGAAAAGGAATAATCCGTAAATTTGCAGGCCATTACGAAAGAAGCGTCTTACCAGCGCCTCGTTCAACTTACTGAGTAACAATAATTAAGACGTAATAAAATGAAAAAAGACATCCATCCTTCCAATTACCGCGAAGTAGTTTTCAAAGATATGTCTAATGAAGAAATCTTCATCACCCGCTCAACAGTAGCAACAAAGGAGACTATCGAAATCGACGGTGTAACTTATCCTCTGGTAAAGCTTGAAATCACCAGCGCATCTCACCCCTTCTTCACCGGTAAGCAGAAGCTTGTGGACACCGCAGGCCGCGTCGACAAGTTCATGAGCCGCTACGGCAACGTCAAAAAGAAATAAGCTGACGCCGAGCGAAAGAGCCTGACGGCAGAAAAAATACAAAGCCGCGCGCTACAATCCCGACAGCGGGGGAGTGGCGCGCGGCCTGTTTCTTTTAATATCGGACGGGTCAGTGGGACTCGCGGCGGAAGGCGATGTCGTCGAGGATCATGGTAGCGGCAAGGAGGGTCAGCGGGTCGCGTCGGGCAGCTTCGTCACGCGCCACAGACTCTACAAGGTCGATCTCGCCGGGGAGGATGTTGGCTCCGAGACGCAGGGCGGCATAGCGCTCCAATGGCCGGGAGGAACCGGCGAGCCGCGTGATGACCGCCGCCGGGTCGGGCATCCGGCGCAACAGCTTGAGACACAATACGTCAATGACTTCGGCGGTGGGGGAGAGGCGGATCCACTCCAGAGCCTCATCGGCGGTCAGAGCGTCGGCCGGATAGAGCATCGGGGCTATGAGCAGGCTCTCGCGAGTAGTCAGATTGCCGCGCAGCTCGAGCGCGAGGGACGGGTCGGGGCCGAACTCGGCGGCCACTTCGGCGATCTGCGGGAGGTTGAGCCCGAAAATGATGCGGTAGGGGGCGCCGGCCTTACGCATGGAGTCGGCCACCGCTCCGTTGCGAAGTGCAAAAAAACGGCGCTTAAGTTGTTGAATTTTATTAAATGATGTCATTTGTAACGCGTATTTATGAGGCGAATTTACTGAAAATGCATTAACTTTGCAAGTCGTCGACCTATAGCTCTTATACTCAGACCTCATGAAAGAAAAATCAGAAAAACTCAAAAAGCGCAATCGCCGCATCATCATAACGCTCTGGAGCCTGTTCGGCGCCGGACTGATAGCCGTAATATTGTTCTTTGTACTTATATATAATGGTGCGATAGGGTATATGCCCCCCGTGGCCGAGCTAAGAAACCCGGCGGACAAGTATGCGAGCGTAATCTATTCGGCTGACGGCGAGGAGCTGGGGCGCTACTTCCGCAACACGGGCAACCGCGTCTATACGGACTTTCACGAGATATCGCCCCATGTGGTCGACGCGCTGATCTCGACCGAAGACGCGCGCTTCGAGGAGCACTCGGGCATAGACATGCGCGCTTTCTTCCGCGTATTCTTCAAGACGCTGATCCTCGGCAACAAGAATGCCGGCGGCGGTTCGACGATCACGCAGCAACTCGCCAAGCAGCTCTATTCGCCCACATCACGCGGATTTCTCGACCGCGCCTTCAAGAAGCCGGTCGAATGGATGATATCGCTGAAGCTTGAACGGTTCTACTCGAAGGAGGAGATATTGAAGATGTATCTGAACCAGTTTGACTTCCTGTATAACGCCGTCGGCATACAGAGCGCGGCACAGGTATATTTCAATAAGGAGGCCAAGGATCTGAACCTGCAGGAGGCGGCTATGCTCGTCGGGATGGTGAAGAATCCGGCCTACTACAACCCTGTGCGCCAGCCGGAGCGGACACGCGACCGCCGCAACATCGTGCTCGACCAGATGGTCAAGGCGGGGCGGCTGTCGAAGGCTGAGGCCGACTCGGTCAAGCAGCTGCCTATCGAACTCGACTTCCACCGCGTGGACCATAAGGATGGCCTCGCGCCCTATTTCCGCGAGGAGCTGCGCCGGATGCTCACCGCGCACCGACCCGACAGGTCGAAATATATGGCGTGGGAGGGACAGAAGTTTGTCGACGACTCGATAGCGTGGGAGACCAATCCGCTCTTCGGCTGGATCGACAAGAATCCGAAGCCGGACGGATCGCGCTATGACATCTATACCGACGGACTCAGGATCTATACGACGATCGATTCCAGGATGCAGCGATATGCCGAAGAGGCTGTAGACGAACATATGCAGGATCTGCAGGAGAAATTTTTCAGAGAAAAGAAAGGGGTGGCCGGCGCGCCGTACACCACCAACCGCTCCGAACTGACGCAGGCTCAGCTCGAGGGTCTGATCAAGACGGCCATAAAGCAGACCGACCGCTACCGCGCCCTGAAGAAAGCCGGGGCATCGGAGGCGGAGATAGCAGAGTCGTTTGCGACACCGGTTCCGATGGAGGTGTTCTCATATGCCGGGCCGATCGATACCGTCATGTCGCCCCGCGACTCGATACTCTACAACAAGCACTTCCTGCGCACCGGGTTCATGTCGATGGATCCGAAGACGGGTCATGTCAAGGCATACGTCGGCGGCCCGGACTTCACGCATTTCCAGTATGATATGGTGTCGACCGGCCGGCGTCAGATTGGCTCGACGGTCAAACCGTTCCTCTACACGCTCGCGATGGAGGAGGGGTTCACGCCCTGCGACGAGATGCTCAACGACCAGCCCGTCATAATCGACGAGGTGGGTCGCCCATGGGCTCCGCGCAACTCGGGCTCGGCGCGCGTGGGCGAGATGGTGACCCTGAGATGGGCGCTGACCAACTCCAACAACTGGATATCGGCGCGCGTGATGAGTCAGCTGTCGCCGACATCGCTCGTACGCACGATGCACAATTTCGGAATCACCAATCATCTTGACCCGGTGATGGCGCTATGCCTGGGACCCTGCGACGTCTCGGTCAAAGAGATGGTGGGCGCATACACGGCTTTCGCCAATCAGGGGATGCGCACGGATCCGCTCTTCGTCACAGCCATAGCCGACAACAACGGCAACATAATCAGCGAGTTTACACCCAATCATACTGAGGTCATCTCGGAAAACGCCTACTGGAAGATACTCTCGATACTGCTGAATGTGGTCGACGAGGGCACGGGCAACCGCCTGCGTCGCGCCCCTTACAATATCACGGCGCAGATGGGGGGCAAGACCGGTACGACCAACTCCAACTCCGACGGCTGGTTCATGGCCTTTACTCCGGAACTTGTGTCGGGCACATGGGTAGGCGGCGAGGAACGATACATCCACTTCAACTCGATGGCCAACGGACAGGGCGCGTCGATGGCGCTCCCGGTCTACGGCAAGTATATCCGCAAGGTCTACGACGACAAGACGCTGCCGTATTCGCAGTCGCCGCGGTTTGAATTCCCCGACATCGACCTCTGCGCCAAGAGCTCCTACGGAGTCTATACCGGCGATGGCGGCGAAAACGAGGCGGAGCAGAGTATTGAGGGTGTATTCGACTGATTGACGCGGGATTATCCCGGATCTCGCTGCGCCGTACGAACATTCTGAAGTGGAAGTGCGTTTTATGTGTGTAAGAAATTTAATTCACACATATAAAACTTAATCTTCCCTATTATGAAAAAACACTTTATCCTCCCCGTCGCAGCTGTCGGCGCATTTTTTGCCGCAAACAGCGCAAATGCTCAGGAAACCGTAGTCGTAGAAGAAGACGTCACCGTCAGTGAGGTCGTCCCCTGCAAGACACATTATTATACCGATAAGCACGATAACTGGTTCCTGCAGTTAGGTGCAGGTGTCAATTCTCCATTTATGGAAAATAATATGGACGGATTAAGTGGCCCTCACCATCAGCTCACAGCCGCTTACAATATCGGATTCGGCCGATGGTTCTCTCCTTATCTCGCATGGCGTCTCGACCTGCAATACTCGCAGATGAAATGGAAAAATGACGGTCTGGACAAGGCCCGCTATGCAAATGCCAATTTTGACATCATGTGGGATATGTTCAATACATTCCACGGCGTCAACCCCAACCGCGTCTTCAGCCTCGTACCGTTTGCCGGTCTCGGCGGGACGTTCGCATGGGACTTTGACGCAACCGGCAGCAACAACTACAACAATCATGGCGAAATAAAACATAATTCATGGACTCTCCCCGTTTCGGCAGGTCTTCAGCTCCGCTTCCGTCTCTGCCGCTATGCCGACTTCTTCCTCGAAGGTCGCGCCCAGTTCTATGGCGACAACTTCAACCTCTGCACCGGCGGACGTCCTATCGACATCAATATCACCGCTCTCGCCGGCCTCAATATCAATTTCGGCGGCCGCAACTATAAGAGCTACAACGCCTGCAATGACCTCGCATATATCAGCCGCCTCAATCAGCAGGTCAATGACCTCCGCGGCGAACTCGCCACAACAGCTGCCGCTCTCGCTGTCGCCGAATCGCAGCTTCCCTGCCCCGAGGTAGAGACAGTGACCCAGACAACCGTAGTCGAGACAGCTCCGATGCTTTCAAGCGTACGCTTCAAGATCAATTCCGACGTGATCTCATCCGAGGAGATGGTCAATGTATTCAATGTGGCCGAATATATGAAGGCTAATCCCGCTGTCAATGTCCTCATCCAGGGCTACGCCGACAAGGACACCGGCACAGCAACCTACAATAAGGATCTGTCACTCCGCCGCGCACAGGCAGTCTATAACGCACTGACCAAGACCTACGGAGTAGATGCCAACCGTCTCGCAGTAGAGGGTGAAGGCAGCTCAGTTCAGCCTTATTCGACCAATAACTGGAACCGTATCGTAATCTTCTCACCGGTAGTAGATTAAAAGCAATATTCCGCAAGATCAATACTGACATAAACGATAAACGCCCTGTACGGTTATTCGCCGGCAGGGCGTTGTTTTGTGTTGATCATCAGGATGATGCTCAAAAAAGTGCAATATTTTTTCAGAGATATTTGCTCGGCGATAAAAAAAGTAGTAACTTTGCGCTCGGTTTCGTAATCTCTGGCGGGACAAGCAGCCCGTGAATATTGCGAGTATTGTTAACAGATTAATTAACTTAGAAAATGGATTTAATTAAAGTTGCCGAAGAAGCTTTCGCTACCGGCAAGCAGCATCCCGAATTTGCCCCCGGCGATACAATCACAGTAGCATATCGCATCAAAGAGGGTAACAAAGAGCGTATCCAGCAGTATCGCGGTGTAGTTATCCGCATCTCAGGCGAAGGTAACAAGAAGCGTTTCACCGTCCGCAAGATGAGCGACAATATCGGTGTAGAGCGTATCTTTCCCATCGAGTCTCCCTTTATCGACTCAATCACAGTCAACAAGTACGGTAAAGTACGTCGCGCAAAACTTTACTATCTCCGCAACCTTACAGGTAAGAAAGCTCGTATCAAAGAGCGTCGCGTAGTAAAATAAGCGTCGATTTTTTCCAACTTATAAGAGTGACCTCGGGATTTGTTGAAGTCCCGGGGTTTCTTATTTCCGGAGGGTTTCCGCGGGGTAAGCAGGGAGTTCGGGGAGAAAGACAGGTCGGCTGTCTGTCGGGTCGATAGCGCAACAGTAGGTCGTCAGTCCGTTGCTGACTGTCAGGTATCGCGCACCGAGCGACAGGTTGTAGCGCAATATCTGTGCGAATACGCGTTGGTCGATCGGGATTTCAGGGGCTTTGTATTCCACTATCATCCAGGGATTACCGTTTGAGTCGGCTATCACGGTGTCGCATCGGCGCGACATACCGTTCAGGCGCAGGGACACCTCATTGCCCATGAGTCCGGCGGGGTATCCGCGGAAAGCGATCAGGTAATAGACGAAATGCTGTCGGACCCACTCCTCCGGAGTCAGCGCGACGAAGCGCTTTCTCAGCGGATCGAGCACCTGGCGATGGCCGTCGCACTCGCGGATAGTCAGCGGGGCGGATGGGAGGTTGAGTTTCTGCATTTCTTTTATCGGTCCGGGGATTGCATTAACGGAAATAATGCGTAAATTTACAAAAAATTTTCCGACACACATTCATGGCAGCCGAAACAGTCACATTCGCGTCTCTCAAATCTCAGTTCGCCTCGCGCAAGGCGGCGGGTATCTATCTGCTACACGGCGAGGAGGGCTATTTCATCGATGTCATTCTCAAAATGGCGGAAGAACTTGTCGACGAGGCTGACCGTGACTTCAATCTATATACACTCTATGCTCCGCAGACTGATGCGGCAACTGTATCGGAAGCCTGTCAGCGCTATCCCATGATGGCCGACCGTCAGGTGGTGATAGTCAAGGAAGCGCAGAATGTAAGCGCCAACTGGTTCAGACCTCTCAAGGCTTATGTCGAGAACGCATCGCCGTCTACGGTACTTGTCGTAGCCTGTCGAGGAGCTGTCTGCAAGAGTAATGAGTTTGTCAAGGCCGTGCAGAAAGCCGGAGGGACGGTGTTCGAGAGCAAGAAACTCAAGGACTCGGCTCTGGCGGGCGCCATATCCGATTTTATAAAGGCTAAAGGGCTGTCCGTCGAGCCGAAAGCACTCTCGATGCTACGCGACTATGTAGGCAGCGACCTGTCGCGTATCTATAATGAGGTCGATAAGTTGACCGTGACCCTCGGGCCGGGAGCGATGATCACTCCTGAAGCCATTGAACGCAATATCGGCTTCAGCAAGGACTTCAATAATTACGAGTTTATTGCCGCAATCTCATCGCGTGATGCCGACAAGGCCTTGACCATAGTCAATTATTTCAGATCCAATCCGAAGAATAACCCGACACCGGTCACAGCGACAGTGCTGGCTAACTTCTTTACCAATCTTCTTTGCTGTTTTTATGCACCGGATCGGAGTGAGCGTGGGCTGATGGCTACCTGCGGATTCAAATGGCCGAGTCAGCTTGCCGATGTCAACCGCGGACTGCGCAACTATACGGCAGCTCAGACAGTCCAGATCCTTTCCGCTGTCAGAGAATTTGATGCCATGAGCAAAGGAAACGGCAGCCGGCAGGATCCCTACGACCTGCTGCTCTCGCTGACCTATCGCATCCTGACCACCACCGGCCGACTGTAGTTCTCCAAAGAAAATATGTGTTTTATAAAATTGAGTGCTGAAGAAATTTATTTAACGAGGAATCTTTAGTAAATTTGCATCTGTATTATAAAAGACTCAGACAAGAATATAATATATGTTTTCTCCCGACGGAACACCCTCAGCGAGTCCACGCAGCGCAACGAGCAAATCGAAAGTGCTGTTGGCGCATTTCGGTGCGCTGGCTGCCACTCTTGTCTGGGGGCTTTCTTTTGTGTCTACCAAGGTGTTGACCGATAAGGGGCTGCATCCGATAGAGATCTATCTTTACCGTTTTATTCTGGCCTACATCATTCTATTGATAATCTGCCATAAGAAGATTTTCGCATATTCGCTCCGCGATGAGTTGCTTTTCGTAGTGCTTGGTCTGACCGGTGGCTCGCTGTACTTCATAGCTGAAAATATAGCTGTTACGAAGACCCTTGTAGCCAATGTGTCGTTGCTGACATCCCTGACTCCCATTATTACCGTTTTTCTCGTCGGGTGTATGTATAAGAGCGAGCGCCCGTCAAAATGGATTGTCTTGGGTTCGCTGATAGCCATTATCGGTGTGGCATTTGTAGTATTGGGCGCCAGCTCGACAGGTATTGAAGTTCATCCTCTCGGCGACTTCCTCGCTCTGGCAGCCGCTTTCAGCTTCTCGATCTATAGCCTTGTGCTTAAAAAGATCAATGCCAACTATACTACGCTCTTTATTACCCGCAAGACTTTTTTCTACGGCATACTGACCGCATTGCCGTTTCTTGCGCTTGAGCCGTCACACGCTCCGCTGAGTGTGCTGGGTGATCCTAAGGTGTTGATAAATATTCTGTTCTTGGGTGTGTTCTGTTCGCTGATGGGCTTTGCTCTCATGGCTCAGGCGGTCAAGGTCATAGGCCCCGTCAAAGCCAACAGCTATCTGTATGTTCAGCCGATAGTGACTCTCCTTGCAGGGCTCTTTATTCTGCACCAGACCGTAGGCTGGACCGGCTGGACCGGTTGTGCTCTGATTATCGGTGGCCTGTGGCTCGGAGAGGAACTGACCCGTCGCTATTCCGAAAAATAAATTTTTGACATCCTGCTCAACAATGTAAGGCGGATATTTGTCTTATATTTATAAGGTCAAGTATAATCCAAAATTCAAACTATGAAAATTAAGAAATTCACAAGCATTGCAATCATCACAGCTACATTGTTTACCGCTACAGGATGCTCATCATGGACAAATCTCGGTAAAGGCGCGGCCATCGGCGGCGGAGGCGGCGGAGCTCTCGGTGCCGGTATCGGCGCTCTCATCGGCGGAGGCAAGGGCGCCGCAATAGGAGCTGCAGTCGGTTCGGCGGTAGGCGCCGGCGCCGGCGCGCTTATAGGCCGCAAGATGGATCAGCAGCAGCGCGAGCT
>CAMWHE010000037.1 GCA_947173955.1 uncultured Bacteroidales bacterium | reverse complement strand
TCGAACTGCTGTAAACGGTTTTGCAGACCGGTGCCTAACCACTCGGCCAAGGAACCATATCGTGGTTTTCGGGTGCAAATTTACAAGCTCTTTTCCGATTATGCAAGCAAATCGTCCTTTTTTTGTATCTTTGCATCAAATTTTCAATAGATACAACTGATTTTTAAGGTTATTAATTTATGATATCTGTCAATGATCTTACGATGCAATTTGGTAAGCGCATCCTATTTCAGGATGTCAATATCAAATTCACACCTGGCAACTGCTATGGAATAATCGGCGCAAATGGTGCCGGAAAATCCACGCTCATGAAGATTCTTTCCAATGAACTCGCACCTACCCGCGGATCCATATCCCAGGGACCCGGGGAAAGAATGAGTGTGCTTGAACAGGATCACTTTAAATATGATGACTGTACCGTTATCGAAACTGTTCTACGCGGTCACACCGTATTGTGGGACATAATGCAGGAGAAAGATGCGCTATATTCAAAAGCAGACTTTACAGATTCTGACGGCATCAGAGCTTCTGAGCTTGAAGAACGTTTTGCTGAGCTTGAAGGATGGAATGCGGAAAGTGATGCAGCCGAACTTCTGAGCGGACTTGGTATAAAGGAGGATAAGCACTATCAGCTTATGCGTGACCTATCCGGAAGTGAGAAGGTGCGTGTACTGCTGGCCAAGGCATTATTCGGTAATCCTGACAACCTGTTGCTCGACGAACCGACCAATGACCTTGACCTCGATACAGTCACATGGCTTGAAAATTACCTGTCTAAATTTGAGAATACTGTGCTTGTCGTTTCTCACGACCGACACTTCTTAGACTCAGTCTGCACCCACACTCTGGATATCGATTATAACAAAGTACAGTTGTTTGCCGGAAACTACAGTTATTGGTATGAATCCAGTCAGCTTGCGCTCCGCCAGCAGCAGCAACAGAATAAGAAGGCAGAGGAAAAACGTAAGGAGCTTCTTGAATTCATCCAGCGATTCAGCGCGAACGTTGCCAAGTCCAAACAGACAACATCGCGTAAAAAGATGCTTGAGAAACTTAATATTGAAGAAATTCAGCCCTCATCACGACGCTATCCGGGCATAATCTTCACACCTCTTCGTGAACCCGGCAATAAGATCCTTGAAGTAAGCGGATTGACAGCCTCTATTGACGACGTTACATTATTTAAGGATGTAAACTTTCAGATCGAAAAGGATGATAAGGTCGTTTTCCTTAGCCGCGACCCGAGAGCTATGACCGCGCTGTTTGAAATAATCAATGGAAATAGAAAAGCAGATGCCGGCACCTATGACTGGGGACAGACTATAACCACAGCGTATTTGCCACTGGACAACTCCGACTTTTTTAATACTGACATGAATCTTGTAGATTGGCTGTGTCAGTTCAGTGATGATTCCAGTGAAATATATCTGAAGGGATTCCTTGGCAAAATGCTTTTCTCCGGCGAAGAAGTCCTTAAGAAGGCATCTGTTCTGTCGGGTGGCGAAAAGATGCGTTGCATGATTGCTCGTATGATGTTGCGCAATGCCAATACAATGATACTTGACTCTCCGACAAATCACCTTGATCTTGAATCTATTCAGGCGTTCAACAATACGCTGAAAGCATTTAAAGGAAATATACTGCTGGCATCACATGACCACGAATTCATTCAGACAGTATGCAACCGAGTGATTGAACTGACTCCAAACGGAATCATTGATAAGATGATGGATTACGACGATTACATCACAGATGAAAAGGTTGCGGCTGCACGCGAAAAATTATATGTCTAAAATTAAATTACAAACTCCATGGTAAAACATATCGTTACATTCAAACTCAAAGGGACTCCTGAAGAACGGGAGGCTGTTGCTCAATCATTCAAAAATGCACTGATTGCTCTTCCGTCTCAAATAGATGTCCTTGAATCTATGGAAGTAGGGATTAATGAAAATCCCGCTGAAAGCTGGGACATAGTACTCATTGCCATAGTAAAAACGATGTCAGACGTAGATGTATATGCAAAGCATCCGGCACACGTAGCAGCCGCATCAATTATAAAAGATCACAAAGTAGACCGAGCTTGTGTAGATTTTGAATATTAAAATTCAAACAAATATAAACTAAGAACGCGCCGACCGAAAGTCGACGCGTTCATTTTATTGTGGTTTATTGTCCTACTTTGCAAAGAGTGAATCCAAGATTCAACCCCTCATAGCTTTTAAGAAGTGACGAGGCCGTTTTTAAAGTGGAATTACCGGTCGCACCTAAAATCTTTGTAGCAAGTTCCATGACTTTCGTCGCGTCAAAGGTAAGATCAATATCAGATCCTGAAGAAGATATTACCGCAGTCATCTTACCGAGATTTATCTTTCCAAGTGCATTAAAATGGAATATAAAGTTACCGTCATTACCCTTCTCCAGCGTACCCTTGGCAGGAATATTTTTTACTGTAAAAGTAAATGTACCGTCTTTAGCTACTGTAAATTTTAAGCCGGTGATTCCAAGCATTTTGTAATATGGTAAAATCTTATCCTCTACAGCTTGAGCAGCCGCCATGCCGCCGGCTTTCTTTAGAAAATTATCACTCTGGAAAGCAACTGCAGGGCGTTTATACTCCCACGTTCCGACAAGCTGATCAATCGTTACATCCGACGATCCAAGCAGACCGCCTATAATTCCTAATGCAGAGTCAACCCCGGAATTACCTTTACCGGCTGCAGATGCAGCTCCCTTTACCAGACCTTTAAGGTCAAATGCTTGTACCGCAGGCGCTGAGAGACCTATTGCAGCAACTAATGCGATGAAAATTCGTTTCATTTATTTACATATTAAGTGTTTTGAATATTAACAAATTGGCAGACCAAATGTTTAGCAAAGCATACATTTTATAGTCTATGCAGACATTATACCTTTCAGAAAATTATAATAATTCTCTGTAGTAATCTTACCTATTTGCTCAACTGACATATTAAATATATTTGCGATATAAGCGGCTGTATAATTCAGATATGCACTTTCATTCCGTTTTCCCCTCTTGGGCACTGGTGATAAATATGGAGAGTCTGTCTCAAGAAGAATCCGGTCTATACCTATTACAGGCAGCACTTCTGACAACGTAGAATTTTTAAATGTAACGATACCGTTTATTCCAAAATAAAAATCTCCGAATTCTCTTATTCTTTCTACATCTTCTACTGAACCTCCAAAGCTATGAAATACGGAAACAGGAATTTTATCAAGTTCCTTAAATACGCCTAATACTTCTTCGAGACCTTCGCGAGAATGAATGATAACCGGCAGATTAAGTTCATTCGCCAAAATACATTGACGCCTGAAGACTTCTATCTGTTCATTCCTGAAAGTCTTATCCCAGTACAAATCAATTCCAATCTCACCAATAGCACTGTAGCTATCAGTTCTTGATTCGCTTTCGATTATCCTGAGATTATTTCTCCAATCATTGTTTACTTCCGTTGGATGAAGTCCAATAGCCATATCCGTTCTATCCGGGAAGAGATCATGAAGTCGCTTCATGGGCTCAATTGTAGATAAATCGACATTCGGAAACATCATTCTGCCTATTCCGGCCTCAATAGCACGCTTTACGACTGCTTCACCGCCACCGTCGCAATCGAATTCCGGTAGATATAGATGTGTATGAGAATCTACTAACATCTTTAACTTTTACGTTTGACTGCGGAAAGGGCAACATTCTCAAAAAATTCCATATCCGAAGCGGACAATCCTACAGACTGTAGTTGTCTGATAGCATCCTTGGTATAATCGGATATAAGATCCAGACACATTTTATCAAGTCCTAATGCCACATATAAATCTCTGACTTTCATAATTTTTTCTGATGACTCTGACAAAGAAGTCGCCCCAAGCATTGCGTTGAAGTTCTTTTCCCAAGCCTGAAGGCTTAAAAAGGTCTTTTTATCATTCAAAATATCACCGCCGATCTGTTTACCAAACAACTCCGGATCGCCGAATGTATCAAGATAGTCATCTCTTAGCTGAAAAGCCATTCCGAGTTTAACGCCATATTGATAAAATAGATCCTGAATCATAGGAGAGGCTTTTGCTGCTATAGCACCGATTTTACATGAACATCCCAATAATACAGCTGTTTTCAACCGTATCATATCAAGATATTCATCAGCAGTAACATCCTGTCGCGATTCAAAATTCATGTCATATTGCTGTCCTTCATATATTTCTATAGCAGTTTTATTGAAAATATCAACAACATCCTCACGAATATCCGAACCACAGTCCGACATAAACCCAGATGCCATTGTGAGCATGGTGTCTCCTGACAGGATCGCAGTCGGGATATTCCACTTACGGTGTACTGTAGGCTTGCCATGTCGTATATCCGCATTGTCCATCACATCGTCGTGAAGTAACGTAAAATTATGAAACATTTCAATCGCGATTGCCTGCTGGCGAACAAAATCGAATGAATGTCCCAGACTCTCGCTTACAGCACACATAAGGGTAGGGCGGAGACGCTTTCCGCCCCCGCTTAGCATATAAGCGATTGGTTCATATAGGCCTTCCGGCTTGGATGGATATTCGATTTCTGACAACCACCTATTAATCTCTGAAGAAAAAAATTCAGTAGAGAACATTGAATATACTTGATTATGACAATCCATTATACAGGATTGTACGAAGTAAACATTATTTAAATTTTTAATTAGATACAAATTTAGTTATTTCCCTTTTACATCCTATCATTTTTTTGTAATTTCGTATCATAAAATATTTGAAATAAAAGACTATAATGTTGCGCGAACTACCCTCCGATCCATATATGCTGTTAAGTTTTATCAATACAAAACTTAGGGACAATTATACTTCTCTTGCTGAATTATGCGAGGATCTGGATATCACACAATCCGAGCTTACGGCCAGACTATCGACAATCGGATATTCCTACAATCCGTCTTTAAATAAATTTGTATAAACGATGACCGATAACGACTACCTGTCATCGCTCAACGAGCAACAGCGAGCTGCCGTGGAATACTGTGACGGGCCGCAGCTTGTCATTGCCGGTGCCGGTTCCGGAAAAACCCGGGTACTGACATATAAGATTCTGCATCTTCTGGCTCACGACTATGAGCCATGGCGTATTCTCGCTTTAACTTTTACCAATAAAGCGGCTAATGAGATGAAAGAGCGTATTCGTACGCTTGTAGGGGCGCCCGCAGCCAATCACCTTTGGATGGGTACATTCCACTCCATATTTTTAAAAATACTCCGAAAACATTCTGATCGGATAGGATTTAAGAGAGATTTCACGATCTACGATGCTAATGATAGTAAATCTTTGATCAAGACCATTATCAAGGATATGCAGCTTGACGATAAGATCTACAAGGCAAGCACTATCCAAAATACCATTTCCATGGCAAAGAATGCATTGATGTCTCCGGAAGCCTATGCAATGGATAAGGATATAATGGAAGCAGATAAGCGCTCGCGACGTCCGCTCATCTATGCCATATACAAAGCCTACCGTGAGCGATGTTTTGCTGCCGGCGCGATGGATTTTGATGATATTCTGTATTTTACCAATGTTTTGCTACGCGATAATCCTGAAATTAAAGAGCATTACCGTGAATTTTTCCGATATATACTTGTTGATGAGTATCAGGATACAAACTTCGCTCAGCATGTAATCGTTTCCGAGCTATGCGGCGCTGACGATAAACTATGTGTAGTTGGCGACGACGCCCAAAGTATATATTCCTTCCGTGGAGCTAATATCCGTAATATCCTAAACTTAAAAAATGGATATCCGAATCTTAGGATCTTTAAGCTTGAGCAGAATTTCAGGTCTACACAGACTATAATTAACGCCGCCAATTCACTGATTTCCAAGAACAAGGAACAGATACCCAAAAATGTGTATTCCAAGAATGAAGTCGGTGAAAGAATTGAAGTAATCCAATGCTTCAGCGACTTTGAGGAAAGCTCGATCGTGGCCAATCGGATTTCTCAGCTTAAGATGAAAACGAAAAACAGCTACGAAGATTTCGCTATACTATATCGAACAAACGCGCAATCTCGTATTCTGGAAGAGTCACTCCGTAAGCGTAATATTCCATATCGTATCTACGGTGGACTATCATTCTATCAGCGCAAAGAGGTCAAAGATGCTATCGCCTACTTCCGCATGACTGTCAATCCGAATGATGATGAAGCTTTAAAACGCATCATTAATTTCCCGGCTCGCGGTATAGGAGAAACTACACTTAATAAACTACTGCGCGCAGCTATAGACAGCAAGGTTAGTATCTGGCAAGTCCTTAATGATCTCAGCGGCTATGACCTGAATTTAAATAGCGGCACAATAAAAAAATTAAATGCCTTCGTCGATCTAATATCTTCATTTATTGCCTTCAATGCAGAGGGAAATGATGCCTATGAAGTGTCGCAAAAAATCATCCGTGACACAAAGCTTTTATCCATCCTTCTGAATGATACGACCCCGGAAAGCATTTCAAAACAGGAAAATATTCAGGAGTTGCTAAACGGTACTCGTGAATTTGTCAATATGCGGCGGGAAGAGGATGAAGAAGCTCATGTCGCCCTTTCGGATTTTCTATCCGAAGTCTCTCTTGCAACTGATCAGGATGAGAAAGAAGATTCTAATGAGGAACGTATTACCCTTATGACCGTTCATGCAGCCAAAGGTCTTGAGTTTGGCAATATCATAGTAGTCGGAGTAGAGGATGACCTTTTTCCCTCGTCAATGAGCAAATCTTCAATATCTGAGATAGAGGAAGAACGCAGGCTACTGTATGTGGCTATCACCCGGGCCAAAAATCATTGTATATTGACATATGCCACTCAACGTTATCGCAACGGTCAGACTGCAGAAACATCCCCATCACCATTTTTACGCGATATAGATTCCAGATTTCTATCACTATCGTCCGGTACGAACATACTGATATCACGAATGCCTGTCGGAAACTATAATAGCTATCGGACATCCTTTCATTCGTCAGGAAACATTACCAGGAACACGACCGCATTCGGTGAACATTCTACAACCCACGAGGTATCCCGTTTGACATCCCTGCGAGAAGCGGCCTCTCGACCGACACCACAACCGGATAGTAATAATCTTATACATAGCTCTTCGGAATTGTCTGTAGGAATGAATATTGAGCATACCAGATTTGGCAAAGGTAAAATTGTAAAAATTGATACAGAAGCTCATGATCATAAAATTACTGTTCAATTTTCAAATGTAGAGACTAAAGTCCTATTACTCAAATTTGCGAAATTTAAAATCATAGACTGATGAAGCAAAACGACATACCGACTCCATACTATATTGTCTACGAGAACAAGATACGTCAGAATCTTGATTTAATAACATATGTAGAGAAAGAAGCCGGCGTTAAAATAATAATGGCATTCAAAGCAAATGCGCTGTGGCGGACCTTCCCAATATTCAGAGAGTATGAACGCGACTGTACCGCAAGTTCTCTTAACGAACTCAGATTGGGGCGTGAAGAACTGAAGAGAGATGTTTACTCATATTGTCCAGCCTACACTGAAGCCACTATAGATGAGTATCTTGCAGAAAGTACTCACATTACATTCAACTCCATCCATCAGTATCTTCGTTTCAGGGCTAAATTACAAGAATATAACCTCAATGTGCCTGCTGATCGCCGCGTATCACCCGGTCTACGTGTAAATCCACAATGTTCTGTTATAGAGACAGACATCTACAATCCCGCATTACCGGGCAGCCGTTTTGGCGTGACGGCCGATATGCTTGACGGCAATCTGCCTGAAGGCATTGAAGGATTTCATTTCCATCAGCTATGTGAGTCTACATCATATGATCTTGAAAAAGTGCTTGAAGCCTTCGATGCTCAATTCGGTCAATACCTTTCCCGGCTTAAATGGGTTAATATGGGGGGGGGCCACCTGATGACCCGTCAGGGATACGATATCGAACACCTAATTAAGGTTTTGCGTACATTCAGGAATAAATACCCTAATCTGGAAATCATACTCGAACCGGGGAGCGCTTTCACCTGGCGCACAGGCGACCTGATTACATCAGTCGTTGATATTGTGGAAAATCAGGGCATAAAAACAGCGATTATTGATGCGTCGTTTGCCTGTCATATGCCTGATACACTCGAAATGCCTTATAAACCTATTATTTCTGAAGCATCTGATTCAGATAAAGCGCCCTACGTATATCGGCTGGGGGGCAACTCATGTCTAAGCGGCGATTTCATGGGCGACTGGCGATTTGAAAAGCCCCTTAAAATCGGTGATAGACTGACTCTTGAAGACATGAATCACTATACGACAGTCAAGACAAATATGTTCAATGGTATACAGCATCCTTCGATCGTCCTTTGCGATAGAGCTGGAGATTGTCATTATTTAAGAGTCTTTGATTACAACGATTATAAAACACGAATGTCATAACTAAAAAAACAATTAAATCACATATAATCATGGCAAAAGTAAAACCATTTAAAGGCGTCAGACCTCCAAAGCACCTGATAACCGAAGTCGCATCACGTCCGTACGACGTCTTAAACTCGGAAGAAGCCCGAATCGAAGCCGAAGGTAACGAAAAGTCTCTTTACCACATCATAAAGCCTGAAATAGACTTCGAGCCCGGTACCGACGAACATCATCCCAAAGTCTATGATAAAGCAGTTGAAAACTTTAATGCATTCCAACGTAACGGCTGGCTTATTCAGGATGAAAAAGATCACTACTATATCTATGCCCAGACTATGAACGGTCGTACTCAATATGGTATAGTTGTGGCAGCCAATGTCGATGACTACATGAAGGGCAATATCAAGAAGCACGAACTTACCCGACGCGACAAAGAGGAAGATCGCATGAAGCATGTCAGAATTAATAATGCCAATATCGAACCTGTCTTTTTTGCATTCCCTGATAATGAAGTCCTTGAAGGTATTATTAATGATGTGACAAAAGGTGAACCTGAGTATGATTTTGTTGCTCCCGACGGCTTTGGTCATCATTTCTGGGTAATCAATAATACCGAACAGATTGAGACTATTACGAATGAATTTGCAAAGATTCCATATCTATATATAGCTGATGGACACCATCGTACAGCTGCGGCTGCTTTGGTAGGCAACGAAAAGGCATTAGCAAATGCCAACCATAATGGCGATGAGGAATACAATTATTTCCTTGCTGTAGCATTCCCCGCTTCACATCTTAATATCATAGACTACAATCGTGTGGTAAAGGATCTTAACGGCCTGACACCCGAACAATTTTTAGATGCTCTCAAAGAAAATTTTGTCGTAGAGGAAAAGGGCGAAAATGAATACCGTCCTGATCAGCTTCATAATTTCTCTCTTTATCTGGATGGAAAATGGTACTCACTGACAGCAAAAGAGGGTAGATATGACGATAACGACCCGATTGGCGTGCTTGATGTTACTATTTCAAGTGACCTGATCCTTCGCGATATACTCGGCATACACGATCTGCGTTCTGACAAACGAATAGACTTTGTAGGTGGTATTCGCGGTCTTAAGGAACTCAAGCGGAGAGTCGACAGTGGAGAAATGGCTGTTGCGCTGGCACTATACCCTGTATCGATGGAGCAACTTATGAATATTGCCGACTCCGGCAATATAATGCCACCCAAGACTACATGGTTCGAGCCCAAGCTCAGATCCGGCCTTGTCATTCACAAACTTGACTAAATATTGCGTTATATGAAAAAGGAGGTGACAATCAGTCATCTCCTTTTTCGGTTATCTTATTTTGCTTACAATGCTGATTTATAGGACAATCAGAGCATCTTTTCTTTTTTCTTCGATTCAGAATGCGATAAACTAAAAAGACCACAATTGCAATCAATATGATTGCAACAGTAACCCACTGCAATGATATGTCTATGTTCATTTAATTATCAGAGGGAAAATTCTTTTAAACTCAGATTCAAAGTTAGGAGTCAGAATCCCCTTGCCAGTGCAATCCTTAATTTCAGAAAAAGACCAGAACCGACCTTCGTCC
Organism: uncultured Bacteroidales bacterium; assembly: GCA_947173955.1. Classification (GTDB taxonomy): domain Bacteria; phylum Bacteroidota; class Bacteroidia; order Bacteroidales; family Muribaculaceae; genus JAAVFS01. Next base: position 13,073 of record CAMWHE010000037.1, on the reverse strand, counting down.
ACTTCATCATAGTCTATGTTGACACTTAATTTACTTTTGTCAACACGTATCATAAAAACATTAATTAGCTCTTTTTCAACATCACTTTGAAATACATATCGCTCAATAATGACTGGATCGGTGACCACAAGTCCTAACTCTTCAAATGCCTCCCGTTTAAGAGCATCTTCAATATTTTCGCCATAATCCACATGTCCGCCGACAGCAGTATCCCATTTCCCGGGCTGAATATCTTTCTTTAGCGAGCGTTTCTGTAAAAACAATTCATTGTCGTCAGACAGTATGTGCAGATGTACAACGGGATGCAACAGCATACTTCCTGAATGACACTCCTTTCTGGTTGCGGATCCTATGACAGATCCATTTTCATCCACTATGGGGAACAATTCCTGATCGTTCATAGCTTTAACTTAGAGATTTTAGTAGCTAATTGCGTGGGAGTAAGAGTTTCTGCATATTTCTCAAAAGGAAGTCTGAAATCACATACAGTGTAATTGGAACAGCCAAAAGCGGTCTTACCTTTTTTTATAACACCGGTTCCGCACTTAGGACATGATATCATTTCAAAATCGGATATTTTAGACTTGCGCGACCCTGTTTTTTTCTTTGCCGGTTTCTGCTTCACAACATCCTTGACTTCAATATGTAGGTTGGAATTATCGCTAAGTACATTAATCACAATCTCATCAATCTGTTTTTTCAGATCATCGACAAAAGTGGATGCTGAATATTCGCCACGCTCTATACGTCGCAGACGATTCTCCCATATACCGGTTAATTTCGGACTCTTAAGCAGTTCCTGATTTATCGTATCTATCAGGGCTATCCCGGCTGGAGATGCCAATATATTCTTTCTCTGTCGATATATATATTTACGCTTGAAAAGTGTCTCAATGATCGCTGCTCGGGTTGATGGACGACCGATACCGTTCTCTTTCATCGCTTCTCTCAGCGACTCGTCATCAACAGTCTTACCAGCCGACTCCATGGCTCTCAATAAAGTAGCCTCAGTATAATACTTTGGCGGCTGAGTCGCTTTTTTCACAAGAGACGGAGTATGGGGACCGGTTTCTCCCTTCATAAAAGGCGGCAAAATTTTCAGCTCATCATCTTTATCATCCTTCTGACTATCATTACTGTCCGGAGTCAGGACGTCACGCCATCCCTGAACTGTTATTACTTTACCGGTCGTCTTGAATTCGACATCGGCAGATCGACCATTGACAACTGTTAAATCAAACTGACAGTCTGGATAAAACGTAGCAATAAACCGTAGCGCAATAAGGTGATACAACTTCTTTTCATCCCCCTGCAATACCGTCGGGCTTTCTCCTGTCGGGATTATTGCATGGTGATCGGTCACCTTTGCATTGTCAAATATTCGAGCGGGCTTGATGATAGGCTTTGACAGTATAGACTCAGTCCACTTTGAGTAGGGTGTCATACTCCTCATTATTCCATTGATTTTTGGATAAATATCCGTTGACAGGTAGGTTGTGTCGACACGAGGATAGGTAGTAACCTTTTTCTCATACAATGACTGGATGCGCTGGAGTGTCTCATCTGCAGTCCAGCCCCAGCGTTTGTTCGCTTCTACTTGAAGTGATGTCAGGTCGAAGAGACGGGGTGGAGCTTCCTTACCTCCTTTTTCTGTGATATCCGTAATCACAAAGTCATGATCCTTCACACGTAGCAAAGCTGAATTTGCATCCGATTCAGAAGAGAATCGACCAAGAGCAGAATTGAAAATGACACCTTTATATTCCGTTTTCAATTCCCAAAAATCTGACGACTTGAATGCCTCAATCTCCTTCTGTCTCTTGACTATCATAGCAAGGGTAGGGGTCTGGACTCTCCCTACTGAAAGCACATTGCCGGGCGAGGAGTACTTCAAAGAGTATAGACGCGTAGCATTCATGCCTAATATCCAGTCGCCTATAGCGCGGGATAATCCGGCATGGTACAAATTATTGAAGTCAGACTCCGGTTTAAGTGACTTAAATCCTTCCTTAATGGATTCATCCGTTAGAGACGATATCCATAATCGCTTTACCGGGCAACGGATACCGGCCTTCTGCATTACCCAGCGCTGAATAAGCTCACCTTCCTGTCCGGCATCACCGCAGTTTATGACCTCGTCTGCCTCTGATATAAGGTTTTTAATAATTTCAAACTGAGTCTCAATATATTTTTCGGGGATAACCTTTATACCGAACCGTTCCGGCAACATAGGCAGAGATCCGAGCGACCACCGCTTCCATCGGTCAGTATAGTCAGCCGGCTCCTTTAATGTACAGAGATGTCCAAACGTCCATGTAATGCGATACTGATCATTTTCGTAATAACCATCTCGCTTAGTCCTGGCACCGAGGATATTCGCGATATCCCGTGCCACACTCGGTTTCTCTGTAATACAAAGTATCAAAATCAGTCAGTTATAATTAGTGTGCGATAGGGGCCGTAAACAGAATAAACTATTAAGGTATCAGAAGATCCGTATCCGGATTTTTTCGGAAAATCAAGCTCGATATCAATTAAGCCATCATCTTCCCACTGAAAATACCGCTGGAAATCTATTCCGTCAATATCAGAAGCAGTATATATGGCGCCGTTAGACCGATGAATATGTGCGGAATCTATACGCGACGACGTATGAGGAACGCCAATGAGGGAGACTGAAAAACGGCTTACTTCGTCAGAATTCGTATTATTGATTTCTGTGATCTTCAGATATAATGGATGTTTCTTTTGAGCCGATCCGGAACGGAACACCTGACTTATCGCACCTATAAAGGTCATTAGCATTAATAATGCAAATAATATACGTTTGGTCATATTATAATTCCTGTTTTTCCATCAGTTTTGCTTCATTCCAAAGACTGTCAAGTTCACCGAGCGTAAGATCCTTGATATTTCGACCGGACATTTTTACGGATTTTTCTATAAAATTAAATCTTTCGATAAACTTTTTGTTTGTTCTTTCGAGAGCTGTATCGGGATGAATCTTATACAGACGAGCCGCATTGACAAGACTAAATAAAACATCGCCCATTTCAGACTCCTTTTCATTATCCGACATAGAGTCCACGGCCGTTTCAAATTCCGTAATCTCCTCTTTGACTTTATCCCAGACCTGAGCTGGCGTGTCCCAGTCAAATCCTACATTTGCAGCTTTCTCCTGTATGCGATAAGCCTTGATTAACGGAGGAAGAGTATTAGGGACACCTGACAGCACGGTCTTGTTTCCGCCTTTTTCCTTTAATTTTATTTGCTCCCAGTTTTGCTCTACTTCATGAGCATCCATAGCACTGATATTCCCAAAGATATGAGGATGACGGAAGATCAGTTTCTCATTAAGCGCATCTGCTACAGAAGCGATGTCAAATTCACCCTTTTCTTCACCGATCTTCGCATAAAACAGCACATGTAGCAATACGTCTCCAAGTTCTTTTTTTATGTTGACTGTATCCTCGGCGAGAAGAGCGTCTGAAAGTTCATAGACCTCTTCAACCGTATTCGGACGAAGTGACTCATTCGTCTGCTTCTTGTCCCACGGACACTCAACTCTAAGGCGGTCAAGCGTGTCTATGACACGACCTATTGCTTCGATTTTTTCTTCGCGGCTTGTCATCATTCAATCTTTTTATAGTTTTCGATACCTTCCCCCAACCATTCTACAAATTCAGTGATGTTCTCATTGTATGAACGAGAATCAGTCAGTGCATCACCGGTTTTTCCATCAAGAATCATATAGTAAGGCTGAGTATTGGCTCCAAACTTATATCTTTGTAGGAAGCTCCATTTATCACCTACGGTATGCAGTTTCTTCTGTTTACCATTCTCAATGACCGTCATAGGTTCTTTCAGGTCATGCTTATCATCAACCATCAGTTTGATAAGTACAAAGTTTTTCTCGATCAGATTCCTTACGACCTCCGTATCAAAAACTGCACCTTCCATCTTACGGCAGTTGACGCATCCGTAACCGGAGAAGTCGATAAGTACCGGACGATTGTTTTCTTCGGCATATTTCATACCTGTCTCATAGTCAGAAAACTCTTCAAACTCACCGCCTGCATAGAGTGAGAAGTCCTGGGTATAGAGTGGGGGAACAAACGCGCTGACACCTTTTAACGGAGCTCCCCATAAGCCCGGAATGAGATAGACCATAAATGAAAGCGACGCAATAGAAAGAAAGAATCTGGGTACAGAAAGATGTTCTACCGGCTCATCATGCGCAAATCTGATTTTTCCTAAAAGATAGAGACCTAACAATAGGAAAATTACAATCCAAAGAGCAAGGAAAACCTCGCGATCGAGCAATCCCCACCCATAAGCGAGGTCTGCTACCGAGAGGAATTTGAGAGATAGTGCAAGTTCAATAAATCCGAGGACAACTTTAACTGAGTTGAGCCATCCTCCTGATTTAGGCATCTCCTTGAGCCAGGATGGGAATATGGCAAATAACGTAAAGGGTAGGGCAAGGGCAAGGGCAAATCCTGTCATTCCTATTGCCGGGCCTGCGATATCACCTGTTGACGCAGCCTCCACAAGCAGCGTACCTATAATCGGACCTGTGCATGAGAAAGAAACCAACGCCAATGTAAATGCCATAAAGAAAATACTGATAAGCCCCGTCGCACGCTCAGCCTTGTTATCGGCGCTGTTACTCCATTTTGACGGTAGTTTTATGTCAAACGCGCCAAAGAATGATATCGCAAATACGACCAGTAACAAGAAGAATATGATATTAAATACCGCATTTGTCGACAACTCATTAAGTTTACTTGCTCCAAATATCATAGTTATAGCCAGACCTAGCACCAAGTAAATTACAACAATAGATGAACCATATATCATTGCATCCCGGATAGACTCGCGACGAGACTTACCTTTTTTCAGAAAGAAACTTACTGTCATCGGAATCAATGGCCACACACAAGGCGTCAGGAGTGCTATAAGTCCTCCTCCAAAACCCCATATGAAAAGCTTCCACCAGGGAGAAGATGTTATTGATTCATTATTATTAACAGATGTTACAGGATGCCATAGCGGATTAAGCTCATTGTTCGATTTAGATGAAACAATATTAAGTATATTCTGAGCATCGTTGCTGCTTTCGGCAACCTGAGTAGTAACGGCTCCTGGAAGATTAAGCATAAACTCATCACCGGAAGGAGGAAGGCATCGCATATCATCACACGCCTGATACCTGACATTGACAATTATAGGAGCATTAACCTCAGCTTCTTTCACAAATGCCTGACTGAATGAAACATTTTTACTCCAGAAGGATATCTCGCAACCAAACGATGCATCATATCCTTGCTCAGCAGCAACTGAAGGTGTAAGACCGCCTTGAAGGGTTAAGCCATCCGGTAATGATATATTGATTTGAGTAGGAATCGGGCCATCCTCGACCGGCTCAATTCCGTAAATATGCCATCCCGATTCGATTTTAGCACTTACTATTACTACGCCTGAATCCTGATCTTTCATTTCTACTGATGAAGACCATGAAATGGGTTCAACTATCTGGGCGGATGCCAGAATCCCAATCAGGCTAAAAATTAGCGTAAAAACACGTTTCATTATGTTATAAATATTATATGTAAACAAGCTTATATAAATGCAAATTTACTATTAAATTTCAACATACGACAACCTTTTAACCGATGTTAATAAATTGTTATCGCCAACTGAATGCCGAAAAAAGATGATAACATTTCACAGCTGTACCCTCATATTCTTGCACGTGTTGCGATATGTGAGTAAATTTGCACAGATTTTATCGACACATTTATGTGGGTGTACTCTGCTAATTTATGAATAACAATTTAATATGCTTTGATACGGAGTCTGCACAAGGCTGGCTCGGCGGACGATATAGAGAAGAACTGCTCGAAATTTCCATAATGAATGGTGGCGGTGAAACTGTGTTTTATCATAGATTTAAGCCGGCGACATTAAGAAAGTGGGCTCCTTCAGTACACCATATTACGCCGGAAATGGTTAAAGCTGAAAAGCCTGTAAAAGAGTATCGGTCTGAACTTCAAAATATCATAGATAACTCCAATTATATAGTAGGGTTTTCTCTCATAGATGATATCAAAGCTTTAGAACAGGCTGGACTGAAAAATCTACATCAGAAACCCCAAATAGAGCTTCGCCATCTGTACTGGTACTGCATAGGTCGACATCAGGATATCCCTTTTTATTCCGGACCAGGGCTATCTAAGTGTGCCGAACAGATTGGCGTCAGTGTTGATTCAGAAACTGTTCATTCTGCTACCGGAGATACAAAGGTGACATTAAATCTATTCTTTGAATTAATGCATCTATTTCTTATCAGTGAGGGTATAATTGATGAGTCATCGGAGTTTGATTTTACCAAACTTCCGGCAGACAAGACCAGAGAGTATATTAAATTGGCTTTGCAACGCATAACTGAGGCAAAATATGATTACGACAAAGCGTGTGCTGCCGGGTACATTCATATCATAAATGAGGGTGATGGAGTTATGTTTACTCCATCTCTAAACTCTGAATTCAATGGAGAAAATTTAGTAATGAGCATAAGGGTTGCTGCCAGACGCAAAGCTATCTATGAGCTTGAAACAATGTTTGAGCGCAGGAGATCCAAGGCAATGAGAAAGGTTTTCTTTTTAAATGAGAATGATTTGAAGAAAATTTCGCAATACAGCAATGAATATGACGGCAACGAACAATTATATCAAAAACTGACCGGACTAAGACGAGCCGGCTTAAATTAAAGACATGACTGATACAGCTGCCGGGAAAAACAAAATTGACATGCTTCATCGCGAGAAGCTTGTCAGAAAATTAATTCTATTTGCGCTACCGATATTTGCCTGCGGTGTCGTTCAGCAATCATTTAATGCTGTCGACATAGCCGTAGTAGGCAATTATGTGGGAGACAAAGCCCTGGCAGCTGTAGGCTCAAACGGTCCCGTGATTGCATTGTTGGTCAATCTGTTCATGGGACTCTCACTTGGCTCAAACGTAATCATTGCGCACTACATTGGCGAGAAAAATGATACCGGCATAGAACGGGCCGTCGCCACATCAGCAGCCTTGGCAATTGCATGCGGACTGGGAATGACCCTATTAGGGCTGATATTCGCTCCCACATTATTGTTATTGCTTGATACTCCGATTGAAATAATAGATAAAGCATCCGAATATCTGCGATATTTTACTCTCGGATTTCCGGCGATGATGATTTTTAATTTCGGATCGGCAATTCTGCGTAGTGTGGGTGATACCAGACGACCATTCTATTGTCTGGTTGGATCAGGATGTATCAACGTGGCATTAAATCTATTTTTTGTCTGTGTACTCAAAATGGGAGTAGAGGGAGTTGCCATTTCAACGACCATTGCAAACTATGTCAGTGCGATACTGATTATAATTATACTTAAGAAAGAGAATGGCCCCATCAGGTTGAATATAGGTAAGATCAGATTCTTTAGACGCGAATTTGTGCGTATAATTCAGATCGGATTACCTGCCGGAATCCAAGGTATGGTATTCGCATTGTCAAATGTATTTATTCAGTCCGGAGTAAATACCTTCGGGTCAAAGATTGTCTCAGGCGGAGCCGCGGCAATTACATTTGAATTCTACTGCTATTTTGTAATTTCAGCGTTCAATCAGGCTGCCGTTGCATTCATAAGTCAGAATTACGGCGCCGGACAGTTTGATATGTGTAGGGTGGTGTTTAAGAAATGTATGTGGCTAAGCCTTATTTCATGTGCAGTCCTAAACATCACAATAGTAATCTTCGCACCGGCATTTGCAGGAATATTTACATCAGATACCGAGGTAATCCATTATGCAACACAAAGGATATGCACCGTTCTGCTATTTCAGTTTATAGCTTGTAGCTATGAAATATCAGGCGGTGCAATGAGAGCGTTGGGGCATTCAGTGCCCCCAATGATGATAACTATACTTGGAACGTGTCTCCTGCGAATACTGTGGCGATGCAGCGGACTATGGCATACATTCGAGCAATTGCTCATAATTTATCCCGTTTCATGGGGCATAACGGGAATGCTGATGCTCATTGCCTACCGCCGTCTCAGCCGTAGAATATATAATTCCGATCTAGCGAAAGTCACACTCCGGAATTGACCACAGGAGTAGCAGGCTCATCGGCACATAATACTACCAGCAAATTGCTGACCATGGCAGCCTTCCTGTCATCGTCGAGTCTTACCACACTTTCTTCTTCAAGTTTTTCCAAGGCCATCTTAACCATTGTGACAGCTCCTTCTACTATTTTTTCGCGGGCTGAAATGATAGCCGAAGCCTGTTGACGTCGGAGCATTACCGCCGCGATTTCAGGCGCATAGGCCAGATAGTTTATGCGAGCTTCCACAACTTCAATCCCGGCCATTGACAGGCGCTCATTAATCTTACTTTCCAGCTGATCATTTATCTCGTCACCTCCGCTTCTTAAGGTAAGCCGGGATGATTCGTCATCGTCATAGGCATAGCGGCCGGTAACCTCTCTCAAAGCCGCATCACTCTGTATTCTAACAAAAGCATCAAGCGCAGAAGAACGGGTAGCCGTATTGACCGTTAGTCCATTAGCTGTAGTAATAGTGGAAATATCTTTTGCATCTACATCAAATACAGCTCTATAGGTATCGCATATTCGCCATACTATTACCATTCCGATCATAACCGGATTGCCAATTTTATCATTTACTTTTATTGGCTCGATATCCATATTATGAAGTCGTTTTGACATTTTTCGTCGTGTCATGAAGGGATTAGTCCAGAAAAATCCCACCTCTTCAAATGTCCCCTTATACTTGCCGAAGAATATCATTACCCTTGACTCGTTTGGCTGCTGCGAAAATAAACCTATCATTAACACTAAGTCTATGATAAATAACATTACCGAAGCTCCTATACATAACTCAAACATTTTGGTTCCATAAGCGAAACAGCATAGAACAATTAATAAGGGAATAAAAAGGAGTAAGAGCCCCAGCATAAGGAAGCCATTGATAACCTTGCCTTCGAATTTGATTTCTTTATTTTTCATAGAAACTAAACTTTTATTTTTCGCAAAAATACATATTTGATTCTATTCATCAAAATATTCGATTTAGGATTATATTGTTTAATTTTTTAGGATTTTATTTATTCGTCATGGGATTATTAGTTATCTTTGTACTCATTCATCAATGACCATGTCTGACAATCGTAATAATACAATTCTTACTTCATTTATGACATTCCTTGAATCCAAAGGAATGCGTGAGACATATGAACGTAAGACAATATTGAATACGATTCTTGAATTATCCCGAAGCTTTGATTATGAAGCGCTTTCGGGGCTCCTGAGAAACAAGGGCGAACAGATTTGCCGCGCTACGATTTTTAATACATTATCTCTTTTGATAGAAAGCGGCATACTGCGGCGACAGCATTTCGCAGATGGCCAGAATAACTACGAACTGACAGCTCAGCTTCCTTCCGGCAATCAGCTCCATCTGCTTTGCACGTCTTGCGGTAAAATCAGCGACCTCCGTAACAGTCAGATTATTCGTGAGCTCAGACACATGAAATTCGGATCTTTTTTGCCGACTTATCTCTCTCTGACGGTGTATGGGATGTGTTCCAAATGCCAGAAGAAAAACCGCATAAAGAATCAGACAGACTCGGTCCAGTTGAAATTATTTAAATAGATATATAAACCAAACATTTATGACAAAGGTAGATGTACTTTTAGGACTCCAGTGGGGAGATGAAGGCAAAGGAAAAGTGGTCGACGTGCTGACCCCCGGCTACGATATTGTAGCCAGGTTTCAGGGTGGACCTAATGCCGGTCACACTCTCGAATTTGATAATAAGAAATTCGTTCTCCGCTCAATTCCTTCCGGCATATTTCAAAAGGGACAAATCAATATTATCGGCAATGGCGTGGTTCTTGATCCCATACTATTTCAGGAAGAGGCTGAAGCTCTGGAAGCTGCAGGCATACCGTTGAAAAAGATTCTTAAGATATCGAAGAAAGCACATCTGATATTACCCACTCATCGTCTGCTTGATGCCGCTAACGAAAAACAAAAAGGGGCCGGAAAGATAGGTACTACAGGTAAGGGCATAGGTCCGACATACACAGATAAAATATCGCGCAACGGCCTGCGCCTGGGCGATGTTCTGCATAATTTCGATGAAAAATATAATGCCGCACGCAACCGCCATGTCGCAATGCTCAAGTCGATGGGCGAGACCCCTGAATTTTCAGAGCTCGAAGCTAAATGGTTGGCTGCTATAGACTATCTGAAGAACTACGATATCATCGACAGTGAATATGAAATAAATAAGGCGCTAAAAGAGGACAAGCGCGTATTATGTGAGGGTGCGCAGGGCACTCTGCTCGATGTTGATTTTGGCTCATATCCCTTCGTCACGTCAAGCAATACAATCTGTTCCGGAGCGTGCTCCGGTCTCGGAGTTGCCCCAAACAGAATAGGGGAGGTCTACGGAATATTCAAGGCATATTGCACACGTGTAGGCAGTGGGCCGTTCCCAACGGAACTTTTTGATGAAACAGGCAAACGCATTCGCGATTTAGGTCACGAATACGGCGCCGTGACAGGTCGCGAACGTCGATGCGGTTGGATTGATCTTGTCGCTCTGAAATACGCTATTATGATCAATGGTGTCACTCAGCTTATCATGATGAAAAGCGATGTGCTCGATGACTTTGATGAAATAAAGGCATGCGTAGGATATGAGATTGACGGAGTTCGCACTGAACGTTTCCCCTTTGATGTTAATACTGAAAAGATTGTACCGGTCTACGTGACCTTACCCGGATGGAAAACAGATATGACAAAAATTTCAAAGGAAGAAGATCTCCCCGAGAAATTTGTTGAATATATTGATTTTCTGGAAAATGAGCTACAGACTCCGATCACAATTCTTTCTGTAGGTCCTGACAGACAGCAAACCATTGTAAGAAAATCTTTTCGCAGATAATTGGCTACCATGAATGAGCTTATAATAAGCAACACATTATCAGCTCTACTCGTAGAATATGGGATCAAAGAGGTAGTAGCCTCTCCGGGTACACGAAACGCGCCATTAATAGCCGCGATTGCCGCACGCGAAGAGTTAGCGGTAACGATGGTTGTCGATGAGCGATCGGCGGCATTCGTCGCGCTTGGGAAAGCCACTGTTTCCGATAAACCCGTTGCACTCGTATGCACATCCGGATCTGCATTACTTAACTATGCTCCTGCTCTTGCAGAAGCATACTACAGCCACATTCCGCTGATTGCGATTAGCGCGGATCGGCCATCTTTCATTATTGACAGAAACGACGGACAAACGATTCGTCAGAACGGAGCATTATCCAACATAGTTAAAAAAAGTTTCTTTATAGATGAAAACTTGCCACAAGATTCAGCGGAAATTACGATAAATGATGCTTTGACATGTGCGACTCTTACTCCGTCAGGACCTGTACATATTAATGTAGCAATTGAGAATCCGACGGTTGAAGGCTCGGGTTATCTGAATGTTTGTCCCAGGAAAATCATGACACTTGAACATTCCGGACTGATTTCCAAGGAGAAAATGTCTGCCTTGGCGACGACGGTGGCAGAATCTCCCAAAATAATGATTTGGGCTGGAGCCAATCCACCGTCACAGCGACTGAATAAATCATTGGCAAAATTAGCTCGGTTCGGCAATTTTGCGGTAGTCGCTGAAATAGGTGCAAACCTGCATAGTAATGCATTTGTTTCATCTCCAGATACACTGCTTATTGACCGTGAGTTTTCAAAATTATACCCGGAAATTCTAATTACATTTGGCAAACCGCTTTTGTCCTCGCGATTGAAGCATTTATTAGGGAAACAGAATATCCGCCACTGGCATGTCGGGTATTCCGAACTCGCCGCAGATATAATCTCAAAACAGGAGCTTCGAATTGAAATTGATCCGGAATCATTCTTCACTCAACTTGCAGCCACACTTCGCCGATCATCAGAACGCTCAACCTATTCTGATTTAATTCATGACTCATACTCGGTCTCCCGAACAGTAGCTAATGATTTCTTCGAGAGACTTCCTTGGTGTGAATTATCAGCATTAAATGCTCTTCTAAGACATCTCCCTAAAGAAACCAATATACAGGTTTCAAACGGAATGTCTGTCAGATATCTGCACCTTCTCGATTATAGTCGTTTTCACAGATGCGACTATAACCGCGGGGTAAGTGGTATTGATGGTTCCACATCGACAGCCGTCGGTGCATCTACAGTCTACAATGGGATAACCGTCCTTATCACAGGAGATATGAGCGCACGCTATGATATAGGTGCTCTGGGACTAAGATGCGTTTCTCCAAATTTTAAAATTGTAGTAATATGCAACAATGGAGGACAAATATTCAGACACATAAAATCAACCCGTAATTTTGACAGCCTCGAGCAATATATTTGTGAAAACGAACCTGCTCCTTTTGCCGAATTGGCCAAAGCCTGGGAATACGCAACGTTTACGGCGAAATCACAGCAAGAATTGGATAGTGTGTTACCCGGATTCATCTCTGAGACCAATCGCCCTGCTATTTTAGAAATTCATACAAAACCATCCGTTATTACGGAGGTGATGACTAATTTTTATAAATTATGACACAACGCAACTGGGAAACTATTAAAGAATACGAAGATATCCTTTTTCAAAAATATAACGGGATCGCAAAAATTACTATAAACCGCCCGGAGGTCTATAATGCCTTTCGCCCGCAGACTAATCGAGAGATGCTTGATGCAATGGATTACTGCCGCGAATGTCCTGAAATAGGTGTGATAATACTTACCGGCACAGGTGACAAAGCCTTTTGTTCGGGCGGCGACCAAAGAGTCAAGGGTATAGGCGGATACATTGATGCTAACGGCGTACCTCGTCTGAATGTCCTCGATTTACACAAAGCTATCCGATCGATTCCCAAACCGGTGATTGCAATGGTCAACGGCTATGCTATCGGCGGTGGCAATGTTCTGCAAGTCGTATGCGAC
>CAMWHE010000036.1 GCA_947173955.1 uncultured Bacteroidales bacterium | reverse complement strand
GGCAATGCGAAGGCCTCAAGACGTGGAACGAGCGGAGAGTTCGGCACCACGCTTTTTGCTTTATGCACCCGTCCGGAACAAGGCAGCCACTCGGACAACTAACTAGTTCGTTCAATGCAAAACCACTACATCCTATGGCTTACAGGAGTTGATTCACTCCTAAAACGCGACGGCGACTCACCATCTCCCCACGAAACCGACGAAACGTACCGGGAGATATGCACCACCGTAGCCAATACGATTTCCCAACGTCATAACCGCGCTACCGTAAAATATATATCCGGAGGGTGTATAGTCGAAGGCGGCGACAAGCGCATGGCTCTTATCTCATCGCCGGGCTATACTCCCGAGCAGATGCACGAGGATATTACGACCCACGACCTCACCCATGTCGTATTTCTACGTTCCCCGCGCCAATTCACACGACAGCGCTATGTCGAGGTCGCAGCTGACCTGGATTTTTCTTTCTTCAAGCAGCAAATGCCCGACCCAGTTCTGTTCAGAGGCATCTCAACCGCTCCCGACCCCCACACGCCCCTCAATTTCACTCAAAATATTACTTATAACATCAATATCAACGCACCGATAACTGTAAATTCCGGTACGATGAAAGGGAATACCATTAATAATAATTCCAACAATAACAATAACTCACCGAAAAAATCTTGGAAAGACTATGCCGTCAATCTATTGGTGAGCATAGGCGCCAATTTGATAACAAATTGCAGCTTCTATTCTGCGCTTACAAAACTATAAAAAATATATCACAACCTATCAAATATTTTTACGAATGAAATTTAAAAGTTACATCTTATTGTCACTCACGTTTGGTATTATATGCCAGGCGGCGATAGCAAAAGAAGGGGATATCTTTTCTTACGAGAATTTCAAATACGAAATCACTAATGACGAATTAAAAGAAGTCAGTCTAACTGCGCCAAGTATTCCAAGCTCACAAATAACAGGTGAAATCACAATTCCCGATAAAGTCAGCTATGATAATGAGGAATACACCGTCTCGGCAATTGGGGAATCGGCGTTTCGCTCCTGCAGTTATATGACATCCATTTCACTTCCTAATACTCTCGTTTCTATCGGAAACGAAGCATTCTTTTGGTGCAAATTATCATCTGTTACAATTCCTGACGCAGTAAAAACTATTGGCGACAAAGCTTTTTTTGAAACAAGTATACAATCCCTGAACTTAGGGAATTCCGTAACCCATATCGGTGAAAGTGCATTCGGAGGGTGTCATAACCTCACATCTGTTTCAATCCCAGCTTCAGTTGATTTTATTGGCAAGAATGCTTTCAGTTTTTCTTCTAACATAAAAATTGCAGAATTCGCAAGCATTGAATCTTTATGTAATATCGTTTTTGAAAATTACAATTCTAATCCAATATCAATAGCTGAAAATTTATATATAAATAGTAATGAAGTTAGCGAAATAACTATTCCGGAAACTGTTTTAAAAATAAATGATTATGCATTTTACAAGTGCGGAAGCATTACTTCTGTTAAGATAAGCGATTCCGTCAAATCTATAGGGGATCAATCTTTTTATGGTTGCACGAATCTAAAATCAATTGATATCGGCAGCTCGGTCGAGTCAATAGGTGAATATACATTCTTAGGTTGTGACAATTTGGAATATGCCGACTTTTCAAGCATTGAGTCATTGTGCGGCATTTCATTTAATGACCGGAGCTCAAACCCCACATATAAGACCAAAAAATTATATATAGACGGGCAAGAGGTAACCGATGTAATTATTCCGTCAACAGTTGAATCAATAGGAGCCTATGCATTCATCTGCTGTTATAATATCATCTCATTTGTAATACCCGGCTCAATTAAATCGATCGGGAATGAAGCTTTCTACTCCTGTTTTAGTGTGAAAAGTATCCAATACTTATCTGAAAATCCCTGCAGCGATGAAAGCGATGCCTTTTCCGAATCTGTATATAAATATGGTACGCTTTACATATTAAAAGGGTTCAAAGATAAATATAAGGAGACATCTCCTTGGAAAAATTTCTTGAACATGGTTGAAAAAGAGCCAATATTCTTGAATAAGGCTGAGATTACATTAAAAATAGATGATACATTTGAACTAAATGTGACGAATCATCTCGGGCAAGAAATTGACTCTCCGATTACATGGACTTCTTCAGATGAATCTGTTGCTACCGTTTCAGATACCGGTATCGTAACAGCCATTTCTCTTGGAACCGCAACTATAACCGCAACGGCTGACGGTATGATTGCCACATGCGATGTATCGGTTATTCCTGTTGATGCTACCGGTATTTCTCTAAACTTTACCGAAGCCGAAATCATAATCGATGAGACTCTTCAACTGATAGCATCCGTTGAGCCGGAGAACACTACCGATAAGACTGTATCCTGGACAACCAGCGACGAAAATATTGCGAGCGTATCGATTGACGGACTGGTTACTGCCATAGCAGAAGGAACTGCGACCATCACAGCTACTTGCGGCGATGTTTCTGCGACTTGCGTAGTCACAGTACACAAGCCGGCAGGCATTGATGGCGTATATGCTGACGGCGATGCTTCTGTTACCGTTTACACCCTGCAGGGCGTAAAATTAGAGATCTCAACTGTTGCCGGACTCAAAAAACTCACCCCGGGCTTCTATATCGTCAACGGCAAAAAAGTCTATATCATATAATTTTATCATAACAAAACTCAATAAATCGATAACACAAATCAAAATGAAAAAATTATTTCTCTACGTATGTACTTTGTCCATCATGACGCTTTCGGGATGCAGTAAAGACAATGAGCCGGATATGCCCCCAACTCCGGAACCAGAACCGGAACCGGAACTCCCCACCGAAGGCTGGATTGACCCGATTTTTGCTCAAGTACTGGAAGAGGGATGCTACATAGCTGATGCAGCTACCGTAACGCCCGAAGATGTCGCTGATCTGACCATGGTAAATGTTGCCTACATCGGAGAAGGCAAAGGCCCGATAACATCCGTAAAAGGAATTGAAAAATTCACTTCTCTGATGTATTTTAATTGTAATGATAATAAGATTACAGAATTGGATTTTTCTAATAACTTAGAGTTGACCCAATTAGATTGTTGTACTAATGAATTAAAAATTCTTAATGTAAATAAAAATACAAAACTCACTCACATTACTTGCGTGAACAATCTGCTATCGTCTCTTGAGCTCAATCCGGCAGTAACATATCTCTATTGTACTAACAATAAGCTTTCATCTCTCGATGTCACAAAGAATCTGGATTTAGACTTCCTTTCATGTGGGATAAATAAGATTACAGAACTTGATGTCTCTAAAAATAAAAAATTAGTTCATCTTTCGTGCGACGAAAATGAACTGACCTCGCTTGATGTGACAAACAATCTACTATTGACCTCCCTAAACTGTGGAAACAACCCGCTATATTCGATTGATGTCACAAAAAATACAGAACTCGTTTCGATTGCTTGCTGCGGCAATCACCTCACATCCCTTGATGTTACACAAAATCCGAAGCTGGACTTCCTCTGGTGTAGATTTAATCAATTGACCGAACTCGATCTCACTCATAATCCACTGTTAAAAAGTCTTGATATGTGGCAAAATGAAGTTTCGTATCTAGATCTTTCAAATAATACTAAATTGGAAAGACTTGTTATCTTGAACAACCAGTTCAAGAGTCTTGATATTTCGAATGTAAAGAAAATGACTGATCAATTTATAATTCAGGATAATCCCGGTGAAAATGGGAAATTTATTATTACAGTTCCTTTTGATGAGGAGGGACAGCCTATTAATGTTCCAGAACAAACCGAATGGAGATATTCTGGGACAGATATTTTTGTAGAATTCGTGCGAGCAAATTAAGTATAGAGCCGAAAATATCGTCATTAAGATTTAAAACGTTTAACCAGAGATAACCGCGCCGGATGATTTCGGCGCGGCCTCTCCGTTTATAAAATCATTAACTCTTAATTATTGCTTCCGTCTTACTACTCTAATCAAAGGAATTTCGTAACATTGCCTCGCTTTACAAAAAACAAATATTTTACAGTTTGTAAAACGAACATAGATGAAACTAATAAGCAGACTCCACTACCTCAATTAGTTATCCAAACTTACTGTCGATACCTGATACTCCCTTCGGCATTAGCTTCGGTTCACTACATACAAAACAACGATAACATTATCCAAACAGCTCTGAGTGAGAACCCAAGCGGATAAGACAGATTTCATCTGTATCGGGGTCAAACCATATCAACAAGAAATCACCTTCTATATGGCATTCCATATATCCTGCATAATCTCCCGTAAGCATATGAGGTCGATTCTCTTCTGGAATCTGCTGCTCATTTTGGAGCAATTCCAATATTTTAAATAGCTTTTCTACTTTTTTAGGATTATTGCGGAATCGCTTATAGTCTTTCTTGTACTGCCCCGTAGGCTTGAGTTTTTTCATAAGCCCATGGATTTTTCCATCGCTTGTATCGAAGTCAGATCCATTGCCGCCTGATGGAGAAGGGCACCGCTTTCAGCTTCCTTCATAGCTGCAATGGTGGTAGCATTAGGTTGGTGATAAGCTGCATCGAGCAGCAGTGTCTCGACATAGTTGTTAAGACTGCGGTTCTGTCGTTTAGCAAGTTGCTTAAGCCGTTCAATCAACTCGACAGGAAGACGAAAACTTTGGTTCTTCTTTAATGCGATATCCATAATTGTATTATTATATAATGCAAAGATAATATAAATGTATTACAAATCCAATATCTTCGCAAGATAATAACGTTTTGTTGAGGGGGAAAATGGCGGTTATACCGAAGAATATGCGTAACTTTGTTGTCAAATTCACGCTATTATGGGCAATCCTGACAGAAAAAGTTTTGAGATAATGGCTCCCGTGGGGAGCTACGAGTCGCTGTATGCCGCTCTGGATGGTGGCGCCGACGCCGTCTATTTCGGGGTCGAGGGTCTGAACATGCGCGCACGCTCGAGTGCCAATTTCACGCTCGACGATCTGCGCAACATCGCCTCCATCTGCGACTCACGCGGAGTAAAGACATATCTGACTGTCAATACCATAATATATGACGGCGAGATCGAGAAGTGTCACGCGATAATCGACGCCGTGGCCGAGAGCGGCGTGTCGGCCATCATAGCGAGCGACATAGCGGCCATACTCTATGCACGCAGTCGCGGCGTCGAGGTGCATATCTCGACACAGTGCAATGTCAGCAATTTCGAAGCGCTGAAGTTCTATGCCCAATGGGCCGACGTAGTAGTCCTCGCCCGAGAGCTGAGCATGGAGCAGGTGGCCGACATCCACCGGCGCATCGTAGAGGAGGATGTGCGCGGCCCACGGGGCGAACTGATCAGAATCGAGATGTTCTGCCACGGCGCCCTCTGCATGGCAGTCTCCGGCAAATGCTATCTGAGCCTGCATGAGATGAATTCAAGCGCCAACCGCGGCAGCTGCACGCAGATATGCCGCCGCAGCTACGGTGTGCGCGACCTCGAGACCGGCGACGAGCTCACAGTCGAGAATAAATATATCATGTCGCCCAAAGACCTGAAGACCATACACTTCCTTGACCGTATGATCGATGCCGGCGTCTCCGTCTTCAAGATCGAGGGGCGCGCACGCGGGCCCGAGTATGTCCGCACGGCCGTCGAATGCTACGACGAGGCTCTGCGCGCCATCTGCGACGGCACATTTACCGATGAAATGGTCAGCGGCTGGGACGAACGGCTTTCAAAGATATTCAACCGCGGCTTCTGGGATGGCTACTACATGGGGCAGCGTCTGGGCGAATGGTCGTCGAAATATGGCTCGTCGGCTACCCGCGTCAAGGAGTACATAGGCCGCGGCACGAAGTATTTCTCCAAGCTCGGCGTCGGCGAGTTCCTGCTCGAGGCCGGCGAGCTGGCTGTAGGCGACGAAGTGGTCATCACCGGCCCCACGACCGGAGCGCTCATCCTGACCGTCGACGAGTTGCACGGCGACCATGGCCCCGTCAGCCGTGCCGTCAAGGGGGACAGCATCGCTATCAAGGTTCCCGCCAAAATCCGCCCCGCCGACCGCCTCTACCGCTGGCGCCCCACCGATGCCGCCAAGTGACGCGGCCTAATGCCGACAGATGCGCGCGGAGAGGAGGCGCGAGGTGAAGCGCCAGGCATAGCGGTAGGCGATGGCTGCGAGAATCACCGCGGCAAAATAGCCTGCTATAAGACAGAATGACGACTCAGGCCGGTCGACAGCCGAGAGAATCCAGTGTCTAACAAGCGGATGCGCCGCGAAAATGAACGGGCTCATCCTTCCGAGCCATATCCACATCCCGCGCCACAGGGGAATCTTCAGCGACAACCGTGCCACAAGATATGCTATGACTACGACCGCCAGGATGGATAGCTGCCATGTGTAGGGGTCGAGCATCGACGGAATGAAAATCAACGGAGCGACCATAGCAACCACGATTGCAGGCCAACGCCTGACCGACGGGTAGCGCCCCCAGAGTATGCCCATGACAAGAACCGTCATCCACCCGATAGCGTTGTGACGTATCCACGACAGCCACCACGAAGCAGGGTCGACCGACCACTGGAGCGCCAGAGAGCCGGCGACCATCAGAGCCATCCACCATGCCGGACGGCGGCGGATAGCCAGCGCATAGATGACATAGAACTGGAGCGTCACACCGAAATACCAATAGACGCCCGGCACGGGAGGATACCATGGAAAGACGAGATCGGGCAGCATCGTCAGCTGAAAGAGATAGCGTAGCGACCATGTGGCGCCGACGTGTCCCGCAAGCAGCGACACTACCGTCGTCGAGATGACAAACGCGAGTATGCCCGGAATCATCAGATTGACGAGCTTAAGCCAGTTTGACTGCAGAAAGCCACGCACGGCAAACGGAGCGCCCTCGCGCTCATACTTCGCGACCAGACCGTAGCCCGTCAGGAAAATGAAGATCGGCACGCCATACCATCCGAAAAAAGAGATCAGGTCAGACACCCCCTGCCACGTTCCGCAGTCCGTAGCGGCCAGACGCTTGAGATTCTCGGCCAAGAAATCGGACTCGTTCTCGCGCACGGCACCCGGCATCAGGTGGCAGAAATTATGGAGCGCGATGGCCGTGATAGCCAGCCCGCGCATCACATGCCCGCATTCCCTGCTTATCGATATCGAAAACTTCATACACTTCATCGGTCGAGAGTCGCTCAGGCTCCCATCAGGAACACCCAACCCTCCTCATTCTCCGGCAAAAGTACCAATAATTTGTCAAACAACAGCTATTCCCCCAGACTAATTATCGGCTACTCACCTAGATAAAGTCAGCCAGCATGACCCGAACGGTAGGCCTGGGGCGATTTCCCTACCAGACTCTTGAACAAGCGGGAGAAATAGTAAGGGTCGGGGATTCCGACTTTATGACATATATTATTGATATTCAGACTTGTTCCTTCTAACAGCCTACAGGCATACTTCATCTTGAGCCGGTTGAAATAGTCGATGGGTGACGAGCCGGTGGCCTGTCGGAAAAGGGTGGAAAACTGCGATTTTGAGTAGCCTGCATATTCGGCCAGCTGGTCCAGTCGCATGGGTTTGCTGACGTTTTCATTCATATAGCGGATTGTCCTGGAGATGACATCATGCCCATCGGCAATCGAGCCGGCAGAACGATACTGTTGCAAAAAGCGTAGTGAACCGAGAAAGTGATGAAACACTGAACAGGCATAGAGGAGGTGCTCGCGGTCAAGGGCGATGTCAAGGGTGGCCATAATTTCTTCAAAAATGTCGATTCGGCTCGCGATGCGTGAACTCTGGCCGGGCTTTATCTCTATAGGTGAGGGGCTTTCGGGCATATACTCGGAAGCGAGTGTTCCGCCAAAATGAATCCAATAAATGGTCCATGGATTATCGTCTGACGCGCCATAACTATGAGCGAGACCCGCCGGCAGAATAAAAAATGTATCAGGCCCGACCTGATATCTATGACCGTCGACATAATACCATCCTTCACCGGCTACGCAGTAGATAAAAACATTGACCTTCAGTGGAGTAAATCGCTCGCGGTAATGATTGGCCGCCCGGGGATAGTAGCCAATATCAGTGATATGCAATATGGCCGAAAGCGGATGCTCCTCCATCAGTGCCACTGCTGCGGGCGGGAGAATGTAGGATTTCTCGCCTCTGAATCCTTCTTTTATTTTAAGCATAGCGCGTAACCGATTATTTATTAGCTCTATTGCAAAGATAAACAATATCGTAAGATAATCCATCATTACGGTGGAAAAATCTATTGCCAACCTCGCCTGACAAAGGTAATTTTGCATAAAATCAATTACCATGTATAAGCAGCACAAAAGGTTCATATATTTTATCTGTAGTGTCTCGGCAATGGGTGGGCTACTGTTCGGCTACGACTGGGTAGTGATCGGTGGTGCTAAGCCTTTCTATGAAGTATATTTCGGTATTTCAGACAATCCGTCGCAGCAAGGATTGGCTATGAGCATAGCCTTGATAGGATGTCTCGCAGGAGCTATGACGGCAGGGCGGCTCGCCGACCGCATCGGGCGCAAGCCGCTGCTGACTGCCGCCGCATTTATCTTCCTGCTGTCAGCCTACGGCACAGGTGCTTTCGACGCTTATACGTGGTTTCTCGTATGGCGGCTTGTAGGCGGTGTGGCTATTGGAATTGCTTCCGGCCTGTCGCCGATGTACATAGCTGAAATTGCTCCGCCGGCAACCCGCGGGAAACTTGTCTCGATCAATCAGCTCACGATAGTTATAGGCATCCTGGCAGCCCAGGTAGCCAATTACCTGATAGCCGAGCCGGTAGCCGCCGGGCTCACCGAGGCTCCGCTCGACTCGTGGAATTGTCAGTGGGGATGGCGATGGATGTTCTGGGCGGAGGCGTTCCCGGCCGGGGCGTTCCTGATTCTTACCTTCTTTATCCCCGAGAGTCCCAGATGGCTCGATATGAAAGGACGCGAAAAGGAGGCTCTGCTGACCTACGAGCGCATCGGGGGGAAAGCGTATGCCGAAAGCCAGCTCGCTGAGCTTCTGGCTGCCAGGCCTGCGGCCACGCCGGAGCGACAAAACGGCGTTGGAGGCCGACGCTATCGCCGGGTGCTGATTCTGGGAATCGTGCTTGCTGTGTTTCAGCAGTGGTGTGGCACTAATGTCATCTTCAACTATGCCCAGGAGATATTTGCCGACGCCGGATTTGATATCGGCGAGATGCTGTTTAACATCGTCCTGACGGGAGTAATCAATGTGGTATTCACCTTTGTAGCCATCTACACCGTTGAGCGGCTCGGGCGCCGCCGACTAATCCTGATAGGAGCCGGAGGTCTGGCGATAATCTATCTCCTGCTCGGGACGGGCTACCTTATGCATCTGACCGGTTTTGTGATGGTAATACCGGTGATAGCGGCAATAGCCTGCTACGCTATGACTCTCGGGCCTGTGACGTGGGTACTCCTCGCCGAGATATTTCCTGACCGCGTCAGGGCTGCCGGGATGGCTGTCTGTACCTTTATGCTCTGGTCGGCCTGCTTTCTGCTGACCTATACATTTCCCCTCCTCAACTCGGCCCTCGGCAGCTACGGGACATTTTGGATTTACTCCACAATCTGCGTAGCCGGCTACATATTCTTCACCTTACGTCTCCCTGAGACCAAAAGTAAGAGTCTCAACGAAATAGAACACGAACTAATCAATGACAAAATACTCTGACACAATGGTAAAAGCCTGGAATGAACGGGTCACGATCCCTACATACGAAGTAGGCAAGCCCGACAAAAATCCCATATTCTTGGAAAAACGCGTCTATCAGGGCTCAAGCGGAGCCGTCTATCCTTATCAGGTAATAGAATCGATATCAGACACTAAGACCGATGTAGAGTATGAAGCCATATTCCTCGAAAACGAGTATTTGAAAATAATGATACTCCCTCAGCTCGGCGGCCGCATACAGATGGCTTACGACAAAATAGCCGATAGACATTTCATCTACTACAATCATGTCATAAAGCCGGCTCTCGTAGGGCTGGCAGGCCCCTGGATTTCGGGCGGGATAGAATTTAACTGGCCTCAGCATCACCGGCCCAGTACATTTATGCCGGTCGACAGCCTGATCGAGCGTCACTCTGACGGGTCAGCGACCGTATGGGTCAACGAGACTGAGCGGATGTTCCATCAGAAAGGGCGTGCCGGAATGACGCTCCGCCCCGGATGTGCCTATCTTGAAATCGAAGGAGTTCTCTACAATCCTACCCCGCTGCCTCAGACCTTCCTTTGGTGGGCTAATCCTGCGGTAGCCGTCAATGACCATTACCGAAGCATTTTCCCGGGCGACATCAATGCCGTATTTGACCATGGCAAACGCGCCGTCAGCTCATTCCCCATCGCTACCGGCACATACTATAAGATGGACTATTCGTCCGGCGTCGATATCGCCAACTATAAGAATATTTTTGTCCCGACCTCTTATATGGGTGTTAACTCGCGCTACGACTTCGAGGGAGGGTATGAGTGCGACACCCGTGCCGGAATGCTCCATGTGGCCAATCATCACGTTTCCCCGGGAAAAAAACAGTGGACTTGGGGCAACGGCGATTTCGGCCGCGCCTGGGACCGTAATCTGACTGACGACGACGGCCCCTATATCGAGCTGATGGCCGGTGTCTTCACCGAAAACCAGCCCGACTTCTCGTGGCTTATGCCTTATGAAGAAAAAGAGTTCAAGCAATATTTCCTCCCCTACCGCGAGATAGGAGCGGTCAAAAATGCCAGCAAAGATCTCTTACTCAACATCGAGGAAGCGCCTGACGGTCACGCCGACCTGAAGATATTCGCCACATCGCGGATGACGATTGTAGCCACTGTGTACAGCCACGGCGACGTGATATTTGAAAAGGAACTGACCCTCTCGCCCGAGCAGACTGTATGCGAGCCAGTCGAGCTTCCCGCAGGTGCCTCTGTCAGCGAAAATATTTCCGTCAGGCTCTCAAGCGGCACCCGTACGCTGCTGACCTGGGAGCCGGAACCGGATGAGATATGCCCCGTGCCCGAATCGGCAGAGGCCGCGCTCCTCCCTGAAGAAATCAAGACCTGCGAACAGCTCTATCTGACCGGACTTCACCTCGAGCAGTATCGTCACGCCACCTTCTCGCCGACCGACTACTATGAGGAAGCCCTCCGCCGCGACCCCGACGACGTGCGATGCAACAACGCCCTGGGTTTATGGTACATACGCAAAGGCCGATTTGATAAAGCCGAGGGCTACCTGCGACGTGCAGTCAGAATCATCCGCCGGCGCAATCCCAACCCCTACGACGGCGAACCGCTCTACAATCTCGCCATTGCCCTCCTATATCAGGGGCGGCTCGCTGAGGCTTACGACCTGTTTTACAAATCGACATGGAACGCCGCCTGGCAAGATGCCGGCTTCCTGTCATGCGCCCGTATATCCTCGATTATGGGTAATACCGGCGATGCCCTGTACGAGACCTCGCGCGCTCTTGCCCGCAACTGGCACAACCATCAGGCTCGCGCCCTACGATGCGCTCTGCTGCTGACGGATGGCAAGCCCGAAGCTGCCCGCAGACTCGCCGAAGAGTCAATTGCCATCGAGCCGTTCAACTATTGTGCGATGTTTGTCGACTATGTCGCCTCGGGCGACGCGGCGACGCTTGAAAAAATGAAAACGCTGATGCGCGGCGACGCATCCACCTATGACGAGGTGGCTATCGAATTTATGAACGACGGACTCTTCGACTTCGCCATCAGGATATGGTCTGTCGCCCGGGAGGAAGGAGCCGTGACCCCGATGACGTGGTATTATTCCGGCCTCTGCCATCTCCTTGCCGGACAGCTCTCCGAAGCCGACGCGGCCTTTGTCCGCGGGGCGGAAGCCGATCCTGAAGGGTGCTTCCCCAATCGCCTTGAAGCCGTCACTGCGCTGACGACTGCCATCGACCGCAACCCCTACGACGGGATGGCGCGCTATTATCTCGGCAACCTTTACTACGACAAGCGGCAGAGCGATTGCGCCATCCCCCTCTGGGAGGAAGCCGCCCGGTTATGTCCTGACTTCCCCACCGTATGGCGCAACCTCGCTTTGGCCTATTACAACAAAAGAAACGATCAGGAGAAAGCCCTCGCTTGTATGGAGCGGGCCTATAGTCTCGACGAGTCTGATGCCCGCGTACTTATGGAACTTGACCAGCTCTACCGGCAGCTCCTATACCCCCACGAGAGGCGTCTCGAATTCCTCAGCCTGCACAGCGACGTAGTAGCTCAGCGCGACGACCTAACCCTCGAATACATAACCCTCCTCAATCTTACCGGACGCTACCGCGAGGCTATGGAGATGCTTGACGCCCGCATATTCCATCCCTGGGAGGGGGGCGAGGGCAAAGTCCCGGCCCAATATCAGGCTGCCCGCGTAGGCCTCGCACGCCAGGCCATGCGCCAGGCCAATTATGACGAGGCCCTGACCCTGCTCAACGAGTGCCTCGACTATCCCCACCATCTGGGCGAGGGGAAACTCTATGGCGCACAGGAAAATGACTTTTACTACCTGCTTGGTAATGTCTACGCCGCACTCGGCCGTATCGAGACAGCAAAGGAGTGCTGGAAAAAGGCTACCGCAGGCCCGACCGAGCCTGCGCCGGCGCTCTACTATAACGACGCTAAACCCGACAAAATTTTCTACGCCGGCCTCGCCTATCGAGCTCTCGGCGATGAAGCCAAAGCCAGAAGCTACTTCAACCGCCTCGCCGACTATGGCCGCCAGCACTATCACGACCATGTGACAATGGACTATTTTGCCGTGTCGCTCCCCGACCTCCTCATCTGGGACAGCTCACTCGACACTCGCAATCGCGTCCACTGCCTATATATGCTTGCTCTGGGGTGCGCCGGCCTGGGCGATGCAGCCCACGCCCGCAGCTATCTCGACCGCGCGGCCGCTCTCGACCCTAATCACCAGGGCATCATATCAGTAAAACCGCTTATTTTTGACGAAATCTTATGAAGAAGCCCTTTGTTCTCCTACTTTTATTCGCGCTGCTTGGGCTGGGTCTGACTGCCCGCAATCTCACTGCTCTCGACCTCGCAGGGGTGTGGAAAGTCGTCATGCCCGATGGAGCTGCCGATGGTCCTATCACGCTGCCATCATCACTCGATATGGCCGGCTACGGGTTTGAAGTAGATACCCTGTCGCTGTCGAAAGACGAAATGTTTCGCCGCCTTACGCGCCGCTACAACTATGTGGGACCCGCCGTCTATTCGCGTGACGTAGTAATCACACCGGAGATGGCCGGCAAGCCGCTGGAACTGAGCCTTGAGCGCGTATTGTGGAAAAGCACAGCCACTATCGGCGGCGTCCCTATGGAAAACACCGAGACCAGTCTTGTGGCTCCTCACCGCCACCTCCTCCGTCGGGGACTCCCCGCTGGCACTTACCGGCTCGAAGTGACAGTCGATAACACACGCCAGTATGACATCTCGACATCCGACCTTGCCCATAGCTATACCAACGACACGCAGACTATCTGGAACGGCATTCTCGGAGACATAACGCTCCGGGCTCTCGACCCCATTGACTTACGGCGCCTCGAAGTCTATCCCAGCCGGGACCTCGACTCCCTGACGATAGTAGCCGTCGTCGAAAACATCGACTCGGTGCCTCTCCGCAAGTCGCTGACCTTCAGCGCTGCCGGCAAGTCGAAGAAGCTGACCGCGACCTTCCACCACGGGCTAAACAAAATTGCGACCTCCATAAGCGTCAAAGGACTCCCGCGGTGGAACGAATTTCACCCCGAACTCCACACTGCCTCCGTCACGCTCGACGGTCGCACCGTGACCGCCACTTACGGCCTGCGCCACATCGACAATGCCGACGGCCTTCGCATAAATGGGGTCCCCATCTTTCTGCGAGGCACCCTCGAATGTTGCGTCTTCCCCCTCACAGGCGTTCCACCTACATCACCCGAGGGGTGGCTGAAGACATTCATCACAGCACGCCGCTGGGGGCTCAATCATCTGCGCTTCCACTCCTGGTGTCCCCCCGAAGCGGCCTTTCAGGTAGCCGACTCTCTCGGATTCTATCTCCAGGTGGAGCTCCCCGTCTGGTCGCTCAAAATCGGCGACGACAGCGCGGCCGAGGCCTACCTGCGCGACGAGTTCGAGCGCATCGTTGCCGAGTATGGCAATCATCCGTCATTCTGCCTCCTCAGCGCAGGCAATGAGCTGCAACACGATTTCGACTGGCTCAATGAGACCGTAGAAATGATGAAAGCTCGCGACCCGCGCCATCTCTATACCACTACCTCCTTCACTTTTGAAAAGGGTCACGGCGGCCATCCTGAACCGGCCGACCAGTTCTTCGTCACCCAATGGACCGACAATGGATGGATACGCGGTCAGGGCGTATTCGAAAGCTGTCCCCCGGCCTTCAATCTCAATTACGCGGGCTCCCTGCGCGATGTCTCCGTCCCCGTGATTTCCCACGAGATAGGCCAGTATGCCGTATACCCGTCGATGAGTGAAATCAGCAAATACACCGGCACACTCAATCCGCTCAATCTCAAGACGATTCGCGATGACCTCGCCGGCCGCCATCTGCTTGACAAGAGCGAAGATATGACCCTCGCCTCCGCCCGCTTGGCCGCCCTCCTCTATAAGGAGGAAATCGAGCGCGCTATGAAGACCCCCGGGATGTCAGGCTTCCAGCTGCTTGGCTTGCAGGATTTTCCCGGCCAGGGCACAGCCCTCGTTGGGCTTGTAGACGCTTTTTGGGACAATAAAGGAGCCGTCGACGAAGAGTGGTTCCGCGAGTTCTGCTCCCCGATAGTACCCCTGCTTGACTTTGACTCTGCTGTCTACGCCTCTACCGATTCATTCGCAGCCACAGTCGCCGTAGCCAACTACTCCGACCATCCCCTGCCCACAGGAGAGATCGAATGGTCGCTCACCCGCGTTGGAGTTGACGCGCCATTTGCTGCCGGCACTATCGCCATCGAAGCTATTGACCCCGGAAAGCTGACCCGGCTCGGCCAATTTTCAGTCCCGCTTGCCCCCGTCGATTCAGCCTCGGCAGTAATTGTCAGCCTTTCGCTCCCCGGCGGATACACCAACAGCTGGAAAATCCACGTCTACCCGCCACTTAAGCCCGACCTCAGTGGTTTCGTCGCCACTCGCTCTGTACGAGAGGCCCTCAGCGCTCTGGTTGATAGCAAAAATGTACTCCTCGCTCCACCCGCCGACAGCATTAACGGTCTTGAAAGCAAATTCTTACCCGTATTCTGGAGTCCCGTTCACTTCCCCAAGCAGGCCGGCACGATGGGCATAATGTGCGACAGCCGCCACCCCGCCTTCGCCCGGTTCCCCAATGACGGACATACCGACTGGCAGTGGTGGCAGTTAGCCCGAAATGCAAAAGTTGTCGTGGCCGATTCCCTTCCGGGTGCCAAGTCAATCATTGACGTAATTGACAATTTTGTCAACAACAGGCGCCTGACCTACCTCTTTGAGGCTCGCTGCGGTCAAGGCAAACTGCTTTTCAGCGCCATCGACCTCTTCTCTCCCGAGGCTCAGGGACCTGAGTGGTCAGCATTCATAGCCTCGCTCGCCGACTATATCAACAGCCCTGCCTTCAGCCCCTCTGGCCGAGTCGACCCCGACGATCTCCTCCGCCTATTGTCCCCGAGCTCCCCGTCACAGCCGACCTCCCCGACCTCCATCTACGACTGACTCGGTTAGCAATATTTAACTCAGGTGTGCAAGGCCTCTGCAGTCTTATCAGCGATTGGCGGGAGTGGAGGACATGAAGCACTCGAGGGTGGAGCCGACGAGGATGTCGGCGTGGCTGATGGTCGGTGAGATGTAAGGCTCGCCGTTGAGAAGCATCCGGTCGACATAGATGTTGTCGGGGGATGCCCCGTGGGCTATGATGGTGAATGTCTTGCCGTTTTCAAGGCGGATTTCGGTGCGCTCGAAAGCGGGAGAACCGATCACATAGTCGCTGCTCCCGGGACAGACGGGATAGAAGCCCATGGCTGCGAAAGCATACCAGGCCGACATCTGCCCTGCGTCATCGTTGCCGGCGAGTCCGCCGGGGGTATTGAGATATTCTGTTGCCATGACGTGGCGAACACGCTCCTGAGTTTTGGCAGGCTCACCGACGAGGGCTGAAAGCCACGCTACCTGATGGCAGGGCTCGTTGCCATGCCAGTAGCGTCCACAACTGAACATGCTGTCGAGCCGCGCCGTGAAAGCTTCGCGTCCGCCGAGGGTTTCTACAAGGCCGGGGATGTCATGAGGCACATACCATGTGTAGTGGCATGGAGCGCCTTCGGTGATATAGGGCTGGAATGTGAATGGATCAGCCTCAGCTCCTGTCACCCATGAGCCGTCGGCGTGGCGTCCGGAGGCATAGCCAGTAGCGGGATTGATTACATTGCGATAGTTCTGCGAGCGCACCATAAGCGTATCATAGTCGGCAGTATGGCCGAGCAGGCGCGCTACCTGTGCGAGTGCATAGTCATCATAGGCATACTCGAGTGTGCGGCTCGTCTGCTCGCGCTTATGATAGGCATAGGGCACGGTGTCCTCCATAGGGATATATCCGTAGCGGAGATATGAGGAGAGGGCACGCCGCCCCTTTCCGTCGCGATAGTCGGCTGAATCGGCAGGGGTCTCGAACGCATTGCGGCGCATCAGAGTGTAGGCGGCCTCGATATCAAAACCGGCGATACCCTTGACGTAGGCGTCGGCGATGGTCGCTATGCAGTGGTCGCCGATCATGGCTGCGGTATAGCTGTTCCAGCAGGGGAAGATCGGCAGCCATCCCCCTTGCAAACCCTTGTCGACGAGTGACTGCATCATGTCGGCAGTGCGTGTCGGAGAGGTAATGACTTTCAGAGGATGCAGTGCCCGGTAGGTGTCCCACATCGAGAAGTCATCGTAATGGTCGTGCCCCGGCTCTGTTGTCAGGATTTTTCCGGTGCCGGCAAACGAGGGATAGCGGCCGTCGACGTCGTTGATTACCCTCGGCAGAAGAGAGGCCCTATAAAGGGCGCCATAGAAATTACCGAGAGCCGTCGTATCACCGCCGCTGACGCGTATTTTGCCAAATTCATCAGCCCAGATTGAGTCGAGCCGGCTCTGCACGCCTGTAAACTTAGCCGACGCGGGTATCTCGGCAACGAGATTGCGACGCGCGCCGTCGATGTCGACAAATGACGAGGCGGCACGGACGGTGACAGTGTCGCCGGCGGCGACATCAAACTTGACCCACAGTCCGCTTTCAGGCATGTGGGAGATTGTGCGTAGCCCCGGTATGGAAGTCGAGCCGGTGTAGACACCATAGTCGGTGACGGGGCGATCAAGGCGAATTGTGAAGTGGCCTGCATAGCCGGCCGGTTCGCCTTTGCCCTGATAGATGCGGTGGATGGGGTTCGTGCCGTAGATCTCTCCGCGCGCCGGATCGAGCGAGATCGTTCCCTGTGCCTCATCGCTGTTGGGATTGACTACAAGATAGCCGTCGCCGGCGTTATCATAGACGAAGTTAAAGATAGCGGCGCGCGAGGTTCCGGTCATCTCCGCGTGAATCCCTTCGTCAGGGAGGTCCACGCTATAAAGCGAGGGCGTGGCCACCTCGGTGGCATGGTCGAGACGGGTGGCTCGCTCATGCGGAAGAAGTCGGAGGGAGCCCGAAAGCGGCATGAGGGTCATAGAACCATAGTCCTGAGTGCAGCCGCCTACAATCCAGTGGCTGTTACGGAATCCCTGCAGAAGAGAGTCTTCATAGTAGTAGGGTGCGACACATTTGTGCTCGGTGTCGCGGGTCTGCGGAGTCCAGAAGTTCATACCGTGCGGCTCGGCCACGGCGGGGAGCGTCTGGCCGAGTTCCTCGGTCTTGCGTCCGAATGTGCCGGCTGTCAGAGTGCGGCTCGGTGCCGTACCGACGCGTGTGTCTACTTCAGGCGCAGAAGCATGGCGACCCTGAGCAGTCGCAGTAACTGTCAGGGCCGTAAGCAGTAATATTATAGCAGCACGCATTATCTCACCTCCCAGGTCTCTCCGGCGAGGATCATGTCGCGCAGAGAAGTGAAACCTTTGCGTGCACGTACTTCGTCGACCTGGCGGCTGACTTCTTCGTTGTAGACGGGAGCCTCGACATCGCGGATCACGCCGATGGCGAGCGGCAGGTCATGTCCGTCCATCATGGCAAGCTGCTGATGGAGGAAGTTGGAGGGTGTGTGCGCGTCGTGGACGAGGACATCGTCGAGAGTGTATCCATCCTGACCGATAGTTACGGCTTTCAGAAGGAATCCGTCGCGGACGAGACCTTTCTCATTGTTAGCGCCGAAGAGCATTTTTTCGCCCTGACGCAGATGGATTGTGCGCTCGGCTCGATGCTCGCGGTCGGTAATGAAATTGTGGATACCGTTATTGAAGATGACACAGTTCTGGAGAATCTCGACTACAGAGGCGCCACGATGGCGGGCGGCAGCGACAAGGACTTCCTGAGATGTCTGCAGCTCTACGTCGATGGAGCGGGCGAAGAAGTTGCCACGTGCTCCGAAGACGAGTTCGGCGGGTATGAACGGATCTTCGGTCGTGCCGTAAGGGGATGACTTCGACACGAAACCACGGTCACTTGTCGGAGAGTACTGTCCCTTGGTAAGGCCGTAGATCTTGTTATTGAAGAGCAACATATTGATATCGATGTTGCGGCGTACGGCGTGGATGAAGTGGTTGCCGCCGATAGCAAGTCCGTCGCCGTCGCCGGATATCTGCCATACGGTCATTTCGGGATTGGCAACCTTGAAGCCGGTGGCGATAGCGGCTCCACGCCCGTGAATGGTGTGGAAGCCGTAGGTATTCATATAGTAAGGGAGTCGCGAGCTACATCCGATGCCGGAGATGACGGCCGTCTTCTCGGGGGGAACCCCAACAGTCGCCATAGCCTTGTGGAGCGTATTGAGTATGGCATGGTCGCCGCACCCTGGACACCAGCGCACTGACTGATTGCTCTTATAGTCTGACGGAGCGTATATCTGATTGTTTTCCATAATTTATATGTACTTTCTTAATTTTTAATAGCAGGAGTAAGTTTCAATAATTTAACGCCGTGGTAGGGCACACTAACATCAAAAGCCTCAGCCACGGACGAAGCTATATCTTCATTTCGCCATATATCACGGACAGAAACAGGTCCCTCAAATCCAAATGCGGAAGGATCGACAGTAAACCTATAGTCGCGGAGCTGCATATTATTGCCATCATCCTGGTTCCATAAGGCAAAATACGGATCAAGATTAAAGCATCCCACTGCCACTGAACCATCGAGCAGTCGCTTATGCCAAATCTGGCCATTATCAACGACTGTCTTTACAGCCGGCGAACATAGAGGATCCTGATTAACGGCGATAACTTCGCGATTAGTAAGGAGAGATAGCGTAAAGGCATCATTTTCAAGCATCTCAATATCACAGCCAAGAAGGAGGGGTGCCGAAAGAAGAGCCCACAAAGAAACGTGAGAATACTGTTCGTCAGGAGTAAGCATAGTGGGATGTTTTTTAGCACCCCAACCACCTCCGACGTATCCTACGACCATCATGTCGGGATCATTAAAACGACCGGGAGCCGTAGCGGGTGCACAGACATCCTGACAGTTGCCAATAGCTTGCACAACATTCCATTGGTCAGTAATGTCACGGGTAGTACGCCACTGATTTCCTCCGGCTTCTGCGCCCCAAATCCATACGCGAGGCGCACCATATCCTACACAAAAGACGATATCGCGACCCGTAGAATCAAGGGCTGCGCGCATGATGTCGTAAGGGGCACGTATAGATTTTTCACTCGAATCTTCTTCTATGGCAGTATAGCTGCAATAGTCATATTTGAGATAATCTACTCCCCAGTCCGCCCATGTGGCAGCATCGGTATATTCATGTCCGTATGACGCCGGGAAACCGCCACAGGTGGTCTCTCCGGGCGATGAGTATAAGCCAAACTTCATACCTATCGAGTGAAGTGTATCAGTCAAAGCCTTCATATCCGGCCATTTGGAGTTGGCTGACAGCGTGCCGTCGGCATTTCGCTCAGAAGCGCTCCAGCCATCATCCACTATGACATAAGTCCATCCGTAAGGATGTAATTTTTCGTACATTATATCGGCCGTACGCCGCAGGATGCTGTCACTCGCGTCAAACCGCCAGCAATTCCAGCTGCTCCACCCCATCACAGGTGTGAGCGATATGGTATCGCCAATCTTAATAGTAACCGCACTTTTGTCGATGCCTGCAGAATTTTCCGCAGTCAGGACAACGTGATAATCGCCCTTATCAGTCACCGAACCTGTAATGACACCTGTATAGGGATTAATTTGCAATCCCTCGGGAAGGCCATCAGCTCCATAACTCATAGGACGCAGACCGGAAGCCATAACCGACCAGTTAAAGTCAGCTCCCGGAGTAGCGCCATACACTTTGGGATTGTTAATAATCGGCCGATCAGGTGCCGGAGGGGTCAGTATGTAAGGCTCCTTTACAATCGGTTCAGGCCATACAGGAATAGAAAAGACATCACCATCATCTTCCATAGTGAACTTGACATTCACCCAGTCGCCATGGTCATACATAAACTCGTCATCGCACATATCAATGAGCAACAACACTTTTTCTATTCCCCTCAAGTCGATATCGAATGCTTTAGCTGAATCGCCTCTGGTCATCACACCACTCTGCCACAATAGACGTCCATCGCCGAAAACCTTGAATTCCAGATTTGTAGCGAATATATTCGTATCATCCGGTCCGGCCAAGCCTTCTACCCGAATTGCCTTTCCACCAGTGTCAAAAAGCATTCTGCTTATAGCATGGCTGCCAATGCCACGGTCATATCCCACTCCACCTATGCTTAACGGTGCGCCATTGACGGAGTGATTGATACCGGGACGCCCCCAGTCCTGGATATAATGCCCTTTCGGATCTATCTCGTCAAGCCATACCGTACGCGTGCCGGCTTCAACCGACAATACAGACGAGAGGATCATAATTAGAAAGGACAGAGCGTATCTCATTGATTATTTTTTGATGATGTTTTTTACTGCCTCCTTGACTTCCGAGGTCATGAAGGGCTGACCCTGGATCTTGTTGATGCGGCTGATGTTGAGATCAGGCATTTTGGCCTGAAGATAGTCGGCAAACTGTCCGGTGTTGAGCTCGGCCACGATGACGCGTTTGTAGCGTGAAAGGAGGTCGTGGGTGTTGGCCGGCAGAGGGCTGATATAGCGGAACTGAGCGAGAGCGACCGGAGTGCCTTCCTTGCAGAGCTCTTCGGCTGCGGAGAGAAGGTGGCCGTAAGTGCCGCCCCACCCTACGAGTATCGTGTCGGCATCGGCGTCACATTCGGCCGTGACGGCGGGAATGTCGAAAGCAATGCGGGCGATTTTCTCACGGCGCAGATGCACCATCTTTTCGTGGTTGACGGGATCAGTGGAGATAGCGCCTGTGTTGGCATCCTTCTCCAGACCGCCGAGACGGTGAGCAAGTCCGGGTGTGCCGGGGATAGCCCAGTAGCGGGCGAGTGTCTGCTCGTCTCGCTTGTAGGGCGACCAGGAGGCGCGGAGGTCTTCGGGAACGTAGCGGGGATGGATTTCGGGGAATTCATCGGCATCGGGAACGCGCCATGCGCTCGAGCCATTGCCTATGAATGCGTCGCTGAGCAGGATGACGGGTGTCATATGCTCTATAGCTATGCGGCAGGCTTCGAACGCCATATTGAAACAGTCGGTGGGAGAAACGGGCGCTACCACTACGATGGGCGACTCGCCGTTGCGTCCATAGAGAGCCTGCATGAGGTCGGTCTGCTCGGTCTTTGTCGGAAGGCCTGTGGAGGGGCCGCCACGCATTACGTCGATGACTACAAGCGGAAGCTCGGCTATGACAGCAAGGCCTATTCCCTCGCTCTTAAGGGCGAGACCGGGGCCGGATGTGGAAGTGACGGCGAGATTGCCTGCGAACGAAGCGCCGATAGCGGAACATACGCCGGCTATTTCGTCCTCCATCTGCACTGCCTTGACACCCAAATCCTTGCGCTTGGCAAGCTCATGGAGAATGTCGGTAGCAGGAGTGATAGGATAGCTGCCGAGGAAGAGCGGACGGCCGGACTTCTCGGAAGCCATGATGAGACCCCAGGCTGTGGCAGTGTTGCCGTTGATGTCGGTATAGACGCCTTTGCGGATGTCTTCGGTCTCGATGCGATAAGTAGAGACTGAGGCGTGGATGTTGTGGCCATAGTCGAAGCCGGCTTCAAGCACGCGGCAGTTGGCCTCGTAGACAGCGGGCTTCTTGGCAAATTTGTTTTTGAGCAGATGCTTTACAGCTTCAAGCGGACGGTCGAAAAGCCAGCAGACAAGGCCGAGAGCAAGAATGTTGCGGCACTTGAGCATGGCCTTGAGATCCATACCGGAATCAGCCAAAGCTGCTTTGGTCATCGTTGTAATGGGTACTTCGACTACCTGAGCCGTGATGCCGAGCTCCTTGATGGCGTCTTCGGTCTCAAACAGTGCTTTTTTAAGTCCGTCAGCCTTGAATGTATCCGAGTCGATGATGATTACGCCTCCGGGAGCAAGGAATCTGACATTCTGCTTGAGGGCTGCGGGATTCATGGCAACGAGGACATTGCAACTGTCGCCGGGAGTGTGTACGCCGGAGCCTACACTGACCTGAAAACCCGATACACCGCTGAGGGAGCCCTGCGGGGCGCGTATCTCGGCAGGATAGTCGGGAAAAGTAGAAACTGAGCAGCCGAGTCCGGCCGAAACGTTGGTAAATATGTTGCCGGCCAACTGCATTCCGTCGCCGGAGTCGCCGGAAAAGCGCACCACGACCTTTTCAAGCTCTTTGACGCTGGTATTCATGAGTGTGATAATTTCAGATTGATCTAATTTTTAGCAAAATTAGCTGATATTTCGTATCTGCCCAAACTTTTTGCCATCAAAACGTGTCTGGATAGGGATTAATCCCCGAAGTTAGACTTACTATTTGGGAGAGAAATACCAAATTGGATTTAATCGGCGTACCTACGGCACGCCACGGGATAAGGTCTGCCCTTCCCTGCACGCCGGCCTGCGGCCTCGGCGTACAGGGTTACGG
>CAMWHE010000035.1 GCA_947173955.1 uncultured Bacteroidales bacterium | reverse complement strand
GGAGGAGGGGCTTGAAGGGGATGCGGAAGAAAGAGTGCATCGTGACGCCGCCGACGTTGACGGCCGCAATGCCTGTCGGGGCGAGAACCACGAAATTCTTGCGGGTGTTGGCGGTGATGTATTTAAGGAAGGTCGACTTGCCGGTGCCGGCCTTTCCGGTCATGAAAATGCTGTGGGAGGTGTGGCTGACGAGATTCCAGACGTTCTGAAATTCCGGATTGTCAAGGTCGATGTTGGCAGGGGAGTCCATGTGTCAGGAGTCGGCTCTGAGGGTGTCGAGGTCGAGGGACGCGAGTTCCCAGACTGACATTGCGTTTTCAAGCTGCTTGTTGGCGGCGGCGTGCTGCTGATAGATACCGGGGTCGGATGATCCCTCGGCAATCTGCCGCTCGATGTCGGCTATCTGAGCCTCGATGCGCGAAATTTCGGCTTCGGCTTCCTGCACCTTCTTCTCGGCGCGGCGGATGATCTTGTCGCGTTCGCGCTGTTCGGCATAGGAGAGGCGGCGGGTCTCGCGCTCGGAAGCGGGGGCTGCCTGCGGAGCGGCTTTAGCCGGCTCGGACTTGGGCGCGGGCTTCTCAGCCTTGACTGTGGGCGACTTCGACAGCTCGAGCTCGGCAAGGGAGGCGATCTTTTTCTTCTCGAGGAATTCGTAGATGCCGCCGAGGCATTCGCGCACCTTTCCGCCGCCGAATTCATAGACTTTCTCGACAAGTCCGTCAAGGAACTCGCGGTCGTGGCTGACGAGGATCACCGTGCCGTTGAAGTCACGGATTGCCTGCTTGAGGATGTCTTTGGTAGCCATATCGAGATGGTTGGTGGGCTCGTCGAGGATGAGGAGATTGACGGGCTCAAGGAGGAGCCGGATCATGGCAAGGCGGGTCTTTTCGCCGCCGGAGAGCACTTTGACTTTCTTGTCGGATGCTTCGCCGCCAAACATGAAGGCTCCGAGGATGTCGCGGATCTTGGTGCGGATATCGCCGACAGCCACGCGGTCGATCGTGTCGAAAACGGTAATCTCGCCGTCAAGTAATTGAGCCTGATTCTGAGCGAAATAGCCGATCTTGACGTTATGGCCGATCTTGAGCGTGCCTTCGAAGGGAATCTCGCCCATGATGCACTTGACGAGTGTGGACTTGCCCTCGCCGTTTTTGCCGACAAAGGCTACCTTCTCGCCTCGCTTGATGGTAAACGTGGCATCGGAGAAGACCTGATGGTCGCCGTAGGCCTTGCCGACGCCATCGGCTATGACGGGATAGTCGCCGGAACGGGGAGCGTCCGGGAAGCGGAGGTTGAGATGAGAGGTGTCGACCTCGTCGACTTCGATACGCTCGATCTTGGCGAGCTGCTTGATGCGGCTCTGGACCTGGACAGACTTGGTGGCCTTATAGCGGAATCGCTCGATGAAGTCCTCGGTGTCCTGAATCTGCTTCTGCTGATTCTGGAAGGCGCGCATCTGCTGCTCAAGGCGCTCCTTGCGCAGCTGGACGTATTTGGAATAGTTGACGGAGTAGTCGTAGATCTTTCCGAGGGAAATCTCGATGGTGCGGTTGGTGACATTGTCGATGAAAGCGCGGTCGTGGCTGACGAGGACAACGGCATTGGCCTTGGATGTCAGGAAGTTCTCGAGCCACTGGATCGACTCGATGTCGAGATGGTTGGTGGGCTCGTCAAGGAGCAGGACATCGGGGCGGCGGAGCAGCAGCTTGGCGAGCTCGATGCGCATACGCCAGCCGCCGCTGAACTCGGCTGTGGGGCGCTCGAAGTCGTCACGCGAGAATCCGAGACCGATCAGCGTCTTCTCGATCTCGGCATCGGCATTTTCCGACTGAGCGATGGCGAGCTGCTCGGAAAGGGATGTCAGGCGGTCGATAAGTTCCTGATATTGCGGTGAATCATAGTCGGTAGAGTCAAGCAGCCGCTGATTTATGCGGTCGTACTCCTCATGCATCCGGTCGATGTGGGAAAATGCGGTGCGGACTTCCTGGATGACGGTGGCGGTGTCGCTGATCGTCATGTGCTGAGGAAGATAGGCTATCGTGGTGCCCTGCGGGACGGCGACCGACCCGGAGGTGGGATTCTGCAGGCCGGCTATGATCTTGAGCATAGTCGATTTGCCGGCGCCGTTTTTGCCGACAAGAGCTATGCGGTCTTTACGGTTGATGACGTAGCTGATATTGTCAAACAGCGACTTAGCGCTGAATTCTACGGAAAGGTTGTTAATCGATATCATGCTGCAAAGTTAGCGATTTGCAGCGGGATGTGCAAGTGTGTTATCGACGCCGGGGGCGATGGCAGTGCGTCTCGGTGATAACGATGTCGAGGGGGATGTCGTGCGGCTCGGTCTCGACGGAGTCAAAGAGCTGAAAGTCGTAGCCGACGCCGATAGTGACGCTCTTTGCGCGTGCAAGAAGACGGTCGTAGTAGCCGCGTCCGCGCCCGACGCGATTGCCCTGCGGGTCAAAAGCGACTGCCGGGACGATGATGAGGTCGATATCGGCGATGTCGGCGGTCTCGTCGCCAAGCGGCTCTTCGATGCGGAACGCGCCGAGATGGAGACGAGTGCGCTCGTAGGGGAGAATGTCGAGGTCGAGTCCGTTGACGCGGGGGAGGAAGAAGTGCTTCCGGCCGTGCCATCTGTCAATAAACTCCAGTGTAGAGAGCTCATCGGGGAGAGAATAATAGACGAGAATATTGTCGGCGAGCAGGAACTGGGTCAGTGTCTCAAGGCGGCTGAAGACAGCTTCGGCCGCACGGCGGCGGTCTTCATCGGTCAGCAGCGACTTATGATTGCGGACATGGCGCCGGATTTCATCTTTTTTCATAGTTTATGGCGGTTAAGAGTAGATTTCAGAATGTCACTCGACGGCTTCGGGCGACTCATAGGGGATGAGGGGAGTGCTGTCGAGGATAGTCGAGAGGGCGGTGTCGACGGTCTTGTCGATGGTATTGAATATCTCAAAGTAGGCCGACATACCGATCGCATCCCGCGCTATCAGGGCTTTCAATTGAGTAACAATCAGGTCGCGGGATTGTTTGATGTAATACCACTGGGCGGGGATGCCGTTTCTGACGCAATAGGCCACAAACTCGTCGATGAGGGCATAGTCGGGGGGTAAGAGCTTGAGGAGCTCGGTGACGTCGGATGCCCGGGAGAGCTTCTCGCGGTTGGTATCGGCGTAGCTGAAGGCGAATTTCTGAAGAAGACCGGCGTTGGCCACCTTAATATAATAGTTGGAGATGCCGGTGGTGTCGTTGGGTACAAACAGATCGGGGATGATGCCTCCGCCGCCATAGACGGTGCGCCCGCCGGTCGTGGTGTATTCGAGCGATTTGTCGATCTGCATGGAGTCGGCCGAGAAAGCTTCGCCGCGTTCGTAGCGCGAGATGATGTCGTAGCTGTAGCTTTCGGAGTCGGAATAGTCTTTCTGGATGCTGCGTCCGGAGGGTGTGTAATAGCGGGCGATAGTCAGGCGTATGGCGCTGGAGTCAGGGAGGTCAAACTGCTGCTGGATAAGGCCTTTGCCGAAAGAGCGGCGACCGATGATCCATCCGCGGTCGTTGTCCTGGATGGCGCCGGCGAATATCTCGCTGGCACTGGCCGAATACTCGTCGATGAGGACAGTGACGCCGGCGGTCTTGAATGTCCCGTTGCCGTCGGCTGCGATGAAGGATTCGTCGCGTCCGTCGCGTCCGCGGGTAAAGACTATCATGTCGCCACGGTCAAGGAACTCGTTGGCCATCATTATGGCTATCTCCATGAATCCGCCTCCATTGCCGCGGAGGTCGATGATGAAGTCTTTTGCTCCCTGATATGACAAGGCGATGAGAGCCTGGAAGAACTCGTCGAATGTAGTACGGCCGAATTTGTCGACCTTGATATAGCCTACGCCGTCGTCGATGATATAGGATGCGACTACGGAGTTGACGGGGATGTCGCCGCGAATGATGTCGAATGAGAGCGTCTTCGGCGAGCTGGAGCGCTTGATGCCGAGAGTGACCTGAGTATCGCGCGGGCCGCGGAGATTGTTCATCACGGAGTCGTTGGTGATCTTCTTGCCTGTGAAGTCGCGTCCGTCGATCTCGACTATGCGGTCGCCGGGAACGAGACCGACACGCTCGGCAGGGCCGCCGGCTATCGTCTCGATGACGGTCACGGTATCATTCTGAATGGTGAAACTGATGCCGATGCCTGAGAATGAGCCGTCAAGATCCTCGTTGACGGCCTGAAGGTCGGATGAGGGAATGTAGACCGTATGCGGGTCAAGGTTTGACAGGATCTCAGGGATGGCGGTCTCGATTATGGAATCGATGTCAAGAGTATCGACATATTTTGCAGTGATAAGGCTGATGACCGAATCGAGCTTGTTAGGCGGAGTCTGCACGGCCTTACGCGGAGAGATGAGCAACGCGGCGGCAACACCGGCTACGAAAGTGAGGGCAAAAAGGAGCGGTATCCAGGGGTATAACTTGTTGCGCTTCATTGATTGATATTTTGGATGTGGACGCATTCTACTCCGGCGCGGGTCAGCAGGTCGATGCCATCGGTCAGGCGGTAGAGTTCATGGAAGACGACGCGCTTGATGCCGGCCTGGATGATAAGCTTCGAGCACTCGAGGCAGGGACTTGCAGTGACATAGAGGGTGGCGCCGTCGCTTGAGTTGTTGCTCCGGGCTACCTTTGTAATCGCGTTGGCCTCGGCATGGAGTACATAGGGCTTGGTTAAGCCGTCGGCGTCCTCGCAGACGTTTTCAAAGCCGGAGGGTGTTCCGTTGAATCCGTCGGAGATTATCATTCCGTTCTTGACTATGATGGCGCCGACTTTGCGGCGTACGCAGTAGGAATTCTCAGCCCATATGTCGGACATTCTGAGATAGCGTTTGTCGAGAAGTTCCTGTTTTTCGGCGGGAGTCGGAGATGTCATTTGGAGTAGATTGTGCTTCTTTGGTCTGCAAAGATAGTGAATATTATAACAATCAGGTCAATGTAGGCAGATAAATTATCGTTCCATACCGTAGGCGTGATGACGGCAATGAAAAAACGGGAGGATGTCCGTATAAATGGGCATCCTCCCGTAAGGATTCGGCGGATATCAGTATCAGAGCTTCTCGATGAAGGCTCGGAGATCGTTGTTTTCGGGAACGAGCTCAAGCATACGCGAGAAGTAGATTTTAGCGTTTTCGTTGTCCTTGTTCTTGATGGCATAGTTGCCGAGACGGTTGAGAGCCTGGAGGTAAATGTCCTTCAGCTTGACGAAATTTTCGGGATCATTGTCCATGAAATCAACCAGTTCTTTAAATGCATTGTATGAGGTCTCATTGTCCTGACTGCCTTCTGCAACATAGGTGAGGGTAGCACGAATCTGAAGTACGCGGGGATTGTCGGGAACGCGCTCAATGACTTTGTTGATTACGTCAAGGCCTTTGACAGCGAGTTCATGGCTTGTTTCGGGCACGGTGTCAGAGAGGGCTGCGTTCTGATAACGGCGGGCGAGCATTACAAGGTCGTTGGTGGAGTAGTCGCCTTTGTCGACAAATTCCTGAAGCTTATTCGCAGCATCGACATAGCGTCCGGCCGAGCTGTAGGCGGCTGAGAGGTCCTTGAGAAGGTCTACCTTTTCGGGAGCGATAGCGATTGCGTTTTCGATCTGTACTACTGCAAGTGAATCCTGACCGATTTCCTTAAGGACTTCAGAGTAGGTTGTGAAGTCGTTGGTTGTGAATTCCTGTTTGGGGTGAGCAAAGAAAGTCTTGGCTACTTCGGATGCTTCGGGATACTTCTTGAGGGCTGCAAGGTCAAGGAACTGCATGCGCTGCATGTAGAAGTTGTCGGGATCCTGTGCAAGGAGCTTTGTGGCGAGGTCGTAAGAGTCCTGATATTTCTGACCGAAATAGAGGAGGCCAACGTAGCGCTGTTTGTCCTTGTCGAAGTGGTTGGGGTTCTGGATATACTTGCCATACTGCTCGGCAGCCATAGTGAGCTGGTTGTTCTCGTAGTATTTTTCGGCGAGTTCACGCTGAGCGAGAGCCGAGTTGGGCTGTTTCTCAAGGAGTTCCTTAAGCTTGTTGATCGAGAATTTAGGGTTGACGCCGAAGTATGCGCGGGCGTATTTCACGTAAGCTTCGGGATAGGTCATATCGGAGTCATACATCTGTGCGTTCTCATAGAAAGCTGCCGCACCGCCGGGATTTGTCTCGGCTATCATGTCGCCTTCCAGGATGAAGGGAGCCGGATGGTTTTTCTGAGCTTTCTTTGCGTCGGCGATGTATTTGTCGATTTCTTTAGCATAGGCTACGGGATCAGCGTTGTAGTATGCGCGTGCGATATCGGTCAGCAGGTCGGCATTCTTTTTGCCGCGAGCTTTAGCCTCTTTGAAGTGAGCCTCGGCGGCGGCACGGTTGCCCTGAAGGAGTTCGATAGCACCGAGACCTACATAGTTGTAGGGATCCTGCGGATCGACCTGCAGGCCTGCCTCGAAGTTTTTGCGGGCGTCGGCATAATCCTTTTCAAGGAGTTCTACCTGACCGAGATAGTAGTGGGCGATAGCCTTGTCGGTGGTGGAATCGTGGAGGGTGTTGTTGAGGATGATACGGGCTTCTTCGGGCTGGTTGGCGCGGAAGTATTCAAGTCCGTCTTTAAAACCCTGCTGGGCTGAAGCGGAGAGGGCTACAGCGGCGAGAGCCAGTGTAAGGTGTTTGATTTTCATCGTGATTAACAGCTTTTAATATGAGATTATTATTTATTTCTAAAAAGAGATTGGCTTATTTGAGCTGAACGACCTGGGTGTGGATGACTTTGGGGAGGATGCCAGTCTCCTGCATCAGCTTCTGACCGATCCAAGAGGTCACGAAAACATAGAAAGAGTGGGCGCCAGTGCCGTTGCCACCTGTGTTGACCATATATATTGACCGCCAGAGGGGATAGCTGCCGTCGAAGAGATAGGCCTGCCAGGGACGGACGGCATCTTCGGCCGTCTTACCGATTTTGAGCACCTTGATCTCTTCACGGAAGTTAAGGTCGGGTTCGACTTCATAGCTGTCGGAGTAGTCGTTGCGCTGTGCTACGGTCATGTCGACGCTGTTGAGGTCGCGGGTGACCCAGCTGACTCCGATGACACCGATTGCATTGGGATTTTTTGCTACCATCTCAAAGACGCGGCGGCTGTCGAGAGAGTCGCTGACGGCACCTACGGACGATCCGAACGAAAGAGAGTCGCCGAGAAGTTTTTCTTTCAGGGATCTGGATGTGCTTGAGCGCGGGTTGTCGAAGATTACTCTTATGTCGCCGAGCTTATCGGCTCCGAGGTCTTTCCATGAGAGGTATTTGCCGGAAAGGATGTCGGCGAGCTGCTCGGTAGTCAGTAGCTCGAGAGGGTTGTCCTGATTGACGATGATGGCAATGCCGTCAATGGCGATCTCGGTCGTGTGGGGTTTGCGACCGCGGTCGGTCAGGCGCTGTGTCTCATAGGCAGAGAGCGGGCGGGAGATGACGGCGACATCGACGATGCCCGACATGAGAGAGTCGATACACTGGGCTTCGCTGATGTAGTAGGGGAGAACCGGGTACTTGAAGTCAGTGCGATACTCAAAGACGTCGATTTCCTGCTGGAGGATATTCTCGAAAGTAGCGTCGCAGGCTACACGGGCGATGGCTGTGCTCCGGCGGTTGCGGAGACTCTCGCGTGAATTGTTGTCAGCCTGAGAGGCGACGGCAGCGTCCGGAGCGGATGCCGCGGGCTGTGGTTTACCACCACAAGCGCTTATGGCCAAAGTCATAAGCGCGCAGATGGTAATACGGGATATATATTTTATATTCATAATTAGACGGGAAGGCCGATGCCTTTATATAGACGGTATCCGCGATAGCATCCGTAGAGAACGAGTATGACCGCGCATACATAATTTAATACTTTCCAGACGCCTCCCTGCTCGATCCAGCCGAATGTGTCACAGAAGAAGAGGATGCCCATGCCTATATATACGCATACCATGAGGATGCCCATGACGATAAGAGCTGTGCGGGGGATGGGTGATTTGCGTTTCTCGTTTGTCTCCATAAATAATAAGTTTTAGTCGTTAGATTTTAAATGTGTCATTTGTTAATAGAACACCGCGGGAGAGCTTAAAGTTCGGACAGGAGACAGTCAAAACGAAAGCAGCCGGAGTGTAAAATGACGCGTAAAGTTAGTAAAAGTTCGGGATTAATCCTAATGGGGTTTTTGAAAACGCACGAAAATTTATAATTTTGTATGAAAAGATAACAGATATGTCAGCATTAGCACCACTTGCAGAGCGCCTGCGCCCGACGACGCTTGAAGGATATATCGGGCAGACCCATCTCGTGGGTGACGGAAACATCCTCCGTCGCATGATCGACAGCAAGACGCCGTCGTCGATAATCCTGTGGGGCCCGCCCGGGGTAGGTAAGACTACACTGGCCAGGATCATTGCCCAGTCGACCGGGGCTCCTTTCTATACGCTGAGTGCTGTCAATTCAGGCGTCAAGGAGGTAAGGGAGGTGATCGACCGGTGTCGGGCTGATGCTACCGGTATGTTCAGCACCGGACGTCCGATACTGTTCATCGACGAAATTCACCGTTTCAGCAAGTCGCAGCAGGACAGCCTGCTTGGCGCTGTGGAGAGCGGTATCATCACGCTGATAGGCGCTACGACCGAGAATCCGTCGTTCGAGGTTATCCGGCCGTTGCTATCGCGTG
The DNA here is from genome assembly GCA_947173955.1 of uncultured Bacteroidales bacterium. Classification (GTDB taxonomy): domain Bacteria; phylum Bacteroidota; class Bacteroidia; order Bacteroidales; family Muribaculaceae; genus JAAVFS01. The sequence goes on along the minus strand of CAMWHE010000035.1, from coordinate 14,864 downwards.
CGCAGGTTTATGTACTCAAACCGCTTGAGGCCGAACAGTTGCGCGAGCTGCTTGACCGTGCCATCACTACAGATATAGTGCTGTCGAAACTCCAGATAGAGATCCGAGAGACAGACGCTTTGTTCCGGTTCTCCGGCGGCGATGCCCGCAAGCTGCTCAATATCCTTGATCTGCTTGTGCAGTCGACGCCTGCCGGCCAGCCGGTCATCATTGATGACAAGGGAGTCACGGAGCGGCTGCAGCTCAATCCCGCCGCCTACGATAAAAACGGCGAGATGCACTATGACATAATCTCGGCCTTCATAAAAAGCGTCAGGGGAAGTGATCCGGATGCCGCCGTCTACTGGCTGGCAAGGATGATAGCCGGCGGGGAGGATCCGGAGTTTATCGCCCGCAGACTCGTCATACTGGCCGCCGAGGATATCGGTCTCGCCAATCCCAATGCTTTGCTTCTCGCCAACGCCACATTTGATGTGATACAGAAAATAGGGATGCCGGAAGGACGTATACCGCTGGCTGAATGTACAGTCTATCTGGCTACTTCGGCAAAGAGCAATTCAGCCTATCTCTCGATCGACGCGGCTCTGGCCAAAGTCAGAGAGACGGGCGATCTCCCTGTACCGCTTCATATCCGCAATGCGCCTACATCGCTTATGAAAGAGATGGGCTACGGAGCTGACTATAAGTATTCCCATGACTATCCGGGTCATTTCGTAAGGCAGCAGTTTCTTCCTGACTCACTCGTCGGGACGCGATTCTGGACGGCTGCCGACAATCCGGCGGAGGAAAAACTTGACTTGCTTCAGAAATCGCGGTGGGGGCGTTAGATTATGGAAAAATTTACATAATCGGATTGGGATTTAATAAAAAATAGCTACTTTTGCACATCAAAACAACACGGATAATTCCGAACTATAAACACATTCCAAAGAGTCATGAAAAAACATAATTTCTTTGCCGGTCCGTCAATTCTGAGCGACTATACTATCAGAAACACGGCAGATGCAGTGCTCAACTTCGCCGATATGGGCTTGTCGATTCTTGAGATATCGCATCGCAGCAAGCAATTTCAGGCTGTCATAGACGAAGCTGATGCCCTTGTAAAAGAACTTCTCGAGATACCGTCCGGTTACTCGGTACTGTGGCTCGGAGGCGGTGCAAGCATGCAGTTTGCCATGGTGCCGATGAATCTTCTCGCCAAGAAAGCCGGCTATCTCGATACCGGTGTATGGGCGTCAAAGGCCATCAAGGAGGCCAAACTCTTTGGCGACGTTGATGTCGTTGCATCATCCAAAGATAAAAACTACACCTATATCCCAAAGGACTACACAGTTCCCGCTGACTGCGACTATTTCCACTATACATCCAATAACACTATCTACGGCACTGAAATCCGCCGTGACCCGGACGCGGGAGGCGTAAGACTGGTGGCAGATATGTCAAGCGACATCTTCTCCCGTCCGGTTGATGTGGCCAAGTATGACCTCATCTATGCAGGCGCCCAGAAGAACCTTGCACCTGCAGGCGTGACCATCGTAATTGTCCGCGACGAAGCATTAGGCCATGTCGACCGCGTGCTTCCTACGATGCTTGACTACCGTACGCACGTCAAGAAGGGCTCGATGTTCAATACACCTCCCGTGCTTCCTATCTATTCCGCTCTTCAGACACTCAAATACTACAAGCAGCTCGGAGGTATATCCAAAATCGAGAAGATGGACCTCGAGAAGGCTGCCTGCCTGTATGAAGCGATCGACTCAAGCAAGATGTTTGTCGCTACGGTGCCCGGCCATGAGGATCGTTCGATCATGAATGTATGCTTCGTGATGCGTCCCGAGTATGCCGAACTCGAGCAGAAGTTTATCGAGTTTGCCGGTCAGCGCGGTATCGTTGGTATCAAGGGACATCGTGACGTGGGCGGCTTCCGTGCATCGCTCTACAACGCTATGCCTATCGAGAGCGTGAAAGTACTCGTTGAGGCAATGAAGGATTTTGAGGCTACACATTAATATAAAGGCTTACTAAGTAGAAAAGAAAATGAAAGTCCTTGTAGCAACTGAAAAGCCTTTTGCAGCAGTAGCTGTCGACGGAATCCGTCAGGTGATCGAAGAGGCCGGTTATGAGCTCGAGCTTCTGGAAAAATATACCGACCGCGCAGATTTGCTCGCGGCCGTAGCTGATGCCGACGCGCTTATCATCCGCAGCGATAAAGTGGATGCCGAGGTGCTTGATGCGGCAAAGCAGCTTAAGATAGTAGTCAGAGCCGGTGCCGGCTATGACAATGTCGATCTGGCGGCAGCCACGGCTCACGACGTATGCGTGGAAAACACTCCCGGCCAGAATTCAAATGCCGTGGCAGAACTGGTGTTCGGTATGACAGTCATGGCAGTACGCAATATGTATAACGGCACTTCCGGAACAGAACTTAAGGACAAGCGTCTCGGAATCCATGCATTCGGTCAGGTAGGCCGTAACGTGGCCCGTATCGCCAAGGGATTCGGGATGGAGGTGTCTGCTCTTGATCCATACTGTCCCGATCAGGTCATGACAGAAGCCGGAGTAACTCCTGTGCATGATCTTAAATCACTTTACGCCGACAATGACGTCGTGTCACTCCATATTCCTGCCACAGCAGAGACAAAAGGCTCTGTGGGCTATGACCTTGTGACGCTGATGCCCAAAGGAGGCGTGCTTGTCAACACAGCCCGCAAGGAAGTCATCGACGAACCCGGTCTTATCGAGGCTCTTCGCGAGCGCAAGGATCTCAAATATGTCGCTGACGTACGTCCCGATGCCGCTGAGGAGATGGAGAAGGAGTTTGCAGGCCGAGTATTCTTCACTCCCAAGAAGATGGGTGCCCAGACCGCCGAGGCCAATATCAACGCCGGCATAGCCGCTGCCCGTCAGGTCGTGGCTTTCCTCCGCGACGGTATCGACCGCTTCCGCGTCAATAAATAATTCGCCGATTTGGCGAAATAGATATCCGTTATAGGAACAAAATCCCGCAAAAGAGGGGTTTTAACATGAAATATTATTGAAATAAGAAAAAAATCGCTACATTTGTGGCGATTTTTTTGCTAAATACCCGTATTTTAGCTAAGCACATAGAGATTATACTAATCATTACACTGACAATGAAACGAACACTCCTGTATAGTATGGCCGTCACGGGACTCGCTTTTTTAGGCGGATGTGGCGAAGACTTGCCCTCGGGTGACAGCGGTCAGGGTTCATTTAATGTGAAGCTGACGCTCGATCAGACCCCGGTAAATGTTAAGGGAGGAAGTGAAGATTCAAGAGCAGCCGCAATTACCGCTGACGACCTTAAGCTTACCCTTACCTCGCATACCGGGAAAAAATATACATGGAATTCACTTGCTGAATTCGATGCAGAGAAGGAATTCAATGTAGGTACTTACAAACTCGAGGCTACTTACGGCCATAAAGAGGATGAAGGCTACGAAATGCCTCACTTCTATGGCTCGACACAATTCTCGATACGAGAGAACATCACTACGACGGTATCACTCACAGCCAAGTATGGCAACGCACTTGTCGGTGTGGATTATACTGATGCTTTCAAGAAATATTTTCCAGCCTACACTGTTGTCTTCAATACATCGCAGGGCAACAAGATCGAGCATAAATCCGACGAGACGCGCACGCTGCACGTCGCTCCCGGTCAGGTCTCGGTCAATGTGAATGTTACCAAGCCAAACGGAGCTCAGGCGACTTATCAGGCTACTACATTCACAGCCGAGGCCGCCAATCACTACCATCTTACCCTTGATGTCAACGGAGGTAATGTCGGAAGTTCATCTATCGTGCTGAAGTTTGACGATATGCCCGATCTGGAAGATGTCGTGATCGATCTGAGTCAGGATCTGACCAACACGCCTGCTCCGGTGATCGAGCCTGTCGGGTTTGAGAATGACGGCAATATATTCAGCGCGGCCGGCAGCCGCCCCTCCGACCCGGCGGAGATGACACTCACCGCGCCCGGCGGCTTTGCTTCGGTTGTCCTCGAGACATTCTGTCCCGCGCTTACCAAGGCCGGCTGGCCAGAGTCCATCGACCTAATGGCTGCCACTGCTGACGAGAAAGCTCTGATGCAGAAATATGGGTTTGTCGAAAAAGGTCTGTGGATGAATCCTCAGAATATGGCCATGATAGATCTGTCCAAAGTGATATCATACATTCCCTATTCGGAAGTGACCAACAACGAGTCGACATTCAAACTGACGATGACAGACCATCTCGGGCAGACCTCCGAATCGGTCGGACTTACTGTCACGATAGAAAAACGCTATCTTGCAATATCCAATCCGTCGAAAGTGCTTGTCGAGGATACCTCGATGTCGCTTGACCTTGTTTCAAACGGCAGCGGTATTGACGATGTGACCGTTCAGAGCAGAAATGCCGTCGGCACATGGGACGATCTTAAGATCGTGTCGAAGGAGCTTCTGTCGCGCTCGGCTGAGAATACCTACCGAGTGACAGTGAGCGGTCTCGCCTCGGATGATCGTGACATCAGTCTCCGTGCGCTTGTGCAGAAGAATGATGAGATCCTCGCTGAGGCTGACGAGATGCTGACTGTAGTCCGTAGCCCGCTCCCCTACAGCCTTATCGGCGACGACCGTAATGCATTCTCCACCTATGCAATCCTGACGGTTGCCGCTCTCGACGAGCCTGCCGCCCAGGCGGCCGCACGAGCCAAACTGCTTCTCTCGACCAATGGCGGTACAACCTATCGTGAGTACCCTGCGAAAGTCTCCGGGGAGACCCTGAGAGTAGAGGGGCTGACATCAGGTCAGAAATATGTGGCACGTATCACAGTCGACGGACAGAAGAGCAGCTCGGCTACATTTACCACCGAGACACCTTTCCGCCTCCCCAACCGCGACATGGAGAACTGGAGCCGCACGCCCGGCCAGTCAAATTACTGGTGGATCGACTATCCTTTCGCTTCAGGTGCAACCGGCGCTCACTGGGACACATATAATACAGTGACGACATCGCAAGGTGGCTCCGGCACGAGTATGTTCGACCATAAGGGGTGTGCTTACGTCGCTACTTCGGGTACTCAGCCGACTACCGATGCCCACTCGGGACAGGCTGCCATAATCCGTACTGTAGGGTGGGGCAGCAGTAACGGCGCAGGCGCTACGGGCAGCAACTGGAGCAGTAACTGCAAATATGTATCGGCCGGCCAGCTTTTCCTTGGCGACTGGACAGGGGTAAGTCCGGTATATGACAGTACTCCGAACTATGGCGTGCCATGTCAGGCTCGTCCGAAGTCGCTTACATTCTGGTACAAGTATTCGCAGGCAAAAGATGGTAACGGTGATTACGGCACGGCCTACATAGAGGTCTTTGACGCCGCAGGAAATCCGATCACTCAGGCACAGGAAGTGCAGCTGACTCCGGTCGCAGAATATACAAAAAAGACAATAGAACTGTCTTATCCACTTCTGGCGCCGAAGGCAGCCAAGATACAGGTAACATTCATGTCGTCGGGCAATAAGGACGCTTTGGTGCCTAACTCGACATATATGACGGCTCCGGCCTTTGGAAACTTATCTGACGGCGAGTATCTTGGTTCGAGCCTTTATATTGATGACCTATTGCTTAACTATTAATTGAACCCGAAATGAAAAAAATCATATATCCGCCAATACTATCGCTTGCATTGCTCGGCTGCCTGTCGGGTTGCAAGGAAAACTGGGAGCCGAACATCATTGATGAGACCGGTACCGGCACACTCTCTACCGAAGATCTTCAGGTAGACGTGAAAAATGCGGAGCAGATCATCGAAAGCCGTGCCGCGTCGGTCGACCTCTCCAAATTCATAGTAAAGGTCATCAATAAGGCTGACGACGTGGTGGTCGAAGAGTGGACTTATGAAGATATGCCCGGTCTGCCTGTATTCAATGTCGGTGAGTATCGGCTTGAAGTCGTTTCTGGCGAACTGGTCCGCGCCGGCTGGGATACCCCCTATTTCGTAGGCTCTAAGGATTTTACCATAGTCAAGGATAAAGTCACCAAGGCCGGCAGCGTGGTCTGCTCTCTTAAAAATCTGAAGGTGACAGTCGTGTTTGAGGAAGATCTCGTCGCAGCTTCTGACGGCGACCTTTCATGCGAGATAATGACAGTCTCGTCAGGCACGGAGGACGGCTCGTTAGTATTTACCCCCGACGAGACCCGCGCGGGTTACTTCGAGCTGCTTCCCGGCAACTCGACTATGGTGGCAGAGTTTACCGGTACGGTCAACGGCTACGGCGAGCACATAATCAAGACTTTCTCTGACATAGAAGTGGGTCAGCACCGTATAATTACATTCAAACTCAAGAGTGCTGAAATCGACATTCCCATTGAGACCGGTTTCTTTGATCCGACAAGCGGCGTGAATGTCGACTTTACCGTCGTTGACAGAAATCTGGGCGGAAATGTGCAGACCGGCGATGAAGATATCATCAATGGACAGCGCCCCGGACAGGAGGAATGGCCCGACAATCCTACTCCTCCCGATGATCCCACACCTCCTACGGGCGATTGCATCTCGTTTACCAGCAAGGATAAGGCTGACAATGATCTTCTCGACCTCTCGGACGGCAATGTCAATCATGCCCCCGATTTCGGGGAAGGTGAAGGTCAGAAGGCTGCCTTAGTGACAATCAATGCCGAGCATGGCATCGAGAAGCTTGAGGTGACCATCAATTCGGTAGGCCTCAATGAAGAGGAACTCGGCAATATCGGTCTCCCAAAAAACTTCGATCTCGCGCATCCCAGAAACGCGGAAGAGGAAGACGCTCTGACTCAGCTCGGATTCCCGACCGGAGCAAATGTCATCGGCAAGAAGTCGGTCGACTTCGTGATCACCACATTTGTGCCGCTGCTTCCGGCCTTTGAGGGACCCCACAGCTTCGAGATAAAGGTGACTGACGCTCAGAACCATGAAAAAACATTAGTACTTAATTTCGTAAATGAATAGTCGGATGAAAAAGATTGCATATATACTTGCAGCTGCCGTTGTCGGTATGGCTTCATCAGGCTGTTCTGACAAGTTTGACGGCCACGCGGGCGAGGGTCGCCTGATGCTGCACCCCCGTGTGAGCACAGAGCTGCGGAAGTCGCGCGCCTTTGCCGACGGCGAGGTTGCTCAGCTTTCGGAGTCATGCAAGATCTGGATATCAAGCGCCAAAGGCCTTGTCAGGGAATATAACGGCATAGCCTCCGTTCCGACGGACGGTATCTGGCTTCAGGGCGGTTCATATCTTGCTGAAGCCTGGGCCGGCGACTCAGTGCCTGCATCATTTACATCGCGCTATTTCAAGGGCGTCAAGCGCTTCATCATCGAAGCCGGTGTAGCCAAACAGGTCGATCTGACCTGTACGCTGGCCAATACTGCTGTCTCTGTGCGCTATGACGAGTCAGTTGACCTTGTTCTTTCCGATATAAATCTTACCGTAGGCCATAGTTGCGGCTCTCTTGAGTGGAAGGGTAAGGACGAACGGAGCGGCTACTTTATGATGAATTCCCGCGACAAGGATCTTACATACACGCTGACCGGCAAGGACGAGCGCGGCCGCGATTATGAGCAGGCCGGTGTCATCGAAAATGCAAAGGCTGGTACGGAATATGTGCTCAATGTCAGCTATACGGAGGTCGGTGTGGAGACAGGCGGTGCATATTTCGACATCGAGATCGACGAAAACATTCTGGTGATCAACGATGAAATCACTATTATGTCTGCTCCGCAGGTAATCGGTGTCTACCAGTCGCTCGATGTCCCGTATTATGCCGAGAAGGGTGCCGCCGAGCGTCAGGGATTCTTCATTACGGCCACAAATGAGCTGGCTTCCGTTATTGTGAAGATCGACGGCATGGATCATATCTTAGGCGAGACAGGAGCCAATAACTTCGATATCCTCTACGTACATGAGAGTGGAAACGAGGTGCTTCACGAACTACTTGAATCCTATGGAATAAAGCACGTCAGAGTGATACGCGAGGACTCCGGTGACGACATGAAGATCACTTTCGAGCCTGAACTGCTCAATCGCCTCGACGAAGGGGAATACAAAATTACCATAACCGCCACCGACGAAAACAATAAGACCGGCACTGGAGCGCTTGACATCATCATAACAGATGCGGTTGTCGACGCTAAGCCCGTACCTGCCGACGCACCCACCACATGGGCTACTCAGGCCACATTGAGCGGTACCGTCATGAAAGCGAATGCAGAAAATGTCGGATTCAACTACCGTGTCAAGGGCGAGTCAGACTGGAAATTTGCCGAGGCTACTCCGCTGTCACGCGCCGGCTGGGAGAAAGGTATGGAATTCACTGTCGTACTGACGGGTCTCATCCCCGGAACTACTTACGAATACACATCAGCAGCCACTGATTTCGTTTCCACCAATATCCAGGAGTTTACCACCGAAGCAGCCGCGCAGCTTCCCAACTGCGGCTTCGAGGACTGGTTTATGGAAGGCAAAGTGCAGCGCATCTACAAGGAAGGAGGCAGCATGTTCTGGGATTCAGGCAACAAAGGCTCGTCTACGGCGAATACTACTCTTACCACCCCCTGCGAGTCACCCAAGCACGGCGGTAACTATTCAGCTAAACTTGCTTCGGAAAAAGTTGCCATAGCATTTGCAGCCGGCAACCTTTTCGTAGGAGAATTCCTCGGAACGGAGAATCTTACCAAGGGTATCCTCGGATGGGGTCGTCCATGGTCTACACGTCCGAAGGCACTTAAAGGCTACATAAAGTATACTCCCGCCGCTATCTCTGATGTCAACGGAGCGCCTTCCGGTGTGACAATCAATAAGGGCGACATGGATACCGGCATAATCTACATAGGCATTCTTGACGATACCAAGATGTCTTACAGCTCATACTCCGGATGGCCTCAGATCGTGGCTACAAAGAATATCGACAGCTATGGATTCAAGGCTTCCGATCCGAAGGTGATAGCCTATGGAGAAAAGGTATTTACCGAGGCTACACCCGGCGACGGACTTATCGAGTTTGAAATACCTCTCGACTATCATCGTACAGACATCAAGGCAAGCAACATTGTTGTGGTAGCCTCCGCAAGCCGCTACGGCGACTACTACACCGGCGGTCCCTCGGTAATGTACCTCGATGATCTTGAACTTGTCTATTAAAGTTATATGAAATTATCAATCGCAGATTGTGTTCCTTTGGCAACGCAGTCTGCGATTTCTTTTATATCTTTGTGACATTATGAAATGTAATCTGTTACTTATAGCCGTCTTAGCTGTGACAGCAGCCTGCGGCGGTCAGAGAAAGTCATCCGAGGTCAAGTCGGAGCCGGTGGTATATGTGTCAATCGGCGCCGACGCCAACTTCCTGCGGTTCAGCTCAAAGGATTCCATCACATACTATCTGGAAAAATGCCTTGATGCCGGATTCAATCACATCGTCCTCGATGTAAAGCCGAATTACGGTAAAGTACTCTACCGGAGTGACTATCTGCCTTATCTTGACTATATAGAGGGGATAACCGAAGAACCTCTCGGCCGCGACTGGGACTATCTGCAGTATTTCCTTGACGAGTGTCATCGTCTCGGTATGCGGCTGACAGCCTCATTCTCCGTATTCCCGTGCGGTTCGCCCTACTGGCAGCGCGGTATATGCTATCAGGACTCATGTTTTGACCCGCTGCTGACTGTCGAGTATCGGCCGGACGGGACGATGGGCGATATGCGCGACACGCGCAAGGCCGCGGCATTCATGAATCCAGCCAATCCGGAAGCGCAGCAACTGGCTCAGAAGCTTATCTTTGAGCTTGTGAAAAAATATGACGTCGATGGTTTTTCACTGGATTACTGCCGCTATCCTGACGCTGAGAGCGATTTTTCCGACCTGTCACGCCGCGAGTTTGAAAAATACCTCGGCCATGAAGTTGAAAATTGGCCGTCCGACGTGTTCAGCTACGACGCCGATGGCAACCGCGTCGACGGAAAACTGATAAATCAATGGTGGGCATGGCGCGCCGGAGTGATATCTGATTTCATACATAATGTCTCCGATTCAATCCATGCCATCCGTCCCTGCGTAGATGTGGAGTATTGGGCAGCCACATGGATTCATGCCTTGAATGCTTCGGGGCAGAACTGGGCGTCGCCCCGTTCCCCCTGGGTTCAGGCATATCCGTATGCTTCCGAGGAGTATCAGGCGGCCGGATTCGCTCCCTACCTCGATGTATTTGCTGCCGGAGCATATCTTGAAAGGGTACACGGAGCTGACGATAACGAGTCGATAGAGTTTGCGTATAACCGGGCTGACACCCTGCTGCGCGGCGACTGCAAACTTGTGGGGTCACTCTATGCCGTCAATCATGACACTGTTGCTGACAATCCTAACAATATCTACAATGCGGCCATGATGAGCCTGAATAAGACCGGCAACCTTCGCATCTTCGATCTGTCGCAGATCGACCGAATGGGACTCTGGAGCGAAATCCGCCGTGCTTTGGATGACTACGCTGCAGAGGAGGAATGAGCCGCTGCGCTTTCTGAGCGTGAACATCGAAAGCAGGTCGTATGTTTACATAATATGATCGGCTGAATCCGTTCTGACTCAGACATTATGCTTATATTATGGAAACAGTGATAAATATTCTACGACAGTATCCCGCCATCGCGATCTTTCTGACCGTCGGGGTGGGATTTTATATCGGTAAAGTCAGATTTAAGTCGTTTGCGCTCGGAAGCGTGACAGCCGTGCTGCTTACGGGATTGCTCATCGGGCAGCTCGACATTCCGGTATCGGGACAGATCAAGAGTGTGTTCTTCATGATGTTCCTGTTCTCGATAGGATATAGTGTCGGGCCGAAATTTTTCAGTTCGCTGCGTGGCTCCGGACTTAAACAGGGTCTTTTTGCGCTCTGCATCAGTGTGCTGTGCTTCGCGACAACCATGATAGCCGCCCGGCTTATGGCCTACAACGTCGGTGAAAGCATGGGGCTCTATTCCGGGGCGCAGACATCGTCGAGCCTGCTGGGCGTTTCAGGCGACGCTATTTCGTCGCTCAATATGGATGCCGGCCTGAAAGAGGAGAATCTGGATCTGCTGACCGTCTGTTATGCAGTGACTTATATAATCGGCACCCTCGGCGCCGTCATCATTCTCGGCAATTTCGGTCCTAAGCTGCTCGGCGGCATCGACAAAGTCAAAGCGCAGACATCCGCTCTTGAGGCAGAGATGGATCCGCGCGCGTGGGAGAATGATCCTGCCAATACGGATGCGATGCGAGCTGTGGCTTTCCGCTCATATATGGTGGAGAACGACTTTTTTTTATTCCCGAAATCGGTAGAGCAGACCGAGCGATATCTGAGAGATAACGGCCTCTATGTATTTATCGAACGGATAGAGCGGCAGGGCAAGATACTCCGGGGCGCTCCGACGACAATGATACATCAGGGAGATAAGATAGTCATCTGTGGCCGACGTGAATATATGCTCGATGAGCAGGCATATATCGGTCGGGAGATAAGCGATAGCAAGCTGTTGTCCTATCCCGTTGAGAAAGTGCCTGTACTCGTTGTCAGAAAGAATATCGACGGACTGACCGTCGATGAGCTGTATCGGCGCCGGTATATGCACGGAGTCGTGATACGTTCGGTCAGCCGCGACGGAAAGCCTGTCGACTTTGCTCCGGATACGCACCTTGAGAAAGGTGATACCCTCGTTCTGATGGGGCGGAGCGACAATCTGAAAGGCGCCGCCGATCATCTCGGCCACATGAACCGGCCCACGAATACGACAGATATCATGTTCACCTGTCTGGCTCTCGCCATAGGAGGATTTTTAGGAGCGCTGAGCGTCCATATCGGATCGTCGGCTGTCAGCTTCGGCACAAGTGGCGGTGCGCTTCTCAGCGGACTGGCTCTGGGCTGGCTGCGCTCCCGCCGGCCTACGTTCGGTCAGATACCCGACTCGGCACTCTGGCTGATGAATCACCTGGGTCTTAATGTATTCATCGCTATCGTAGGCCTCCAGGCAGCTCCGAAATTTATCAGCGGACTGCAGACCGTCGGCCCCGGCATCCTTCTGGTAGCAGTCGTCGTGACATCAATTCCTCTGCTGATCGCGCTCTGGCTCGGACATAAGGTGTTTAAATTCAATCCCGCTATCACGCTCGGATGCTGTGCGGGAGCGCGCACGTCGACCCCGTCGCTCGGTGCCGTGCAGGAGGCTGTCGGCTCGACGGTTCCGGCTATGAGCTACACGATAGCCTATGCGCTCAGTCAGGTGCTTCTCGTCATCTGGGGCAATCTCGGCACCCTCCTCCAACAGTAATATCTTTTATGATATAATTGAGTTATATAGAAGGAAACAACCAATGTAAATAAGTATGTGAATACGGCAAGATAAGCCATTTAAAATGCGTCCCTCCAATAGTTGTCAAATGGATCAAGGTATAACTTTCCGTCTAAGTAAATGAAAAATACTCTGACATAATTCCATAAATTGGATGCCCAATCCGGATCTTCCTTAATTAGTATCTCTTTCTTCCCGGATGTCGGATTTAGAATAATTGTATTATCAAAAAAGTAATCCCGACCCTTATAGTTTGTATAGAATTTTCCGTATGGAGTGTGATATGGTAAATGATAGAAACAGATACTTACTTCAAGGAACTGGGAATCTTTTATATATTGCTCATTATATCCTGCCGGGATTAATTTTTGATTAATCTTGTAAAAGTCACTATGCGATATACTGTCACGGTGTGTTATGGAAATGTTCGCATATGTCCAATGTTCAGATCGCTCATTATAAGGATAATATTCTGTTGTTATCAAATTATAGATAGAATCGTTGTGCCATACATCATATATTACGTCGACTATCATATCCATAAACACAGAATCTACTACTTCGGCACGTGTATATATATCTTTTATGTCAGAACCTTGACATCCTTCTCGACTCCAGTCCGAAGCTATATGGATGTTATCCTCATTCAGATATTTTGAAAGTGGAATCTGCCCCAATAACAAAAAGGGAGTAATAAAAGCTAAAAAGAATGCTGCTTTTTTCATTTTAGGGTGTTTTTATTAAAGCGTTTTTGGATCGTATGGGTTATAGCAATCTTTAGTTGAATCATATATTTTGAATCTTATTTCGTTTTTGAACCTATAACGCTTTAGCATTTGTTTATCCGCTCCAATATCACCAGGCGAAGGAGTCGCATCATTTGTATGGGAATGTGTTACTTCTCTAACATAAATACCCTCTTTGACTTTTTTTGAAAATAAATCGGGAATGCCAGGTTCCATATGGGCGATATGAGCAGAAGTTACATAATTAAGACTCTTTCCTGTAGATCCGATACGAAGTAATCCAATTTCATTACTTGTCTTCGCTGTAACATTCCTAGAAAACATTTCGAATACCGGTGTTGCCGCCAGGTCGCCTTTGATTGTGAATATATCATATTTACCGGATATATGCCCATACTGCTCTGAAGATTGAGAATATTCTCCAGTGGAATGTTTAATCGTACCATATTCAAATGTCAAGCTTTGTTCTATTCCCTCTTCGTTTACAATAACTTTACCTTCACTATTGACAAATTCCAATTTGTCAAAATAAGTTGTTGCAATATGTTCTACAATTTCTCCCGCTTCATTAATTTTCCAAACATCTTCGCCGGTTGGGTCGGTATACATGATTGGATTTGCGGCGCAGTAGAGGTAGGTGTTGAGTCCGGGCGTCTTGATGGCTTTTGGGTCGGGGCGGGAGAAGAGGCCGGCGGCGGGGAGCTGCATACGGGCTTCGAAGTCGTAGAGGTCGAGGCCGCCGCGGGTCTCGAACTCTTTGCCGGAGTATTTGTAGCGTGATACGTAGCCCGGATTAGAAGCTTTCGGAAGGCCGTATGGATAATAATCTATGTTGTCTACTACATCGCTCATTCGGGTGACAGCGCGGATATTGCCTTGATAGTCTGTAAGGTTGACGAACGGCGACCCCTCGGAGTCGAGGAAGCCCCACGGCAGATTGACGCGCTGAAGTGTCAGTTTTGAATTCGCTCCCGAACTCTTGACAAATTCGATCGGTCCGACGTAGTAGCGTGTATCGGTAATTGATGTCGTATAACTGTTGCCATAGGCTACGGAGAGTTTCCGTCCGTCGGCCGCATAAGCGTACTGAGTCTTGATCAAGCCATGTTGACCGAATATGGTCATCGGCATATCGTTGGGCGCATACGTGATTTTCTCGATGTCGCGGCCTGAATCGCTGTAGAGCCGTCCCTCGGAGTCGTAGGAGAGTGTTGCCGACACTTTTGGGAAGTCGTGCGACTCCTCCAGGATGACGGGGTCGGCATCGTCAGTAATTTTTATAAGCCTGTTGCCGTCATAGGTCATTGTCAGGTCGTCGACAAGGCCTGTCGACCAGAAGTCAGACAGCATTCCATTTCGCTGAATGGACTGCGGCGCTGAGTTGAGATCGTATCTGTAGGATGTGTTATATCCGTCTGTAGCCGTACTTGCGATTAATCTGTTAAGGTTGTCATACTGATAGTCTGTTACTACTCCGATGACCTGCATACGGGATATGTTGCCGTTGTAGCATGGATGGGTGCCTCCGTCCTCATACCATAGCTTCTGCGTGAATCCTTTGGTGGCTATTTCCTTTACCTGTCCGCGCAGGTTGTAGCTGTAATTGACAGCGTTAGAAGAGCCGTAGCTGACAGTTTCCGGCTGTCCGAGCGATGTGTAGCTGTAGTTGGCGGTGGAAGACGGAGCTAAAGGCATCGGAGCAGGTATCCACAGTCCGCTCTTCATCGCTGCGGTCTGACGGACGGGCGCCCCCGTGGCATCG